>PLHD01000030.1 GCA_003138815.1 Acidimicrobiaceae bacterium | reverse complement strand
AGGAGTTTGAACTACAACCGCTGTGGGGTGCTCCGGTGACTCAAGGTGTCACTGGTGTTTGTTGCGCGCCCGGACGGACTGCGAATCTGACTTCGTCCTGCGGCCTGAAGCAGCCCACTAAACCCTCAGCATCGGCAATCTCGAGTCAGAGACGCCACGAACAAAACCATTGGGGAGGCCTCGTGTTCGGTGTCTCCTCTTGGTAGGTCTGAAATCCTCCAGCGCCGGCGGGTAGGGGGGCGCTGGAGGGACGGTGCGGTTGGTGGCGCTGCCACAACCGGAACTTGGCAGATAGTAGGGTGCTTTGTGCGGCCAAGCAACGTGAGACACCTTTGCCAGTACTGCCTGGGGCCAGAGTGCATCGGATTCCAAATCTTGAATTCCTTCCCTTACGCGAATCGCCACGACGACTACTTCAGCGCCACGCCCGTCTCAGGGTGAAAGAGGTGAATCGCCTCGCTCGAAGCGCTCAGTGTCAGAGAGTCCCCAATGGTCAACGGCGTACGAGCGTCAACGATGGCGACGAGCTCATGGCTGCCGGACGAGAGGTGGACGTGTTCGTCGTTACCAAGAAACTCGATGACGTCGACGGAGGCTCGCAATTGCAAGCCGCGGCCACTTCGCGGCTGGTTATCGATATGCTCCGGTCGGACGCCCAGGACGACGTCGCTCACGCCAGCGTTACGGATCATCGCCGATTCGGCGTCGTCGAGAGTGACGTCCATGTCGCCTCCGGCGCTCACCACGCGAATGCCCCCGTCAGCCGACTCGACGTGCATTGGCACGAAGTTCATCGATGGCGAACCGATGAAGCCCGCGACGAACTGGTTCGCCGGCCGCTCGTAGAGCTCTCGCGGTGTGCCCACCTGTTCGAGCTTGCCCAGGTTGATGACGGCGATTCGATCGGCCATCGTCATGGCCTCGACCTGGTCGTGGGTCACGTAGATCATCGTCGCGCCCAGGCGCTGGTGCAACCGAGCGATCTCGGCGCGTGTTTGTACCCGCAGCTTGGCGTCGAGATTCGAAAGGGGCTCGTCCATCAAGAAGGCGGCGGGGTTTCGTACGATGGCGCGGCCCAAGGCGACACGCTGGCGCTGGCCGCCCGATAGCTGGGCCGGCTTGCGATCGAGGTACTGCTCGAGGTCGAGTATGCGCGCCGCGTCCGTGACGGCCGCGTCGATCTCGTCCTTGGGGACCTTGCGGAGTTTGAGACCAAAGCTCATGTTGCCGAAGACGGTCATGTGCGGGTAGAGAGCGTAGCTCTGGAACACGAGAGCGATGTCGCGATCGCGGGGCGCCAGATCATTGACCACTCGATCACCGATCTCGATCTCGCCACTGGTCACCGATTCGAGTCCCGCAATCATGCGCAGCGCGGTCGTCTTGCCGCAGCCCGACGGACCCACGAGGCAGACGAACTCGCCGTGGGCCACGTCGAGGCTCACCGAATCGAGCGAGAGCGCGGCGTTACCGGCGTACTGCTTGGTCAGTTCCCTCAAGGTGACACTGGACATTGGGCCTCACTCATTTGACGGCACCCGCGAGGACGCCACGGACGAAGTAACGCTGGAAGGAGAAGAAGACGATCAGCGGCACGAAGATGGACACTACGGCACCGGTGGACACGATCCAGTAGTTCGCCGCCAACGACCGGGTCTGATCGTAGAGGAAGATCGTGAGCGGTGAGTGCACGTTGCCGCCGAGGAACACCAGCGCGACCAACAGGTCGTTCCACACCCAGATGAATTGGAATATCGCCAGCGACGCGATCGCGGGGAGGGCAAGGGGCAGCACGATGCGGTAGAAGATCTTCCACTCGCCCGCGCCCTCGATGCGCCCCGCTTCGAGGAGGTCCTTGGGGATGCCGGTGAGGAAGTTGCGCATGAGAAAGATGCCAAACGGCAGACCAAAGGCGACATGGAAGATGATGACGCCGGGGATCGTCCCGTAGGGATTGAGCCCGAAGAGGTCGCCCATCTCCCGATACAACTGAACGACGGGAATCAGCGCCACTTGGAGCGGCACGACCATCAGTCCCACGATTCCCAAGAAGATCATGTCTCGACCACGCCACGAGCCGAACACGAGGCTATAGGCCGCCAGGCTCGAAATCAGGGTGACCAGCAGCGTCGCGGGAATCGTGATCTCGAGCGAGGTGAGGAGGGAGTCCAACACGCCACCCGTGGCGAACCCCTGGGAAAAGATCGTGGCGTAGTTGCCAAAGGTGAGTTGCGAGGGAGTGGTGAAGACCGTCCACCAGCCCGAGACACCAAAGAGCGACTCCGGGCGCAGCGAGATGACGAGGAGCGAGATCGTCGGAACCAGCCAGAAGATGGCCACCAGTGCGAGGATGACATTCACCACGGCCTTCGAGAGACGGAGTCGCTTCGCCAGGCCCACAACTCTCCTCTCCTTCACTGGGGCGGCGATCGTCACGAGTTTCCCCCCTTGATTTTCTTCAGATTCCACAACATGGCCGGGATGACCAGAATGAACAGAATCACCGCGATGGTGCTCGCCACACCCGAGTGGATGCCCCCGGTGAAGCCATCGTTGTAGATCGAAAGGGCCAGCGTGGTGGCCGGACCTTGGGAGGACCCCGGAGCCATGTTCAAGATGATGTCGAAGACCTTCAACACGTTGATGACCATGGTAACGAATACCACCGTCAACACTGGCGCGAGCATCGGAATCGTCACTCGCCGTAGTGTCTGCCACTCGGTGGCGCCATCGATCTCCGCGGCCTCCAGGACCTCACGGTTGAGCGCGGCGAGGCCGGCGCCGATCAAGACCATGGCGAAGCCGGCCCAGATCCAGATGTAGGAGATGATCATCGCAAGGTCGATCAAGGGAACGCTCAGCAGCGACTGGGCGGTCTGATTGAGGCCGCTGGTCGGCGTAATCGACTGCGCTCCGAGCCAGAAGGTGCCCACGAACGCGTTCTGGAAGTTTGAACCCAGTATCTCCACGTGATAACTGCCCGGCGCGATGTGCGAGAAGCTGAAGTCGCCGCTCGAGTTGGTCACGGTCGAGGCGACGCTGGATCCTGTCGAACTGACGAGGGAGAGTCGCAGATTTGGAAGCCCGTGCTCGTCCGACACGATCGTCGTCGTATTGGACGTCTGCAGCGGCGAGAAATCGTTCCACACCAGTCCGGCGATCCCACCCGCCATCTTCTGCGGCGCCAACGGCGTCTGCGCTCCCAGTGTTTGCAGCGTGACGGCACTGACTCTGGTCAGGCCCATCATCACCGTGCCGCCCGGATGAACCGCGGACTTGCTGAGCAGTGTGCCCCCCGGCCCCCCCGTCGCGTTGAATGAGGCCAGGGACGCGGCCGTTTGGCCGATCGCGGAGTTGAGTGGATACGCCCCCGGCGTCGAGAACCAGTCGCTCACCGTCTGCTCGATGGCGTTGACGACACCAATATGGGGGTCGAGGTCGAAAATAGTGCGCCAGACCAGCGCCGAGGCGGTGGTGCTGAAGACGATCGGCATCACGATGACGGCCTTGAAGGCCGTGGCCCAGCGAATGCGCTCGGTGAGCACCGCGACCATCAGACCAATGAAGGTGACGAAGAATGGGAAGACCAGCACCCAGATGATGTTGTTCTTGAACGCGGTCAGAATCGCGTCTGTCGAAAAGACCGACGCATAGTTGTGAAGCCCGACGAACTTCGTCGCCGTCTCGTCATAGAGGCTGAACCTGATCGTCGCAATGGTCGGGTAGACCACGATTGCCAGGAGCCAAATAACTCCCGGCGCGAGAAACGCCAGGGAGACCCAGTTCCTGCGCCACCAGCCGCGCCGGTGCGAGGCTCTCGGTGCGGCGACCCTCGGGCCCTCGACAACTACCGACGTCACGACGTGAGCCCCTCGCGCGGAGAGCCCGTCCACCCCNNGGGGTGGACGGGCTCTCCGCGCCGCGCGAATCTCTCAAGCTCACGATAACCCTTCGCGTGGCAGCTCTTGTTGGGCTAGTGGCCGAGTGCTGTCGTCGCCTGCTGGTCCATGAGAGCCTCAACGGTTGTGACGTTGGACGCCGCCGGGTTCTGCAAGACGTTGAGCATGTCAGCCCACAACTGCGGCTCCCAGCCAACCTGCAAGTCGTCGAGGCTGAACACGAAGGCCTTGGCGGAGGTCAAGGCCTTGGCGTCGGCCCGGGCAACGGTGTCCGGGTACGAACTGAGCGGCACCTTCTTGTTGGCCGAGGCGAACCCGCCAAGGTTGGCCCAGATGTCAGCCGCGCCCGGCGAAGCCAAGTACTTGATCAGCGCCCTGGACTGAGGACTCGACTTCAGCAACATCGCCACGTCACCCGAACCCTGGATGTCACCCGTGTAGGCACTACCGGAAGGAGCCGGGAAGTTGAACGTGTCGTAGCACGGCGAGGCCTTCGCGCTCAGCGTGCACGAGCTACCGCTACCTGGAGTGTAATTCGACGGAACGTTCGTCGTGGTGAAGTCAGCCTCGAACACCATCGCGGCTGTCGGCAAGCCCGATGACGGGAACACGCTGGTGGTGCAGTCCGGCCACGAGCCGTCGGCCAGAGCGCCCTTCATGCCGCCGAGCAGGTTTGTACCGCCGGTACCGACCATCTGAGCCATTTCGGCGAACGTGTTGGTCACGTCGGAACTCGACCACTTCATCGTGTGGGCCGCGAGCTTGTCGTAGGCGGCCGCGCCGTTCAACTTCAAGAACAGGTTCTGGAAGAGGTCGGCGACGGGCCATCCAATGTCGGTGCACAGGGAGACCGGAGCGTAGGTGCCGCCGTTGGCAATCGTCGTCTCGTCCGCCAGCAACTGCGACCACGTGGTCGGCGTCGACGTGATACCCGCAGCCGCGAACACGGCCGGGTTGTAGTAGACGGTGTTCTTGTTGGCAGCTTTGAACCAGACTCCGTACAGCTTCTTCTTGTAGGTGGCCAAGCCGCTCCAGGCGGTCCCGTAGTTCTTCGCCTCACTGCCAATAACCGAAGCCAGCGGCTTGATGGCGTGCTTGGCCGCGAGGGTGTCCAGGGTGCCGGGATCCGGAACCAGGGCGACCGCGGGCGGCGCACCGCCGGCCACTGCCGCGTCGAGCGCCGTATCCATGTTGCTGCCCTTGCCGGTGTAGTGAACCGTGATGCCGGTCGAGTCCTCGAAGGGCTGCAGTACCGCCTTGAAGTCCTGCTGCTCCGTGCTGGTCCACTCGGCCCATATCGACACTGAACCGCCGATCTTCTTCGGCGTCGCCGCCAAGGCGGGTCCATTCGACACAATGATGGACAGACCGGCCATGGTCGTCAAAGCGACGGTGGCTATCAGAGCCTTGCGAGACGCCTTCACCCTCCCAAGTAAGTTCTTGCTCATTACTCCCCTTTTCGTTGTAATTATCTCTTTCATGAGACCAGCTCCTCTCCCCCCTGAAGAATCTGGAGGCCGTTAGGGCCCTCCACGACGCCGTAGAGCTTGGTGGGATGGTTCCTCTGGATCCCCAAGGAACTTCCTCGGGGGACAACATCGAGAGAAAGTTCCTCTCGATGAGGCTTTGCGATCTCGCCATTGAGCAGCGAGACCATCTTCGACGCTCCCTTGATCCCGGACTCCAGCAGCGGCTGGTTCACGGTAGAGATGTCGAGAATGGAAGAAATTTCAAGATTGTCAAAACCAATGACGGCACAGTCATCGGGAATCTTCAGTCCGTGATGTTGCGCCGCCTTGATCACACCCACGGCCAGCGTGTCGGAGCTCGCAAAAATCGCGGTTGGGCGATGCTTACCTAGCTCGAACAGTGCGCTGGTGAGAGCCGCGGCAGCTTCCGAAGAGTGGGGACCGCGCGCCACGAGGTCGAAGTCAGGTTCAATGCCGGCCGCTTCTAGGGCCATCAGATAGCCGGCGTAGCGGTCTTCCGACGAGGACATACCTAAGCCAGTGTGCTTGTTGTCACCAATAAATCCAACACGCCGGTGGCCAAGCGATAGGAGGTGCTTCGTGGCCATATTGCCGCCCGCAACGTCGTCGATGTAGACGCAGGGAAGATTAGGAAGACTGTTGTCGACGAGCACGAGTGGAATATCGAGTTTCCTGATGCGCGTCACGCGCTCTTCGGGAATGCGAAGTGAGATCGAAATAATGCCGTCGACGCGACGCTGATCGATGATGGAGGAAAGATGGCGATCGAGCTGCGCCCGATTCTCAACGTTGAGCACCACTGCATCGAGGCCCGCGTCGCTCAGGACATCAATCACGCCAACCAGGCGCGCCATGACCGAGGGTCGGGAGATTACCGACACGAGAATGCCCACGGCATCGGTGCGCCCCTTGGAGAGCGACGAGGCGCTGCGTAGTGGACGGTAGTCGAGGCGCTCCATTGTGTTCAGGACACGACTGCGAGTCGCCTCGCTGACCTGGTTGCTGCCATTGAGTACGCGCGAAACAGTGCCGACGCCTACTCCAGCCTCCGCGGCCACGGTGGCGATACTGATCGTACGCTTCCTCACAGCAACTTCCCCCCAAGGAATCCGGCACTTCATTCCCAATTCGGAACCGGTTCCATGGCATAATACAGAGCACTAACATCAGTGTCAAGTCAGGTACAGCCGAACTTCTCACGTGCTTGCAATGTTCTGGTGGTGGTGGTTACTGAAGACAAGGCCCGTTCATTGCGAGGTGCAACGAGTTCGAAGCTTCAGGGACGGAGCGATGCGTCGACGCTTCGTTGGGTGTACCCAGTTCGATTTTGTGACAGTCAATGTGTTGCAATAATTCAGATCAAAAGGAAGATTTATGATTGTCGAAGAAGAAGCGCACACACGAATTCTCGAGTCGGTTCACTTACCGAGGCACGTCGTCTCGCCTGACGTCGACACCGAGCCGTCGCTGAAGTGGTGGCACAAAGCAGTTCTCTACCAGGTCTACTTGAGAAGTTTCGCCGACGCCAATGACGACGGTGTGGGCGACATCGCTGGACTGATCAGTCGCTTGCCTTACATCAAAGAACTCGGCGTCGATGCAGTGTGGATTTCCCCTTGGTACGCCTCACCGATGCTCGACGGCGGCTACGACGTCGGAAATTATGTCGACACCGATCCCCTCTTTGGTTCACTCGAGGACGTCCAAAACCTGATTAACGCGAGTCACGAACTGGGGCTGCGGGTCGTTCTCGACTTCGTCGCGAATCACTGTTCAAGCCAGCACCCATGGTTCCAATCGGCACTGACCTCTTGCGAAGGTTCAAAGGAACGCGACTGGTTCTACTTCAAAGATGGCCAAGGTGAGGGTGGGAACGAACCTCCTAACGACTGGAAGAGCATCTTCGGCGGGTCCGCGTGGACCCGGTCCCAGAATCCTGACGGGACGCCCGGTCAGTGGTATTTCCATCTCTTCGACTCCAGCCAACCTGATCTCAACTGGAAGAACGAAGAAGTGCTGACACAATTCGACGAAATTCTGCGGTTCTGGTTTGATCGAGGCGTTGACGGTTGCCGACTCGACGCCGTGTCGGCAATAGGCAAGGACGATGATTACCGCGACATGGGCTTTGCGCCCGACGACTTGTACCGACCCGACATTTGGGGTCCCGTTCCGTTCTTTGACGCCGAGGGCGTGCACGACGTCCTCCGACGGTGGCGCCGCGTGGCCCGGGAGTACCCGACCGAGAAGTTCCTGGTCGGCGAAGTTGTGGTGCGTGACGTTGATCGACTAGCCCGTTATCTGCGCCGCGACGAACTGCAGTCAACACTGTCCTTCGACCTGTCCAAGATTGTCTGGAACGCCGACGCGTTTCGTCAAATGATCAACACGCTGCACGGCGCGTGCTTCGAGCGTCATTCGTGGATGACGTGGACGCTTTCGAGTCACGACGAGAAGCGCACGGTGTCGCGCTACTCACAAGATGGTCCCGCCGAGGGCGTGCTGGGCGACGTCACGCCGACCGGACACGAGCGTGCCCGGGCCGCGTACTTGCTGGCGTTGGCACTGCCGGGTTCAGCGTGTATTTATCAAGGCGAAGAACTGGGTCTCTGGGAAGTCATGGACATTCGCGAGGACAAACTGCAAGATCCTATTTACTTCCGCACCGGCAAACAACAACTCGGACGAGATGGTTGTCGCGTACCACTACCGTGGGAGAAGGAAGGTCCTTCCCTCGGCTTCAGTTCACGTCATGAAACCTGGTTGCCTCAGCCGCAAAGTTGGGCCGACGTGAGTGTGGCTACGCAGCTCAACGACGCATCGTCAACGTTGCACTTCTTTAGGTCAGTTCTGGCGTTGCGCTCGACCATTTTCAACGATGACGAGTGGGCCATCACTTGGGAACCCAGCCCAACGGGCGTCCTCGTCTTACAACGTGGTCCTGACTTTCGCTGCGTCGTCAATTTCTCGGGCGAACCCTTCCGCATTGGCGATGACGAAGAAGCGCTGGCGTCGAGTTCCCCTTTGACGGACGAGCGCGTCATCGGCGTCAACAATGGAGCATGGTTGCGCACGCGACGGTAAGCAGCAAACTAACGCCTTAGGGGTTTCAAGTGGCGCGAAATAACCAGTAGGAATGAGCAGGGGGCTGATGTCGCTTTATGTGTCAGGTCAGTTGGTTCGTTTCACGCTGACGCCTGAACAGCTCGAAGTGCCACCGGACATCGAAGGAGCCCGACGGCAATTGATCAACTGAGCGGGGCCAGACCCAATTCCAGCGCCGTGGCGTCCACGTGCGCAGCGATGGCTGCGGCGGCCGCTTCGGTATCACCGCGCTCAATGGCATCCACAATCATCACGTGCTCGGCCATGATTTCAGATTCCCGGCCCGGGTTGTTCTGCAGGGCCAGCGAGCCAGCGCGCAACTGGCGGTCTCGTAGCGACGAGTAGAAGGCAGTCAGCAACCCGTTGCCCGCCGCCGCCAGCAGGCACTGATGGAACTCGCGGTCAACCTCCTGGAAGGCTCGGTCATCCGCGCGCGTCCGCGTCTCGGAGATCTGCGCTATTAGCTTGCGTAGCGCGGCGACGGTATGGGAGCGATCCGCACGTTTAGCCACCGCTGCTGCCGCCCACGGCTCGATCAACCCGCGGGCCATGAGCACCTCACGCAACTCCGTCATGCTCACCGACACCACCAACGCGCCCCGCTTGGGATAGAGCTCGAGCATGTGCTCAGCTTCCAACTGCAAGAACGCCTGGCGAACCGGAGTGCGCGACACCCGCACCGCTTCGGCAACCTCGCCCTCGCTCAGCAGTGTCCCCCCAGCGAATGTGCCGTCCAAGATCCGCGAGCGCGTCCACCCGTACACCCGTTTGGTAGCCGACTCGGACTCAGCGCGCAATGCCATCACCCCATCATGCTCGCTCCACCGAGCGACGCCGCACCGTCGGAGCCCTTCATCGACGGGGCAACGATGGATAGAGCGACTTTGCCCTTGGGGGCCGGCGGCGACCATTCTGTGGGCGATCGAGCCGGGCTCCTTCGGTAGCCAGCGAGGAGACGCTGGTTGTTTCAGCCGCATGGTCCATATCTCGTTGCTACCCGAATTCCCTTGTGGTATCATGCATACAACACGAATGCAACATGGATCCCTAAAGGAGATACGTATGAAGAACTTAGTGACAGACTCCACGCGGCAATTAAGCGGCAGTGGCTCAAAGTCGGCGCCGTTTCGTCCGGCCGCGACGGTAGCGCGCCGCGCCAGTAGCGAGCAGACGCGTGTGACCCCGGCCGAGACTCCCGCAGCAGTTGCGGGCCCGTCTTACCGATTCGATGTCCTGGGTGGACCAGNNACCGTGGGGACTTCGATGTCCTGGGTTACAGGCGCTAATTGACCCCGCGCTAAACGAGGGGACCGATCAAGTGAAGCGGGCAGCACCAATTTCACCGGGTCAAACGTCCCGACAGAGCCAGTCGCGCCGCACCCCGACCNNGGTCGGGGTGCGGCGCGACTGGTTGATGGTGGCCGCAGCGATGTTCGGGGTCGGCTGGGGTGCCAACCAGTTCGCGTCCATGCTCGTCGCGTACCACCGGTACCTTGGCCTCACCATCAGGACCAACGAAGTCCTTCTGGTCATCTACGCCCTCGGCCTGGTCCCCGCGCTGCTTCTCGGGGGACCCGCATCGGACCGTTGGGGCAGGAGTGTGGTGATCCGACCAGCCGCAATCGTCTCGTTGGTGGCGACGCTGATGCTGGTGGTCGGTTCGCACTCCGTTCTCATGCTCGGCGCCGGACGCTTCGTCGCCGGCGTCGCCAGCGGTGCGGTCCTCGCAGCTGGTACGGCCTGGGTGAAGGAGCTTTCGGTCCCCCCGTACGACCTCGCCGCCGATGAGCAGGCGGGAGCGCGACGGGCGGCCATCGCCCTCTCCGCCGGCTTCGGCCTCGGGCCGGTGGCAGCAAGTCTCCTCGCCCAATGGGGCCCCGCACCATTGGTGGCCGCCTACCTCCCGCACCTGGCGGTGATGGCACTCGTACTACCCGGACTGTGGAGAGTGCCCGAGACGGTTCGCCACGAGAAGAACTCCGGCCCCGGTCTCTTGTCGCGCCTGAGGGTCCCGAGAGCGGGACACCCCCGGTTCCTCACCGTGGTAGTGCCGCTCGCCCCGTGGGTATTTGCCGCGAGCAACGTCTCGATCGCCGTGCTCCCCTCCGTCGTCAGCGGCCGAACCCACGGGCTCGGCATCGCCTTCGCCGGCTTGGTGGCCGGGGTGACCTTGGCGGCCGGGGTACTCGTCCAGCCGATCGCGAGGCAACTCGACAAGGAGAACGACGCCCGGGGAGCATCGGTCGGACTCGCCATCGTCGTGCTCGGAATGCTGCTCGCGGCCTTGGCCACGCACCTAGTGAGCCCACTGCTGGTCCTCGTGGCGGCGACGGTACTCGGTGCCGGGTACGGCTTCTGCCTGGTCGCCGGGCTGTTGGAGGTGCAGCGTCTCGCAGGCCCCGACGACCTGGCCGGATTGAACGCGGTGTTCTACGTCCTCACCTACGTGGGCTTTTCCGTCCCCGTGGCGCTCGCCGAGCTCGACCGCTTGGCCAGTTATCCGGTGCTGCTGTTGTGCTTGGCCGGACTGGCGGCGGTCAGCCTGATGATGGTCGCCACCCAGTCCCCCCGTTTCCCCGTCGCGCACCGTCAAGGCGCACCGCTGGGCTGACGTCCACGATGACCATCGTCGCACGCGAGGGGAGCGGTCCGTCAGCTCCCCCGCCGCGCAGTCGCCGCTTCCTGCGCAGCTTCATCAGCTACGGTCACGAGCCTCTGGCCAGCCAGTCGGGGAGGTGGACTGCCTCGGCACCGATGGTGGTCTCTTCACCATGACCGGGCAGCGTCCGCGTGGCGTCGGGCAGGACGAGGAGCCGGTCCCTGATCGAAGCGATGATCGTCGCGAAGTCGGAGAAGCGTCGCCCGGTTGCTCCGGGGCCGCCCTTGAAGAGGGTGTCGCCGGAGAAGAGCACCCCTCCGGAGGCGTCAAAGAGACAGCATCCCCCCGGCGTGTGCCCCGGCGTGTGAATGACCTCGAGCGACGTGCCGCCGGCGGATACCGTCATCCCGTCGGCCAGGTACCCATCGGGCGAGCCGTCGGGATAGACCTCGTGCCACAGCATCAGATCATCGGGGTGCAGCAGAATTGGGGCACCCAGTATGTCCGCCAGGGACCGCGCGGCGTTGATGTGGTCATTGTGACCATGGGTAGCGATGATGGCCACCGTCGAGCGGTCTCCGACCGCCTCGACGATTGGGCGATGGTCGTGGGCGGCGTCAATCACCAGGACTTCTCGTTCGTCGCCCACAATCCAGATGTTGTTCTCGACCTCGAAGTCCGACCCATCCAGTGAGAAGATGCCCGAGGTGGTGACCAACTCGATCATCAGATCACCACGACCGACCGCAGCACCTCTCCGCGCTCCATCCGATGAAATGCCTCCTCGACGTCGCCGAGGCCAATGGTCTCGGTGACAAATCGATCGAGGTCGAGCCTGCCCTGAAGGTAGAGGTCGACCAGCATCGGGAAGTCGCGTGACGGCAGGCAGTCCCCATACCAACTCGGCTTCAGTTGTCCACCCCGCCCGAAGAAGTCAATCATCGGCAGGTCGATCCGCATGTCGGGCATGGGCACACCCACTTGCACCAGGGTGCCGGCCAGGTCCCTCGCGTAGAAGGCCTGCTCCATCGCCTTGGGGTTACCCACCGCCTCGATGCAGACATCCGCACCGTTCCCGTCGGTCAACGCACGCACCGCCGCGACGACATCCGTACTCGAGCCGTTGACGACATCGGTGGCCCCGAACTCGCGGGCTCGGTCGAGCTTGCGCGCATCGAGGTCGATGGCAATGATCTTCGTGGCCCCGGCCAGGCGCGCACCGGCAATCGCCGCGCATCCCACCCCGCCGCAGCCGAACACCGCCACCGAGTCACCGGCTCCGACCTCACCGGTCAACATGGCCGAGCCCAGTCCGGCCATCACGCCACAGCCCAACAGGCCGACCGCTTCCGGGCGAGCCCTCGGGTCCACCTTCGTGCACTGGCCCGCCGCCACCAGGGTCTTCTCCGCGAACGCCCCGATCCCCAATGCCGCAGACAGTGGCGTCCCGTCGCTCAACGTCATCTTCTGCAATGCGTTGTGAGTGGCAAAGCAGTACCAGGGCCGACTCCGCCGGCAAGCGCGACACTCGCCGCACACCGCGCGCCAATTCAGCACGACGAAATCGCCGGGCTCGACTGATGAGACGCCGGGCCCGACCGTTTCTACTACCCCCGCGGCCTCATGGCCAAGGAGGAACGGAAATTCATCGTTGATCCCGCCTTCCCGGTAATGCAGATCGGTATGGCAGACACCGCACGCCTGAACGCGCACGACAACTTCACCAGGCCCCGGATCCGGCACCACGATAGTGACCAGCGACACCGGCTCCCCCTTGGCCATTGCAACGACTCCTTGGACCTCTGATGTCATTGCCTGCTCCTTGTCGATACTTGCAATATTTTACAACGAACTTCCTCAGGGTTGCTGGCCCTCTCATTGTCAAGGGTTTAAGTTCAACTGGTCCCCGCGGTCAGTGCACGGTTCCGGTCACGACGCTGATCCACGCCATCAACAGTGGAGCCAACAATGCCAATCACGCCCTGCACGACGGCTGGTCCGCTGGCGAAAGTGGTTTCCGAACGTCGTATGCTTGCTTCAAATGAAAGCCTCTGGGCCGATAGCCCGGCTGACTGCCTCTAGACGTCAACCGATTGGTCTTGGCGCCTCCGGTCTCGCTGCCGTTTTGTGGGGGTTCGCGGGGATTTTCGCGGTACTCATCTCCGCCCCAGGGTTGGTGCTGACCTTCTACCGGCTCTGGCTCGGCGCCGCGCTGCTCTTAGTTGTCGCCTACGCCTCCGGTCGCAAATTGACCTGGGCCACGATGCGCGGGTCATGGCTCGGTGGCGTTCTTCTGGCCGGCGATATGGCCATGTTCTTCAGCGCCGTCAAATTCACCAGCATCGTCGATGCAACGGTGATAGGTGCCTTTCAGCCCGTGCTCGTGCTCATCACTGCGCGTCGTCTATTCGGTGAACGAATGGGGCGATGGGACGTCCTTTGGATCCTGCTCGCAATGACGGGCGTCACGGTCGCGGTCCTCGGTCCCGGAGTGACGAGCCATCACCAACTGATCGGCGACATACTGGCAGTCGGCTCCCTGTTGTGCTGGTCCGCCTATTGGCTCGTCGCCAAGCACGCGCGACAAATGCATGACGCCATGGAGTACACCGCGGGCGTGACAATCACGGCAGCGGTGACGATAACACCGATCGTTCTGTTGTCGGGGCAGTCTCTCGGTCGCGTGGAGGCCGGCGACTGGCTGTGGATCTTCCTGCTGGCGACCGTGCCAGGTGGTGCACATTTGGTGATGAATTGGGCCCACCGTTACGTCGAGGCATCGGTCTCTTCCGCAATCTCCTGCCTAAGCCCCCTCGTTGCGGCGGTGGCCGCGATGGTCATCCTCGGGCAACCCCTGACTGTGGTTCAGGTCTGTGGTGTCCTCGTGGGGCTTGCGGCGATCGCGGTTGTCGCCGCGCGACACATCGAGCCCGTGGGATCTCAGTTGGAGTAGCCAATCAGACCATCGAAGGGGCGCTGGTGGAAAGTCACCAACGATTCGTGAGCGAAGGAATACGATCGAACTGCTCCGCCAATACTTGCCGAAGAGCGCCGACCTCTCCAAATACTCGCCCACGTTCCTTGCAGGGACCAGCCATCCCTGCGGCCGTAGTCGCGGCAAATCTGACGCCTCGATACCTTTTCGACAAGTACTATTCTGCGAATCTCCATCCAAACTTGCATGTTGCTGTGCACCCTTCTCCCGTTCTGGTCGCTCACTCCTCTTCAAGAGTTGCGTCGCCAGCCGGGGCCATTGGGTGCGGCTGTCTTCGATGCGCGTTTGCAAACGCTACGGTTCGGGTCGCCGGAGACGTTTCGGTACAAAAGGACCTCAACTGGTCACCGAAGGGGGGGCCTCAAGGAGTTCTCAGGTCCCCCCTCGTCCACGCCAAAGATTGGGTTGCTGCCGGCCGGCCGAGACCTGATCGTGCACGCAGCACGATCTTCTCTCAGTCGCGCAAAAGCGCTTTTCCGTTGGCGTCCAGGTAGTCCCTCCGGGACCGCTTCGGCGTCCAGTTGAGCATCCGCTTGGCCTTCTCGCTGGAGATACCCGACGCGTCTGGACGCGAGGTGGGTCGCAGTTCGATCTTGTCCCCGTAGTACTGGTGCAGAATCTCGCCGAAGTTCCTTCCCCCGACGTTGTCCGGCGACGCGATGTAGAAGACCTCGTGTTCGGGGAGCTGCGACTCCGCGGCCAACACGATCGCGTCGGCAAGGTCGTAGACGTCGATGTAACTCCACAGGTTGGGGCTCAACACCGAGGCATCGCGCACCTGGGGGCCGAGATTCTGCTCGTAGTTGTCTTCGTTCTGGACCCAACTCGGGCGCAACGAGATGCACCGGATATCCGAGCGTTCGGCGGCCGCGTTCATCAGTTGCTCACCGAAGTGCTTGGACAGGGCATACGGATCCTGCGGGTGCACCGGGTGGAGTTCGTCGACCGGCGCATAGTCCGGAAGGAAGTCGCGTTCGGGAAAGAAGAACCCGGGCACGGTCTCGCTCGAGATGTTCACGAAACGCTTCACCCCGAAGCGGACGGCCGCTTCGAGAACGTTGAACGTCGCCATCAGGTTGGTGCGGAACACCACTTGCGGCGGGTTGCCCGACGGCTCGGGAATAGCGGCGCAATGCACGACAACCTCAGCCCCACGAATGACGGCGAATGCCTCGCCGGCGTCGGTGAGATCGGCCATTTGGTACCGCGCCGTTCCCTCGGGCTCTCGTTCGAATCCCGGCCGAGTCAGATCGGTCGCGAGCACCTCATGACCCGCGTCAAGCAGTGCCTGGGTCGCAGCGCGACCGACCTTGCCGTGAGCACCCGTAATGACTACCTTCATGATTGCTCCTTGTTTACTCGAGACAAGGCCAATGGACGCGTCGTCGGACATCGATCAATAACGTTGGCGTTAACTACGCCAGATGTTCAGCGCGACTTCGACTGCACGTAATCTTCCATTACTCTTCCATAACTCGCACGGTGTCAGGACGTGCCGTTCATCTTCTTATCGGCAACTGTCATCGCCCTGGTTTAATTCGCACATTGACTTGAAAGTAAAGGCCTCGCGACCCTGGTGCCCGCGGAGTGTCCGCGTTCAAGATAAGTAAGAAATTAGGCACAAGAAATACCTCCTGATCAATCCTTTTCCTCCGGCTGACCCTAAAGGACCTTCACCCTTTCAAGGTGGCGGCAGGGTTCGAATCCCATTGAAGGTGCGAGCAGGGGTGCACGGGAATTCGTCGCCTCGTATGCGTCACGGTCGGTACCAGACCTGGTGCGATTCAAGAGGTGATTGGTGTATCCACAAACTAAAGTGTGGCCGTGAGGCAGCCACTGAGATGGTCGTTGGTAGCGTCGGTTCTGGTGGCCTTTCTGCCATTGACGGTCGCCACGGCATCAAGTTCTGCGGCTTCCTCCAGCCGTTCTTCCTGCCACGCTCCGCGAATGATTGGGTTGACGGTCACCGCGGCACGCAGTGAAGCCAAGAAATCCGGCTGTCGGTTGCGGCTGATAGGTGCATCGGCACGGATGCCCCGGATTCAGACGATTCGTAGACAAAGTGCTCGCCCAGGACAGGTTACGAAGCTCTTGACCCTGACCGTCAATCCTCTCTGTCCTGGCACTGCGGCTCAAGGACCACCGCCCGGAGAACCGTTGCTTACACCAGGGCCGACTGAACTGGATACTGGACTCTTCATTGAAGGAGGGGCACTGATCTACCGTTCGGCACCGGTCTGTAAAGCC
>PLHD01000059.1 GCA_003138815.1 Acidimicrobiaceae bacterium | reverse complement strand
ACTTTAACCTGGGATACACTGACTGGAATTTCCACAGAGCGAGCCGGTGCGTCAGTATTTGGAGTGATCAGAGTGACGTCACTCGGGGCTGTCTCGAACTGGGGAATTTGGACTTGACATTTGATAATTTATGAGCGATAGTATCCGTAATCTATTTTTGGGGGGCGTGGAATGGGACACAGTCATAAGCATGGTGCAAGGTACGGGCGCATAGTCGCGATGGCGCTGAGCCTGGCGCTCGTTTCGTCGGGCTTCGCCGTGGCGACATCGGGGGCGAGCAGTTCGACCGCGAAGAAGCCGATCATCATCGGTGCGGTGATCGACGAGACGAACACGATGAAGCCCTTCGACCTCCCGGCGCTGCAGGCGGCCAAGATCTACGTCAGTCAGCTCAACGCGACCGGCGGAGTCGGCGGGCGCAAGATCGAGTTCAAGGTCTGGAACGACCAACTGAATGCGGCGTTGACCCGCTCGGACGCCCTCGCGGCGATCGCCGCGGGCGCCAAAGTCTTGTGGGTCAGTTGCGACGTCAACTACGCCACCCCGGCGATCCAGGTCGGCCTCGCCGCCAAGGTGCTCACCGTGGCGCCGTGCATCGGCACGGACCAGATGGGCCCATCGCTCTTTGGCTCGGCGGGCAAGTTGGCGTTCAGCTTCGGTAACGCGCCGCAGTCCGACGGCGCCGTGCTGGCCCGGCTCCTCATCAACCACGGCTGGAAGACCGCCACCGTGGTGACCGACAAGTTGCTGGCCTACTTCGTGACTGCGTGCCAGGACTTCTCCTCGGCCTTCGTCAAGGACGGCGGTCAGGTCGTCTCGCAGAGTTCGTTCACCACGGGTGATGGCACCGCGGCCGCGGTCGCGGGCAACGTCGCGACGTCGGGTGCCGACGCCACCGTGCTCTGCGCGACCACGACGCCCGACCTGCCGACCTTCGTCACGGCGCTGAGGACGGCGGGCAACACCAAGCCCCTCGTGGGCCTGTGGTCGATGGACGGTGGGTTCTGGGAGCCGACCAGCCCCACGGTCTCCAACAACATTTGGTGGGCGACCTTCGCGTCGGTGTTCGGCGATGACCCGAGTACTCCGGTTCGCGCCCTCGAGGCGAAGATGAGCGCCAAGGGGGAGACCCCGCTCACCGGTGGGTTCGTCACGGGCCCGTCGGCCGTGCAGGGAATCGTGCTCGCCATCCAGCGCAACCACGGGAGCCTTAACGGCACGAAGCTCGCCGCCATCATGGCGAAGTTCCACAAGGTCAGCACGATCTCGGGATCGGTGAGTTTCACGCCCACCCAGCACACCGTGGTCGGACGCCCGTACCGGATCATCGAGGTCACCAACGGCAAGCCGCACTTCGTCCAGATGCTGTCGCCCGGCCCCCTGGGCTCCTAGACGACGGCGATCCGGCGGCAGGGACCGACGAGGGACGACAGATTGGTGATCCGTGTGAGACACCTCGACGCAGTAAGAAGGGTGAGGCCATGAGTCACCTCGCGGACGAGCCGGTGGAGGACGCACCTGCCACCAGGATCCCGGTGGCCACGGACCGCCTCGTCTGCAGTGGGGTGTCGGTGGCCTTTGCCGGTGTGCGCGCGCTGGACCAGGTGAATTTCTCGGTGAATCGCGGTGAGGTGGTCGGCCTGATCGGGCCCAACGGTGCCGGTAAGACGACCCTTCTCAACGTGCTCACCGGTTTCACGGGAGTTGTCACAGGCTCGGTCCATCTCGACGGACGTGACATCACTCGCCTTGCTCCGCATCGACGGGCACGGCTCGGACTGGAAAGGACATTCCAGCACGGGCGTCTCTTCTCGGGATTGACAGTACGAGAGAATGTTGAGCTCGGGGCGATTGCGGTACGGGTATCGAAACGCAAGGCACGTTCCACCACCGCCCGGCTTTTGGCGGCGCTTGACCTCGAGAAGGTGGCTGATGTGCCAGTCGCCCAACTCTCCCACGGGGACCAGCAACACGTGAGCGTCGCACGCGCGGTAGCGGCCGCGCCCAGGTATCTCATGTTCGATGAGCCGGCCGCCGGGCTGCCCGAAGGTTCATTGACCCAGCTCGGGCTGGTCATCGAATGGGCGATCAAGGAGAGCGGAGCCGGCATCGTTCTCATCGACCACAACGTGGACTTCGTGCTGAACTTGAGCGACCGAGTCGTGGTACTGGACTACGGTAAAGTCCTCGCCGAGGGATCCTCGGATGAGATTCGTCAGAACGTGAACGTGGTGTCTGCCTATCTTGGCGAGGCAGGGGTCGAGAACCTCGCCGCCAGCCAAGCCCCATGATCGTGCGTCCGAGTTTGCGTGGTGTGGTGCAGTGATCCCGTTGCTGAGACTTGACAGTCTCCAGGTCACCTACGGCCGTGTGGTTGCGGTCAAGAACGTCACCCTTGAGGTGAACGAGGGCGAAGCGGTCTGTNNGTTTTCCTGCGCGGTACATCGACCCGAGGCCTACAACCCGAGGCATTGGCGCACCTCGGTGTGGCGATGGTTCCAGAGGGCCGCCACCTCTTTGACACCATGTCGGTTAAGGACAATCTGGCCTTGGGAATGTTGGCTCGCCGTCGGGGCAGAACGCCCCGGATCGATGAGCGATGGGTTGCGGAGTTGTTCCCGATCATTGGAGAGTTCGCTTCGCGACGCGCAGGGTTACTCTCCGGTGGCCAGCAACAGTTGGTGGCCATCGCGCGAGCGTTGCTCTCGGATCCGGACCTCCTCCTGCTCGACGAACCTTCGCTCGGACTGGCGCCGGTGGCTGTGGACGCGGTGTTCGAGGCCCTGGAGCGAATACGAGCGGTGGGCGTCGCCATCCTGTTGGTCGAACAGCGGGCCCAGCGGGCCACCGACTTTTGCGAGCGTGGCTATGTTCTGTCCGACGGAGAGATCCGCCTCGAGGTGACCGAGGGAACGAGTGAGGACCCCGAGTCCTTGATGGCGGCATACTTCGGGAGATGACTAGAGCCTTGAAGATGAGCAGCGCCTTGAACCGGGGCGCGCACGTATGAGTTGGATCGGCCATCTCGTCAATGCCGTATCGCTGGGCGTTGTCTACGGACTGGTTGCCGTGTCGGTCGGTCTCGTGTTCGGCGTGCTTCGTCAGGTGAACCTGGCCCAGGGAGAGGTCATCGCGCTCGGTGCCTACTCGCTGTGGATGACCCGGGATCTTCCTGTCGTCGTGAGAATTGTCTTCTGCATTGCGCTGTGCGTGGCCATGTCACTAGTCATCCAGGTGATCATCTTTCGTCCGCTTCGCGGTGCGTCGGCCCTGACCACCCTGATTGTCACCTTCGGCCTGAGCTACGCCTTGGAGGGGGTCTGGACCATTGTCTTTGGCACGAATGGACAACCGGTGTCGATGCTTTCCTCGCTCAACAATCTCGTTGTGGGAGGCGACATTGGACTGAGGTGGATAACCCTCGTCGAGATGGCTGTCGGAGGGATCTTCTTTGCCGTCCTCGTTCTGGTCCTCTACGGTAGCAAGATCGGAGTGATGATGCGCGCCACCGCCGAAGACTTCCGCACGGCGCGGCTCGTAGGTGTGCGGATCGATCGGGTCGTCACCCTGGCGTTCGTGTTCGGAGGCGTGAGCGCCGCGATGGTCGCCATCTTGTTTACGGTCCAGACCCCACTGGTGACCCCGACCTTAGGGTTCAATCTCATCACCCTTGGCCTCGTGGGGACGGTGCTTGGAGGTATCGACCGCCTGGGACGAGCGACCGCCGGAGGATTTGTCGTCGGCTTCGTGAACTCCCTGCTCGGGGCCATCATTCCCCAGGAACTGCTCGTCTTTCTCCCCATGTTGACCTTCATGTTCGTGATCGTCGTGCTCGTGGTGCGTCCGGCGGGCCTCTTCACCCCCAAGGGCTCGAACATGGAGAGAGTATGAGATCGAAGTTTCGTCTCGTGGCCGAGCTGGTCGGCCCACTCGCCGCGGTCGCCATCGTCACCGTGTACGGCAGCACCATGTCGATAGCCCAGCAGGGCAACGTGACCAACATTCTCGTGACCGCCACCATCGTCGTGGCGTTGTACGTGTTCACCGGTAACTCCGGGGTGATGTCATTCGGCCAGGTCAGCTTCGTCGCCGTGGGGGCCTTTGCCGCGGGCATCCTCACCAGCCCAACACTCTCGCGACAGGCGAACATGCCGAGTTTGTTCAAGTTCCTCGGCACCACGCAGATCTCCAATTTCGATTCGTTGCTGCTTGGTGCTGGCCTGGGTGCCCTGTTCGCGCTTCTGGTGGGTGTTGTCCTGTTGCGCTTGAGCGGGCTCAGTGCAGGTATCGCAACATTCGCCGTGTTGGAGATCACCTACGACGTCCTCAGTTACTGGGACAAGATCGGTCCGGGCGTCATGCCGGTGGTGCTGGTGCCGGTGACCACGACTCTGGTAATGGGGGCATTAGGCCTTGGTGTGGCGATCGCGGTCGCCTTCGCGTACCAGCGCACGCGTTCGTGCCGGTTGTTGCGAGCCACTCGGGAGGACGCCGTGGCGGCGCAGGGGATCGGGATCTCGATCTTTCAACACCGCCTCATTGCCTTCACCATCAGCGGAGCTATCGCCGGATTCGCGGGTGCACTCTTCGTACACGAGCTCGGAAGCATCAGCACTGGTCAGGTCTACATCGATCTCACCTTTGCCACTCTGGCGATGCTCGTGGTGGGCGGCACGGGGAGTCTTTGGGGCGCCGTGCTCGGAGGGATCGCGCTCGGGGTTCTCGAAACGTTCTTGAGCAACGCTGAGAACGGTGTGGCGATCGGATCATTGCACGTCACGCTGCCCAACGGACTGAGTGTGGTGATCGTGGGCGTCATCATGGTGGTCGTGCTCATCTTCGCTCCGAGGGGCATTACTGGAAGTCACGAGTTTCTGGAACGTTTCTTCTCCCACGGACCGGCAAAGACGGGCACCGGCACCGAGTCCGAGAGCACTGCGAAGATGCCTGACGAGGAACCACCAGAAGTTCCCCTATCGCCGCGCCCGACATCGTAAGACGAAAGCCACGCGGCGGCGCTCAGCGTTCGAGCGTTCCTAGTCTCACCGCCGACCGAGGAGATGGCGAGCCACGATCTCACCCGATCCGGCGCCAAGTCCGGGTCCTGGGTGGGTACTAGCGCCGATCTGGTAGAGGCGTCGGATGGGCGTTCGGTGCCCAGCGAGCCCGGGACGTGGTCGCCACAGGAGGCTTTGGTCCAAGTCGCACGACCCGCTGTAGATGTCGCCGCCTCGCAGGTTGGGGTTGGCCGCCTCGATGTCGGCGGGTGACAGGGTGACGCGTCGCAGGATCGACGACTCCAGGTTTGGGATATGGCGGACCAGCCGGGCCTGGATGCGATCGGCGTAGCGCTCGCGCAGGGACTCCGTCCAGATCCCACCTTCAACATCGATCTCATCGGCGGCATCGCCGATCGGGCGGGTGGGGAGTTCTTGGAGTTGGATCCAGAGGATCGAACTCCCATCGGGCGCGCGCGATGGGTCCACCGCACAGGGTTGCCCGCACACGATCGTGGCCGAGTGCGGGAGTAGTCCGCGATCGGCCTCGTTGACCGCACGCGACACGCCATTGAGACCGGGCGTGAGGTGGACAACCGGGGTCTGGCTCAGCCGGTCGTCGCCGTCCCAGCGCGGGGGGCTCGACAACGCGTAGTGGATCTGCATCCCTGCTCGGCCGAAGCGGTACCGGTGGCCCTCGGCGAGCGCCGCCGGGGCCAGATCACAGTCCGCGAGCAGTGTCTCGTACAACTGTGGTGGGGTGACGTTGCACAATACGGCGCGCCGCGCAGTGACGATGCGGCCACCAGCCACTTTGACCCCTACGGCCCGCCCGCCCGATACGAGCACGCGCTCGGCTTCGGCGCCGGTACGGCAGTCCCCGCCTTGGTCGTTGATGATTGCGACCAGCGCATCGACGAGGTGGCTTCCCCCGCCTCGGGCGACCGGGAGCCCGGCGGTTTGCAGGACGCTGGCGATGGCGCGGTTCATGAAGCCCGAACCACCGGCGTCCGGCCCGAGACCGGTATGCAGGACCCACGGTGCGAGGAGACCCTGGACACGCGGCGAGGTGAAGGCCTCTTCCAGCCACGCCCGGCTCGTGGTGAGCAACTCTCCGCTGTACTGGATCAGGCCACGGCGCCTGAAGCGACGCAGCGCCCGCAGCGCGAGTGCTGCTCCAGCTCGCCCCGCCAATTCGGTCGAGAGCATGGCGAAACTGATGTCGGCGTTGCGCTGGAAGTCGTCGAGTTCGCGCTGGAACGCCCGGCCATCTCCCGGGGCGTGGCGGTCGAACTCAACGGTGTTGGCTTCGGGGGACCGGCTGAGGAACGCAGCTTCACCGTCGGGGAAAAGGGTCGCGGTCACCAGGTCGGCCGTGAGGTACTCCAGACCTCGGGATCGCAATTCCTCGCCCAGTTTGGCGTAGCTGGCCGACAGCACGAACAGAGGGTGCCAGGCACTGAAGACGTCGTGCGTGAAACCCGGTACCGTGATCTCCGCGGTCCGTATCGCTCCGCCGAGTTCGTCGTTGCGCTCGAGCACGCACACCCGCCAGCCCCCACGCGCCAACGTGGCCGCGGCAACCAGGGAGTTGATGCCGCTGCCGACGACCACTGCGTCGTAGTCGGCGTGGCGTAAAGCCTGCGAGATCGCGGGCGTCACTGGGCACACTCTTCAAGTCCGAGCGCAACGGCAAGCGCCATCGACGTGCCGTAATATAAGGCGCGTCGGCGCGCCGTGGTCATTGTCCACTGGGGCGATGAGTTACGTTCGGCGCTCAAGTCAGTGGCCTCCGATCCCGCTTGCGTTCAACTACATTATCAATTATAGTTTATGAGGTACCCAAGTCTTGGAATCACTGAATGGAACGGAGCACGCTGAAATGAGCCTTCCCCTACGAATCGGGGTCATGCAACTCACGATGGAACCGGTTGAGGAGATTCTTGGACACGCCGAGCGGCTTGACCAGTTGGGATTCGACACCATCTGGCTCGCCGAAGCCTATCCGTGGTGGCGCAAGCACTCGATGGAAGCGCGCTCCTCCACTGCGTTGTCGGCCCTCATTGGCAAGGTGACGACCAACCTGGCCGTGGGCTGGGGGATCATCTCGCCGTACACCCGCCACCCCATCCAGGTGGCGATGGAGGCCAGGGTCACCCAGGAGATCGTCGGTCCCGGTCGGCTCCTCATCGGCTTCGGTGCCTCGAAGATCTTCATGAAGGAAGCCGGTATTGGCGAAGAGCAGCCAGCTCGTCCCCTTACGGCGATCCGCGAGAGCATCGAGATCCTGCGGGGCGTCCTGGGCGGGGAAGAGTTTGATTTTCACGGGAAGGAGTTCGTCGCGGTCGTCCCGCCGATGCGTCCAGATGCGCTGGCCCCCCGGGGTTCGGTTCCCATCTACGTGGCGGGCACCGGTCCGCGCCTGCAGCACATGGCGGGTGAAATGGCCGACGGCCTGCTCACTCCGAGCATCACGACGCCCAACTTCGTGCGCTACGCCCGTCTGAACTTGGCCAAGGGCGCCGAGCAGGCCGGACGGGATCCCGCCAACATTGATCTGGGCTGCACGATCGTCGCATCGATCAACGAAGACCGGGCCAAGGGCCGCGAGGGCGCCCGCGAGATAGCCGGTATGTATCTGGCCAACAAGGTCGAGAACATCCAGGGATCGGCGGACGTCCTGCTCGAGAGCGCCGGGTTGACTAGAGAAGAGATCGTCCCGATCGCCGAGGCCATGACCGCTGGTGGCCGGCTGGCCGCTGCGGCCGCGGTCAGCGACCGGATCCTCGATAAGACGGTGCCGATTGCCGGCAATCCGGCTGACTGCATCGAGGCCATCGAGAAGTACCAAGATGCGGGTTGTACCCATATCATGCTCGAACTGTGGGGGGAGAACCGCAACGCACAGCTCGAACTGTTCGGCTCCAAGGTCCTCCCACACTTCCGTCGATGAAGCCGCCCGTGGATTCGATGGGCGAGGACCTTCGCCAACTGCTCGTTTCGCACGTGAACGTCGAGCGCCTCGTCGAGACGGCGTGCAGCTTGGTGGACATCCCGAGTCCGACCGGAAGCGAACAGGCGGTTGCCGAGCGGGTTCGAGAGATCTGTGAGGAAATGGGTCTGGCCGTCTCGTTCCAGGAGGTGGAGGCCGGTCGCTCGAATGTCCTGGCTACGCTGGTGGGCGGCGGCGGCGGTCGGACGCTGATGTTCAACGGCCACACGGACACGTCGTACTCGGGGCGCGAGCCGCACTTGAGGGGCAAGCCAGGTTTCCAGCCGGTCGCCAGAGTCAGTGACGGACTCATCTGGGGACTCGGCATTACCAATATGAAGGGCGCCATCGCCTGCTATCTGGAGGCCGTGAGGGCAATTCAGGATGCCGGTGCGCAGCTACGTGGCGACGTCCAGGTGGCCGCGGTGGTGGGTGAGATCGAGGCCGCTCAGTGGGGCGAGGAATTTCGGGGTTCGCAGTATCGTGGATACTCTGCGGGAAGTCACTACCTGGTGGGCCACGGCGGTTGCGCCGATATGTGCATCCTTGGTGAGCCAACCGAGCAGCGGGTGGTTCTCGGTCACTACGGAACCCTGTGGGGCCGGATCTCTACGTCCGGACCATTTGTCCACACGGCGTTCTCTGGCGACCGCTTGGAGGAGAACTCGATCGTGCGGATGGGCGGAGTCCTCGAGGATGTGCGCCGGTGGATACCGACGTGGGAGGAGCGGACCTCCTACGGGGGAAAGCCGGGTGTGGTCAACATCGGAGCGGTACGCGGTGGAAACGCCTGGCGGCTGGCTCGCACCCCCAATCGGACGGACCTGTTCCTCGACATCCGTGTGCCACCGACGATGCGCATGCAAGAGGCCAAGGCGGCCTTTGGCGACCTCGTCGCCGACCTGCGCCGCCGCCACCCCGAAGCCGGCATCGATTCCGAAATCTTTGTCACGTCGCCCGGGGCGGAGATCGCCGAGGATCATGAGCTGATCGCCGCCATCGATAGCGGCCACCAAATGGTCTTTGGTACTACCCCCGAGCGTGACACCGTGCGCTGGTCCTCGGACGCGTCGGTACTGACCCGTTACGGGATCGAGTCCGTGAACTACGGGACCTCGAGTGGCCTGCCGAGCCCCGATGGGGAGAACCTCGAGGTCGAAGGACTTGTTCGAACCGCCCAAGTGTACGCGTTAGCTGCGGCACAGATCTGTGAGGTGCAATGAAATGAAGTTAATCATGTTTACCGACTCCGTCGGCACGACTCACCCCGGGGTGGTTCGCGATGATGAAGCGGTGACCATCGAAGGTTTCTCCTCGATCCGAGAGGTCTTTGAACGGGGCGAGGAGGGCATGGAAGCCGCCCGCAACGCCAACGGGGCAACCTTCAAGCTTTCCGACGTGCGTCTGCGCACGCCGCTCATCCCGAAGAAGCTCATCCACACCTCAGGAAACTTCCGAGAGCATGAGGAGGAGTCCAAGAACGTCAACTGGTCCCACGAGATCGCCCCTTGGATCGTGTTCTATCAGAATGTCGACGCGATCATCGGGCCCGATGATGCGATTGTCTATCCCGAGCACCTGACCAAGGAGCTCGACCACGAGCTCGAATTGGCTGTCGTCATCGCTAAGAGTGGGAGCAACGTCGACGAAGAGGAGGCCGAAGATTACATCGGTGGCTACCTGATATTCAACGACATCACGGCGCGCGACATCCAGCGTACCGAGATGCGTTCTGGCGTGTTCTCGTTCTGCAAGTCGATCGAGACGTTTTGCCCCCTGGGACCCTGGATAGTCACGCCCGACGAGGTCGGCGATCCGCGCACCTTGGCCATGCGTTTGCGGGTGAATGGCGAGATCCGCCAGGAGTCGCACTCGAGCAAGATGACCATCTCGATCCCCGAACTCATCGCCCACCATTCACCGTGTGGTTACAGCGCGGGTGACATCCTGACCACGGGGACCGTGTCGGGAGTGGCGGGTTTCAAAGAGGACGCGCAGAACTGGTATCTGAAGCCCGGCGACGTCGTGGAATGCGAGATCGAGCGAGTAGGCGTCATGAGCAACCCCATCGTCTCGTGGCAGGAGGCGCACGGGGAGCCCGCGCCGCCCTTTAGAGATTGGTGAACAATATGACCTGGGCCGTTGACACACTGAAACTTGATCGAGTGCGCAAGATGATGGCGGACGCGGATCTCGATGCCATCGTGGCGAGAACTCCGGACAACATCTTGTACCTCACGAACTACTGGTGCATGAAGGGTTATGACGCCGTCGTGTTTCCCAGAGAGGGCGAACCGACCCTCATCGCCCTGGAGCCCCAGATGGCCGACGCCGAGCGCGTGTCGTGGACCTCGGACATTCGCCCCTTCGCCGGCTACGACCCTCACGACCCGAGACCACCCCAGGATCGGGCGCGCGACCTGTGCCTGGCCGTGCTCAAGGAGCGGGGACTCGAGCGCCGCGTGGGGCTGGAGCTCTCTCAGGGGGTCCAGGCGATGGACCGCATGGTGGGCGAGCCGACAGTCTTCTCCCAACAGTGGTTCGACGCGTTCAGGGCCGGACCGGGTGAGGTCATCGACGCGTCAGGTCTACTGGCACGGGCGAGGATGATCAAGACCGACCAGGAGATCGAGCGGATGCGACTGGCACAGGAGTTGGCCACGCTCGGGCTCGAGCACGTGAACGAGCACCTCGCGCCCGGGATGCGCTGCAGTGAGGTTGGTGCGATGTTCGAGGGATTCGTGCACTCCACTGGCATTGGCTACAAGGGTCAGGTCGAGATGGCGCGGGCTTTCACCCTGGTCTGGTCGGGACCCGGTATCCGGACCTTCACGGCAACCGGTGATCGACCGGTCTACGAACACGAGCCCACGTTGATGGAGATCTGGGTCTGTGCGGACGGGTATTGGACCGATCTCACCAAGAACTTCTGCCCCGGCACGCTCGACGCGCGTTACGACCGCCTGCTCGACATGTTGCTCGGCGTGTACCACGAGGCGATCGAGTTCGCCGTCGCCGGCGCCCCCCTCAACGAACTCGACCTCTTGATCCGTGCCGGACTCGCCAAGGGCGGCTATCCCGGCCAACCGTCGCATCCGATCGGACACGGCGTGGGAGCACGAGCGCACGAGCCGCCGTTTGCCCACCAGGCGGATGCCTTCACCCTCGAAAAGGGGATGGTGCTCGCAATCGAGCCCGGTGCGTACTGGCCCGAGGGCGGGGGACTGCGACTCGAGGACAACTATCTCATCACCGAAGGCGCGGCCGAGCGGCTCGGGACTTTCCGTGACGATTTCCGGATCGCATGATCGATCCAGCCAATCTCTGGACGGGGGACCTGAATCGAGAGGCACTCGGCGAGACGTGGAAGAAACCTTCGTCACCGATCGGGTTATACGATACGACGCTTCGCGACGGAGAACAGGCCGTCGGGGTTGTGCTCGGGACCGACGACAAGATTGCGATTGCTCGGGCACTCGATGCGCTCGGTGTGGATCGTATCGAGGCTGGGTTCCCCAGGGTGTCGCCCGAGGACGCCGAAGCGATGAAGGAGATCGTCTCGGCCGATCTCTCCGCGGAGATTTGGGGTTTTGCGCGAGCGTTGCTGGTCGACGTTGACGCCGTGCTGGAGGTCGGCGCGCGAGCGACCGTTATCGAGTCACCAGTGAGTGACCAGAAACTGTCGGCCTATGGCATCTCACGTGAGACGCTCATCCAACGGGTCGTGGACTCGATCTCCTACGCGGTGGGAAATGGACTCCAGGTGTGCTTCTTTGCCGTGGACAGCACCCGCGCCGACTCGGGTTTTATCGAAGAAGTCGTTCACAAGGCGGTGGACGCCGGCGCTAGCGAGATCGCGATCGTGGACACACTCGGGGTGGCAAGTCCTGAGGGTGCGGCGCTGATCGTCGGGCGAGCACGTAAGTGGCTCGGACCGGACGTGCCGATCCACTGGCATGGTCACAATGACTTCGGACTCGCGACCGCCGCGGCGGTCGCGGCTGTACGCGCGGGCGCTACTTGGGTCCAGGGCACGATCAATGGCATGGGTGAGCGTGCTGGAAACGCCAGTTTGGGCGAAGTTGCGATGGCACTAGAGGCGCTGTACGGCGTTCCGACGAATCTGCGGATGGAACGAATTCTTGACACTTCGACCCTCGTGCAAGAGCGTTCGGGGTACGTTCTCGAGCGGTGGAAACCGCTGACTGGTGAAGCACTGTTCGCGCGGGAGAGCGGGGCCGTGGCGAGTCAGTTTCACGACCCACCCGCTATCGAGCCGTACGCGCCGCAGGTCGTAGGGGCGTTCCGGAAAGTGGTGCTTGGTAAGAAGAGTGGTCTCGACTCGATTCGAATCAAGTTGGCCGAGCTCGGGCTCGACGTGAACCAGGAGCAATGGCCCGCGCTTCTCGTGGAGGTCAAGCGCCTCGGTGTTCGCAAGCGTGGCTTGGTGAGCGACGAGGAATTTACAACAATGGTGGCACTCGAGACTAAGGAGTAGATGATGGGCAACGTGCCGATGAGGGTATGTATTGTCGGATGTGGAGCGGTGGGGAGTTTGTTTGCTGCCCACCTTGGAAGTCTCGAAGATGTCGAGGTGTTCGCGTTCGATCTGTCGAGCGAGCACGTCGCGGCGATCAACCGGTCGGGACTTCGTATCACGGGTAAGGCCGACATTCTGGCTCGGGTGACGGCAAGCGACGATCCCAGCACCATCCCCCCGTGCGACTTTGGAATCGTTGCCACCAAGTCCTACGTCACGAAGTCGGCAATGGAGGCAGTAGCCAGATGTTTTGGACCCAACGCGAGCGTTTGCAGTGTTCAAAATGGAGTGGGCAACGAGGAGATCATCGCCAACTACGTAGAGCGAGTGATGCGCGGTACGACATTTCCCGCTGGGCATGTCGTGTCGCCCGGGGTGGTCGAGATGGACACTACCGGTGACACGTGGATCGGTCCCTTCGAGGGGCACGCGGCCCCCATGGACGAGGTCCGGCGCCTCGCCGATGCGCTCAACCGGGCCGGGATGCCGACGATTGCCCTGGAAGATGCCAGGGGGGCACAGTGGACCAAACTGATCTTCAACGCCGCGACGAACCCCGTCGGTGCGCTCACCGGGCTCAGCCACGGACGTCTCTGCGAGATCAAAGAGGTGCGCGCTTTGGTGAGCGGGCTGGTGGCCGAGGGTGTGGCCGTGGCCGAGGCACTCGGGATCACGCTGGACAGCGACCCAGAGGACCTGATCGACCACGCGGCACTCGTCGCGTACGAGCACCGAGCGAGCATGCTGCAAGACGTCCAAGCGAGACGTCCGACGGAGATCGATGCCCTGAACGCCGGCGTTGCCGTCTTTGGAGTTCAGACCGGGGTACCGACACCACTCAACAACGCCATCGTGGCTCTGATCAAGGGTGTCGAGCAATCGTTCGCGCCCGACGTTGCGACGACTGAAGGGGGTCCGTCGTGACGTCCCAGACCGAGATCGAGCGTCGTTACGCGAAGGTACGTCAAGCCATGGCGGAGGCGGAGGTGTCGGCCCTCATTGTCTGTGGGAGTGAGTACACCGGTTTCGACGGCGCGGTGCGG
The DNA here is from genome assembly GCA_003138815.1 of Acidimicrobiaceae bacterium. GTDB lineage: Bacteria > Actinomycetota > Acidimicrobiia > Acidimicrobiales > RAAP-2 > RAAP-2. Next base: position 10,389 of record PLHD01000059.1, on the reverse strand, counting down.
TACCTGTCGGGGTTTCGCATTGTCCACCGGTTCGCGTACGTCGTTCTCCTGGACGTCGGAGAGCCCTGCGCGGTCTTTCCGAGCGAGGCGCGCTACGTGGGCGCGCACGCGGAGAGCTGGGTCGAGGAGAAGGTGTTCGCCGAGCACCCCGGTGCCTGGATGCGCCAGTACCTCGAGAGCCACGGCGTTACACGGGTGGGCGTCTACGGCCTCGACTACGTGATGCCGGTGCGCGACCACCAGGCCCTGGTTGACGGCGGACTCGAACTCGTGGGGTTCGACGATCAGTTCGATCTGGCGCGAGCGGTGAAGAGTGCCGAAGAAATGGTCGAGGTTCGTGACTCGATGGCGGTCAACGAAGCCGGTTTCTGGGCCGTGCACGCCGCCTACGAGCCTGGACGCACGCAGGCGGAGCTGATGGCGGCGGCCGAGGCGGAGTTTGTTCGTCTCGGGGCCGGGCGCCACACCATGGACATGGTGCTGTGGGGACGCCACGGCGCCGCCGAGCCGGAGTTTCGGATTCCCGAGTTCGTGGACCCGATCCGTGATGACGACCTTCTCCTGTACTCGCTCGAGGTGGCGGGATCGGGCGGATACTGGGTGGAGTTCGCCAGGCCCCTGTGTCGTGGCGCACTCGCCCTTGACACGACCCGCATGCTCGATGCCTACGGGGAGTACTTCGAATTGGCGCAGAGCACCATGAAGAAGGGGATGACGGCCCACGACGTGCATCGCGCAGTGTCGCGGCCGTTCCTCGACCGTGGCATTGGGCTGGGCCACGTCACCGGGCACTCGATCGGGATGACCATGATCGAACACCCGAGGATCGGCGAAGGCGTCGACGTCGAGTTGGCCGAAGGCATGGTGATCTCCATGCACCCACACGCCATTGCCGGCGACGGGAAGTCCTGCATGTACATGCAGGACACGTGGTTGGTGGGAGTCGACGGGCCCGAGCTGCTCTCTGTCATCCCCGCCAAGGTCTTTGACGGCATCGAGAATCGCGCTGGATGAAAGGGACCAGCGCCGCGACTGTGGCTCTCCCTTATGACGCGGTAGTCGTCGGCGCCGGGCACAACGGTCTGGTCGCCGCCGTGATATTGGCGCGCGCAGGCTGGAAGGTCGTGGTCGTCGAGGCAAATGACCGACCAGGCGGAGCACTCATGAGTGGCGAGGTGACTCGCCCGGGGTACGTTCATGACCTCTTCGCTACGAATCTCAACCTATTCGTCGGTTCGCCGTTTTATGCGGAGTTTGGTGACGATCTGGCCCGACACGGCCTGCGCCTACGGACGTCTGACTTTCCCTACGCCAACGTCTTTCCCGGGGGAAAATCCATCGGAGTGAGCGTCGGTCTCGAGGCGACCCTCGAGCGACTCCGCCAGCTGAGTCCCGGTGACGCGCAGGGGTGGCAGCAACTGAATGATCTGTACCAGCGAATGGCGGGAACCCTCTTCGGCGTGTACGCCTCGCCAGTTCCGTCCTACGGAATGGCGAAGGTGATGGCTGGTGCTGCGCGTACACTCCGCCGCAAGGGGCTGGCCGACTTGGCCCAACTGCTTTCGAGCTCGTGCCGTGAGCTTGTCGACACCTACCTCGTCAGTGACGAGGCCAAGGCGCTCATCGCCTGCTGGGGGCTCCACCTCGATTTGGGACCCGACGTCAGTGGCGGAGCGGTGTTTCCATTCCTCGAGGCCTTCTCTGATATGGCGGTGGGGATGTCGGTCGCCGAGGGCGGCGCCTCGCGTCTCGTGGACGCGCTCTGCGGTCTGCTGAGCGAGTACGGCGGTGAGTTGCGCACCGGTGTGGCCGTCGAGCGTATTCTGGTGGCGGAGGGTCGAGCCGTCGGTGTCGAGCTGGCTGACGGGGAGCGCCTCCAAGCGGCGCGCGCGGTGGTGGCGAACGTCTCACCCACCGCCCTCGTCGGAAGTCTCCTGGCACCGGGTGACCTTCCCGTTCGCGACACCAAGGCGCTCGAGCGCTACGCGTACGGCCCGGCCACGATGATGATTCATCTCGCCTTGTCCAAGCCGGTGCCGTGGGAAGCCGGCGAGGAGCTGCAGCGCTATGCCTACGTCCACGTCGCGCCGTACGTGGACGATCTGGCCCGGACCTATACCGACGCGTTGGCGGGCCGGCTGCCGGCCGAGCCGCTGCTCGTGGTTGGCCAGACGAGCTCGGTTGACCCGACGCGAGCCCCGGGGGAGGGTCAGGTGCTGTGGATCCAGGTGCGAACGCTGCCCACCCGTATCGGCGACGACCCGGCGGGCTCCCTGGGCGGCAAGAGTTGGGATGAGGCGGCCGAGCCCTTCGCTGATCGGGTCATGGCGAAGCTGGAGCGTTACGCGCCCGGTCTCGGTGCGGTTGTTCTGGACCGGACGGTCCTGTCGCCAGCTGACCTGGAACGCCAAAACCGTAATCTCGTGGGGGGCGATAGCATCACGGGCAGCATGCATCTTCGACAGAACTTCGCTTTTCGTCCGGCACCCGGGATGGCGCGCTACCGCACTGCGATCGGGGACCTGGTACTCGTGGGCGCCGGGACGTGGCCGGGTCCGGGTCTCAATGCCCAGTCGGGCTACCTCGCGGCGCGCGATCTCCTGGTCCGTGCTCGTTGGCGCGGCGCGCTCGGACCAGGGCGGCGTCGGTGAACGTCGAGGTGGTCGCCGTGAGAGTTCGACCAGCTGGTGTCACCGCCTTGGCGGCTGGGCCCGATGGCGGGGGTGGAACCGGGGGTTCGCGCTCGACGGGGCTTGGAAGGGTGGTGGGAAATGGTTGAGCACGCGGAGGAGGGTTTGGAGCACCGGCTGGTCTTTGACGATGAGCCACAACTCGGTGAGCACCGTACGTTGGCCGAAAAGGCGTTCATTTCGCTGCACCGGGCGATCCTGACGGGAGGACTCGAGCCAGGGGCTCGGCTTCTGATCGACGATTTGGCAGAAACGCTTGGCATGAGTGCGATGCCGGTGCGCGAAGCGGTGCGACGCCTCGGTGCCATGGGCCTGGTGGTGAACGTGCCCCACAAGGGAGCTCGGGTCACCGAGTTGTCCGTGCAGGATCTTCGCGAGGTCTACGAGGCGCGACTCGTCCTAGAGCCGCTCGCGATCTACCGAGCGGCGATGGTCTTCACCGACGAGGACGCGAGACTGGCGCAGATCGCCCTCGACGTCATGAGTGAGCAATTAGCTGGCTCGATTGAGCAATGGTCTGCCCACAGTTCATTCCATCTCGGCCTGTACCGGGTCAGCGGGTCGAGTTGGCTGATGCGACTGATCCAGCCACTCTGGGAGAGCAGCGAGCGCTACCGCCTGGCGCTCGCACCCAAGGACGTAGAAGGCGCGCGCCGTGACGCGCACGAGAAGATTCTCCAGGCGTGCCTGAACCACGATGACGGATACGCCGCGTTCGAGCTCTACAACCACCTGGCTACTACGGCCAACGCGACGTCGAGCGCGATGGGCGGCGAAGAGTTGTTCCGGTTGCTCGAGGGCGGAGTGTGGGTATCGCCGGTGAAGTTGCCGGAGCAGTTCGTTGACCAATAGCTCGGTGGCGAAGAAGTTGAACGAGGGTCGGGGTGCGATGCGGATATGCGTCGTCGGCGCCGGCGCGATCGGTAGCCTCTTCGCCGGTCACCTGGGCCGCACGAGCGAGGTGTGGATACTCACCCGGCGAGAGGAGCAGGCCCGCGAGCTGGAAGCCGAGGGGCTGCGAGTTTCGGGGAAGTCCGAGTTCATCACCCCCGTCAGGGCAACGGCTGATTCCGCGAGCCTGCCCGTCTTCGATCTGGCCATCGTCTGTACGAAGGCGACGGATCTCGACGAAGCGATGTCCCACCTCGCCGGGCTGTCACCCGAGGCGGTGATCATGACCACGCAGAACGGCCTGGGAGCCGAGGAGATCGTGCGGCGCCACGGTTCCTGGCCGGTCATCTCGGCGGTCACGTTTATGAGTGGTACCCGCCACTCCGATTCTCACGTTGAGTACGAACTTGATGCTCCCACCTGGCTCGGGCCGGGTGAGCAAGGCCCCTCGCGTGACACCGCCTTCGCGGTGGCCGAGCTGCTGGTGGATTCAGGCCTCCACGCACAGGCGATGGACGACGTCCGGCCCGCCCAATGGTCGAAGTTGATCTTCAATGCCACCGTGAACTCGATCTCGGCCTTGACCGAGCTTCCCCATGACCACCATTTCCGCGAGCAAGACGAACTGTGGAGCCTCGGCAATCTCGTGTTGCGGCTCGTCGACGAGGGTAAGCGAGTGGCCAAGGAGGCTGGAATCGAGCTCTACGAGGATCCCTGGGAGATGAACCTGCACGCCGTTGGCCGTGGCGAGACGTCTGACGGGGCCTACCGGCACAATCCCTCGATGCTCGACGACGTACTGACCCGCCGACCCACCGAGATTGATTTCATCACCGGCCAACTGGTCCAGGCGGGTATCCGTTACGGGGTCGAGGTTCCTCTACATCTCGCTCTGTACCAACTGGTCAAGGCCAAGGAGTCCGCGTGGGCCCCCGGCACTGAGTGGTCGTGAAGTTAAAGTTGACAGTTGATCAAGTAGAGGCTAGGGTCACTGGCGTATCGCGGCAGCACGTTGAATTTGAAAGAGAAGTCGGTTTTTTTGGCGTAACTGCCATTTCGAATATCGGTTGTCGGTGCCAGTTGGGGCCGCGAATGGAAGGTGTTTTGACTAATGCTTCTGAAATCGGTTAACTACGTTCGTCCGGAATCGGTCACCGAGGCTCTTGACATCCTGTCGTCCAACGAGGGTGCGGCACCGCTCGCCGGGGGCCAGAGTCTGACCAATGTCCTAAAGCACCGGGTTGCCTCGGTGGACCTGCTGGTGGACATCAGCGCCCTTGGCGAACTGCGCACTATCACCCGTGCGGGGGACGGCTCGCTCGAGGTCGGCGCTTGCGTCACCTACGACGAGATCGATCATTCGCCCGACGTTCGCGCGGGTCACGCCATACTCGCCCGGGAGTCCTCGCATATTGAGGACCAGCAGATCCGTAACCGCGGCACGATCGGCGGGAACTGCTGCTTAAGCGATCCGACCAACAACCTGCCACCACTTCTGGTCGCCCTGGACGCCACCATGAACATTCGTGCGGTGGGGGGCACGCGTCACGTGGCGGCCGAGGACTTCTTCAAGGGTTACTTTCTCACCGCTCTGGAGCCCGGCGAATTGCTCGTGAGCATTACGATCCCCCCGATCCCTGTTGGGGGCGGGGCGGGGTACGTCTCGCTCAGCGTGGCCACGGACTCCAAGACGATCGTGCGCGCGGCCGCGCGGGTGCGAGTGGACGGCGTGATCGAAGAGGTGCGAGTGGTGCTGGCCAGAGTCGCCTCGGTGCCCATCCGCCACCACGCGATGGAAGAAGCGCTGCGAGGAGTTGCGCCGACCGCCGAGTTGGTGCGCGCGGCGGCCGAGTTGATCGGAAGTGACGTGGAGCCCATTGCGGATGGCCACGGCAGTAGCGACTATCGACGAAAGATGGCAAGAGTCGTGGCACGACGAGCGGTGCTCGCGGCCATTGAAGAAGGGGGTCGCAAGTGACCGAGCAGGGAACCACACACGTGATTGAGGTCACCATCAATGGGCGGCTCTACAGTCGGACCGTCGAGGCGCGCCAACTCCTCGTTCACTTCTTGAGAGACACCCTTGATTTGACGGGAACTCACATCGGCTGCGATACAGGCAGTTGCGGCGCGTGCTCGATCATTCTGAACGGCAAGCTGGTGAAGAGCTGCATGATGCTGGCGCCACAGGCCGATGGGGCAGTGATCGAAACGGTTGAGGGGCTGGCTAACGACGGCGAACTCAATCCGTTGCAGGAGAGTTTCAGCAGGAACCACGGCCTCCAGTGCGGCTACTGCACGCCGGGGATGCTCATGGCGGGCACGTATCTTCTGCGTGAGAACCCCAACCCGACCGAGGAAGAGATTCGTCGGGGCATCAAGGGAAATATCTGTCGCTGTACCGGATACGTGAACATCGTCCGGTCGATCATGGACGTTGCGGGCGGTCACGGGGCCGAGCAGGCCGATGGCATAGTTGGGGAGGAACAGCGGTGAGCGCTACTTCAGGTAGTAAGGCGGCAACGCGTGAGCGGGTCGAGTCGTGGTCCGGCCAGAGCATTCCTCGTAAGGAGGACGGTCGCCTGGTGCAAGGTGAGGGCTCATTCATTGACGATCTTGGACTACACGGCCAGGGTTACGCCTGGTTCGTGCGCTCGCCCTACGCTCACGCGCGAATCGTGTCGGTGGACACCTCAGCCGCCGTGGCGTTGGAAGGCGTGTACGCCGTACTGACCGGGGAAGAGGCGAGGGAGATGTGCGTGGTTCCCTTCTTCCAGATTGCCCCCGGCGACGGCGCTCGGATCGAGGAGTGGCCACTCGCCGTTGACAAGGTTCGCTATCAGGGCGACGCGGTCGCGGTCGTGCTGGCGGACTCTCGCGATACGGCACGAGATGCCGCGGAGCTCGTAGAGGTCGAATACGAACCACTGGCGGTGGTGGTGGATGGAGTCGAGGCGGTGGAGCACGCTGCGCCGGTGCTGCACGAGAAGGCCGGGACCAACGTCGCGTGGCACGGGGTATACGACTACGGCGACATTGACTTTGCGTTGGAGCACGCCGACCACGTCGTCAAGATTGATCGGCTGCACTTCCATCGCTTCTCGTCCACGCCGCTCGAATGCAACGGCGCGGTGGTCGACTGGGACAAGGGAAGTGGCGTCATCGACGTGAAGTCGAACATCCAGATGCCGATGTTCGCGGCCATGGTTATTGGTCCGTCGCTGGGCGTCGCAATCAACAAGTTTTCATTTTCGTCGCGTGACATCGGTGGGGCCTTCGGGAACAAGATCGGCTTCTACCCCCAGATCGCCGCGCTCGCGCTGCTGTCGAAGAAGGCGGGGCGTCCGGCCAAGTGGACCGAGTACCGTACCGAGCACATGTTGTCATCAACGCACGGCAACGAGCGAACCTTCCTCGACATCGAGGTCCCGGTAATGGCCGACGGCACGATCCTTGGCGTCAAGGCCCGCGCCGTCGACGACGTGGGTGCCTACCTGCACTACGAGCCGCTCGGCGCCGTGATCTGGTCCCAGGTGCTTACGGGTTGCTACAAGTTCAAGAATGTCAAGGTCGATTTCACCTCAGCACTGACGAACAAGTGTCCGGTAGCGCCAAATCGTGGCTACTCGCGCATGCAGCAACTGTGGATGCTCGAGAGGGTCATCGACATCGTTGCCCACGAGCTCGACTTCGACCCCGTGGCGTTGCGTAAGTTGAACTTCGTGCAGCCCGAGGACTACCCCTACCAGACGCCCAACGGCTGTGTCTATGACTCTGGGAACCTGCCACTGTCGCTCGACATGGCGCTCGAATTGGCTGACGTCGAGACGTGGCGTCGACGCCAGAGTGAGATGGGAACTGGCACGGGAAAGAGGATCGGCATTGGCATCGGCAGCACCCTCGACTCGGGGACGAATAATTTCGGCCAGGCCCGCATCGTCAATCCGGACCTTCCGTTCTCCGGCAATGGTGAGGCCGCCTTCGCCAAGCTCGATCTCTACGGTGAGGTGAACATCAACGTCGGCACGACGCCTCAAGGCCAGGGCCACGAGACTACTTCGGCCCAAGTCGCGGCGGACATCTTGAATATGTCGCCCAATGACGTGACCGTCACCATCGGGTTCGACCAGGCCCACAACGCGACCGTCGGGTTCTCGGGTACCTACGCCAGCCAGTTTGCCGTGACCGGGCTCGGTGCGGTGATGGGCGCGACGGCCAAGCTCCGGGACGAGATTCTCGAAGTGGGTGCCTTCGCTCTTCAGGCGCCGAAGGATGATCTCGAGTTGCGCGATGGCGCCTGTTTGGTGAAGGGAGACCCGAGCCGCTCGATTCCGTTCATTGGCATCGCCAACCTCATCTACACCAACAATGCGATGCTGCCGAGCGAGTTGAGCAGCAGGATCGACCTCAACTGCCGTTACGTGTACATACCGCCCTTCGAGGTGCCCGACGTTGAGCGCAAGATGGGCAACTTGACCTTGACCTACGCCAGCCAGATCCACGTCTGCGTGGTGGAGGTGGATGAGGAGACCGGTGTCGTAGAGATCCTCTCCTACGTGGCCGTCGACGACTGCGGCAAACGAATTAACCCCCAGATTGTTGAGGGCCAGGTGCACGGCGCGGTTGGCCTCGGCATCGCTGCGGCTCTCTATGAGGCGTTCGAGTACGACGAGGACGGTCAGCTCCAGGAGCCATCGTTCTACGAGTACCACGTCGGGACCGCCATGGACATCCCCGACATCCGCACGGGCAATATCGAGTCACCCAGCCCGTTCACCCCCAACGGTGCCAAGGGCATGGGAGAAGGCGGAGGGGCGGCGGTGCACACCATCTGCAGTGCACTGCAAGATGCGCTCGGCAAGGATGGCGCGATCGTTTTTGACAGCCATAACACCTGGGAGCGGGTCTACCAATTGCTGCAAAGCAGTCAAGGCAACGAGCCTCGTGGTGTGCGCGTGATCTCTCGTGAAGGTGGAGCGGCGTGAATACTGTGACGAGTGGGAGCCGGGCATGATTCTGACCAATGAATTCACGGTGGGTTTCGGGATTGAAACCGTCTGGACTCACATGATCGACCTTGCGAATATGGCCGACTGCCTCCCCGGGGCGACGATCGAGGAGTTCGAACCACCGAACGTCTACAAGGGCGCGATCCGGGTGCGTATCGGGCCGATGACGGTCGATTACAAGGGTCAAGCCACGCTGGTCGACATCGACGAGCAGGCCCGGACGTCGACCATCTTGCTCAAGGCCCGCGAGACGAAAGGCCAGGGATCCGCTGTTGCCACGCTCCGCAGCCGCCTCGAGGCGACTGCGGAGGGGACTCGGGTCGTGACGGAGACGGACCTGCAGATCACCGGCCCACAGGCTCAGTTCGGCAAGGGAGTTCTCGAGGACGTGGGAAGCCGAGTGCTTGATGAGTTCTCCAAGCGGCTCGAGGCGAAGATGAGCGAGGAGACCACCGCGGGGGAGCCGGCCGGCAATGGGGTGGGAAACCACCCCAGGACGGGCGGGCACCATGGCGCCGACGACGAGGTACTCGACTTGGGGCGAGTCGTGGCGCAGACAATGGTCCTTAGAGTCGCGAAGATTGCCGGAGTGGTCGTTGCGTTGGCAGTGGCGCTGAAGCTGGTTCGGCGTCGCGGACCACGGAGTTAGTTCGCGCGCGCTTTGCCGATTTGACAAGTCAGGCTCTTGACGCGCCGCCGTCCTCGCCGACGGCGAGGCGCTGGTCGAGCACAAGGGCCGGTTGGCGAACGTGCGCGCGCTCGGCCTGGACGAGACGGCCTTCGTGCGCGCCGCCCACTGCTACCGCACCAACTTCGTGACCTCGATCGTCGAGGTGCAGCGTGGTCAGTTCGTGGATCTGGTGCCCGGCAGAGGCGGCCCGGAATCGAGGGAGTGGCTGATGTCCATGAGTCCGCAGTTGCGCGACGGCGTTGCGTTCGCGACCCTCGATCTCTCGGGTGCCTACAAGGCCGTGCTCGATGCCTGCCTGAGCCGAGCCACCCAGGTGGCCGACCCGCTACACCTGATCAAACTGGCCAACGAGCGCGTCGACGAGACGAGGTGTCGGTTCCAGAACGAGATGTAACAACGGAATGGCCGCAGTGAGAACTTGCTGACGGTCCTTATGCGCTGAGGAATTCAGTACCCGCTCATAAAGCCAAAAGTGCGTTGGCGAACGAGTGCTCACTCCGCGGTGATGCAGGTGTAGCCCGACACGGCTAGCGCCGATTGTGATGTGAGCCGACCTTCCGTCGAGAGAATTCGCCCGAACGACCTCGTCATTTGGAAGTCGATGAACAGTTGAAGAGCTACGCGATCTCGGGCTTTACGACCAATACGGGGCAGTCTGCCTGCATCAAGATATCTTGCGCGTTCGATCCAAGCAGGAACTTGCCAACCAAGGAGCGCCTCCGCAACCCGATCACGATGAGATCGGCTTTCGACTCATTGGCAACGCTAACCACGTCCTCGGCTGGCGTACTTCCTCGCGCAAATTCCTTTACTTCGTGGTCGATGCCTTCTGCCGACAGTTCCGCGTCGATTCTTCCGAGTTCCTCATTGTCGGCGAGAACGTCGACAGCACTCTCGCTCGCCCCCCCCTCGCTTGAGTGAACGACGATAAGGCGGCCACCGCGTTGGCGAACCTCTTCGATACCGCGTTTCAGGGCTTCGCGCCCCTCGGCGCTCCGAATGAAACCAGTGACGACGATCATTAAGCGACCTAACTTTCTACTATCGGTGTGACAACGCAGCCAGAATCAAACTCACCAGAAAATCATAATTCTTCCAAGCACCGATT
>PLHD01000050.1 GCA_003138815.1 Acidimicrobiaceae bacterium | reverse complement strand
TTTAGGACTGCTCGAGGTTTGCAAGTCTCCGTGACAATCAAACCGTCAGCGGCCCCTTGACTGATCTTCGGTGACACGAACTCACTCACCAAGCAGTGTTCGACGAGCGTCCTTCAAGAGAAGCACTAGGTGGAGTTCATCGGTGGGGCTCTGCTCTAATTCGGGAATGAGGTGCAAGTAGAAGTCCCGAGCGACCGCACTCTCCGCGTGGATGAGTAGTCCCCGACAACCAATGTCTTCGCTGAAGGTAAGCATCCGGCCCACGGCGTCAACCAGGAGAGCGGCACCGAGTCCTCTTCCCTCGTGCCCGGTGTCAACACCGAGTCGAGCGAGCAGCGCCACCGGTTGCGGATAGCGTCCAGCCCCCTTCCTCAGTCGGTCGGGTGCAGCCTCCAGATCCAACTGGGCCATACACCACGCGTAGTAAGCGACGACCTTGGAGTCACCTTCGTGCGTGACAACGAAGACCCGAGTCGTGTTGGTCAACGATGACTGCTTGGCGTAATGGCGAAGCCACTGAGTCTGCTCGGTGGACGTGCAGCTGAACTCGTCCACCTTGTCGCTCGCCGCGATCAAGCGAGGCGACCGGTATAGAGAGGTCACTCGCCGAACGGTGATGGGCGATTCATGAGGCGGCGCAGTCCGCTCAGTTCACGTGCGGGTAGCTCATTCATCTGGTCCCACTGCGATGCCACCTCGATCGAGAGAGCGAAGTGGTCGCGATCAGCCAGGACCTGACGCGAGGCGTCCACCAGATTCGCCACGACAAAAGTGGTGAGGTCGGTGCCGACCTCTTCAACTGCACGATTGATGAGGTCACGCTCTTCCTGGGTCGTCCTCACCTCGAGTCGCTTATCCCTTGTTCGAATGGAACTCGTCATTATCTCTTCTCTCACCTTTACTGTACGGCCATTGTACGGCCAACTTGACTCGCAGTCAAGGAGAATTTGCAACCCGAATGAGGACGGAACATCCCCGCGTCAATGCGCCCCTCGGCGAATTCAATGATGCCCGTTCTGGATGAGAACCACCACGTTCACCCCAACTGTTGGCGCTGCATCAGATTCTTCGCATTCGTTGAGGCAAACTTGGAGCACCATGTACACGATTCACGCGACGAAGAAACTCCTCGAACGAGTGAAGGGGCCTTTCTCCCCTGCCGTTGAACCCCCCACGACGTCCCTCGGTAACTGGTACGCCACCGCCGTCTTCTGGCGACCACAGGTCGCTTTTTTCGTCAACGAGCGAACGCTGCTGCCGCTCCTTGTTCCGTTGGCTCCTGCGGCAACACTCTTGGAGCGTTTCCCCGAGAGTCTTCGTGAGTTGCTCGGGAGTCTTGGGGTCAATCCCTCATTCATCGCCGCCGAGCGATGGGCCATGAACGAGGGCTCCTACGCCAAGACCGCCAATCGCCAGGTGCTCGGAGTCATGAATCGTTTCGAATTCGAACTCGAGTACATACGCGATCGCTACGACGACGACCTCTTGCAGCTCTCGCTGAGACAGTCAGACACTCTGGCTGGGCCCCTTCGGGGTGGCTCGGGAACACCGAGGGAGGAACTCCTCTCGGTGGTGGAGCAGGCCTCAAACTAGGCCTCCGATTTCTGCAACACCACACAACGAGACCGACGCCCAACAACCGTTCGCAAGCTTCTTTTAATCCTCAGGCGCTGGGATCGAGACCCAGGCGGCCTACCAGGGGTTTTGGAGCTTTTCGTGTCCTAAACCCAGAACATTGTCCCCTGCTTACGGCGAGCAGGCCCCAAACTAGGCCTCCGATTTCTGCGACATCTTGAGAACACTTCGCGACCTGGCCGAAGCACTTAATCAGTCATGGCCGTCTTGGGCGGTCGGCGAAGACGAGGGGCAAGAAGATGCGGTCAACGATCTCGACCAGCGTCTTGTCGGGTACGGAGGAGCGGTTCATGATGACGTCGTGGCGCACGAGGTCGAGGGGAAGAGAAGCGATGCGAGGGCTGAGGACGTCGGGGTCGATCTCGCCCCGGGCCACAGCACGGTCTAACACGATCTGCCAGGCGGTTGGCTCTCCGGCGAGTGCTCGTTCTCGCAGCACTGCTGCGGACATGCCCGTCTCGTTAAAATGGTCGGCGATCAAAAAACTGAAGACACCTGCGACTTCGCCGAAGCGGGCAGACGCGTGCCGGAGCAGGGCCAGAACATCGTCTCGAAGCGTCCCGGTGTCGGGTATGTCGACGACGGCGAGCTTCGTCTGGCGTCGGATGGCGGCGATGGCGAGACTGGAACGGTTCGACCATCGCCGGTAGAGCACGGCCCGGCTGGTCTTCGCCCGAGTGGCGACGCCCTCCATCGTGAATGCGCTGTAGCCCACTTCGGTCAACTCGGCCCACGCCGCGTCTAGGAGTGCGACCTCTAGTTGAGTTCCCCGCCGCCGCGTCGCGGGCCTTGGCGTCCGCCCCGAACCAGGTCGGTTAGTCGAGATTTCCTTGCTCGGCATCCCCGCTCCTAAGAGTCATTTGTGTTTCCTATAACGTTAGTGTACCGTTGAAATTTAAGAGTCATAACTGTATCTAACATTGCGTGGCCGAATTGACCGAGAAAGAAGCCGTCTCACATGAGCGCAGTCATTGAGGTTAAAGAAATAAGCAAGCGGTTCGGCACGACTACGGCGCTCGACAGGGTTTCGCTCAGCGTCGAGGCCGGAAAGGTACTGGCGCTACTCGGCCCGAACGGTGCCGGCAAGACAACCTTGGTACGGGTGCTTGCCACTCTTGTTCGTCCCGACGACGGGCACGCCAGCATTGGTGGCTTCGACGTGCAAAAGGACGCCACGACAGTTCGGACGTTGATCGGACTTGCCGGTCAATTCGCCACCGTCGATGAACTGTTGACCGGCAGGGAGAACCTCGAACTTGTCGGGCTGCTCTATCACCTCGACAAGAAGGTCTATCGACAAAGGGCAGAGGAGGTGCTTGAGCGGATGTCTCTCGCTGACGTTTGTGACAAGCAGGTCAAGACTTATTCCGGCGGAATGAGACGCCGTCTCGATCTCGCGGCGAGCCTCATGGGTTTATCGCCCGTTCTGTTTCTAGACGAGCCAACCACGGGCCTCGACCCTCGCACGAGAAACGACCTCTGGCAGTTCGTCCAGGACCTCGTTGCTGGCGGAACGACGGTGTTGTTGACGACGCAGTACATGGAGGAAGCCGAGCATCTGGCGGACAGCATTATCGTCCTCGACTCCGGTCATGTGGCGGCCGAAGGTACCTCCGAGCAGCTGAAGGATCGTCTGGGCGGGAACGTGCTGGAAGTGCGAGTGAGCAAACGGGCCGATCTAGAACGGGCGGTCTCGTTGATCGCGGACCTCGGAAGTGCGGTCCCGCGTACCGACCCGGCCTTGAATCAGGTGCTGCTCCCGATAAAGAACGGCACCAATGTGTTAATCGCAGCTGGGCGCTTGTTGGAAGATCACGGCATCGCACTTGACGACCTCGGAATTCGACGCCCATCGCTCGACGACGTGTTCCTAGCGATCACTGGTCACGCTACAGAAGCACACGCAACAGAAGCAGTGAAGATGGAGGGATCCCGATGACTGAGATGGCGATCGCAAATCCGCGAAGCGGCAGCGTACGACTCACTCCGAGGCTCGCCCTGCGCGACGCCGAAGGAATTACCAGGCGGAACCTTATGCGGATCATCCGCACTCCCCGACAGGTGTTCTCGTCGATCATTCAGCCGTGCCTCATTCTCCTGGTCTTTCGCTACATGGTTGGTGGAGCTATTCACGTCCCAGGAGTCGACTACGTCGACTATCTCGTGCCGGCGATTTTCCTGGAGGCGGTTCTGATGGGAGGATCAACGACGACACTGGCTTTGGCTCAAGACCTGCAGATGGGGATGATCGACCGCTTCCGGAGCCTCCCGATGGCGCGACCGGCCTTCTTGGTCGGCCGGACCCTTGCGGATGCTTGCCGGAACGCTCTCGCACTCACGTTCGTCATTGCGCTCGGTGTCCTCGTCGGCTTCCGGTTCCACAGCTCTCTAGGCGCGTGCCTGGCAGGAGTCGCGCTCATCATTTTGTTCGGCTATGCCTTTACCTGGCTCTATGCCACAATCGGGTTGGCGGTGAAGGATCCCCAGACGGCAGGGTCGGTCTCGTTGTTGCCAATGTTCATCCTCTTCTTCCCCAGTTCCGCCATCGTCCCTGTCTCCACCATGCCCGGCTGGCTCCGGCCATTTGCCGCCAATCAGCCTGTGACCGTCACCATCGATGCCTTGCGTGCCCTGTTCGAGGGTGGCCCCGTGTATCACTACCTGTGGCAGGCAGTCTCGTGGTGCGTTGGGATTTTCCTAGTTTTTCTCGTGGTCTCGTTGAACCTCTATCGGAAGGCGACGGTATGACTCAACTCAGGACCGGTCGCTTCAACGACCGGAAGGCAAAATCTTCATCCAATAACACTTCACAAGGCATCGGGAACGCATCGCTCGAAGCTCATCGAGCGTGATGTTACGCCAGGCGATTTCTTACTGCGGCGGAGGAATGATCCCCTGCCGCGCGCTGGCCGTTGTTGAATCGCGGACGCCAGGATCGGGCGGAAAAATCCCTAATTTCATCCCTAACATTTCTTGATAGCCACGGAACGCACTGAA
>PLHD01000064.1 GCA_003138815.1 Acidimicrobiaceae bacterium | reverse complement strand
CTTAGCGGACAGCTTTCAAACCTTCTTCAGCATCTGGCCGAGTTGATCGAATGAATCACGTTTCCCCAACGATCTCCCAAGCTTGGCCAACGCGCTGAATAAGCCATCTTGTGGAGACGATTGCAGCCTCCACCGAGGAGAGTGACTGCGGTCGGGCGACGATGTTCCACGGGCACGTGATGGCCCATTTCCCATATCCTTCACTGTGTGGAGATATCTTCTGTCGTCGCAACCGCCTACGGCGGACCTGAAGTCTTGTCGGTGGTCAAGTCGACGCTCAACGATCCAGAATCCGGCCAGGCTCTCATAGAGGTTCGCGCAATCGGCACCAATCCAATTGACTACAAGCTCTATAGCGCAGCGCACGGCGACGATCCTGCCAAACTTCCCATCCAACTTGGCTTTGAGGCAGCCGGGATCGTCATAGATGTTGGAAGCGAACTCGAAGGACCGTGCGGGCCAATCACCGTTGGCGATGAAGTGATCGTTTATCGCACGTCTGGGGCCTACGCCAGCGGTCTTCTCACGCCGGCAAGCAGCGTACTGGCAAAGCCATCGTTAATATCCTTCGAAGAAGCGAGCGGACTAATGCTGGCGGGTGTAACGGCGATGCACGCGCTGCGGGCGACGGGGACGTCCACTGGGGACACTTTGTTGGTGCATGGGGCGGCCGGGGGCGTTGGTCTTATGGCCGTGCAACTTGCGGTCGCTGATGGTGTTCGAGTCATCGGAACCGCGAGTACGACCCAGCACGAACGACTTCGCAGTCTGGGGGTCGAGCCAGTTCTCTATGGCGATGGGTTGCTCGAACGAATTCGCACAATCGCACCGACAGGCGTCACAGCCGCCATCGATCTGGTCGGCACTGATGAAGCGGTCGACGTCTCGGTGGCCCTCGTAGCGAACCGCGAACGGATCGCGACGATTGTTGCTTCTGCACGAAGTAGTTCGAATGATGTGCAGGCACTTGGTGGTGGTCCCGGAGCGGACGCTGGCGTCGAGATCCGGTCAGCAGCACGACTTGAACTACTTCGGCGGGTGGAGGCCGGTTCCCTGCGAGTGTTCGTTGCGGCTACTTACCCGCTGATTGAGGCTGCCGCCGCTCACCGCCAACTCGCTTCCGGTCACGCGCACGGCAAGATCATTTTGATTCCCTGACTTTTTCTGCTTTCAACGCAGTTAATCATTTTCATTGATAGTCAGTCCAGCTAAAATCATCACGCTTACGTAAGCCATTCGAGTTGACTACTCGGTACGGTCACTCTCCAGGGCACCGAAACATCGCCGTCCTCGTCGAGCGCGTCGTCATCGCCAGGAATCGGTGAATAGGAGTCGTCATCGGACTTGGGCGCCGTTAGCGGCTGGCGTCGGGCGTGGAGATCGAACTCGGTGTGGACTTCGTCGAAGACCGCGCGAAAGACCTCGTCGAAGGGGGCGAGGTCGCTCTCGCGCTTGATCAGGCTGATGCGCGCCGTCCAGGATAGAGCGGCGAGGGCGTCGGGCGGGACTTGCTCCAGCGCCGCGCTGAAAGTGGCCATTACTACCATCAGTAGGAGCAGCACTACTGATGGCGGTCGCGCGGACGCAAATGAGGTCGCTCAGTCGATCGGCGCGCGTTCGAAGGCTTGAGCAAGCTCCTGGTCTCAGTGGAGTCCGCAAACGCGGCATTTCGTGCCGCCCGAAGACGAGACTTGCCCCCGGGCGATACAAGCCCCAGGTGCGTTCAAGTGACGATCTTGGAGAACGAACGCCCAGCCTGGGCGATTGTTCCGTCATGCACCTGCCAGAGGATGTCAGTCGCGACGGCGCCTGGCCGCTTGACGCCGGATCCCTCCAAGCGCCGCGTCCGGGTTCCTAGCGCGGACCATCCACCAGCCGCCCCCACTCACCGGACTTGCCCCCGCTCTTGCGCAGCAGCACGAGATCATCGATCTGCGCCTTGGGATCCACGTCCACGAGCGAGTTGACGATGCTGAGTGCGGCAATGGCGCAGGCCGTCAGGGCCTCCATCTCCACTCCCGTCCGATGCGTCGCCGCTACGGTCGCAGAGATCTCGATGCGTCCGTCGTTCACGACGACCTCGACCTGAATCTCGTTGAGATCGAGCGGATGACACAGGGGAATGAGATTGGCCGTCTGCTTGGCGGCTTGAATGCCGGCGAGGCGGGCCGCGTGCACGGGGTCGAGCTCGTTGGTACGCAGTCCGGGTGCGAACACGTCGGCCACGGTGTGCACCACGCAACTGGCGTACGCCCGCCTCAGCGTGGGGCGCTTACTGGTCACGTCGACCATGCGAAGTTTGCCGGTGCGATCGACGTGGGAGAACGGCTGTTCGGTCAAGGCCCCTCCGTTTCGCTTCGGGCCGGTCACTCAAGTTGTGCCCGCGGCCCCCCGCACGATGCTACAGGGCTCGCTGTCTCTCGCTCGATGAAGCGAGCGGACGTGAAGCGGAGCACCCCCGGTCACCATTGGTCGGCGCAAGAACGAGGGTCGTCGGCACTGGTCATCCGAAGGAGCGCCGCCCGGGGATCTAGTGTGCGGCCTCAACGTCGCTCGAGTCGCCCATGGCCTCTTCGCGCCGCCAAGCGCCGGCTCGGCCCCCGGACTTCTCCCACAGCGCCACGTTTCCTATGGTCATCGTGCGATCGGCGGACTTGCACATGTCGTAGATGGTGAGCGCCGCCACGGTGACCGCCGTGAGGGCCTCCATTTCGACACCGGTACGGTCAACCGCGTCGACCCTCGCGTCGACGTCGATGTGGGTGTCGGCAATCGTGAAGTTCAAGTGGACATTGCTCACCAGTACGAGGTGCGACATGGGCAGGAGTGACGCTGCCTGCTTGGCCGCCTGAGTGCCCGCGACGCGAGCGGTCGCCAACACGTCGCCCTTGTTCATCGTGTTCGTCGCCACGCTCGCCGTGGTGGACGCCAGCATGGTGATGCGACAGCGCGCCACTGCGCGACGGGGACTAACCTCGGAGGGACCCAGGTCGCGCGGGAAGGTCCCCTCGCGGGGCGTTCTGTTCAGTTGGTGCATATCGTCCACGGCGCCATGCTATCGACGCAGCGACGGGCACAGTCAAAGAGTCCGGCCCGTTGGCGCCACGAATGTCAGGGCGCACCGGCCGGAACGATTACGTTGCGGTCGCTAGCCTTTGGGCGTGACGCAGTACCGCATTGGCCAGGTCGCCGAACCGCTGGGGGTGAGCACCGACACGGTGCGCCGGTGGGTGGACGCCGGACGGATCAAGGCCACGGTGGGATCCGGCGGTCGGCGCCACTTCGACGGCGCCGATTTGGCCAAGTTCGCCATCGAGATCGCCGGTGACCAGACCGCTGAGCATCCCCGCTCGCAGTCGACCCGCAATCGGTTCGTCGGAATTGTCACCAAGGTGGTCAAGGACAAGGTGGTGGCGCAGATCGAGATTCAATCAGGTCCCCACCGGTTCGTCTCGTTGATCACCCGAGAGGCGGTCGACGAACTTGAGCTGGTTCCGGGAATGGTTGTTGATGCTGTCGTAAAGGCCATCAACGTCGGCATGGAGATTCCCGCTGAGTTCTGAGCCTGCCTCGACTGCCTAGTGGGTCGCCGACCCCTTCGCTAATGCGGGCACCAGCGGCCCTTTGGGATTGGCCCACAGCGAGATCGCTCTGGCGTCCATCGCCACTTGGCAACGCTGGCCCACCCTCAGTTCAACGGAGTCCACCACGCGTGCGTGCAGTTCGAGCTGGTCGTTGAGCGTCACGAGGAGGTCAACGGCCGTGCCGACGTCGGCGATGTCGCTGAGCGTACCCACGAGCCCCTTGTCGGCCGAGTCGAGAGACGCCAGTTCTAGAGACGCCTGGGCGTCCAGCGCGCGAACGATGACGTTCTCGGGTCGGATGCTCCACAGCACCTCCGCGCCCGGCCCCATCCCACCGGTGTCAGCCGCGACTACCGCCCCGCCCGAGTCGATGCGCCCAGGGGCCACGACCAGCGCATGGTGCAGGTTCGAGATACCGAGCAACCGGGCCACCTCGGGCGAGGCCGGACGGGAGAAGACCTGACGGTTCGTCCCCGACTGCAGTGACGGTCCATCACTGATGACAATGACCTCTTGGGACAGGAAGGCGGCTTCTTGAGGATCGTGGGTGACGATGACGGTAGCGAGTCCGGTCTCTTGCTGCAGGCGACGAAGTTCGCGGTGCAACTCTCGGCGGATGGGCATGTCGAGTGCTGAGAACGGTTCGTCAAGGAGAGGGAAACCTGCGTTGCGCGAAGGACGCGTGTCCGCGTCATCTCCGTCGTCGCGGCGATTCGGCGCAGCGCGAACGCGAGCGCGCCTAGGGCCAGGAAAAGCCAGAGCTGGTTGCTGACGATTCAACACCCGCTGCTCGAACGGCGAGCTGGTTGTGGCGTGCCACGTCGCCGTGGCCACGCCGGTAGCGCTTTGGTGCGTGACTGCCACCAACCCCTCCCTCGGAGCAACCAGTGCAGTTGCTCGTTGAATGGGATTCGCTGGGTCCGCCGTCGCCGTGGTCCGGGGCAGGCCTTCATTGCTTCGCGCGAAATGGGGACGTCACGATCTCCATAACGAGCAAATCGTTCAACGGCGCCCTTCGTTCCTCGCATCATCTCGCGACTGAACCCGGCGTGATTCATCTCGAAGAATCAGACTGGCCAGACGCCGCCGAAGAACTTTCTCCGACATCGACGGCCTCATGGAAGCTACGACGAGTGTGCGGTCTTGTCACCGGCAGCTGATGGGTGGGGGCTCGCCTCTCCGCAGAGCAGCTCCAAGGCGTGCGGGAGGATGTCCAGCACGGCCTCGAGACTCTCGAGCGCCCCCACGGGCGATCCCGGCGTATTGAGAATCAGACTCTGCCCCGCGGTTCCGGCCCGAGCTCTCGACAGACGCCCCAGCGGGCTGACTGATCGCATGGCTTCGCCCAGTCCGGGCGCCTCTCGATCGAGCACCAGCAACGTCGCCTCCGGAGTCAGGTCGCGTGGTGAAAACCCGGTTCCCCCGGTCGTGACAATCAAACCGGCGAAGTCACGGGCCAGTTCCTCCAGCGCGCGCGCGACCGATCCAACGCCGTCAGGCACCACGCGCCGATCGACGATTTGGTATCCGGCCTTCTCGAGACGCGACGCGAGCACGGACCCGCCCTTGTCCTCACGTCGTCCGGCATCGACCGAATCTGAGACCGTGAGGATCTTGGCAGCGAGAACCATTCCTCGAGCGTAGGTGATTGAAGTCCCACCCTGCGTTGCGTCGGGTGCAACCTGGTTAGCGTCCGCGATGAAGCGCACCGTCGATGTCCAACGGCAACGACCGCAGCCGCCGCGCGCAAACGTCAAAGACGGCGTTGACGATGCCCGGCGCGCGGCGATCATGGGGGTCTCGCCCGCTTCGGCCGACGCCAGGTCGGGACGTTTCAGGACAACCACTTCGATCGGGGGGACGTCGTGGAATCTTGGAACGCGGTAATCGGAGAAGGACCCGTTCGTAATCGCTCCGTCGGTGAAGCGGATTGCCTCGAACAGCGCTCCGCCCAGGGCCATGACGGTGGCACCTTCAATCTGGTTGATCACCGTATCGGGATTGACCACGGTCCTGCATTCGTAGGCGGTAACCGGGCGAATGACCAGCAGGCTCCCTTCAACGTCGCCGACCTCGGCCACGGCGGCTACTCGCCCGCCCTTCTCGAGGCCGCAGGCGATGCCCTGGCCAGCGCCGACTCGCCCGCTGACCCAGCCGAAACGTTCAGCCGCCGCGCGCAGGACCGTGACGAGCCGTTCGTCGTCGAGGTCGGCCTCGAGCGCCCGCGCCACCGGCGCGAGGAACTTCTTCAGTCGCGTGTCGCGCGTGTAGACGAGGTCGAAGACGTCCGAGCCGGCCCGCACGGCGGTGCGTTTTCTACTCGTGGTGTTTGAGTTCGGTGAGGTAGCGTTCGGCCCGGTCGACGAACCAGTCGATGGATTCGGGGTTGGCAAGTGAGCCGCGGTTGATCGCCGTGTCCGGGCTGTGCCCGGAGAAGAGCTTCTTCAGTGGCACCTCGATCTTCTTCTGGGCGTGGGTGACGGGGATGGCCGGGGCGAGGATGACGTCGTCCGGCACATGACGGGCCGAGGCCAGATCCCGGATCGTGGCCCGGATTCTCTTCTCGAGTTCTTCGCTGAGCTGGCATCCGTCGGCAAGGACGACGAAGAGCGGCATGTAATAGGCGCCATCGGGTTGTTCGAGCCCAATCACCAGTGACTCGCGAACGTCGGGAATGTGCTGGAGCGCGGCGTATATGTCCGCGCTTCCGAGACGTACACCCGCCCGGTTCAGGGTCGCGTCGGAGCGGCCGTGCACGACGAATGCCCCGTCCATGGTCTCGGTGATCCAGTCGCCCTGGGCCCAGATGCCGGGAAATTTCTCGAAGTAGGAACCGAGATACCGCGACCCGTCGTCGTCGCCCCAGAAGAACACGGGCATGGAAGGCATCGGGCGGGTGATCACCATCTCCCCCACCTCGCCGACGACACGGCGTCCGCTTTCGGACCAGGCTTCGACAGCAACGCCGAGCAGTGGCCCCTGAATCTCGCCAACGTGCACCGGCTCCAGCGGATTGGAACCGATGAAGCCGCTGCAGATGTCTGTACCGCCGCTGTCGGACCCCAGGTGCACATCGTGCTTGACATGGTCATGAACCCAGCGCCAGGTGGAACCGGGCAGTGGAGATCCGGTGGACATGACCGAGGCAAGCGCGGAGAGGTCGTGGGTGCGGCCCGGTTCGAGGCCGGACTTTTCGACCAGGGAGAGGTAAGCCGCGCCGGTGGCGAACATCGTGGTTCCGGTGCGGGCAATGATGTCGAATTGGCGGTCCGGGCTGCCGAAAAGCGGGGAGCCACTGTAAGTGACCACCGAGGCACCGGACATGAGGTTGTTGACGAGGGTGTTCCAGACCATCCAGGAGGTGTTCGCGGCGACGTAGTACCGGTTTCCCGCTCCCATGTTCTGGTTGAGCGCGGTGCCTTTGAGCGCTTCCAGGGTTATCCCGCCGTGCCCATGCACGATGCCCTTCGGCGCACCGGTGGTGCCGGAGGAGAACAGAACCCAGAGCGGGTGGTCGAAGGGCACGCGCTCGTACCGCGGTTCGACGGTATCCGTGACCAGCGCACTGAAATCCAGCCGTCCCGCGCGTGCATTTTCTGAGGTGGTCGCGCTGTGTGCTCGGTCAGGGTTTCGGACCAGGATGGTGTGCGCCAAGGACGGCAGGCCGGCTTCGACCTCGGCGAGGTAATCGACGCGGTCGATGTCTTTGCCGTTGAATCGGTAGCCATCCACGCCGATTAGAACGGTGGGCTCGAGTTGACGCAGCCGCTCCAGCGTCGCAGTCGCAGAAAGATCCGGGGAGTTGATGCTCCAGATCGCACCGATGCTGGCCGTCGCGAGCAGACCGATGATGGCCTCAGGAAGATTGGGAAGGACAGCCGCGACGCGGTCGCCCGGTTCGACTCCGAGCCCCCGCAGCCTCCCGGCGAGGGAAGCGACCCTGTCCCGGAGTTCGTGCCAGGTCAGCTCGGAGGTGGAGTCGTCCTCGCGAATGGTCAGCACGGCTGTCGTGTCGCAAAACCCAGGAGAATCGGCGTAGCGAAGAACATTTTCGGCAAAGTTCAGCCGCGCGCCCGGGTACCAGACCGCCCCGGGCATCCGTTCCTCGGTCAACGCCGGTCCGTCGAAACCTTCACCCACAACGTCGAAGTACTCCCGCACCGCGTCCCAGAAGCCCGAGAGGTCATCCACCGACCAGCGCCAGAGCTCGCGGTAGTCGGCCAGGTGCACGCTGCGGGTCGCTTCGACCCAGCTCAAGAAGTCCCAGATTCGGGTCTGCTGCCGCTGTTCGCTCGTCGGCTGCCACGTCACCTGACGGGTATCGGCGGGTGCGCTTCGATCGAACATCTGTGTCCCTTCCTGTGCGGATTCTGTCGGCATGGCGTGGGTCGGGCTATACGGCACGGGGTACGGAGGGCTCGGAAACCAGCGAAAGAAGCTCGACAAATTCGGTCATGCTATCGACCACCACATCCGGCTTCCGGTCAGCAGGCGCGAATTCGGCGTCGGCAGCCGAGTTGGTTCCGGTCGTGACCAGGATTCCGAGGGCGCCGCTCGCGCGGGCCATGGAGCATTCCAGGATCAGGTCGTCGCCGATGATCAACACCTGCTCTGCGGAAACCCCGAGCCTCTGCACCAGGATCTCCATCGCTTCTGCTGACGGCTTGCCCAACACCCGGTAAGGGCACCTCGTGACGTGGGAGAGCCCGGCTGCGATGAAACCCGAAACCCCCACGTTGAGGCGGTGCCCAGAGGCGAATGACGGGGCATCAGAGGTGCAGTAAATTTCCGCGCCGGCCAGAACTGCCTCGGCGGCGACCTGGAGTTTGTCCCGGCCAAAGTCGGTGTCCCAGCCGATCACGACGGCGACGGCATTCGTGGGTTCGCCGGCCAGGGCGCGGTCCAGGTCGACAACGTTGAGCCCGCGCTTCTGGAAGTCATGATGCATTCCGATGCCGCCGAAGACCAGGAGCGGTTGCTGCTGGTAAAGCGCCTGCATCGTCTCGGCGGCGACGACGGCCGGGGTGAGCACCTCGTGGTCGCGGATGTCCAGGCCCAGTCCGCGTAGGGAATCGGCGATCTGGTGGGGGGCCTGCCCAGAGCCATTGGTGAAGACGGCCAAGTTGCGCCCGCTGTTCCTGACCAGGTCGATCGCCTCGCGCGCACCGGGGAGAACGCTCCCGCCCAGCCCACTCGGTCCGTCGGAGAGGATCAGGCATCCGTCGATATCGAACATGACCCCCCGAACAGCCGCGAGTCTTCTTGTTAGTTCTTCCGGGTTCACGACGTTCCTTCGTTCACGGTTCGGTGCAGCTCCACTTTTTCCGTCCCGAAGTTCACGGCAAGGTACTTCCAGTTCGGGAGCTCGTGGGCCGCGCGGATGAATTCAGAGATCGAAGCCACCGCTTTCCCGGTTCGGACCACTCCGCCTGCGGACCAGCGCGGCGCCGACCCGGCGGCGAGCATGGTGTCGACGAGATCCTCGGGAAGGACGATGCGCAGCAGAAGCTCTTCCTCGGCCAGTGGGCGGCCGAGCCGCGCCGAGTAGTCTTCGTGGAGTTGCTCCAGAGACTTCTCGGCCGGAGGCTCGGCGAGTTCCCTCGCGCGGGGCAGGCGGGAGATCTTGTCCAGCACCTCCGGCGCGATCTCGCCTTCCGGAGTGCCGAAGTGGCCGAGGACGAACCGCACGACCTCGTCCGGAATCCGGCTGTAACGCTCCTGGCCGCTGTTGGCGGCCAGCACGTTCATCAGCGCCTGGCTGCCGACGAACTGGCTGAAGGGCGTAACCATGATCGGATATCCGAGGTCGGCGCGCACGCGACCCGACTCCTCGATCACGGCGGGCAATTTGTCCAGCATGCGAAGCTCGCTGAGCTGGCGTATGAGGGTGCCCATCATGCCGCCCGGGACCTGATGCACGTGGGAACTCAGGTTGTATTCGGTGGGCACCCCGGCCGGCAGACCCTGTGACCTGGCGATGGAGTACAGAACGTCGGCTGCAGCGGCCGCAGCGTCGCGGTCGACCTGGACCGGGATGCCCAGGGCATCCAAGTTCGTCAGGAGGTTCTCGAGGCTGGGCTGGGCCGTGCCGTTGGACAGCGGACCGAGTCCCGTATGCAGCACATCGACGCCGAGTTCAGCGGCGATCAGGTAGAGGTGGGATGCCGCGCCTGTCGTGGTGTGACTGTGCAGTTCCAGGGTCTTGCTGCCCGCGGCCGTTCGAACACCGGGGATCAACTGACGGGTGCGCTCGGCCGTGAGCAGGCCGCCCGGGTCTTTGACATAGACGGAATCGACATACTCGCTGGCGGCGTAGGCGGCGATGTTGTGGCTGTAGCGGGCGTCAGTGTGCACGGGGCTTTCGGTGAAGGTGACCGCTGCCACGACGGTCTCGAAGCCCTCCTCCTTGGACCACTGGGCAACTCGGAGCAGAGCGTCGAGGTCGTTCATGGGTTCGGCGATCTGCAGCCGGCGCAGTCCGTGGCTGGCCATCAGGCGCAATGCCATGCGCATGACCGGCTCAGCGGCCTTCTCCCAGGACATGAAGCGCATTCCGGTGGTGATAGCGGAGAGCGGGGTGTTCGGCATGACGTCGCGCATCCGTGAGATTCGTTCCCACGGATTCTCCTTGTGCCACTTCACGCCCACAGAAAGGTTTGTGGAGCTGGTGAAGTCGATCGCTTCGTAGCCCACCCGGTCCAGATGGGGGCCGACCGCCTCCACCATGCCGGTGGTCAGCCCGGTGGCACCCCACAGGCTCTGGTTGCCGTCGCGCAGGCTGGTGTCGACCAGGCGGATCGGCTGGCGCTGAAGGGTCATCGAACGGACTCCATCCGTTGTTCGCTTCGTTTTTCCCAGGTGGGGCCGAACCACGAGGTGGTGACGCCGCCTCGGATGAAATCAGGGTGGGAGAGCACGAACTCGTGCAGCGGAAGAGTGGTGGTCACCCCGTCGATCACAACCGTTTCGGCCGCTGACCGGGCCGCCGCTACTGCGGCGTCCCGACTGTGGGCGCGCACGATGAGTTTTGCCATCAGACTGTCGTAGAACGGGGGGAAGCGGTAGCCGCTTTCGAGCTGGGTGTCCACGCGGATGCCGGGCCCGGTCGGCCACCGCACCTGGCTGATCGTGCCTGGGCTGGGCCGGAAATCGTTCTCCGGATCTTCGGCGTTGATCCTCAGTTCGATGACCGTGGCGGGAGGGACGGGAGGAACGTCCGGAAGTTCGGGGTCCCAACCGAGTGCCAGGCGCAGTTGGGCGGCCACCAGGTCGATGCCATAGGCCTCCTCGGTGACGGGATGTTCGACCTGGATGCGGGCGTTGACCTCCAGGAACACCACAGCCTCTGATTCGGTGTCCACGAGGAACTCCACCGTGCCGGCGCCGCGGTAGGCAAGCGCCTGCATGAGGGCACGCGATGCATCGTGCAGCACGGCTCGGGTGGCTGCGGAGAGCCCGGGCGCGGGACACTCCTCGATGAGTTTCTGGTGCCGCCGCTGCACAGAGCAGTCCCGGTCGCCGAAGATCTGTGCCCGGCCCTCGCCGTCGCCGAACACCTGCACCTCCACGTGACGGGCAGCCGAATAAAAACGTTCGAGATACAGGGCGCCGCTGCCGAAGGCCGCCTGGGCTTCAGCCGCTGCCTGAGGGGCCAACCGGGCCAGTTCCCCGGCGTTTTTCACCAGCCGGATGCCGCGCCCGCCGCCCCCGAAGACTGCTTTGATCAGCAGCGGGTAACCGATGGATTCGCCGAGGCCCGCTGCGGCTTCGACATCGTCGATTTCGACGGCGGGGGCAACGGGCACTCCGGCCGCCACTGCAACTTTGCGTGCGCTGCTCTTGTCTCCGACGGCTCGCAGCGTCTCCGGTCGAGGACCTGCGAAGGCGATGTTCTCCCGCTCGAGCAGTTCGGCCAACTCGGGCTGCTCGCTTAGGAAACCGTAGCCCGGGTGCACCACGGCTGCCCCGGCCTGCAGCGCGGCGGTCGCGATCAGTTCGGGGCGCAGGTATGACTGGCCAGCCTGCGCAGGACCGATCACGATAACGCGGTCGGCGAGTCGGGCGGCCGGGGAATCAGAGTCGGCGGCGCTGGCGGCCAGAACGGGACTGGCCCCGATGCGCCGCGCCGCAGCGATGATTCGCACCGCGATTTCGCCCCGGTTGGCCACCAGAACGACGGGTGCGGCATCCGAGTTCCCGTTGGCCACCTCGATCATGGCGTGCCGGCTTCGGAGACGACGGCGAGGGCCTGGCCGTACTCGACCTGCTCGTGGTCTTTCACCAGAAAACTCGTGAGCGTGCCGTCCACTCCGGCGATCACCGGGTTCATCAACTTCATGACCTCGATTATGCCGACTGTCGTGTCGGGTTCGACGCGCGCCCCGAGTTCGACGAACGGGGGCGCACCCGGAGCGGGGCAGCGGTAGAAGACGCCGATCATGGGCGAGGGGATGATCGTTCCGGACGGCTCCGGCGACGTCGCTGCAGGGGGTGTACTCGCGGGAGTGGGAGTGGGAGCGACGGCGATGACGGCCGGCGGAGCGGTCGCCACCGGAGCGGCAAGAGCCCCGGAGCGGGACAGCTGCACCGAGATATTGCCAAAGGCAACGAATGCCGAGTCATACGACCCCGAGTCCAGTTGGGTCACCAGATCGAGGAGGTGCTGCCAACTGGGTGTGGTGTTGTCGGTCACTTGTCGTTTCCCTTCGTGGCCTGTGAGAGGAATCCAAGCAGGCCGGCGGTGGCCGACGACGTGTTCTTGCCCTTCTCTTCTTTGCGCTTTTTCCAGTTGGTTTCCGGTCGGGCTTGAAGCAGCATCACCTGGGAGGTGCCGTCGACGTTGTGCTCCAGCGCCCATTCGATGTCCTGGGGAGAGCCGTAGTGCCTTTCGACCTGGAGTCCGATCTCGGCCAACTGCACGAGCTCCGCCTCGGTCAGGCAGGGGATCTCGCGGCGCGACTCCTCGACATCGCGGAAGACCACCCCGACGCCGCTCGGATCCGGCACATACTCGTGGGCCTTCGAGGCGATTCGGCTGCTGGTGACGGCCGGGCCGATCTTGCTCAGCCAGTATTCGTCCGGCGTCACTTCACCCGAGACCACGGCCTGGCCGAGACCCCAGCTGGCATTGATGGCAATGAGGGAGCGGTCACCGGTGCGGGGGCTGACCGTGAAGGTGACGCCTGCGACGTCAGCGTGGGCCATCAACTGCACGGCCACCGAGATCTTGGACGCCTCCGCAGCATCCGTCGCGCTCATGCCCGAGCGGTAGGCGATGGCCTGCGGGGTGTACAGGCTGGCCCAGCATTCGCGCACCTTCGCGATCACCTCGTCAGCGCCGACGACCCACAGGTACGTTTCCTGCTGTCCCGCGAAGCTGGCGGCGTCGCCGTCCTCATCGGTGGAGGAAGAGCGAACCGCGACCGGAATCCGGTCCGCATCTCCTGCTCCGCGGCGCAGAGCCGTCTCCCGGGAGAGCTCGAGATAAGCCTCGCGGATCTGCTGCTCGATGGCGGACGCCAGATTACGTCCCAGGATCAGGGCGACCGCTTCGTCGTGCGCCCGCTGCAATCCGGCGTTGCTCGAGGCGTCGGCACCCATGACGATGCCGAGCAGCCGCTGGCGCAGGTCACCGGTGTCGCGGAAGTCCTCATACGCATCCACTGTGACGGCGAAACCGGCCGGCACGGGGAGACCGGCCTGCACCATCTCCCCGAGACTCGCGCACTTGCCACCCACCAGTGCGCGGTCGCCCGAGGACAACTCCTCGAATTTCTTGGTGTAGTTAGCCACGGCGTTTCTCCCTGGATCAGATTCCGTCGAGGATGGTCACGGTGCCGGCGTTGCCGTCGACCCGGATCATCTGACCGGTCTTGATCGTGGAAGTGCCGAACCCCGTTCCGACCACGGCAGGCAGGCCATACTCACGGGAAACGATGGCCGCGTGGCACATGATGCCGCCGATGTCGCTGACCGCTCCCCGGATGCGGCCGAAGACGGGCGTCCAGCTCGGGCTGGTGACCGGTGCGACGAGGATCTCACCTTCCTGCACGGTGTCCAGTTGATCCGGTCGCAGCACCACGCGGGCGGGACCCTCAGCGATTCCGGGGGAACCAGCGAATCCGGTCAGGGTGTTGCTGCTGCTGTCGCCGTTCTGGGCTGCCAGCCAGCGCTCGACGGTCTCTGGGGTGATTCCCCAGAGCATGATGGTGAGCGGTTCATTGATCTCGTCGGGTACCGGCCCGAGTGCCGGGGGCGGGGACCACTCAGTCAGTGCCGAATAAATCTCCTTGCGGCGGGCAATGATCCCTGGCCAGTAGTGCCCGCCCTGTGGTTTTCCGCCGGCAGCCCAAGCCATCTGAAGGTCCACGATCGCCTCTTCGACCTCAGCCCGACGCAGGAAGAAAATGTCCTCGACATCGTCCCAGAAGCCCCACTTCTGCAACAGCCGGCTGAACTCGCGGGCCTTGTTCCAAAAGTTGGTGAGAAACCAGTGCTCCACGTAGAAGTTGTGGTTTTCCACGTAGGGGAACACGGTACGGGACAACCCGAGCGCTTCATCGAAAGCACTGACGTCCTCGTCGTCAAGCAATGAGCGGTAGTGGGCGACGAGTTCGTCGCGCTCCGCCTGGAGCTTCTCGATCGGCCGGGTCAGCTCGTCGCCGGTGCGCAGGCGTGCGATGTAGTCGCCGATCGCCTGGATCGGCAGGGACAGATCGTCGATCCAGCTGCGGTGGGAGTGGTACATTCCCGAGCCGTAAGAGAAGTAGAACCACGGGTCCTTGCTCTCCTCCAGTGCGGCGAGCCATTCGCGGCCTGCGTCAGTTGCGCCCAGGCCGCTGATCAGGTCGGCCTCGGTGGACGCGGCGCGCACGATGTCGCCGACGCCGAGTTCCTCCGCCTTGCGGGCTAGCGCATGCAACTCGTCGTCTGGGCGGAAGAGCAACACGTCGATTCCGCTGACCATGCGCGAGATCGTCTGGTCATCGATCTCGGGGAAGTGCTCCTTGCACAGGGTGAGGAATTGCAGGTACGCCGCGTAGCCCAGGTTCAGGAACTCGGAGTGCAGGGTCCAGATCTGATCGACGTATTCCAGTAGTCGGTGGTAGGAGGCGAGCAGCTGGTTGCCCTGCGAGGGGCCCCGGTCTTCCAGGACGCGTTCAATTGGCTCGAATTCAGAGAGCGGGGGAACCTCGAGGTCGTGCACGGCGCGAATAGCGTCGGTGACGCGTGTTTCCCACTCCCCGTAGAGGGCATCCCAATTCTGGAAGTAGTAGCCGGCGCGCTTGCTGAACTCAACAGCGCGGCGGGCCTGCTCTTCCTGGTCAGGGGTCGGAATGGCGCTCATGTAGGTGTACCCATTGATAACCCGCACGTCGAGGCCCTTGGCAGGAGGCAGGGCGAAAATGCGGGTGTTGGTGACGCCGGTGCCGGTGAAGGCGCCGTCGATTGTCACCTGGTCGAAGGGGTACGAGACCTCCGGATAGTGCAGCGAATTCCGGAACCAGGTCTTGGCGGAGTCTTCCGCCCGGCGGCTCTCGAGGAACCGGTTGTGGTAGGCGTACATCTCTTCCCACCCTTCGGCGCCGGCGGGGGTCTCGAGATCGTATGGATCGGGGAAGCTGCGCAGTTCCGGAGCCTGAGGCAGCGGCGTGGAGATCGGGACGCCGTCTCGTGCATCGTCCGTAGTAGTCATGACTGCTCCTTTGCGTTCACGGGGTACCGTGGGGTCGCCTCAATTGTAAGCATCCGCGTCACAGTATGCCAGTATTCTTTTCATTCAATGAAAAGAATACTGAGCAAGGCCCGAGAAGTCAAAGGGTTCCACGGTATTGAGAGTTGGGTTTCCATTCCGCGAAGCAATTTAGAGTGTAATCACAACGTTATGAAAGCGGGAGAGATGATGGCGATATCCGGAACGGGGACACCCGGGAAGTCGGTTACCGAGCGGGTCTTCGTCTACAGCGGGCAAAGCGCGCTATGCGTTCAAGAGGTGGCGCGCCAAGGGCCGAACGCCCCCGCAGACGGACCCGGGCTGACTCTGTCGATAGTCGATTCGGCCGCCGGACACGTTCTCCTGGCCGGTCTGAGCCCCGCGGACAGGAGCGCTATTCCGTTGACCCGCACCCACATCGACCGGCTGGAAGAGAACCTGGCTCTCATCAGGACGCAGGGTCGGGCACGGACGGCGCAGGCCAATGAGGGTGTCGAATACGCTGTCGCCGTGCCCGCCGAAGGGCGCCCGCCGATGGCGTTGTCGGTCAGTACCCCGACAAAGGCTGTGGTCCACACGGATACCGACTCAGGGCCGGCCGCTCCCGCACCGAGTCTCATTCGGGAGCTTCGGCACGTCGCGCACGGGCTTGCGACGATCCTGTCGGGCCCCGGCAACCTCGAAGCGAGGACCAGGGCGTGACCGAGGAACTCTACAAGAACCAGGCGAAGTCCGTCATCGCGCGTGCACTGGCTGTTCTCGGGGCATTCGACGTCGAGCATCCGCTGCTCACGCTCAGCCAGCTTGCCCGTCGCGCCGGTTTGCCGGTCGCCACCGTGTACCGGCTGGCCGGTGAACTTGAAGACGGCCGCTTCCTGGATCGCGACGGCGCCGGGCGCTACGGCCTCGGCGTGCGCTTGTGGGAGATGGGTCTACTCACGCCCGTTCACGGCGGATTGCGTGAGACTGCGATGCCCTTCCTGCTCAATTTGCACTATGAGTGCGGTGAAACTGTGCAGCTGGCGGTCTGTGAGGGTACTGACGCGATTTACATCGAGAAGTTGACCTCTGAGGTGTCCGTGCCGGTGAAGAGCCGGGTTGGTGCACACATCCCCCTCCACGCCACCGGCGTCGGCAAAGCTCTGCTGGCGTTCAGCTCCGACGCGTTCATCGACGCGATTCTCACCATGCCGCTGAAGGCATACACCCCATCGACGCTGACCGAGCGCCGGGCGTTGTCCCGCCAACTAAACCAGATCGCTCAGCGTGGGTATGCCCAAAGCGATGCGGAGTATCAGCTCGGCGCCACCTCGATTGCCGCACCGGTGGTCGTCAGGGGAACAGTGAAAGCCGCGATCGGCATCGTCAACTATTCCGCACGCGACGATCTGGCGCAGTATGTTCCCGCTCTGCTCCGTGCCACGAACGGTCTGGCACTGAGACTCGAGGAGGTTGAGGGAACTGCCTATCCGAGCCTCAGCGGACTTGAATAGCGACTATAAGGTGACCTGAACTGGAGGAGTGGACAATGGTGTCCTCGTGGCTACATGGGACAGAAAACTGTTCAGCGGGGGCTGGCGCGGTGCGGGTTCGACAGCCGACGTGGTGTCGCCTTCGACGGGCGAGAAGCTCGCGTCCTTCGGGGTGGCGAGCACCGCGGACGACTCGGAGGCCGTAGGAATCGCCACGGAGGCGCAGCAGGAGTGGGCGCGAGTCTCAGGAGATGACAAAGCGCGGATTCTGCGCCAAGGTGGTGACGCCATCGAGGCGCACACGGATGTTCTGGCCGGCTGGCTGGGACGCGAGGCCGGGTCCGCGCACGGGAAAGCCGCCTTCGAGGCCGGGCTGGTCTCGGCGGAGTTCTACCTCGCCGCGGGCACCGCGCTCATGCCATACGGTCAGTTGCTGCGCAGCGCGAAGCCGCGGTTGAGCATGGCGAAGCGGCGCCCGGTGGGCGTGGTCGGCGTGATCTCGCCGTTCAACTTCCCCGGCATCCTGTCGGCACGTTCGATCGCGCCGGCGCTGGCGCTGGGCAACGCGGTGATCCACTAGCCCGACCCGCGCACCACCGTCTGCGGCGGGCCTCTTCGCGGCGGTCCTCGAAGAGGCCCGCCTTCCCGCGGGACTGTTCCATGTTCTCCCGGGCGGCGCCGACGTGGGCTCTGCCCTCGTGGAGCATCCGTCGATTCCGGTGATCTCATTCACCGGGTCGACCGAAGCCGGGCGGCACATCGGCGCCCGCGCCGGTCAGCTGCTCAAACAGGTGCATCTGGAGCGGGGCGGCAACAACGCCCTGGTTGTATTGGGCGATGTGGACGTCACAGCTGCCGCATCCTGTAAACGCGCATCGGAAGTAGCAATACCCGCGGGCCGACGATTGGGAGCCCTCGGTGCCGAACACCTCAAGCGCGTTCATCTCGAATTAGGAGGCAATTCAGCCCTCGTCATGGCCGACGTCGATTTGGACAGGCTGCGTCGGTGCGGGCCTTTGGTTTTTTCATGCACCAGGGCCAAATCTGCATGACCACGAGACGACACCTCGTCGACGCCAAACTTGCCAAAGACTACGCCGCGTTGCTCGCCGAGTACGCCAACCACGTACCCGTGGGCGATCCCAAGACCGGTCAGGTGGCGCTTGGGCCGCTCATTGACGAACGGCAACGAAAACACACCTAATTTATGGTAACTGAGTCAACCGAGGACGGCGCTACCCTGCTCGCAGGCGGAACATTTGAGAATCTTTTCTATCGACCAACGCTCTTGAGCAACGTGGCCACGTCGTCGATTGTCTACCGCGAAGAGGTCTTCGGACCGGTGGCGCCGGTGATCGCCTATGGTTCTGACGAGGAGGCCGTGACACACTCGCGAGTGCGACACCGTACGAACTTTCCCTGGGAATCTTGTCCCGCGACGGGCTGCACGCACTCGAACTGCCAAGTCGAATTCCTTCGGGAGCGCTTCACATTAACGATCAGACCGTGGGCGATGAGGCCGTCATCCCCTTTGGCGGCACCGGTGCCTCGGGCAATGGGTCAAGGGTTGGCGGAATAGCTAACCTTTAAGCCTTCACCGAGACGCAGTGGGGCACCACCCAAAGCGCGTTCCCGGACTGCCCCTTTTAGACACAATTCACGGTCGCAAAAGCATGACCACGTGCGACGTCGTCGACGCGCTCGATTCATAGACCGAGCACGCGAACGGCGTTCTCCTTCAGTATGCGTGTTCGCACCTCGTCCGCGATCTCGAGGCCTTCAAAATCACGAAGCCAACGCTCGGGTGTGATGACGGGAAAATCGGAACCGAAAAGCACCTTGTGGCTCATGTAACTGCTCGCCGCTCGCACGAGGGGCGCGGGTAGATACTTCGGCGACCAACCTGAAAGATCAATGAACACGTTGGACTTGTGCGTCGCCACGGCGAGGGCGTTCTCGTACCATGGCATACCCGCGTGCGCGAGCACTATTGTCAGACCCGGAAAGGTTGCCGCTACCTCGTCGAGCAACAGCGGATCCGACACGGCGAGCTTAATGCCGCGTCCCCCCGGAAGATTGGCGCCAATACCTGTTTGCCCCGTGTGAAAGATCGTCGGCACCGCGAGGTCTTGCAGCAGTTCGTAAAGCTGAAAGTACTCGGGTGCGTTCGGACGGAAATCCTGCAAACTCGGATGAAACTTGAACCCCCTGACTCCGCAGTCCTCTACCAGATGGCGCGCCTTGTCGAGCGCCGCGGTTCCCTCATGCGGATCCACCGAGCCAAACGGAATCAAGACATCAGCGAAGTCTTGCGCTTCCTGAGCGATCTCCTCACTCGAAATTGCCACGTGTCCCGTCGCGATCGTCGCGTCGACGGTGAAGACAACTGCTGCCATGTTAAGGGAACGGTACCGTTCGGCAATCGCCCCAAGTCTCGGCGCGCGGTCCTCGCCCGACTTGAAGTATTTCGCTGAAGCGTCCATCAACTCTTGATCGAGTGAAAAGTGTCCGTGCGCGTCTTGTTCGACGTGCACGTGCACGTCAATCGCCGTAAGCGTCTCAACGTGTAGCGTGCCCTTCGTCATGTGGTCTCCCATAGTGCGTTGTAGCCTGCAGCGCCGAGCAAATCGCGCACAATCACCATTCGTTCAGTTTAGCTCGTCCCTTCGCCAATACGTCTGGTGCGTAGTTCCTGGTACTGACTCTCAAAGGGCAGATCCTTGGTGACCCCCCACGCACCAAAGAGCTGCATAGAGCGATCGACTCCTCGCGCGCTGGCTTCGGTCGCGGTTATCTTGGCCAGCGCGGTCTCCTCGCGGAAGCTCGGGCCCTCGTCGGCTTGCGACGCCGCGTAGAGCACCATGAGCGTCGCGCCGTGAATGTCCATATCGTTGTCGCACAGCATCCACTGCACACCGCCGTGTTCGGCAAGCGTTTTGCCCAAAACGACGAGGCTCTTCACACAATCGAGCACGAGGGTGTGGGACTTCATCGCGAGACCGACTCACGCCGCCGAGTACGGGATACGGATGCACACGAGCGCGGCGTTCGCCAGGGCGAATCCTCCACCCTCCTTGCCAATCAAATTTTCGGCGGGCACGCGAACTTGGTTGAAACGGATCTCGCTCGGCGTCGTACCCGATCGCAACGTATGGATAGCCCGTACCACTTCAAAACCAGGAGAACTGATTTCTACGCGGCGTCGTAGTCCTGCCACTTGAGGCCGAGCGCCTCTCCGCGGCGCATGCCCGCCGAGAGCATGAGTGAGTAGAGAACCTCGTGGCGGTGTCCCTTCAGCGTCGCGAGCAGTATTCGAGCCTCTTCGGGTGTCAAGGTCCTTCCCTCCGATCGAACAGCCTTCGGGGCCCGCGACAGCCTCGCCACGTTTCGCGTCACGCTCCCCCACCTGATCCCTTGATC
>PLHD01000027.1 GCA_003138815.1 Acidimicrobiaceae bacterium | reverse complement strand
TGGAGCGGACGACCGGGCTCGAACCGGCGACCTCGACCTTGGCAAGGTCGCGCTCTACCAACTGAGCTACGTCCGCGTCCTGCTAATGATAGCCGACCCGGTCAGCCGTGCAAACCGTACCTACGAAGGCGTCGCGTCAATCAGTGCGGTCACCTCATCGAGCAGGTAGTCGCGCAATGACTCCAAATCGGGCATTCGCTCGGCACACCCAAGGAGCCCGAACTCCAGGTACTCCTCGAATCCGAGCACGGTGATGTTCAGCGAGAAGCTCCCGAAGAGCGGCCCCACCGGGGCCGCCGAGGCGATTCTGTGACCGCTGAGCCAGAGTGGAATCGGCGGTCCCGGCACCGAGGACAGCATCAGGTTCGCGACGGGTGGCATGCGGTTGAAGAGACCGAACTCCGAGATCAGGCGTCCGCCGAACGAGAGGAGCGTCGGTCCCAGCACTCGCGGCACGTCCTGGAGGATCTGGGCGGCGCTCGCGCGCTGGATGTCCAGGGTCTTGGCCGCGTCACTCGAGATTGCCGCGAGCCGCTCCTCGGCGTCCGCGACGTTCGAATGGAGCCTCACCAGCATTCCCGAGAACTGGTTGCCCATCGCCGCGGTGTCGCCGCCTCCGCGCACGTTGATCGGCACGAAGGCGATCAGGTCCTTCCTCAGGACCTCGCCGCGATCGTCCAGCAGCCGCCGAAGCGCCCCGCTGGACGTCGCCATAACGAAGTCGGTCACCGACGCCCCGCGGCTCTTGGCCGCCCGCTTCACGTCGGCCAACGGCACCCGTAGCCGGTGGTACGACTTCTCGATTCCCGCCGCCCCGTTGAGCGACGTGCGTCTTGCGTCGAACATCGAGGGCTGGCCGGGGATGGCACGCCTGCGCCCCCGTACCACGAGGGTGCGCGCGACGGCGCGCGCGATCTCGAACAAGCGCGCCACCCACGAGCCCACGTTCTCGAGCACCATCTCGGGTCGCTCACGGATTCTGGCGAATCCCTGGCGAAGCAGGCCCAGCGACGTGGTCACGATCCGCTCATCGTCATCGACCGGCTCGGGCCTCGGCGCGGGCAGGCGCACCTCAGGCGAGACGTCAAAGAGGCTCGCGAAGGTCTCCGCACCCGAAACCCCGTCGGCCAGCGCGTGATGCACCTTCAGCGCCACGGCCGCTCGACCATCCTGCAGCCCTTCAATGATGAGCATCTGCCAGAGCGGACGCGTGGACACCAGCGGCCGCGACAGCAGTTCCGAGACCAGCGCGTCGAACTGGTCGGCGGTCCCGGGAGCGGGCAGGGCCACGCGCACCACGTGACGGCTGAGGTCGAACTTCCTGTCCGGAACCAGGATCGGCCACGTCATGTCGAACGGCGCACGCACGATGCGCTGGGTCAGTACGGGAATCTCGTGGAGACGCGCGCCGATGTTGCGGCAGATGAGTTCGTAACGCTCCTCGGGGTCCTCTACGTCCCCGGAGTCCAACTCGATCACGGCTCCGATGTTCATCGCCGACCCCGGGACTTCGAGAAGCACGAACGCGCTGTCGAGCGGATCGAGGAACCGGTTCATATACCGCTGCTGCCGAAGCCGCCGTGGCCGCGCGGCGCCGCCGGAAGGTCCGCGACCACGCGGAAACTGGCCGAGGTCACCGCCAGCACCACGAGCTGGGCAATGCGGTCCCCGGGATGCACGACGTAGTCCCGCTCGGGGTCCAGGTTCACGAGCGCGACCTTCAGTTCGCCCCGGTAGCCGGGATCGATAAGACCGGGGGCGTTCACACAGGTGACCCCGTGCTTGGCGGCCAACCCGCTGCGCGGCAGGACGAAGCCCCCGTGCCCCTCGGGAATCGCGACCGCGAGCCCGGTGGGCACCATGGCCCGTCCTCCGCCGGCCTTCAAGGTGCAGCGCTCCACCGCGACCAGATCGCAGCCGGCGTCCCCCTCGTGGGCGTAGCTGGGAACGACCGCATCGGGGTGCATCATTTTGGAGAGGATTTCCATTTCCCGAAGGCTACCCGTCGGATGCGCATTCGCACGGGGCGGAGTTCGGTAGTCTCGCTACATGCTCGTGTGGATGGATCTTGAGATGACCGGCCTGGAACCCGAACGGCACGTGATCATCGAAATCGCCACGGTCGTGACCGACGACCACCTGAACATCATCGCCGAGGGCCCCGATCTGGTGATTCACGCCACGCCCGAGCAGCTCGCCGAGATGGGCGAATTCGTCACCGAGATGCACACGAAGTCCGGACTACTGACCGAAGTCGAGGCGTCAACCGTCACCGTGGAGGCGGCCGAAGTGGCAACCCTCGCGTTCTTGCGCGAGCACGCCGTGGAGGAGGGATCGGTCCCGCTCTGCGGCAACTCGATCGGCACCGACCGCCGCTTCCTCCAGCAGTACATGCCGACGCTTGAGTCCTTCTTCCACTACCGCAACGTCGACGTGTCGACGATCAAGGAGCTGGCGCGCCGCTGGAACCCCGAGGTGCTCAGCGCGCTGCCCGAAAAGGAGACGTCCCACCGGGCGCTCGGCGACATCCGCGAGTCGATCGCCGAGCTCGTGCACTACCGCACCACCCTCTTCCAGCCTTCCGCCGATCCCAGCTAGCCTCACCCCCGATGAGCGACAGACCACTCTCCCTTGACGACGCCACGCAGCAGTTGACCGCTGCCGGGCAGATGTTCGAGACCGAACGGGCCACCGTCAACGGCGTCGAGATGATGGTGTGGAAGCACGCGCCCGCCAACCTGCGCCAGATCCTGGACATGTCGCTCGCTCACGCCGGCCGCGACTTCCTTGTCTACGAGGGCCAGCGGCTCACGTTCGAGGAGCACTACCGCGTCGCCTCGACGCTCAGCCGACGCTTCACGCGTCTGGGCATCGCCAAGGGCGACCGCGTCGCCATCGCCGCTCGCAACCTCCCCCACTGGGTGAGCAGCTTCTGGGGGGCCGTCGTCAGCGGAGCCGTCGTCGTGCCGCTCAACGCGTGGTGGTCCAGCGACGAGCTGGCCTACGGGCTCAGCGACTCGGGGTCGTCGGTCGTCGTCGTCGACGAGGAGCGACTCGAGCGAATCCGACCGATGCTCGACGCTCTCACCGAGCTCACGACGGTCGTCGTCCTGAGCGACGAGCCGGGCCGCGCGCCCCAGCTCGGCGCCGCACACCCGCGCGTCGCCATCGTGGGCTTCGAGGAGCTCCTGGGTGACGTGGACGCGTCGGCGACGCCGCCCGACGTCGAACTCAGTGCCGACGACGACGCCACGATGTTCTACACGTCGGGCACGACCGGCAGGCCCAAGGGCGCCGTCGGCTCGCACCGCAACGTGATCACCAATCTGATGAACCTGTTCTTCATCGGACAGCGCAGCACGCTGAGGTTCGCCGGCGCCAAGCTCGACGACGCGGGTGTGCCCACCGCCAACCTGCTCAACATCCCGCTCTTCCACGCGACCGGCTGCCTGGCCGTGATGGTGGTCAACGCCGCGGCGGGCGCCAAGATCGTCATGATGCACCACTTCGACGCCACCAAGGCGCTCGAACTGATCAGCGCCGAGCGCCTCACGAGCATCGGGGGCGTCCCCACCATCGCCATGCAGATCATCGACCACCCCGACTTCAAGCAGTACGACACGACGAGCGTGCGCAGCGTCTCCTACGGCGGCGCGCCGGCGCCGCCCGAACTCGTTAAGCGGATCCGTGCCGCGTTCCCCGCCGGACAGCCCGGCAACGGCTACGGACTCACCGAGACGTCGGCCGCGGTCGCGCTCAACCTCGGGCCCGATTACGTGGCCAAGCCCGAAAGCTGCGGTCCGGCCGTGCCGGTGTGCGAGGTGGCGATCGTCCCCGAGGGCTTCGAGGGCGATGAGCCGACGCCGGACCTGGCGGCCGGGCCCGACGTAGTCGGCGAGCTGTGGGTCAAGGGACCGAACGTGGTGCGCGGCTACTGGCACAAGCCCGAGGCCACCCGCGAGTCCTTCACCAAGGGCTGGCTGCACACCGGCGACATCGCACGCATCGACGGCGAGGGGTTCATCTACATTGTCGACCGCGCCAAGGACATGATCATCCGCGGCGGTGAGAACGTCTACTCGCTGGCGGTCGAGGCGGCCATCTTCGAGCACCCTGACGTCGCCGACTGCGCCGTCGTGGGAGTCCCCCACGCCATCCTGGGCGAGGAGGTGGCCACGATCATCGTGCTGCGGCCGGGAAGGGTCATCGAGGCCGAAGAGATCCAGCGCCACGTGGCCCACCGCATCGCGAAGTACTCGGTGCCCACACGGATCTTCTTTCGCTCCGCTCCCCTGCCGCGCAACCCGCAGGGCAAGATCCTCAAGCGCGAGCTGCGCCAGTCGCTGCTCGAGCTGATGGACAAGCCGGCCTAGGCGCCGAGCGCGTCAATCGCCTCGTAGGTCGCGTCATCGATCTCGATGTGGGCGGCGGCGCAGTTCTCCTCCACGTGGGCGAGCTTGGACGTGCCCGGAATCGGCAGCATCACCGGCGACCGGCGAAGCAGCCACGCCAGCGACAGCTGGGCGACGGTGATGCCCTGGGCGCTGGCCAGGGCGTCGAGCGGTCCACCGGCGCGCGCCAGGTCGCCCGACGCGACCGGGTACCAGGGTATGAAGCCGATGCGGTTCTCCTGGCAGTAGTCCAGCACGTCCTCGCTCGTGCGGTTCGTGATGTTGTAGAGATTCTGCACCGTCGAGACCGGGACGATCTCGCGGGCCGCGACGATCTGATCGACGGAGGCGTTCGAGAGGCCGACAGCGCGGACCTTGCCCTCGTCGAGCAGCGCGCGCAGGAGGGCAAACTGTTCCTCGGCGGGCACCGTCGGGTCGATGCGGTGCAACTGGAAGAGGTCGAGCGAGTCCTGAGCCAGACGGCGAAGCGAGAGCTCGCACTGCTGGCGCAGGTAGTCGGGGCGCCCGCACGCGACCCAGACGCCCGGGCCGGTGCGCAGCAGCCCCGCCTTGGTGGCGATCTTGACGTCGCCGTAGGGATGCAGCGCCCGGGCGATCAGCTCCTCGGAGACGTTGGGACCGTACGAGTCGGCCGTGTCGACGAAGTTGACGCCGAGCTCGACCGCGCGCCTCAGCACGTCGAGGCACTCGGCGACGTCATCGGGGTAGCCCCAGACGCCGGCGCCGGTGATGCGCATCGCCCCGTAGCCGAGGCGGTTGACGGTCTGGTTCGCGTACGTGAATGTGGTGGGGATGGACATGACGCTCCTTTGCTCACACCCTAGGGGCGCCGTGGCGCAGGGCGGCCGCTCGACGGCGCCCGCCCTGCGAAGTGCGCGCGACTACTTGTTCGGCTGAGGCGTGATGCGCAGGTAGTCCTTCACCTTCTTGAAGCCCTTGGGGAACTTCGTCTTGGCCTCTTCGTCGGTGACCGAGTTGGCGATGATGACGTCGCCACCGTCGACCCAGTTGACCGGCGTCGCGACCGGGTAGTTCGCGACCAGCTGCAGCGAGTCGAGCACCCGCACGATCTCGTCGAGGCTTCGCCCGGTCGAGGCCGGGTACGTGAGGGTCAGCTTGACCTTCTTGTCCGGGCCGATGATGAAGACGCTGCGCACGGTCAACGTGTCGTTCGCGTTGGGGTGGATCATGTCGTAGAGGTCGGCGACCCTGCGGCCTTCGTCGCCGATCAGCGGGAAGTTGAGCGCGGTGCCCTGGGTCTCGGCGATGTCACTCTTCCACTTCTCGTGCGAGGCGACGTCGTCGACGGAGATTCCGATGATCTTGGTGTTGCGCTGGTCGAATTCGGGCTTGCGCGCGGCGAAGGCGCCAAGCTCGGTCGTGCACACCGGAGTGAAGTCCTTCGGGTGCGAGAAGAGAATGCCCCAGCTGTCGCCCAGCCATTCGTGGAAGTTGATGGGTCCTTCAGTGGTATCCGCCGAGAAGTCGGGGGCCACGTCACCAAGGCGAATCGCCATGTGTCTGCTCCTTGCATTCATGTCGCCAGTCCCTTGACTGAACGTCGGAAGTTTATCGGCCAGAATCCGGATTGTTGCAAATCACCATAAGAGTTATTGGTTTTTGAGTCGCGCGCGCGCCAGGCCTGTGAAACTAGAGCATGGCCGATTCCCCACCACCCGTCGTCGCCGCGTTCGACCTCGACGGGACCCTGACCGAGGGTGGCAGCGTCTTCGCGTGGCTGCGCTTCGTCGCCGGCACCTCCAGAGCAAATCGAGCGGCCCTGCGCCTGGCCGTGCCCCTGATCATCGGCGCGATCCGAAGCGGCCGGTCGGCCGACAACGCCAAGGAGCGGCTCTTCCACGCGCTGCTGCGCGGGCGCGACCTGGGCGAGCTCACCGCGTCGTCGCGCGCCTTCGCGCTCGAGCACCTGGCCAGCGAGGGACGGCCGCCGATCGTGGCTCGGCTCGCCTGGCACCTCGAGCAGGGTCATGACGTCGTCGTCGTGTCGGCGTCGCCCCAGATCTACGTGGACGTGATCGCCGAGGCGCTTCACGCCCACGGCGCCCTGGGAACGCGCCTGGCGATCGACGCCCGCGGCAAGCTGACCGGCGGCTACCTGGGCCGCAACTGCCGCGGCAGCGAGAAGATGCACCGGCTCGACGAGTGGATCGAGCAGCGTCACTACCCCGAAGGTCCCGT
Source organism: Acidimicrobiaceae bacterium (assembly GCA_003138815.1). GTDB lineage: Bacteria > Actinomycetota > Acidimicrobiia > Acidimicrobiales > RAAP-2 > RAAP-2. Next base: position 41,649 of record PLHD01000027.1, on the reverse strand, counting down.
GGTCTACGCCTACGGCAACTCCCGGGGCGACCGCCGGCTCCTCAGCCGGGCCACGTATCCGTTCAACGTGGGCCAACTTGGCCGGATCGGTTCGCTGCGCCGGTTTCCTCGCTTCACCGGCGAGTAGCGCTCGGCGCTACTGCTGGCGGATCAGGGCGTCCATCTCCACGATGCCGTCCTCGCGGCCGTCGTAGAGGACCTGAATCGACGCCGCCCCCTCGCGCCACGCGATGACCGTGTTGCCGCGGGTGTCGACGATCCCAGCGTTGATGTCGTAGATCCCGTCGAGCAAGGGAATCTTCGTGAAGTCCACCCCGAGCCGGTTACGGCCCGGCACGAGGTTCACGGGGGAACCCTGCGCGTCGCTGCGGCTCACGAGGAGTCCGCTGCGGGTGAAGACCTCGAGTACGAAGTTCCCGCTGTACGCGGTCGCGGAGCTGATCTCGACGTCGAGGTGCATGGCCTCGCCGCAACGCACGTCGAACGAGCCCGTCGGCGATGAGATGGCGTCGATGGTGATGTTGGACTGGACGCCGCTGTGGTCGTGCTCAATGGCGTCACCGAGCAGGTGCTCGCGAAAGATCCGCAGCGACTCCTGGACCGGCCCGTCGGCGATGAGCTCGCCGCCGTCGAGCACGATCGCGCGGTCGCAGATCTGGCGGACCTGGTCGGCGCTGTGAGTGACCAGAAGGATGGAACGCCCCTCTTCCTGGAACAGGCGGATCCGGTCGATGCACTTCTTCTGGAACCTCTCGTCGCCGACGGCGAGCACCTCGTCGACGACCAGTATGTCGGGGCTCACGCTGACCGCTACGGCGAAGGCCAGGCGCACGTACATCCCGCTCGAGTAGAACTTCACCTGCGTGTCGATGAACTTCTCGAGCTCGCTGAAGTCCACGATCTCGTCGAAGATCGCGTCGATACCCCGGCGCGAGAAGCCGAGCATCGCGCCGTAGAGGTAGATGTTGTCGCGCCCCGAGAGCTCGACCTGAAAGCCCGCGCCCAACTCCAGGAGAGCCGCCAGGTTGCCGCGCAGCCGGATCTCCCCCGTGGTCGGCTGCAGCACCCCGCAGATCGTCTTGAGCAGCGTCGACTTGCCCGAACCGTTGTGGCCGATCAGGCCCACGGTCTCGTTGTCCGAGACCTTGAAGTTGATGTTGGAGAGGGCGTGGAACACCTCGGTGGAGCCCGTCTTGGGGTGCAGCAGGCGCTCCTTGAGCGACTGGTTGCGCTCGTGGTGGATCTTGAATTTCTTGGAGACGTTCTCGACGTCGATAACGGTCGTCATCAGAGCTCCGACTCGAAGTTTCCTTCGAGGCGGCCGAAGATCGTCACCGACACCAAGAAGAGCACGATCATGAGCCCGGCGAGCGCGAGGTTGAAGTAGAAGTAGGTCGAGACCGGCCAGGTCGGCAGGATGTGCAGAACGGTGGTGGGAGACACGGTCGAACGGACGGTGGTCGAGACGTAGAAGACCCGCTGGAACGTGAGCACGATCATCGTGATGGGGTTGAGGAAGTAGATGGCCGCTATCCCGTGGCGGTGCAGCGGAGCCGCCAGCGAGTTCTCGTACGTGTACACCACCGGCGTCAGCCAGAACCACAGCATCAACAGCACCTCCATCAGGTGCTTCATGTCGCGCAGGTACACGGTGATCGCCGACATCACCATCGCCACCGACGCGGTGAAGAGGTAGAGCGCCACGAAGGAGATGGGCAGGATCCACAGGTAGCCCCACGCCGGCTGGTGGCCAACGGCGAGCAGGAAGATCGCCAGCACGCCGAGCTGGATGGCGAAGTAGACGACCGCGGCGCCCACGTTCGCCAGGGCCAGGATCTCGCGCGGGAACGAAACCTTCTTCACCAGCTGGGCCCGGTCGACGATGACGCCGGTCGCCGCGTTGATCGAGTTCTGGAACATGTTCCAGACCAGCAGTCCCGAGAAGAGGTAGATCACGAAGTTCGGGATGCCGTTCTTCAAGAAGAAGGAGAAGACTAGGTAGTAGATCGCCAGCGTCGAAGCCGGCGACAGCATCGACCAGAAGATGCCCAGCGCCGAGTTCTTGTACTTGATGCGGATGTCCGACGAGACGAGGCTCGTCAGCAGCTCGCGGCGGTCCGCGAGATTGCGCAGCCGGGTCGACAGGCCCGGCCGAGCGCTGACCACGCGCACCGGGTAGTCCTCAATTGGGCGTCGTTCGACTCCCGTCGACGTAGCGTCGCTCACTAGGCTCCTTGGCGCAGCGCCGAACGGTCGATGACGGCATCGATGAAGCCGTACTCCAGCGCTTCCTGCGCCGTGAACCAGCGGTCGCGGTCCGAGTCGGCCTCGATGCGCTCGACGTCCTGTCCGGTGTGGAAGGCGATGCGCTCGGCGAGCATCCGCTTCGAGTAGCCGATCTGCTCGGCCTGGATCGCGATATCCGAGGCCTGCCCCTGCATGCCGCCCATCGAGGGCTGGTGCATCAGGATGCGGCTGTGCGGCAGCGAGAAGCGCTTGCCGTGGGTACCCGCGCAGAGCAGGAACTGCCCCATCGAGGCCGCCATGCCCAGGCAGATCGTGCGAATGTCGCAGTTGACGTACTGCATCGTGTCGTAGATGGCCAGGCCGTCGTAGACCGAGCCACCAGGTGAGTTGATGTAGAGGCTGATGTCCCGGTCACGGTCCTCGGCTTCGAGCAGCAGCAGCTCGGCGCAGATCCGGTTCGCCGTGTTCTGGTCCACTACGGAGCCCAGGAAGACGATGCGCTCGCGCAAGAGACGTTGGTTTAGATCGTTGGCGCCGAATCCTTCGGCCATGGAGGAGTTAATCATGCGACCAATCTACCGTGCGGGACTGCGAAGCCCCCACCAGAGCGCGTAGAATGGGCACACTTGCGGGCGTGGCGGAATTGGCAGACGCGCTGGTTTTAGGTACCAGTTCTAAGGAGTGTGGGTTCGAGTCCCTCCGCCCGCACGAAGTTCTCCAGAATAGATTCGCTAATGTGCGGGTCCTCTGCTAGCGTTGTATTCACTGTTTTGCCGCATATTGCGGTGGAGACCGATTCGACCATGACATATCGAGTTGGGCTCATCTCAACTCGTAGGAGTCATATGTCTATGTCCTTTGCCGACCTCGGCGTGCCCCAGAACCTCGTGGAACGCCTCGCTGCCCGCGGCATCACCGAAGCATTCCCCATTCAAGAGGCGTCCATTCCCGACGCCCTCGCCGGACGCGACGTCGTCGGCAAAGCCGTCACCGGCTCGGGAAAGACCCTGGCCTTCGGCCTGCCGCTGATGGCCCGTCTCACCAAGGCCCAGCCCCGCAAGCCCGTGGCGCTGGTGCTCGTGCCGACGCGCGAGCTCGCCGCCCAAGTCCAGAAGGAACTGGCCAACCTCACCGACGACCGTGGTCGGCGCGTCATCTGCATCTACGGTGGCACCTCGTACAACATCGCCCGCAAGGCTCTCAACTACGGCGTCGACGTCGTCGTGGCCTGCCCGGGACGCCTCGAAGACATGCTCGAACAGCGCGCCCTCGACCTCTCGTCGGTGATGACCGTGGTCGTCGACGAAGCCGACCGCATGGCCGACATGGGCTTCCTGCCCGCCGTGCGGCGGATCATCGGCGCGACCAACCGTGACCGTCACGTGATGCTGTTCTCGGCCACCATGGCCCCCGACATCAAGTCGCTCGTCAAGGAGTTCACCCACGACGCCGCCATTCACGACGTGGTGGGCGAAGAGGCCCCGAGCGATGTCGACCACTACTTCTGGCGCGTGCCACGCGAGCAGCGTCCCCAGTTCACGGCCGACATCGCCGAGGAGTACGACCGCGCCATCATCTTCACCCGCACCAAGCACGGGGCCGACCGGCTCGCGCGCCAGCTCGAAGAGCGCGGCATCTCCGCGGTGCCGCTGCACGGTGACCGCACCCAGGCCCAGCGCGAGCGCGCCCTGCGCAGCGTAAAGAGCGGTCAGGTCCGCGTCCTGGTCGCCACCGACGTCGCCGCCCGCGGGATCCACATCGACTTGATGCCCGTTGTCGTGCACTACGACCCGCCGGCCCAGGCGACCGACTACCTCCACCGTTCCGGCCGCACAGGCCGCGCCGGTGCGACGGGCGCGGTCATCTCGCTCGTGGGCGAAGACGTCATCGGCCAGGTCAAGCGCCTCCAGAGGGCCCTCGGCGTGCCCATGTCGATCGAATCGAGAGAGGACGCCCCGGCCATTCGCCTGGGTGCCGTCGACGACGCCGTCGCCTCCGAGCGCCTGGACGACCGAGGCGGCAAGGGTCGCTCCGAGCGCTCCACGCCGCGCGACCACGACCGTGGTCCGCGCAGCTTTGAGCGTCGAGAGCCGCGCGAGCGCAGCTACTCCGAGCGTCCAGACCGCGCCGCGCGTCCCGAGCGCACCTTCGCCCCCCGTGGCGCCGCGCCCGACCGCGGCGCGCGTCCCGAGCGCACCTTCGCCGACCGCGCACCTCGCAGCGATCGCACCTCCGTGGACCGCACCGAGCGCACGGCCCGGCCCGAGCGGGGCAACGAACGCCAGGAGCCACGCTTCAACGACCGGGGCACGACTCCGCGCTCCAGCCAAGGTGGCAAGGAAGCCGTCGTCAGTTTCTTCAACGACTCCAAGGGCTTCGGCTTCGCGAGCGACGAGAAGGGCGACGACCTCTTCATTCACTTCTCGAGCATCGAGGGAGACGGCTTCAAGTCACTGACCCAGGGCCAGAAGATCACCTTCGAGGAGGCCTCGGGTCCCAAGGGTCGCGAAGCGCGCCACGTCCGCGTCGTCGGTGGCGGCCGCCAGCGTCGCTAACGGACAACCGCGGCCGGTGAAAGACTGAACGCCGGGAATCGACCAGCCAAGGCGGTCCAGTCAAGTCGTGAGTCACCATGAACGTGGCCCCGGCGCAGCGATCCAGTGGCGCCGGGGCCACGTTTCTGGATTCGGGACCACGCCGGGGAACCCGTCTGTCAGACTGATCGAGGTCGATGGAGCATGACAACGAGGTCAACAAGACGCGAAGCGCTCTGAGCAGCGCGGAGACGCCCACAAGCCGAAAAGTTCGTCGACGCGTGATTGGCCTGGCGCTGGTTATCGCCGGGCCGGGCCTGGTCGTCATGCTGGCCGACACCGACGCCGGGAGCCTGATCACCGCCGCGCAGTCCGGCTCGCGGTGGGGCTATCAGATGGTGCTGCCGCAACTGGTCCTCATCCCCATCCTGTACATCGTCCAGGAGATGACGGTTCGCCTGGGAATTCTGACGCACAAGGGTCACGGAGCGCTCATCCGTGAGCACTTCGGACCGAGGTGGGCACTCCTCTCGGCCGGCACCCTCTTCGCGTGCAGCGTCGGGGCGCTGCTGACCGAGTTCGCCGGTGTGGCCGGGGTCGGCGAACTCTTCGGAATCCCCCGCTCGCTGAGCGTTCCGGTGGCCACGGCGTTCCTGATCGGCATCGCGCTCACCGGCAGCTATCAGCGCGTTGAACGAATCGGCATCGCCCTGGGTCTGGCCGAGCTCATCTTCATACCCGCCGTGATCATGGCCCACCCGAACCTGCACGCCATGGCCCATGGCCTCGTTCACATGCCGTTGGAAAAGAGCTCCTACGTCCTGCTGCTGGCGGCCAACGTCGGCGCGGTGATCATGCCGTGGATGATCTTCTACCAGCAGGGTGCCGTTGTCGACAAGGGACTGCGCCCGATCGATCTGCGCTCCGAGCGCCGCGACACGGCGTTCGGAGCGGTCCTGACCCAACTGATCATGATCTTCATGGTCGTGCTGTTCGCCGCCACGGTGGGACGCACCCATCCGGGCGCTCCCCTGGCGACCGTGACCGAGATGTCCACGGCGCTCAACCCGTACCTCGGGGCGCTCGGGGCCAAGGTGCTCCTGGGCGCGGCGGTCCTCGGCGCGGCGCTGGTGGCGGCGCTGGTGGCCTCGCTGGCCGGAGCGTGGGGGATCTCCGAGGTGTTCGGGTGGAAGCACTCGCTCAACGAGCGACCCAACCGCCAGACCGCGAAGTTCTACGTCACCTACGGCCTGGCCCACGTCCTCGGGGCGGTCGTCGTGCTGCTGAGCCTCAACCTGGTGAACCTCGTGATCGACGTGGAGGTGATGAATACGCTGGTCCTGCCCATCGTGCTGGGCTTCCTGCTCGTCCTCGAGAGGCGCGCGCTCCCGAGCGAGTACCGCATGCGTGGCGCGCGGCGCTTCGTATCGACCGCTCTCTGCCTTGGCGTGATCATCTTCGGCCTCTTCCTGCTCCCCGCGACCCTCGGACTGCTGTAGCGAACGCCCGGAGCCCGCGGTGCGCCGGTCCCCCGTCGGAAAAATCCAGTTCGCGGAGCGGACTAAGGTTTTTCACCATGACCGAAAAGCCACTTGTCGAACCCCACGTCGGTTCCGCTCCCGACGACCTCATCATCGAAGAGATCGTCGTGGGAACGGGTTCCGAGGCGCTGGCCGGACAGACCGCCGTCGTCCACTACGTAGGCGTCGCCGCGTCCACGGGCGAGGAGTTCGACGCCTCGTGGAATCGCGGCGACACGTTCTCATTCCCGCTCGGCGCCGGCTACGTCATCTCCGGGTGGGACCAGGGCGTGATCGGAATGAGGATCGGCGGGCGACGTCGCCTCGTCATTCCCTCGCACCTGGGCTACGGCGACCAGGGCGCCGGCGGTGTCATCGCGCCCGGCGAGACGCTGATCTTCGTGGTCGACCTGATCGAGCTCCGTTAGTTCATCGGCCCGGGCGCCAGGTCCAACGCCAGCATCCGCTGGTAGTCGCCGTAGCGCTCGCAGCAGATCTCGGCGAGCAGCCGCAGGCGGTCGTTGGGGTTGACCAGGCTCAAGACCTTGAACTGGTCCAGCGTCGACATCGGCGTCATCGAGCAGAGCTGCCAGCTGCGCACCCGCGGATCGGCGTCCATCTCGCAGTTCGTCCGGATGCACTCATCGGCGTTGAACTCGCTCTGGAGCGCGCGCAGCGCGCGTACCGCCGACTGGGTTGACTTGAGCAGAGCCGGCTCCAGCTCGCACTGCAGGCACCTGCGCTCACGCACGACGGCGCGCGGATACGGGGTCTCCGGGAGCCACTGGGTCACTTCGACGCAGCTGACCCCTTCGACCAGCAAGAGCGTCTTTCCGTCGGCGAGCACCTGGGACGCCAGTATTTCCACGATGGTGCCGATCGGGAGACGCTCGTCGCCGCCACCGACCTCCGAACCGCGGGCGATGAGGCTGGTGCCGAAACGGCGCTCGCCGTCGAGGTCGGACAACATGCGCTGGTAGCGCGGCTCGAAGACGCAGAGACCAACCTGCTGATGGGGAAAGACCACCATCCCCAGGGGGAACATTGGCAACTCTCGACTGATCACTCTTCCACCCTAAAGGTGAACTTTGGGTGAACTGACTTATTCTGCGCCAAGTTTCTCAGCCAGCGCCCGAAGGGCCCGGCCCCGATGCGACACGGCGTTCTTCTGCTCGGGAGTCATCTGGGCGAGCGTGCGACCGTCCTCGTCGCTGGGCGAAAAGACCGGGTCGTACCCGAACCCACCGCCGCCCCGGGGGCTGGTCGTGATCGTTCCCTCGAGCACCCCCTCGACGCCGAACCAGTCGCCGCCGGGATAGGCGACAACGATTGCCGTCACGAAGCGCGCGGTGCGCGGCGCCTCGACCGACGCGAGCTCGCTGAGCAGCCGGTCGACGTTGTCGGCGTAACTCGCCTCCTCACCGGCGTACCTCGCGCTATGCACGCCCGGACGGCCGCCGAGCGCGTCGACGAAGAGCCCCGTGTCGTCGGCGATGGCCGCTCGCCCGGTCGCCTCGACGAGCGCTCGGGCCTTGAGCAGGGCGTTACCCTCGAGGGTGTCCTCGGTCTCGTCGACGTCCGCGACGTGGTCGGGACGGGCCAAGAGTTCGACGCCGAGGGGTGCAAGTATCTCTCGCATCTCGGTGGCCTTGTCGGGATTGGCGGTGGCGAGGACGAAGGTGCTCACCGGGGCCGCGGGGCCGGCGGCGTTATCAGCACGGCCCGCTGGGCCGCGTGGATCTGGGCGATGCCGCCCGCGGCGAGGTCGAGCAGGGCGTCCAGTTCGGCTCGGGTGAAGGCCTCTTGCTCAGCGGTGCCCTGCACCTCGACGAACTGGCCCGAGCCCGTCATCACGACGTTCATGTCGGTGTCGGCGCGCGAGTCCTCTTCGTAGGGCAGGTCCAGCATCGCCACGCCGCCGATGATGCCCACCGACACCGCCGCCACGAGGTCGCTCAGGGCGTGCTCTTGCAGCGTGCCCGACTGCACCAGCCGGGTGATGGCGTCGTGCAGCGCCACGTAGCCCCCGCAGATCGCCGCGGTGCGGGTTCCCCCGTCGGCCTGGAGCACGTCGCAGTCGACGGTGATCTGGACGTCGGGCATCATCTCCAGACGCGTCACGGTGCGCAGCGAGCGACCGATCAGGCGCTGGATCTCCTGGGTGCGCCCCGACTGCTTGCCCTTGGCGGCCTCGCGGTTGGCTCGCTCGGGCGTGGAGCCGGGCAGCATCGAGTACTCGGCGGTGACCCAGCCCTTGCCGTTGCCCTTGAGCCAGCGCGGAATGTCCTCCTCCACCGACGCGGTGCAGAGCACCCGCGTCCTTCCGAAGCTCACGAGCACCGAGCCCGCCGCCATCTCGGTGAAGTCGCGCTCGAACGTGAGCGGGCGGGCCTGATCAGGGGTACGGCCATCGGCCCGTAGTTGTGGCATACATCTCCTCTAGCGCAGCAAAGTCGCCTGTTAACGGTAGTGGAGAATCCCGGAGAGGGGCTCTTAGAAGTAGATGATCTTCTTGGCCCGCTCGACGACCAGGTCGATGTCGTCGCTCCAGGCGCCCGTCGACAGGTACTTCCAGCCGTCGTCGCTGGCGATCGTCACGATCGTGGCCTGCTCGTCGTCGGGGATCGTGTTGGCGCACTTGACGGCGCCGGCCATGACCGCCCCCGACGAGATTCCCACGAAGAGCCCGGCTTCGGTCATCCTGCGGGTCCACTCGATCGACTCCTTGGGCCGCACGACCACCTTGCGGTCCAGCATCTCGGCGCCTCGGTTGTCGGTGAAGATCGGCGGGATGTAACCGTCCTCGAGGCTTCGCAGGCCGTCGACCATCTCGCCGCTGGGCGGCTCGACGGCCCAGATCTGCACGCCGGGCTTGTTCTCCTTCAGGTACCGGCCCACGCCCATCAACGTTCCCGAAGTGCCCAGTCCCGCTACGAAGTGCGTTATCTCGGGGACGTCGGCCAGGATCTCAGGTCCGGTGGTGGTGTAGTGCGCGAAGGGGTTGGCCGGATTCGCGTACTGGTAGAGGAAGGTCCACTCGGGGTGTTCGTTGCTGAGCCTCTGGGCCATGCGCACGGCGCCGTTCGAGCCCTCGCTGCCGGGCGAGTCGATGATCTCCGCGTCCCACGCGAGCAGCAGCTGGCGGCGCTCGGGCGAGACGTTCGAGGGCAGGACCACCTTGAGGTGGTAACCGCGCAGGCGGCAGATCATAGCCAGGGCGATCCCGGTGTTGCCCGACGACGGTTCGATAAGCACCTGATCGGGCCGGCCGGGCACGAGGATCTCGTCGCGCTCAGCCGCCTCGATCAGCGACAACGCCACGCGGTCCTTGACCGAGCCCGCGGGATTGCGGCCCTCGAGCTTGGCGAGGACCGTGACGTTGGGCTTGGGCGAGAGCGCGCTGACGTCAACGACGGGGGTGTTGCCAATGAGTTCGAGGATTGACGCGTAACGCGCCACTACCGCGCGCCACCAGCCACGGCGGGCAACAAGGTGATTTCGTCGTCGCCGGCGACCGCGGCGTCGACTCCCCCGAGGTAGCGCACGTCGTCGTCGTTGACGTAGACGTTCAAGAACCGGTGCAGTGTACCGTCGTCGTTGAGCAACTGGCCCTTGACCGACGGGTACGAGGTCGTCAAGGCGCGAAGGACTTCACCGATCGTGACGCCCTCGACGGTGACGGTGGTGGCACCCGCCATGGCGGGGCGAAGGACGGTGGGGATTCGAACCACTGCGGACATAGCTGCTCTTTCGACTGAGTTATCAATTCATGACCAACTGAGTCGAATTTAGCAGGCGCGCCCCGGATTGTGACCGCTACGCCTTCTTCGGGGGTCGATAACAGGCGGCCAGTTGCGCAAGGGCCCCACCGACGCCGAGCACCAGGCACACGATGAGGTCCGTGGTGTGGGTCCAGCCCGCAAACACCCTCCACGCGTTGTCCAGCGAGTACTTCCCCGCGCCGAACGTTCCGAGCACCAGCGCCATCACCGCGAGAGAGAAGCAGAACTCGATGCCACCGCCCGGGTTGGTGATGAAGAAGCCGTTCTTGGCGTGCACGGTGACGATCGCCACGACCATGAGGGCGATGAGTCCGGCCGCCGCGAGCGGCGTCAGGAGCCCCAGGACCATGAGGACCCCGACTCCCAGCTCGGTGCCGGCCGCCGCGACCGCGTTGATCTTGCCCGGCTTCATGCCGATCTTCTCGAACCAGCCCGCGGTGCCGGCGAGCTTGCCGCCCCGGAAGACCTTGCGGAAGCCGTGCGAGAAGATCAAGACTCCCAACCAGAGCCGTGCGGCGAGCAGGACGAGATTGAACGGGAGCGGGTACCCGGAATTGGTTAAGGCCGCGAGGGCCGGAGCGTGCGACATGGTTTCTCCTAGGGGCTGGTCGGCTCGAAGGAAGAGCCGACCAGCGAATCCTATGAGCCAACCACCGCTTCCTCAACCACGGCTCCGTCGGCAATCCGGAAGCTCCTCACCTCGGCCTGCGCTTCACGAAGCGATATCAGCACGTAGTGCCACTGGGGATCGGGAGCCTGGCGGATGTCCGTGGGACTCGGCAAGGCCTCGGAGTGCGTGTGCGAGTGGAAGACGCCCAGGACCGACGTCCCTTCGTCGTCGGCCCGGCGGTAGGTGCTCAGAAGGACACGACTGTCGATCTCGTAGACCTTGGCCGAGTCGGCCACGTTCACGCTCGCCACGACCTCGCTGACCACGCCGTCGGAGCTGCCGAGCAGCAGCCCGCATCCCTCGTTTGGCAGGGCGCGTATGCAGGTCGCCACCATGGCGTCGCGATGCGCCGTCGTCAGGGTCAACATCCGAACACCCTACCGACCGGCCCGGGCGGGCCACGGCACGGTCAGTACGCTGGAAGCGTGGCTCGAGCAAAGAAGATCCAGGAAAAGCGCGCCAAGAACAAGTCAGACGCCACCAACGGCGACCGGGTGGTCGCCACGAACCGTCGGGCCCGTCACGACTACGAGATCCTCGAGACCTTCGAATGCGGCATCATGCTGAGCGGCTCGGAGGTGAAGTCGCTGCGCGAGGGCAAGGCCCAGATTGTCGACAGTTACGCCCGGGTCGACGACAACGAGCTGTGGCTCTTCGGCATGCACATCCCGCCTTGGGCGTTCGCGGTTGGCTTTGGGAGCCACGAGCCCGACCGCAAGCGGAAGCTCCTGGTGCACCGGCGTGAACTGAACGAACTGCACGAGAAGACGCGGATGCAGCCCTTGACGATCGTCCCGCTCAAGCTCTACTTCAAGGACGGCCGCGCCAAAGTCGAGATCGCCCTCGCCAAGGGCCGCCAGCAGCACGACCGGCGCCAGGCGATCAAGGAACGTGACGCCGTGCGCGAAATCGCACGCAGCGTTCGCAACTCCGAGAAGTTCGCCTAACGGGCCAGGAGTTCATGCGGTCGTCACCGAGAAGTTGCCAACGTTGCCTCGCGGTCACCTCGATCTCTTCCAAGATGGAGTTGCTGTTCGAATCGAGAGGATTCCAATGTTCCGCTTCTCCCCTGTCCCCTGCCACTCGGTAAGGATTGCTCACCCCTTTGACCACGAAACTTCGTCGCTGCGCGTACGCGGCAATCGACGCCGTGCCTTGAATTTCGAGAGCTGCAGCGAGTCCCATTTCTTGCCCAAGAGGAGCTCGTTGAGCTCCCCACCGGAAGACCGCTAGAGGCCCGGCCATCGCGACCCGGTACGCCGCACGACCAAGGGTTGGCGAAATCGTCCTGAGGCGCTACGCTGGTTATGCAGCCAAAGCGGCTGCCAGGACACGAGGGGATGATTGGTTTCGACGTCAGTCGTCGAGGTGAAAGAAGCGAGCCGTGGTCTCCGGAGCCACGTTAAAGAGCCGGAAACAAAAATAAACGCAACGCCTCAATTTGCGCTTGCTGCTTAGGTAGCAACGTTCGCCTAGACCCAGCCCTGCGGTTTAGATCTCGGACGTCATAAAAGTAGGGCTTACCAATGGAACTCGTTAGTGGTTCCGTCGGGACAACTTAGCTAACTAAGGGATGGCATCGGTGCTAGCAGTAGCGTCGTTCCCGACAATTCGCTGCTAGCTGCGCTCGGAGAAGAATCACTAAGAAGCTGACGGACCTGGGTTCGATTCCCAGCATCTCCAAGGATGCCCGAGGTTCGCTTCGGACATTGCTGGGGATGGGTTCACGCTCTCGCTGTCTTGTCGCTTTCTCATGGTCTCAAGGTCTACAGGCGGCCCCCGTCGGTGGACGAGTACTCGTACCGTCGGGTCCCCTGCGGGTGGTACGCGTGCACCCTCAAGACGATCGTCTCGCCGGTCTTCGCAGCGGGAACCCGCCTCCGAGGAGAGAACGTCGCCAGGGCGCTGCGACCTAGTGGAGAAGGACCTTCAGCGCGTCGTTCTTGGCGGCATTGCCGAAGACCTCGTACGCCTCGATCATCTGGTCGAACGAGAACTCGTGGGTCACGAAGTGCTCGACGGGAAGCTTGTGCTCGGTGACCAGGGTCAGCAGCATGCCGAGGGTATTCGTGTTCACCAGTCCCATCGAGATGTCGATGTTCTTGATCCAGAGCTCGTTGAGCGCCAACTCGACCGGCTTGCCGTGCACGCCGATGTTGGCCACGCTGCCACCGGGGCGAACGATCTCCGTCGCCATGGTGAAGGTCTGGGGAACGCCGACGGCTTCGATCGCCACGTCGACCCCGGCGCCGTCGGTCAGCGCGAGCACCTGCTTCTTCCAGTCCTTGTCGCCCGAGTTGACCGTGTCGGTCGCGCCGAAGTCGTGAGCCCTCTTGAGTCGGGCTTCGTCCAGGTCGATCGCGATGACCTTGGAGGGACCGTACAAGCGCGACGTCATCACCGCGGACAGTCCGACCGGACCTGATCCGATCACGGCGACCACGTCGCCCGGGCTTACGCGCCCGTACTGGACGCCGATCTCGAAGCCGGTCGGCAGGATGTCGGACAGCAGGATGCCCTCGGAGTCGCTCATTCCCTTGGGCATCTTGTAGACGGAGTTCTCCGCGAAGGGAACCCGCACGTACTCAGCCTGTGTGCCGTCGATCATGTACCCGAAGATCCATCCGATGCCCGCCACTCCCTCCGGATCGAGGCAGTGGCTGTAGAGGCCCTGACGGCAGTTCGAGCAACGCCCGCACGAGCTCACGCACGAAAGGATGACTTTGTCGCCGACGGCCAGTTGCGTGATGCCGTTGCCGATCTCGGTGATCACGCCAATGCCCTCGTGTCCGAGTATCCGCCCGATCTCCACCTCGGGCACGTCGCCCTTCAAGATGTGCAGATCCGTGCCGCAGATGGTGGTGGCCACCATCTTCACGATCACGTCCGTCGGCTCCTTGATGACGGGATCGGGTACGTCTTCCCAGCTCTTCTTCCCGGGACCCTTGTAGACGAGTGCTTTCATGGCTGCCTCCTGCAATGCAAGTTCTTCGAATGGCACCGTGCCAGTCACGAGAACGCAACGGGTTCAACGTCAGCCGTCACAACTCCCATCATCGAACCTAGGCGCTAACGGACCCTGAAGAAACGCCTGAGATCCGGCGATGAACGACGCCACGACCCGCCTCGAAGGCTCCGTCCCCCGCCCGACGCCCCGCAAGCTCGATCCGTGATTTGACCCCAGCCAGAGATTGCCGTGATCGAGCCGATGGCCCGCTTCCTTCTCGAGGAGCAGCCCGCCGACCTGGCGCACCTGCCTCTCGCCTTGATCGACGCGGGTCTTGACAATGAGCTGTGGCGCCCGGGAGACAATCAGCTCGTCCGCCTGCCGCGAAGGGCGGTCGCGGCGCAGTTGATTCTCAACGAGCGGCGCTGGCTGCCCGCAATTACCCCTCGCCTGCCCCCACCGGTCCCCGTCCCGGTCCGCGTCGGATCCCCGAACGCGAACTTCCGGTGGCCTGGTCAATCGTGCCGCGGCTGGAGCGCGCCCGCCCACGAGGCCCCCCGTGCGGCCCGACGTCGCCGCACCGTCCCTCGGGCGGTTCCTGCGCTCGTTGCACGCGCCTGCCCCGCCAGACGCCCCACGCAACGCTTGGCGCGGCGTTGCACTCATCGAGAGAGAGACCACGTTCGACGAACGAGCATTCAATCTGGCGCACACCATCGACGTCGACGCGACGCGGCGCGTCTGGGACGTCGCGGTCGCTGCGCCGGCGTGGCCCGACGCCCCGGTGCGGCTTCACGGCGATCTTCGCCGACGGTTACGGCGGAATCGGCGCGCGGCTCCAAAGGAGAGCGCTCGGATGGGCCGTGCTGTTCGCGTCGATGCGCCTGGAGATCGGTCGCGAGGGCAGGCCCGGCGACGAGAGATTCGTGCGGTCCACCCTCACGTGGGTCATCGCCCGTTCGCGGGTGATGACCTGACCGGTCCCCGTTCGCTCGACGACGGCGGCGCCACAGCGAGACCCCGCCGACTGGCGGCGGGGTCTCGCTGTTCTCCTAGCCCGAGCACGTGGGGGGGGTCGACGTGTTCGGGCGAGATTTCCTCGCCGCCACGTTCGCCGGCGACCCGGGGAACGGACTCAACGGTCTGCTCAGTCGCCGACGTTCGGCTGCGATGTTCGGAAGCTGGAACGGCGCTCTTCGGGTATGAACTCGCGAGCGACGAAACCGTAGGGCGAGCGGTCGTAGTACGTCAGGCCGCTCAACGGCGGTGAGTAGGCGTGAATGCTCACCGCCGGACTCCCCGACTCGAAGACGACGTCGTGCACGTAGTCGGTGCCGAACGAGGCGTGGTCGCCGACGCCGAAGCGGGCCGAGTCGACGCTGACGGCGTCGGCGGCTCGGTGCCTCTCGAGCAGCGAGCCCGCGGTGACCGCGAACACACCCGAGGAGCCGCCATGATCGTGCCAGTCCGATGACTGGTCGTTCCCCCACGTCAGCAGCTTCACCTCGAAGCTCGGCGTCCGGTAGAGCAGGAGCCACCAGCGACTCTGTTCGTCGGCCACGATGAGGTCCTCGAAGAGGTCCGGCCTTGCGGCTACGGTCAGGACCAGCCGTTCCAACTCGTCGATCGAGAGACGACCGTCAAGAAGCACGAGACCCTCGATCAGTTCGCCCAACTGCCGGGCTCGGCCGTGAGGCGCCTCGCTGATCCTCTCTTCAAACTTCAGTGCCATGGTGACCCCTCGCTGGTTGTATTCTCATCTATTCCTATAGATTAAGTAGGAATACTCCCCTTGTCAAGTACCCCCCGCTTTTCCCGCGGTCACCAGGCTCGAGGCAAGGTAGGAGGTGTGGGGGCGGCGTGACGTGCGGGCCTTGGTGCGTTGGCCGCGCGGCAACCTTCGAACCGCTGGTCAGCGGCACTCGACGAGCGAGGCCACCAGGACGCAACCCGGGTCGGAGCCGAGGGGATCGCCCGACGTCGCGTACGCTCGGGCGCGCGACCCCCCGCACAGCTGGGCGTACGTGCAGCTTCCGCACACGCCGCTGAACGAGGCATCGCGGATGGCTCGCAGGACGGGGTTGTCCCGGTAGATCTCGACCAGGCTCTGGTCGCGGACGTTGCCGAGGCGCATGGGCAGGAAGCCCGAAGGGTAGACGTCGCCATTGGCGGCCACGAAGATGATCCCCTTGCCGTCGCGGGTCGCCGCGCTGGGCGCGCGTACCGGCGCGCTCGGCTCGCCGAGCAGGCTCACCAGACGGGCATGGAGTCGCTCGTAGAGCTCGCCGGTCGCGGGGAACGAGTCCACGGCCACGGCGGCGCGACGCTGGGCCGTCACCCGGCGAAAGAACGGCGCTTCGACGGTGCGTACGGTGAAGCCGTGGCGAGAGGCGTCGACGAGGAAATGGCAGATGTCCTCGTTCTGCTGGGGAGTGGACGCGATCACGTCGGTGCCGCGACCAGTGGTGATCAGAAAGAAGACCTCCCATATGTCGATGCCGGTGTCGTGCATCAGGGCGGCGATGTCGGCGAGCTGCTCAAGATTGGGAGCCATGACCGTGGTGTTTATCTGCACCGTGAAGCCGTGGCCTTGCAGGGTCGCAATCGCCTTGAGGGTGTCGTCGAAGTGCCCGGCGATCCCTCGCACGCTGTCGTGCGTCGAGGCGCTGGCACCGTCGAGGCTGAGGGACACCGTCTTGACGCCGTTGGCCCGAAGCGCCTCGAGGTTCGAGTCCGTGAGCTGGGGCGTCACCGAGGGCGCCAGCGCCACGGGCACGCTGCGCTCCTTGGCGTAGGCGACGAGTTCGATGACGTCGGGGCGCTTCAGGCAGTCGCCGCCGGTGAGTATCAGGATCGGACGCGGACGGCCGATCGCCGACATCTCGTCGATGAGAGCGCGCCCCTCGGCGCTCGTGAGTTCGTCCGGCCCCGGGTCGGGCTGCGCGCAGGCGCGACAGTGGAAGCACGCGAGATCGCAGGCCTTGGTCATCTCCCAGAAGACCAGCAGCGGCCGGTCGTCGAACTGGCGCGGACGGTCGGCCTTCCCGTCGACCAGCCCGCTGCGCGGATCCACCTCACCGAGGGCACCGTGATGCCCTGTCGTGTCGTGCGGGGTCACCGATTCGCCTGTTTCACACATCTAGTATCCACCCTCCAGTTCTAGCCCACCAGGGGCGAAGGTCCCGGGTGCGGCGAGTTCTACACTCTCTACAACTTCCGATTGGAGACACCGTGAGTGAGTTCCCCTACGCCGACCAGTACGAGATCCATCGTGGGCTCCCCGAGGAGGGCACCGACCGCGGCGCCATCTTGTCAATGCTCGAGGCAATGTCGCGGGCCGAGGATCCCGTGTGGGAGACCGGCCAGTGCTCGGGCACCATGTACTGCGGCGACCACGACCACTATGACTTCTTGAACGAGGCGTTCTCCCACTTCTCCTACGTCAACGCCCTCCAGCGCGACATGTGCCCCAGCCAGACGAAGTTCGAGGCCGAGATCATCGCAATGACCCTGGACATGCTGGGAGCGGGCAGCATCAAGGGCTCTGAGCCTGCCGGACTCGTGACGACCGGGGGCACCGGATCGATCGCGCACGCGGTGCTCGCCTACCGCGAGCACGGGCGCGCGGTCGCGGGTCGGGCGAACATGATCAAGCCCGAGACCGCGCACCCCGCCTTCAGCAAGGCCGGGCATCTCTTCGGCGTCGAGATGAGGATCGCGCCCGTCGACCCGGTCACGACCCAGGTGGACCTCGACTGGGTGAGGATCCACATCGACGAGAACACCGTCGCGTTGATCGGATCGGCCAGCAACTACGGCTACGGGACCGTCGACCCGATCGGCCAGCTCGGCGCCCTGGCCCTCGAGCACGGCATCGGCCTGCACGTCGACGGCTGCCTCGGGGGCTTCATCCTGCCCTTCGGACGCGAACTCGGTTACGACATCGAGCCGTTCGACTTCTCGGTGCCGGGCGTCACCACGATCTCGGCCGACACCCACAAGTACGGCTACGCGCTCAAGGGCACCAGCGTCCTGTGCTTCGCCGACCGGGCGCTGCGCAACGACCAGTACTTCTACCTGACCGACTGGTCGGGCGGCAAGTACTGCTCGCCGGGAATGGACGGGTCGCGCTCCGGCGGACTGCTCGCGGCGACGTGGGCCGCCATGGTGCACCTGGGCAGGTCCGGCTACCGGCGCTACGCCCAGGCCATCTTCTCCACCTCGGCCGCCATGCAGGACGCGGTGCGCTCGCACCCGTCGCTGCGCATCATGGGCAAGCCCAGCTTTCTCTTCTCGTTCACCTCCGACGAGTTCGACATCTACCACGTCAACGACTTCCTGCGCACGCGGGGATGGCGCATGAACGGCCAGCAGTATCCCAACGCCATCCACATGGCGGTCACCCGCCCCCAGACCCAGCCGGGCGTCGTGGAGCGCTGGGCCACCGACCTCGCCGACGCAGTGTCCTACGCACTCGCCCACCGGTCCGAGGCTCCAAGGTCGGGAGCCATCTACGGAGGCGTCGAGGGAGGACCAAGCGACGAAGCCGATGAGTTCATCAAGGCCGTCATGGCCGACATGATGGACTCACAGCTCTCGATCCCCCCGCTGTGAGATGAGCCAACCAGGGCTCTGCCTGAGCGTCGATCTGGGGACTGGCGGTCCGAAGGTCGGGCTGGTGACGCTCGACGGCGAGGTCGTCGCCCACGAGATCCACCAGGTCCCCACCGTCTTCAGCGACGACGGTGGAGCGGTCCAGGACGCCGCACTGTGGTGGTCGATCATCTGCGGGGCCACCGTCCGACTCCTCGCGCACCCCGAGGTCACCTCCGAGCAGGTGAAGGCGGTGTGCGTGACGGGCCAGTACGCGTCGACGGTTCCCGTGGACGAGAACGGCCTGCCCACCGGGCCGTGCCTGACCTGGCTCGACACGCGCGGGGTGCGCTTCAACCGCGAGGCCCTCGGCGGCCCCGTGCAGGGCTACAGCCCCGCCAAGGTGCTGCGCTTCATCCGCAAGAGCGCCGGCGCGCCCTCGGTGACGGCGGGCGACCCCCTGGGCCACATTCTCTACCTGATGAGCGAGGAGCCCGAGATCACGGCGCGCACCCGCTGGTTCATGGAGCCCGTTGACTACCTCACCATGCGCTTCAGCGGCGTCGCGTCGGCGACGCACGCGTCGCGCCTGGCGATGTGGATGACCGACAACCGCAGCCTCGCGCACTACGGCTACGACGCCCGGCTGCTCGCCAGCGTGGGGCTCACGAGCGACAAGCTGCCGCCCCTGGTCCCCATTGGTCAGATCATCGGAAACGTCAGCGCGCCGGTCGCTTCGCAGCTCGGCCTGTCGCCGCGCACGCAGGTGATCACCGGGCTGCCCGATCTGCACGCCGCCGCCGTGGGCTCGGGGGGCACCGGGCTCTACGCCACGCACCTGGCGCTGTCGACGACCTCGTGGATCAGTTGCCCGGTGCCCAAGAAGAAGACCGACGTCACCCACTCGATCGCGGCGGTGCCCGGGCTCACCAATGACTCGTACCTCGTCATCAACAACCAGGAGACCGGGGCCAAGGCGCTCGAATGGTTCCAGGGGGTTCTCGCCGCCGGGGGCGACCCGATGGACTTCCCGGAGATGACCGCGCTCGCGGCCACGTCGCCGCCCGGGGCCAACGGCGTCATCTTCACCCCCTGGCTGTCGGGTGAGCGCTCCCCCGTCGACGACAAGCGGGCCCGGGCCGGATTCACCAACCTCTCGATGACCTCGAGCACCGCCGACCTGATACGAGCGGTCATGGAGGGCGTGGCCGCCAACAGCAACTGGCTGTTCGGCTACGTCGAGAAGTTCGCGGGCACCAGGCTGTCGCCGGTGCGGCTCATCGGCGGGGGAGCCCAGTCGGACCTCTGGTGCCAGATCTACGCCGACACCCTCGGCCGCGAGGTCGAGCAGGTTCGCGATCCGATGGTGGCCCAGCTGCGCGGGATGGCGCTCATGGCGTCGGTCTCGCTCGGCCAGCGCCGATTGAGCGACCTCGACGCCCTACGGGTGCCCGGAAGGACCTTCCAGCCGGACCCCCGCGTCGCGGGGTCGTACCTCGCGAGGAGGAACGACCTGGCGAGCCTCTACCGGCGCGACCGCCGGTGGCGACGCGAGCACCGCTGAGACGCACTCTGCTGCTGGCCGGCGCGACGTCTCTCGAGACGAGAGGGCGTCCTGGACCGTGGAACTTCGCGGTCAGCGCGGATGTTCCGAGAGCTCCTCGATCGTCTCGACGCCGGCCTCGCCGCGCTGCAGGCGGCGAAAGAGCACCATGCCGTACCACAACAGGGCAAGGATCGCGGCCAGCGCGAGGAACTGGTCGGCGCCGTTGAAGGCCGACGAGAGAGTGAGCACGCCGATGATCAGCATCGTCCACACCAGCACGACCGCGATGACCGGCGTGGCCCAGCGCCCGAGGCTGAAGGCCCCGGGGAACGAGTCGATCTGGTTGCGCCGCACGGCGTACGCCACCGTGATGGCGAAGTAGATCAGGTACGGGATGATGGCCGTCGCGCCCACGAGCGTGCCGAACGAGTTCGGTTGGGTGTAGCCGTAGACCAGGATTGCGATGTCGATCACCGCCAGCACGAGCAGCGCGACGATCGGCGTCTGGGTGTGCGGATCCACCTTCCTGAGGAACCTCGATCCCGGCAGCATGTTGTCACGCGCCATGGAGAAGGCCAGCCGCGACTGCGCTCCGGCGCCGACCACTGCGATGGCGAACATCGAGAAGACCACGAAGGCCACGAAGGCCTTCACCAGCCACGGCGCGAGCCAGAACTTGGCGATGGTGAGCAGCGGAAGCGAGGAGTGCTCCACCAGCTTCAGGTTGGGGATGGCCAGGGTGAACCCGAGCAGCGCCACGAACCCGAGGACGGCCGAGATCGCCAGTCCGTAGATCATGCCGCGTGGAACCGAGTGGCGCGGGTTCACGGCGTCTTCGGACATGTCCGCGGCCAGCTCGAAGCCGATCAGCGTGAAGATGCCGAGCATGCCCGCCAGACCGAAGGAGTACAGACCCGGGCTGTGCGACAGGCGGGTGGTCGTGGTGAGGATCGAGAACCCGTACGGCGTGTGCTTGGTCTGCAGCCCCCACAAGACGATCAGCAGCACGCTGAACAGGACCGTGCCCAGTATCTCGGTGAAGACCGCGATGTTGTTCACCCGGGCCGAGAACTGCACGCTGACAATGTTGACGACCGTGGCGATCAGCATGAGCACGATGGAGACGGCGAGGTTCAGGTGCGGGTGCGTCGCGCTGTCGACGCCGAACTCGCTGAGCAGCAGTGGGCCGGCCGCCACCAGCATGACGGCGCCTCCACCGACGGCCATGTAGAGCAGCCCCGCGAAGCCCACGAACCACCCGTAGCTCGAGTTGACCAGACGAGAGCTCCATTGATACGCGTAGCCCGCCAGCGGGATTCGGGTGCCGAGTTCGGCCACGATCAGCGCAATCAGCATGTTGCCGACGGCGACGATCGGCCACGTCCAGATCGCCGCGGGCCCGAACCAGCTCAGGCCGAAGCCGTAGTTGAGGAAGATGCCCGTGGTGATCGAGATCACCGAGAAGGCAATGGCGAAGATCGAGAAGGACCTGAGGGAGCGCCGAAGTTCGGGCCGGTAGCCGGCCTGGGCGACGATCTCGACGCCGCTGTCGGAGTCGGCACGCTGAGCGTCGTCCGCTCCTCCGGGACCCTCGCCCGCCTGGCTCATTCTCGCTCCCCTGGTCCGGCCTCGTGTCTTTCTTACACCGGAAGGCCCGCGGCCGGCGGAGCCAAAAGTCACTTTGCCCAGACCCCGCGGCGGGTCCGGGCGCCCAAGGGGACCGGCGAACGTCGGGCACGAGCTTCGACCGGCGAGGGGTCCCTAGACGCCGAGGCTGCTGCGCGCTGCGCGCTCGAAGACCCGAAACGGGATGAGCCTCTTGGCGATGAGCCCGATCCGTTCATCGAACTTCCCCGCCGAGACGCGCCGCGGCGGCCGGCGCGCCGCGAGCACCCGCTCGACGACCTTCGCGACGTCCCCGGGCGCGGCACCGTGCTCCTCGTCGCGCTCCATGAGCCCGATCGCCTTCTCGCGCGCGCCGGCGTAGGGATCGTCGTTGGGTACTGACACCAGGCGACGGCTCCGGGTGAAGCCGGTCTTGAAGTTTCCCGGCTCCACCAGCGTCACGTGGACGTTGAAGGGCTCGACCTCGTAGGCCAGCGCCTCACCGTATCCCTCGAGGGCGAACTTGCTGGCGCTGTAGAAGGCCTGGAACGGGATGCCGATGACTCCGCCGATCGAGCTGGTTAGGACGAGGCGCCCCCCGCCTCGGGCGCGCATGACGGGCAGCACCGCGTGCACCACCCGAACGGCCCCCCAGAAGTTCGTCTCCATCTGGGCGTGGGCGTCGACCATTGACGTCTGCTCCGCCGAACCGGCGAGCCCCCATCCGGCGTTGGCGAGGACCGCGTCGACGCGCCCGTGCTCCGCGACGACACCGGCGATCCCCTCGCTAACCGACCCCTCGTCATCGACGTCCATGGCGACGCCCTGCCAGGCGCCCCCCGACGTACCGCGACGACTCGCCCCGATCACCGTCCATCCTCGCTGGCTCAACCTGTCGGCGCACGCGAGACCGATGCCCGACGACGCGCCCGTTATCAAGATTGTCTTTTTGTCCATGGCGCCACTCTTGCCCAAAGGCCTTGCGCGGTCAAACGCCGGTCCGGCACCGCCAATTGGCTGCGGACCCGGGCGTCGCGAGGGCGAAAGACTCGATGGACCTACGCCCGACGACCCGCGTCGCCGAGCGACGTCGGCGCTACCTCGCTCGCGTCGGCGTCGGCGACGCCTGGAACGCCCAATCGGGGTGGCGACCCTCTGGCAGTAGGGTGAATCGTAGGCCCTTCACGCGTAGAGAGCAACAAAACAATGACGATTCGATCCGTTCTGCAGGCAGTCGTGCACCCCCACCACGTCACCGAGGACCTCGGGCCGGCCCCCGCGGCGACCGAAAACCTGGCCGCGTCGCTCCACGGATCGCTCCAGATACGCCACGTCGACGCGGGGTCCTGCAACGGCTGCGAGCTCGAGATCACGTCGGCCTTCGGCCCGGTCTACGACGCGGAACGCTTCGGAGTCCGGCTGGTCGCCTCGCCTCGCCACGCCGACGCCCTGCTCGTGACCGGGCCCGTCACGAAGAACATGGTCGGTCCGCTGATCAAGACCTACGAGGCCACCCCCGAACCGCGCATCGTGATCGCCCTGGGTGACTGCGCACGCGACTGCGGCGTCTTCCGGGGCGGCTACGGCGTCGAGGGCGCCGTGGACGCCGTGCTGGCGGTGGACGTGCACATCGCGGGTTGCCCGCCGCACCCCGAGGCGATCATCGAAGCCCTGAGAGGTCTCACGACCCAGTGAGCGTCACGCTCACGCTCACGGCCATCTTCGGTCTCGCCGCGGCGATCGCCGGTGGAGCGCTGCCCCGGGGTTCGCGCGTGGGCGGCGCCGTCGCGCTCACCTGGGGCGCCTGCGCCTCGGCGCTCGTCGGCGCGGTCTCGGTGCTGCACGGCGGGCACCCCCTGGCGCTGCACTCCTCGCAGATAATCCCGTTCACCGGCGTGACGATGGTCCTCAACCCGCTCGGCGCCGTGTTCATCATCGCGACCGCGGTCGTCGCGGTCGCCTCGACCCTCTACTGGATCGGGTACGCGAGCCACGGCCTGTCCACGCGAACCGCTTCGGCGGCGCTGCCGCTGTTCGTGACCAGCATGCTGCTCGTTCCGGCCGCCGGAGGCGTGTCGACCTTTCTGCTGCTGTGGGAGCTGATGGCGCTGTCCTCGCTCGTGCTCGTGCTGAGCGAGCAGTCGAGGCGCGAGGAGGCCCGCAGCGCCGCCCAGTGGTACGCGGCGATGACCCACTCGGGCGCGGCGGCGATCCTCTTCGCCCTGGTGCTGCTCTCGGCGCACGCCGGGGGCCAGACCTTCGCCGACATCGCGTCGCACGCCCACCACCTTTCGGCGCCGGTGCGCGCCGCGGCGTTCCTGCTCGCCGTGGTGGGCTTCGGATCCAAGGCCGGCGCGGTGCCGTTCCACGTCTGGCTGCCCAAGGCCCACGCCGAGGCGCCGGGACCGGCCTCGGCGCTGATGTCGGGCGCCATGGTCAATCTCGGGATCTACGGGATCGTGCTGGTCGGCAACGAGCTGCTCGGCGGCGGGCCGGTGTGGTGGTGGCTCGTGGTGGTGGCCCTGGGCATCGTCTCGGCGCTCTTCGGCGCCCTCTACGCCGCGACCAGCTCGGACCTGAAGCGTCTGCTCGCCTACTCGACCGCCGACAACATGGGCCTGGTGCTCATCGCGGTCGGGGTCTCGGGCCTCTTCGCCGCCACTGGCCACCAGACCACGGCGTCGCTGGCCATGGTCGCCGCGCTCCTGCTCATGGTGAACCACGCCGTGTTCAAGGGGGCCCTGTTCCTCGCGGCCGGCTCGGTCCAGATCGCCACGGGCACCCGTGACCTCGACCAGCTCGGCGGGCTGATGCGCCGGATGCCGGTAACCGGCGCGGTCTTCCTCGTCGGGGCGCTCTCGGTCTCCGCGCTGCCGCCATTCAACGGGTTCGTCGGCGAGTGGCTGCTGTTCCAGAGCCTGCTGCACGGCCTGGCGGCGACCAACACCGCCGTCGTGATCGCCCTCGCGATCGGGGTCGCCGCGCTGGCGCTCACCGGCGGCCTCACCGTCGCGGCGTTCGTCAAGGCCACCGGGATTGGATTCCTCGGGCGTCCCCGCTCGTCCGAAGCCGTCGCCGCGCACGAGGTGCCGACCACCATGCGCCTGGGGTCGGTCGTGCTCGGGTCGCTCTGCGTGGTGCTGGGACTCGTCCCGATGGTGGTCCTGCCGTCCCTCGAGCGAGCCGCGAGGAGCGTCCTGCGCGCCGCGCCGAGCGCCTCGGTCGACGGCTGGGTCACCCTCCATCTGACGGGGCTGCGCGGCGTGCTGGCGCCGGTGCTGCTCTTCGCCGGTCTCGTCGGGACCGCACTCGTGGTGGCGATGCTCCGTCGAGCGTCGCACCGGCCCTCGCACGCGTGGTCGGCGCTGCGCCGCACCGAGCCGTGGGTCTCGGGCCGCGAGCTCCAGACGGCGAGGATGCAGTACACCGCGACCTCGTTCGCCGAGCCCCTGCAGCGGGTCTTCGATGACGTAATCCGCCCGAGCCGCGACCTCGACGTGAGCCACGCCACCGAGTCGCGGTACTACATCGAGAGGGTGGCCTACCGGATTTCGAGCGACGACATCATCGAGCGCGTGTTCTACCGACCGCTCATCAGGACGATGCGCCGCTGGGGCCAGCAGGCCCGGTCGCTCCAGAACGGCAGCGTGCACCGCTACCTCGCCTACGGGCTCGTCGCGCTCGTGGTGATACTGGTGGTCATCGCGTGAGCACCCTCGCCCACGTGATCTCGGCCGTCGTCGCGGGCGTCGTGCAGGTCGGCGTCGTATGCGTCGGCGGGCCGCTGCTGCTCGGTCTCATGCGGAAGGTCCGCAGCCGGCTCGAGGGCCGCACCGGGGCCCCGGTCCATCAGCCGCTGCTCGACCTGCGAAAGCTCTTCGCCAAGCAGCGCGTGAGCCCCGAGCAGTCGAGCTGGATCTTCCCCGCCGGCCCCGTCGTGCTCGTGGCGACGGCCGTCGCCGTCGCGGCCATATCGCCGCTGGCCACGACCCACCCGCCGCTCGGGCAGAGCTCGGACTTCTTCGCCATCGTCTTCGTGCTGCTGCTCGGTTCGGTGTTCATCGCGCTGGGCGCGCTCGACACCGGAGCCCCATTCGGTGGCATGGGCTCGAGCCGGGCGATGACCATCGGGGCACTGGCCGAGCCGGCCCTGCTGGTGGCGATCCTGGCCATGTCGATTCCGGCGCACACCTCGAACCTGCCGGCCCTCGTGCGCCTCGGGCTCGTGCACCCCGCCGTGCTGGTGAGTCCGACCCGGATACTGGCGCTCGGCTCCTTCCTCGTGGTGATCCTCGCCGAAAGCGGCCGCCTGCCGGTCGACAACCCCAACACCCATCTCGAGCTCACGATGATCCACGAGGCCATGGTCCTCGAATACGCCGGTCCCGACCTGGGGCTCACCATCCTCGGCGAATCCATGCGGCTGATGCTGCTGCTCGGGCTCCTCGTGAACCTGCTGATCCCGTGGGGCGTGGCGAACCGACCCGGGGCCCTGCTGTTCGGCGTCGGAATCGTCGTGCTGGCGGCCAAGGTCGCCGTCGCCGGCGCGGCCATCGCCGTCTTCGAGGTCTTCACGGCCAAGCTGCGCCTCTTTCGCCTACCCGAACTGCTCGCCGGCGGGTTCATCCTCGCCGTGCTCGGCGTCGTGACGGCGGTGGTGTCGAGGTGAGCGCATCGACCTACGCCAACGTCCTCGAGCTCGCGGCCGGGCTCGTCATCGTCTGCGCCGTGGTGACCCTGTGGCGCCGCTCGCTCAGCGCGATCGTCAAGACCCTCGCGGTCCAGGGGATCGCCCTCGGGGTGGTCGCGCTGACCCTGGGCCTGCACCAGCACGACGACGTGCTCATCACCGTGGGCTGCCTGGTCATCTGCTCCAAGGGGGCGCTCATCCCCACCCTGCTCGGGCGGGTCCTCGCGAGCGAGCCCAAGAGCCGCGAGACTTCGCCCCTCGTGAACGTGCCGGCGTCGCTGGTGGGCGCGGGGGCGCTGATCTTCCTCGCCTACGGCGCGACCGCCCCCGTCGTGGACCTGGTGGGAACCACGCCCGGGCGACTGATCCCGCTGGGCTTCGCGACGCTGCTCGTGGGGTTCTTCGCCATGGTGGTGCGGCGCAAGGCCGCCTCGCAGATCGTCGGGCTGCTGCTCGTGGACAACGGCATCGCCCTGGTGGCGTTCCTCGCCACCGCGGGGGTGCCCCTGCTGGTCGAGCTGGGCGCCACGCTCGACGTGCTGCTCGTCATCGTCGTGCTGCGGGCCCTCGCCGGCCAGCTGTGGTCGAGGTTCGGGGTACTGGACCTCGACCAGCTCAGAGAGCTGCACGACTGATGTGGGCCGTGATGGTGCTGGCGGTTCCGGCGGCGGCGGGCGGCGTCGCGGCCACGGTGGCCTGGAAGCGCTGGGTCGGCTGGCTGTGCACCGGCGCGGTCGGCGTCGTGCTCGTCTGCGGCGTCGTGCTCGCCGCCCAGGTCGTCAACAAGAGGCCGATCCTGGCGCTCGGCGGGTCGCTGCGCGTGGACGCGCTGAGCGCGTTCATGGTGATCGTGATCGGCACCGTCGGCGTGCTCGCCACGTGGCAGGGCGTGCGCTACATCGACAACGAGATCGCGTCGAAGCGCTCCAGCGCGCGCCACGGAACGCTCTACGCCGTGCTGGTCCAGGGGTTCATCACCGCCATGCTGCTCGCCGTACTCGCCGGCAACGTCGGGGTCATGTGGGTGGCGGTGGAGGCCACCACGGTCATCACCACGTTCCTCGTGGGCCACCGCCAGACCCGCGGGGCGCTCGAGGCCTCGTGGAAGTACGTCATCATCTGCTCGGTGGGCATCGCGATGGCCTTCCTCGGCACCGTGCTGGTCTACCTCGCCGCCCAGCACGCCGGGGCGGGCACGCACGCCACGCTCGACTGGACGTCGCTGATGTCGGTGTCGCACCGGCTCAACCCCGGCGACATGCGCCTCGCCTTCGCGCTCATCGTGCTGGGCTACGGCACGAAGGTCGGCCTCGCGCCGATGCACAGCTGGCTGCCCGACGCCCACAGCCAGTCGCCGGCGCCCGTCTCGGCGCTGATGTCGGGTGTCCTGCTGACCGTGGCGTTCTACGCGCTCCTGCGCTTCAAGGCCATCGCCGACGGTGCGCTCGGCACCGCCTTCCCCCGCGCGCTGCTGGTGGCGGTGGGACTGCTCACGCTGCTCGTGGCCACGTCCCTGCTGCTCAGCCAGCACGACTACAAGCGCATGCTCGCCTACTCCTCCATGGAGCACATGGGCCTCATCGCGCTGGGGGCGGCGGCGGGAACGCCGCTGGCCGTGGCGGCGGTGCTCTTGCACATCATGGGCCACGGCCTGGCCAAGGGCGTGCTCTTCCTGACGTCGGGCGAGATCCTGCACGTCGAGGGCACCAGCGACATCGCCCAGGTGAAGGCCCTGCTCGTGCGCCGCCCCGCGCTCGGTGGGGTCTTCGCCTTCGGGCTCGTGGCGCTGCTCGGGCTGCCGCCCTTCAGCCTGTTCATCAGCGAGCTGAACATGCTGCGCGCCGAGGTCCAGGTCGGCCTCGGGTGGGTCGCACTCATCACCCTGGGGTGCCTCGTGGTCGTGCTCGCCGCCATGATGACCTACGCCCGGCGGATGCTCTTCGGCGCGCGCGACGACGCCGAGCCGGTGCACCGGACCCCGGCCGTGGTGACGGCCCCGCTGATCGGCGCACTCTGCGCCTGCGGGGCGCTCGGGGTGCTCGCGTGGCCCCTCGACGGCCTGCTGCGCGCGGCGGCCATGGTGGTGGTGCGATGAGCGCGATCCACGCGGCCGCCCAGCGACTCCTCGTCGAGCGGCCGCGGCGCGCCGTGCTCGAGCTCGTGCCCGAGGAGCTCTGCGACGCCACCAGCGTGCTGATGGCCGGCGGGTTCCGCCTCATGCTCGTCAGCGCCCACAACGAGGCCGGGGCGTTGCGCGTGGTCTACCTCTTCGTCGACGGCCCTCCCGACCAGCGCGTCGAGCTGCACGTGCGCGTCAGCGGCGACGACCCCCGGATCCCGTCGCTCTCGCACTTCTCGTTCCCCGCGGGGCGCTTCGAGCGCGAAATGCGCGATCTGTTCGGCATCGAGCCCGTCGGCCACTTCCAGCTGCGCCCGCTGGTGCTACACCAGCACTGGCCCGAGGGCTGGCACCCCATGCGAGCCGGCTCGGTGGCGCCGACGGTCATGAACCTCGACGCGCTGCCCTTCCCCTTCGCCGAGGTGGAGGGGAAGGGCGTCTACGAGATCCCGGTCGGACCCGTGCACGCCGGCGTCATCGAACCCGGTCACTTCCGCTTCTGGGTGGTCGGCGAGACGATCGTGCGCATGAAGGCCCGCCTGTGGTTCACCCACAAGGGCGTCGAGCGCCTCTTCGAGGGTCGCGACCTGGACTCGGCCATGGCGCTCGCCGAACGGGTCTCAGGCGACACGGCCGTCGGCCATTCGCTCGCCTTCTGCCTCGCGGTCGAAGAGGCCCTGGGAATCGTCACCGATGACCGCACTGGCGAGCTGCGCGCGGTGCTGGTCGAGCTCGAACGCCTCTACAACCACGTCGCCGACGTCGGCGCGCTCTGCAACGACAGCGGCTTCGCGCTGGCCAACGCCCACGCGCTGACCCTGCGCGAGCGCCTCCTGCGCCTCAACGAGAGGGTGACCGGGCACCGCCTGCTGCGCGGAGGACTCACCTTCGGCGGCGCGGCCCTGCGGTCGCTGCCGGGCCCGATCGAACTGCGCGAGATCGGCGAGCAGTTCCACGAACTGGTCGCGCTGGCCAACGCCAACAGCATCGTCATGGACCGATTCACGGGCACCGGAATCCTGAGCACCGCCGCCGCGCGCGACATCGGGGTCCTCGGCGTCGTCGCGCGCGCCTCGGGCCTCGAGCTCGACGCGCGCGTCTCGAACCCCTTCGTCGACCTGCCCGAGACGTTCCGCCCATCGCGCCACGACACCGGCGACGTGCTGGCCCGGTTCCAGGTGCGCTGCGACGAGGTCGACTCGTCGCTCGACCTGCTGGCCAACTACGCATCGCGCGAGGGAGCGCTCGAGGTGCGCGAGAGCGAGCCGCGCGCGCTCAGCACCGGCCACGGTTCGGGCATCGTCGAGGGATGGCGCGGCACGATCGTCCACCGGGTCGAATTCGACCTCGACGGAGCCCTGTCGCGGGCGAAGATCGTCGATCCGTCGTTCCACGGATGGCCGGCGCTGCCGGTGGCGCTGGCCGACACGATCGTGCCCGACTTCCCGCTCGTCAACAAGAGCTTCAACCTCTCCTACGCGGGCAACGACCTGTAGGCGGCGACGCGTTCGCGCAAGGCCGCTCAGGTCTTGGATCGCGAGGTGCCCACCAGGTGGCTGTAGACGACGATGTTGGCCAGGTAGTGGCCGGTGGCGCGGTCGAAGGCCCCGCCGCAGGTCACCAGCTGCAGCGACTCGGTGCCGTGGGTCCCGTAGACGAGTTGGTCGGGGAAGGTGGCCTTGGGGTACTCGACGACCTTGGTCACGACGAAGCGCGTGACCTCGCCGTCAGCCAACGCCACCCTGATGACGTCGCCGGCCTTCAGGGTCTTCAGCCCGAAGAAGATGCCGGGGCCCCGGAGCGAGTCGACGTGCCCGAGGATGACCGCCGAGCCCATCTGCCCGGGGGCCGGACCGTCGATGTACCAGCCCGCAATGTGCACGGTCGTCGGCACCATGACCTGGTGGTCGGCCTGGAGGCCGAGGGTCTCCAGGCTCGTGGCGACACTCAGAGCGGGAATCGTCAACTCGGTGGGCCGGGACCGTTTCAGCGGCGCCAGCTTCGGCGCCGCTGACGCGCGGGCCTTGGACCCCGACGGGCTTCGGGCCAACACGACCGTGTTCGGCTGCTTTGACGCTCCCAGGCCCGCGAAGATACCCGCGGCGACCAGCAGTGCCGCCAGAGCGACGAACCACCACCACCGATGTCGAAGCGAGTGCCTCCGACGATCCACGGAGGTGGTCGCCGGGTTAACCTCGCCCATTTACCGAGCGGCGACGTGTCCACACGGCCATCGTGGCCGCGCCGACCGCGAGCGAGAGTGCGATCCAGCCAATGAGGCCCCGAGGCGAGAAGCCGGACCCGGCCGTTCCACCGAAGCCGGTCTGCGGTGAACCAATCGGAACCACCGAACTGGTCGTCGTGGCGACGGGCACCGTGCTGGTCGTCGGGCTGGTCGTCGAGCTGGTCGTCGAGCTGATCGTGGAGCTGGTCGTGGAGCTGGTGGTGGAGGTCGCGGCCGCCGCCGAGCATGTAGGCACCGTGATCAAGCTGTCGTCGAGCGTCACGGCGCCGTTGCGCGCGAGGATTCGGCCATTGACCGTCGCGCCGGTGTTCAGCGTTGCCGACGACAGGGTCAGGATGGTGCCGGCGAAGCTTGTCGTCGTGCCGAGCGTGGCCGACGTGCCGACCTGCCAGAACACGTTGCACGCCTGCGCACCGTTCTCGAGCACGACCGAACTGCCGGAGGCCGTGGTCAGCGTCGATCCGATCTGGAAGATGAAGACGGCATCCGCGTCGCCTTCACCGTTGAGGGTGACCGCGCCCGTCAGGGCCATGCTGGTCGAGGATGCGTACACGCCAGGCGTCAACGTCGTTCCACCCAGGTCGGCCGCGACGGTGGTGAACGGGGTGCGTCCCGCGGCGTCGAGATAGGCCGTCGTGGTGTCATTTTCCGCCAGCAGCGCGGTGTCATTGGTCCGGTCGACCACGCCCGAACTCTGGACCAGCGGCGGGATACCGGTGATCGAGGTCCCCGGGTAGAGTCCGATGTTCCCCGATATGACCGACGAGCCCGTGTTGGTGATCGTCGAGCCGGCCAGCACCGCGAAGGTGGACGCCGAACCGAGATTGACGGTGGTCGTCGCGGCGACCGCGGCGCCGGTGCCGAACGCGGCCACCGTGAGGAAACAGAGCGAACTCACGGCGAGGGCGCCAAAACCGACCCGTCCACGCGAGTAGGAGCGCGGGCGGCGGTGAGCGCCGCGGCTCAGCAAGAGGGCAGAGCGCAACGATCGACAGTGCGCGGAAGTGGTGGACTCGGACATTGCGAAAACTTCCTTCGGCGTCGGGTTCACCGCGACGTTGACAACGCCGTGGCACCAAGCCTCAATCGCAATTTTACTAGGTTCTGCAACCGGCAATTGTCAAAATTGAACCAATATTGTAGGTTATAAATCTGACGATTGCGACATAATTTCATAAGAATGGATTCATTCTTAAGTTTCGTCATGTATTTATTATTCGCCGAGAATAAAATAATTTCTTTGCACGGGACTTCGGAAATCAGCGGGGTGCAGTGCTCGCGATACCAAGCATCTGACGCTGCGTGGGCCAGATTGTGCCCACCGACCCGGCGTTCGAGGGCAATCGTGTGCCGCTGACGCGAACCTTGCCCCTCACCAGCGAGGGTTAGAGTCAACGCCAATGCCGCAACTTGTCGTCATCACTGGGCCCATTGCATCGGGCAAGAGTGTGGTGGCAACCGCGCTTGCCGATCGTCTGAGCGGCGCGGGTCTCTCGGCGGCCGTAGTGGACCTCGACGCCACAGTCGCGATGGTGCACGCTCCGCCCGAAGAACTTGAACGGACGTGGGACAGGGCTCGGGAGGTACACGGACGTCTCGTGGGCCAGTGGCTGTCTTCTGGGGTAGAAGCAGTGATTGCACACGGCCCCTTCTATTCTCCGAGCGAAACTTCCGTCTTGTCGCGGCACGTCCCAACCGGCATCGCTGTTCGACGAGTGATGCTTCTTGCCACCTATGAAGTGGCCCTCGACCGCGTTGCGTCGGATCCCAGTCGTGGGCTTTCAAAGGACCCAACATTTCTTCGATCGACGTATAAACGCTTCTTCCACCTGCTACCCAACATTGAAGTGTGCGAATGGACGTTCGATACGACGAGGAGCAGCGTCGGAGATATCGTGACCACGATCACCGACTCATTCCTGCGTACGTAAAATCCTCCGGGCGTACCACGCGACCGCTGGCTTCTTGGCGTGCTTGGCGAAGGTACCGATCTGGGCAGGAGACTCTTGCGAGCTCGAAGGAGCCGGAGCCCGCTCGACCCCGCTGAAATCCGAAGAGCCCTTTCCACCCGGGTCGCGTGCCTGGCGATGGTCACCCGTGAAGGATCTCGGCCGCCACTAGGGGTTGCGCGGTGCCCGACACCAACTCGATCGGCCGACGACCGTCGCCCGCCGACATCCAGCACCGTATCCCCAGGTTGGCGCAAGCCGACCACGACGGCTACCTCGGCGTGAAAACGCCTGGCGCATTCAAGGAGTCGCGCGCTGCGCGTGCCCGGCCGCCTCAGTGATGGTGGCCACGACCGACTCCGCGCTCGCGCCCGGCCCCATCACCCCGGCCACCCCGGCCTCGATCAGCAGGGGTATGTCCGAGGGCGGCACGATCCCGCCCACCACCACGGGGATGTCGCTGCCGCGCTCTCGAAGCGCTGCCACCACCAGCGGCACGAGGGTCATGTGCGCCCCCGAGAGCATCGAGAGCCCCACGACGTCGACGTCCTCCTGGATCGCCGCGACCGCGACCGTCTCGGGGGTCTGGAACAGCCCGGTGTAGACAACCTCCATCCCGGCGTCGCGCAGCAGGCGCGCCACGACCTTGATGCCCCGGTCGTGGCCGTCGAGGCCGACCTTGGCGACCAGCACGCGCAGCGTCATATCGACACGCTCTCGACGTAGCGCCCGAAGACGCCGGCCATGGTCGCCATCATCTCGCCGACCGTCACGTAGTTCCTCGCCGCCTCGATCAGGGCGGGCATGAGGTTCACCTCGGGGTCGGCGGCCTCGGCGGCCAGAATCGCCAGGCACCGGCGCACGTCGTCGTCGTTGCGATCTCTTCGCACCTGCTCCAGGCGGCCGCGCTGCTTGCTCTCGTCCTCGCCCGAGATCTTCAGCGTCTCTAAGTCCGCGTCGTCGTTGCCCTCTAAGAACCGGTTGGCGCCCACGACGACCCGGTCCCCCTTGTTGAAGCTGCGCTCGAGCTCGTAAGCCGAGTCGGCGATGCGCCCCTGGAAGTAGTTCGACTCGATGCCGGCGATGCAGCCCTCGAGCATCGAGCCGCCGCCCATCTCCATGATCTGGGCGAAGATCTCCTCGGCCCGACGTTCCATCTCGTCGGTCAGCGACTCCACGAAGTACGAGCCGCCCAATGGGTCCGCGACGTGGGCCACGTTGGTCTCGTAGGCGATCACTTGCTGGGTGCGCAGCGCGATCCTGGCCGCCTTCTCGGTGGGCAGCGCCAGGGCCTCGTCCATGGAGTTGGTGTGGAGGCTCTGGGTGCCACCGAGCACGCCCGCCAGGGCCTCGATGGCCGTTCGCACGATGTTCACCTCGGGCTGGGTGGCGGTGAGCGACACGCCCGCCGTCTGGGTGTGGAAGCGCAGCTGGTGGCTCTTGGGGCTCTTGGCCCCGTAGTGATCTTTCGTCCAGCGCGCCCAGATACGCCGCGCGGCGCGGTACTTGGCGATCTCCTCGAAGAAGTCGATGTGGGCGTTGAAGAAGAACGAGAGCCGCGGGGCGACCGCGTCGACCTCGAGTCCGGCCTCTCTCGCGAGCTCGACGTAGGCGAAGCCGTTCGCGAGCGTGAAGGCCAACTCCTCAGCCGCCGTCGCCCCGGCCTCGCGGATGTGGTAGCCCGAGACAGAGATGGAGTTCCAGCGCGGCATGCTCGCCGCGGTGAAAGCAATGGTGTCGCGCACCAGCCGCATCGAGGCTCGCGGGGGGAAGACGAACTCCTTCTGGGCCTGGTACTCCTTCAAGATGTCGTTCTGCAGGGTCCCGCCGAGGCGCGAACGGTCCACGCCCCCCTCCTCGGCGGCCGCGATGAACATCGCGAAGATCACCGCGGCGGGCGAATTGATGGTCATCGAGGTGGTGATGGCGCCCAGGTCGATCCCGGCGAAGAGATCGCGCATGTCGGCGAGTGAATCCACGGCCACCCCGCAGCGCCCCACCTCGCCCAGCGCCATCGGGTCGTCGGAGTCCAGGCCCAAGAGCGTCGGCATGTCGAAGGCCGTCGACAGACCGTCGCCGCCGGAGCGGATGATCTCCTTGAAGCGTTCGTTGGTGTCCGAGGCCGTGCCGAAACCGGCGAACATCCTCATCGTCCAGAGCTTCGAGCGGTACATCGAGGCGTGAGGACCGCGCTTGTAAGGGAAGACGCCCGGGAACTCGCCGTCGTGGGGTCCGTAGACGGGGTCCAGGGGGATGCCCGACATCGTGGCGAAGGTCGCGTCGCGCAGGTGCGACCTCTTGAAGGCCTCGCTCCAGATGTCATACGAATCGTTCGTCACGGTACTCCCTCCATCACCACGGTCGCGCGGCGTCATTCAGAGCATACGAGCGTCTGGTGGAGCCAGTAGATGACCGGCCCGTCGTGGTGGGCGCCGCACCGAACGGGTCGTCCCGCCCGACGTGCGAGGTGAAGGCGAGCGCTGGCGTGGGGCGGTCCAGGCGCTTCGGCTGATCAACGAGGATCGGTCCCGGGGCCAGACCCTGGTCGAGATCGACGCCCGCTCAGCCGAGGATGCCCCCGACGGCCGGCTGCAGCGCGGCGACGAACGCGTCCGGGTCGTCAACGGAGACGCTGAAGCGTCGTCTCCCGGTCAAGACCACCCGCAAGGCCGCACCGCGCCGGGTGATCACCGCCGCCTGGCGTAGGAGTTTGAGACTGCCCTGGTACCCCCAGCCAGCCATCAGCCGCGGAAGCCCCTGCACCGATGCCGACACGATCTGCTCGGGCCCGAAGACCTGGCGCACCAATCCGCCCGGCCCGTAGACGACAACGAGTTCGCGACCCTGCGCGGTCTCGACGACCCGAACCACGATTCGCAGGGCCAGCAGGAATGCGCAGAGAAGAAACAGCGTCGCCAGGCTGCCCACGACGATGATCACCAGGGAGGCCGAACCGGCGGGTCGCATGCTCGCGCCAATGGCGCACACGCTGACCACGACGACGACGAGGAGCGCATTGACCACGGCCAGGCCGGTCGAACGAAGTCGCTCTTCGATGACGATTTCGCCGGTGCCCATAGCGCCGAGACTACGTCAGTTCTCTCGAACACCGCGCCCGTCGAGGGCCGCCAGGAGCGGGGCGACGACCCGGGTGATATCGCCGCGGCGATGGCTGCGCCATCCCTCCCAGCTGAACGAGTCGAGTACGTCCAAGCCTTCGAGCAGCACCTGGCGGGCGAGGATGCCCTTGACCGCCTTGGCGCCGTGACCGGCGGCCGCGACCCCGTCGGCGCTCACGAAGCGCACCGTCACGACCCGGCACGTCGTGGCCAACGCCGCGAGATCGAGGGCCGCCTCGTGCTCCTTGGGCAGCAGGTCCACCACCGTGGCTCCTCCCAGGTGCGCGGCCAGGACCGGCGTGAGCACCGGGCGCCAGTACGCGGCGAGGTTGCCCAGCGGGACGAGCGATACGTCCATCTTCAGGCGGTAGTCGCCGATCGGGTCCTGGGCCGTGGTCATCCCGTAGAGGCCCGAAGGCACGAGCAGGCGGCGGCGCTGCGCCACCGACAAGGTACCGGCCTCCAGGTGCGCCCACACGACGCCGCTGTAGCGTTGCCACGCCGGCAGCACGGCGGCCCGTCCGGCGACCAGGTCGCTGGTCGCGCCTAGAGCGCGCTCCAGCAGCGCCGCGCGGACGTTGAGGACCTTCTCCAGTGTCCGCGGCGGGGCCGTGCGCAGCAGCTCGCCGAGCGCCCCGGTGACCTCGCTTCGCGCGGCGCCCAGGGCGGCGTCGAAGCGGCCTGGCCCGGCGCTCCTCGAACCGCCCGGCCTCTTACTCTCCGATGGCGGCAACAGGATGGAGAAGGCGCGAGGCACGCACCCTACGGTACTGGCCCCGAATTGCTACGCGGCTCTCGACTTCCGCGTGTCGCGCGTGACACCCACCGACTCGAGGAAGTGGCGAACCTTGATCACCTGGTCCTCGGTGAGGTCGCGCGTGCGCGTCGACCCGAACGAGACGACGTCGCCGTCGACGCTCACGGCCCAGTTGCCATTGTGCGTTTCGAAGACATCGCCGAATCGCTCGAGGAGCGAACATACATCGTGCCACTGGATGTTGTGGTTGAGCGGGTGCCCGTAGATCTTCTGGGCAATAGCGCGATGGCGACTATCCAACTTGAACGGCATTTGTAATCCCCCGATCGAGGGCGGATGCCTTCTGCCCTCCTAAGCACTTTCCTCCCTCTAGAGGGCGTTGTCAAGCACCGCCACGAGTTCCACGTGCTCGGTCATCGGGAACAGGTCAAAGACCTTCAAATCCCCCAGAACGAAGCCTCCGGCCAGGAACGCCTTCAGGTCCCTCGCGAAGGTGGCGGCGTCGCACGAGACGTAGACCAGGCGCCGCGGGGCCCGGCGCGCGAGCGCGTCGACGACGCCCTTGGCGAGTCCGTTGCGAGGCGGGTCGAGCACGACGACGTCACCCGGGGCCACCGAGTCGTTCACCGAGCGCGGGGTGACCGACCATTCGCGCACCTTCAGCTGGCGAAGCCCGTCACCGTTCTGGCGCGCGTCGCGCACGGCGTACCCCGAGGCTTCCACCGCGGTGACCTTGCCGCCGGGTCCGACGGCCTGGGCCAGCGGCACCGCGAACAGCCCGACGCCGCTGAAGAGGTCGACGACGCGGTCGTCGGGCTTCACGTCGGCGAAGCCCAGCACCGTCTCGAGGAGCAGCTCCGGCGCGGCGCGGTGCGACTGCCAGAACGACCTGGGCGACACGGAAAAGAAGTGGCCCCGGACCGAGACGCGCGACTGGGTCGATGGTTCGAGCGGCTCGCCGTTCATCGAGCAGATCTCGTACATGATGCCGCGATGGGTGTCGCGCTTCACAACGGCGAAGGGCTCGGCGTCGCCGATGGCGCGCAGTTCCACCTCTTCGGCGCCGTCCCACGACGCGGCGAAGGCCGCAGCGAAGGAACTGGCCGCGATCCAGCAGGCCTCGATCGCGATGAGCTCGTGCGAACGCGCCGCGCGAAGGCACAGCTGACCGTCCTCGTTGACCGCGCAGCGAAGTCGCGTTCGCGAGCCCTCCGCCGGGGCCGGCACGGGCGTGACCGTGACCTCGCGCTCGACCCCGGCGATGCGCTTCAGGTGCTCGGCCACGAGAGCCGCCTTCCACGAGGACTGCGCGGAGGCCGACGCGTGCTGCAGGTCGCAGCCGCCGCAGCCGCCTGGGCGCGCGTACTCACAAGGTGCGCTGACCCGTTCCGGGCTCGCCTCGAGTACCTCGACGGCGTCGCCGCGCGCGAAGGACTTCGTCGTTTCGGTGACCTCGACGCTGACGAGCTCGCCCGGCAGGCTGTGGCGCACGAAGACCACCCTGCCGTCGGCGAGGTGGCCGACTCCCCCGCCGGTCGCGGGGCGTTCGATGCGCACGCTCACCGGGGACTGGACTGGAAACTCGCTACTCACCGTTACAGCCTACTGATGACCGCCACGGCCCCAAAGAGGCGCAGCGGGCCCCTCGCCGTGCGACTAGCCCAGGGCGTGGGCGAGGAAGAGGTCCACGAGCGCTGCGGTGCGCACGCGGGCGCCGGGCGTCTCCAGGGCGGTCTGGGCCAGCAGGTCGGCGGGCTCGAGGCCGAACTCGCGCGCTCCGTTGTCGTCGCCGCTGGCGAACCACTCGGCGAGCTGGACCTCGTCGACCTCGGGATGGAACTGGACCCCGACGTTCTTGCCGATCGCGAAGGCCTGTACCGCGCGCGGCGAGCGGGCCCACAGCTCGGCGTGGGGCGGCGGGATGCAGTGGTCGAAGTGGAACTCGAACCACGGCCCCTCGTCGATCCCCGATTCGCCTAGCGGCTCGATCTTGTACCAACCAATCTCGGGGTCGCCGGAGGGCTTCACCACGCCGCCGTAGTGCACGCAGAGCGCCTGGGCTCCGAAGCAGATCCCGAGCACCGGCACCTTCAGCTGGTCGGCCTCGGCCAGCACTTCGAGCTCGCGGCCGAACCACGCCGCCTCGATCCGCTCGTCGTAGACCGCGTGCTTCGATCCGAGCACGACCAGCAGGTCGTAGCCCGCCGCCGACGGCGTGGGGCTCTCGGCGTCCATCATGACGACGTCGAGCTCGAAGCCGCGCGCCTCGAAGGCCTCGCCCACGAGTCCCGGCCGGTCCTCGGAGTGGTGACGGATGATCAGTACGCGAGCCATTACCTCAACGACTCTACAAAGACTTGCCGATTGGCGTGCGCCTTCGCCGGCCTCCCGGGCAGAGCCGCCGTCGGAGTTCGTCGGGCGCCGCTACGAGCCCGGCTGCTTCCAGCCCATCTTCGCCGCGATCTCCTTGCACGTCGGACAGATCGGGTACTTCTGGGGGTCGCGACCCGGGACCCACACCTTGCCGCAGAGCGCACGCACCGGGGTCGAATTGACCATGCCGTCCACGACCGAGTTCTCGAGCGCCACGAACTCGCCGTCCTTGGGCGTGTAGCCCTCGAGCACGATGTGGGTGAACCGGTCGTGGTCGCCGTCGTCGAGGGTCGTGGTGGAGCGGACCAGGAGTTCGGTGTCGTTGCGCGTGCTCACGCCTAGAAATATACCGAAGTGGGTAAGGTCGAAGTGCCATGAAGAGACGCCGCCGCCCCCAGGTCCCCGCGCCTCCCCTCGGGCGCGTGGCGTCGCACTTCACTCGCGAGGGCACGCCCAAGAACGCCTACCGGACCCAAGCCGAGGCCGCGAGCGCCGCCCAGCTGGCCTGGACGCTGCACGGCGTCGACCTGAACACGTACCGCTGCGACTACTGCTACCAGTGGCATATCGGCAAGCAGTTCCGCGACGATTAGCGAAATTGCCCGAGACCGGGCAAAATGGTGGGAATTAGAACGAAAGGTTCCTCATGGCGGTCCAGGCGTACATCTTGATTCAGTCCGAAATCGGTTCGAGCGAAGCGGTGGTCCTGGCGACCCGTGCCGTGCCCGGCGTGATGGAGTCCTTCGAGGTCACGGGCCCCTACGACGTGATCGTGCGCTGCTCGGCCGATAGCGTCGACGATCTGGGCAAGTTCATCGTCGGAGCCATCCAGAAGGTCCCGGGGATCACCCGCACGCTGACCTGCCCCGTCGTCAATATCTAAGAGATGACTCGTAATCACCCAGTCGGGTGACTAAGAGCCAGCCCACGCAGTCGCGCCACCTTCGCCGGTCGCGGTCGCCCGCGCCCTTTGGTCGATGGCGCCCTTGGTGGGCGTTCACGTGAGCAGCCCGAACCCATGGGATCTGGCCTGGCAGCTTGGACTGAGCCGTGGCGGCCCAGTTCCAGAGGTTGCGTTTGACTCACGAGGGTGACTTCACACCCAATTATTGCGATCATCTGGCGCATCGCGGTGGCGATGGCGGAGTCGACTACGTCATGCTCGTCCTCGGTCGTGGCCGGTGTCACGCAAGTGCCCAGCGCCGCCGAGACCAGGTCCCGGTCGCCGACGAGCCCGCAGGACGCGCAGCGGTGGACGCGTTCGCCGAGGTCCTTCTTCACCCTGGCGCCGCACAGACAGGTGCTCGACAGCGCCGTGGTGGCGGTCGAGACCTTGGTGTAAGAGCCGTTGAGTTCGGCGCAGGTGGCCGCGAGCGCGGACGTGACCATGCCCGGCGCGCTGATTGCCATGGCGTTGCCCCAAGAGCGACTCCAGGTTGGCAGGTGGCAGTCCTCGACAATCCAGTTTGGTCCGTGGATAGTTATCAGTTCTCGAGAGATCGCCCAAGCGGCCTGGCCTTTGGTGATGCTCGCCGCGCGGGCACGTGCGCCGTGGATCGTGCGCAAATGGGCGTACTGATGTGAGAGACTGTCGCAACGGTATGCCTGGATCGGCTTCTCTTTGGTGCGCATAAGACGCGCACCTCTCGGCAGGGTGGTGACCTCACTGAGGCCCTGTTCTGCGCGACGTTGGTCGCGGCGCACTTGGGCCTGGGACTTCTGATATTGCGCGACGTTGGTCGCGCGCCGAGAGCGGTCGAGGGAGCGCTGGCGACGTCGATTCTGGAGCGCTTCTCGCACCAGGCGCTCGTGTTCGATCTCGGTGACCTTCACCACGGTCGACTTGAGTGAGGTCATCGTGAGATTGCGCGAGGCGACGGAGAGGTTGGAGACGTTCACGTCCACGCAGGCCACGCGGTCGCGAGGGGCGCTCGCGAGCTGGTCGCGCACCCGTGGCGAGTGGTAGCCGTCGTTAAGGACCAGCAGGTGCATCTCATAACGCCAACCGCCTGGACGGTTGGCGTCGGGACGCCGCACCAGGTCGATCTTGTGCCAGGTGTCGGGATCGTTAAGGAAGTGCGCGAGACGTCCCCACCTGCTCGAGCCGGTGGGGACCAGCACGGGTAGGACCATCTCGGGTTGTGTCGAGGTCGGTCCTCCGGCAAAGACCATCACGAGCGGTCCTTGGTAGTGCGGCCAGCGCTGGGGCGCGGGCGGGCGCGAGCGACGCTGGCGCGCCACTTGGTGTCCCGCGCCCATGGCGAGGACTTGTTCGACGCTGGTCCCGGCTGCGAGGTTGGGGTGACGGTAGGCGTCGAGGTGTCCCTGGAGAGAGCCGTAGAGCCGGAAGGTCTCCCACTTGTTCGCGGTGGTGTGCGAGCGAGCACGACCGGTGATGGTCGCGAACTCGTGGTAGGGGGTCACGTGCAAGGGGCCGTGACGTTTGCCCGAGGCGTCGGACCAGAGGTGGCGGGTCAGGTTCTCGAAAACACCATCGGCCATGTGCGAGACGAGGGCCGCCGAGACATGTTCACTGGCCCAGCCCGCGGACTGGAAGTGCCTCCGGGCTCGGGCCTCGAACTTCGAGCGGCTGATGCCGAGCCGTTCGGCTACGGCCTTCCAGCCCAGGGCGTCTCGCTCGTCCTTAGCGCCCCAGTACTGTTTGGCGAGCGACTGGGCGTCGCGTTGAAGGGCCCGTCGAAGGTTGAACATGGTGAAGTAGAGGTTCCCCAGGCGCCCAGCGACGCCGGGCGCCGTGGTGTCGAGGTTCAGCACGAGCGTCGTCGTCGCCTGGTCTGGGGGACGTCGCCAGTTGCCCATCGGGCTCTTGGTCTTGCCGCGCGTGTGACACGCCGGGGCTGCGGAATTGCTCACGTAATACCTATGTGTCGGGGACCAAATCAGTAGAGGTCTCTGCCATAATGCCTCTGGCCTGTGACACACATACTGGTTA
>PLHD01000002.1 GCA_003138815.1 Acidimicrobiaceae bacterium | reverse complement strand
TGAAGCCGGATCGACGAGGGGCAATGCCGTCTTGGGAATTGCTTGATCTCCCGTTGTCCCAGCGCGAATCAGATCACGTTAAGTCAGCTACCTGACTCCGCAAACTCATATCTCACGCGCAAGTTATTCATTGCGCTGTAAGAGAGAAGCCGATCGTGTTGAAGTCGTCCGACAACGACACCCGGATGGATTCCAAGCTGCGCTGCAAAACTCTTGACGGCTCTTGGTGAATCAAGAGATTGAAGATGCGCGTCATACTGCTTAGGAACCAAGGTATGACTCGCAAACGCGTCTGCTTCAAGCTCTAGATCATCGCCATTGCCATCCTTTGGTGGCCCATCAACAAAAGTCAGTCTCTTTCGATCGTGAAGCAGAACGTGAGCGATCTCATGAAAGAAGGAAAACCAGAAAATGTCCCCCCACCTATGGCGAAGGCTCATCTGCACGAGAGCTCTATCGCTTTCGACCCAGCGAACAGCTCCACTTATTCGTGACCCCGGAATCTCGGGCTCGAAGATCACCACTACCCCTACCGAAGCACACAAACTCTTAAGCTTCGGTTCCCAAATCTCCGAAGACGTAACAGTAAGTGATCGCAGTTCTGGAATGATCGCCTGGAGAGCCTTCTTGCTGAAGGGTTTGGCCTCGACTCCAATAGCCTTCAATTCACCAATTCGAAGCCAGGTCGCGAGTGCCGGACCATTGACGTCAAGAACTCTTGAAGTTCTGTAGGCCGTTGGCACTTGCCAGATTGTTCCCCATGCCCCTCTGTTCACGACACCAAAGAATGCAAGCACTTGCCGAAGCGTGTCCACAGTGACGTCGCTTCTCTTGAGGTAGCCGCGCTTGAGCAATTCTCGGACCGGCAGTTCCTTGAGCCAAGGAACATCGGCCTGCAAAATCAAGGCCTCTCGTTGTCGAGTGACCAGATCTTGGTACTGGGCTTCTAGATTCAACCAGAATCGTGACGGCACTTTCGTTACGCGTTCCAGGCGAATAGCCGTCTCGGCTGTGATCGACGCATCACCTGAGACAATCTGGTTGATGTGCTTAGCTGACAATCCCGTCCGACGAGCAAGTTCAGCCTGGCTCATACCGTTGTCGTCGAGTAGTTCGGAAAGGGTTTCTCCCGGCGCAACTGCGAAATCCGGACTAAATTGGTTGGATACGGTGGTACTCATTTTCTCTCCCCTTTATAACTAGTCATGTGTGTCAACGACTTCTATAATCACGACCGCGTGAACGAGTGACCAGTCAATCCCTCCATCGTCCTTTGCAGTACCCTCGTGGTCGGCAGGCTCGAAAATCAGTCGATACGGCCCCTGAAGGTCGAGGCTGAGTTGGTGAGACCGATTCCCTGTGAGCTCGTGACATCGACCCGATGCGTTGCGCAAATCCTCGAGCGTCACCGCAGCGGACAGTTGGGTAAGTCGCAACTTAAGTTTCTTGGCGCACTCGGGTCCATATTCGCGGACCATCGACACACTCTCGTTGCAGGTCTTCTCCATCCTCTTCCCTGCAAAAGCGATCTCCACGAAAGTACTCTAGGTGACTTGTACACCACTTTGGTACATGATTTAGTATATGTACCAAAGTGGTGCATCAAATCAGAACAAAACCCAATCTCCCTGAACTGGAGTGGTAAAACCACGAAAGCTGACTGGCCATCGCACCTGCGTACCTTGGTGGTGCTCGACACGAATGTCGACACAGTGCCGCCGAGGCAATCGACGTTCGTAAGAGGCCCCACGTTGCCACCGGTCCAATGAATGTTCAATAATGACACCCGTGTAATTCTCAATTCGCTTGATAACCCTATGATCAGGTATTATGGGGTACCGAGAGTCCAGCAATGAAACTCAATTATCACATAATTCCCAGTTTCGCTAATGGGAAAAACGTGTAGATTGTTTCCAGAGGGTGCACATCGTATGTACGTATGCACGTACAATGTCTGTACAGGAGAGAAGTGATGCCAGTAGGAAATACATCTGAACGGAACCAGCGGAATTCTCGGCTGAATCTTCGAGCCTCAGCCACTCAGCAACAAGTTATTCGTAGTGCTGCAGCTGCGCTCGACAAAAGCGTGACCGATTTTGTCCTTGAAAGTGCCACGATCAACGCTGAGCGAGTTCTTGCCGACCGACGGTGGTTTCTCTTGTCAGAAGAAGCGTGGTCTGCCTTCGAAGAACTGCTTGAGGCCCCAGCTTCAAATACCCCGAAACTCGCTGCATTGTTAAACGAGCCAAGTGTGTTTGATATCCGGCAGTAGTCATCACACATGACTGAATTGCTCATTGGCCCCACAAAGCTCACAAAGGATCACTACACCTCAGATTTCAATAGCGGCGCTGAGGAGTTAGATGCATGGCTCAAGGACTATGCGTGGGTTAACCATTGTTCTGGAAATGCCCGTGTCTACGTCGTAGCGCGCTCCAGTCGCGTGGTCGGATATTACGCATTGGCTACCGCTGGCGTCGAGAAGAGTAATGCACCAGAAACGATCATTAAAGGCGGAGTGCCTGCTCAGATTCCATGCATCTTGCTAGCGCGTCTCGCCGTTGATCTATCAGAAAGAAATCGACAAATAGGTAGGGGCATGTTGAAGGATGCAATTAGCCGATCACTTCAAGTTGCGGACACGATAGGGGTGCGTGCGCTTCTCATTCATGCACGTGACGAGCAAGCCAGGTCTTTCTATGAGCACCAAGGGGAATTCGTTCAATCACCAACTGATCCTTTGCATCTCTTCATGCATTTGAAATATGCTCGTGAACTCATTCATTCGGACTAAGAATCCCAGCTGAGCACGAACCGTAGGTAGTCACGAATCACAACATTCTCCATCAACGTTGGCAAACTGTCCTCAAATCCCCAGAGGTATGCAGTCCGCCTGTCTTGCTCATCAATTAACGCGAGTCCAGCTCTTGCGAAGTGATGAGCCGCTGAGATATTGCCCCAAAGTCGTTCTACTGCTGCAAGATTGGCGTAAACCAGGTGTGGTTCATG
The DNA here is from genome assembly GCA_003138815.1 of Acidimicrobiaceae bacterium. Classification (GTDB taxonomy): domain Bacteria; phylum Actinomycetota; class Acidimicrobiia; order Acidimicrobiales; family RAAP-2; genus RAAP-2. The sequence goes on along the minus strand of PLHD01000002.1, from coordinate 5,259 downwards.
GCCATCATTAAGTAAGTCCTGGAAGATATCCGCCGCAGCATCAGGATCGGAGGGTATCAGGCAGAATGCTAGGCAATTTCGGACCCATGAACTTGGCTGGACCGTAAGTGCTCCCTGAAAGAATGCAACTGCCTGTTCATGCTCGCCTCTCAATAGAAGATCGACACCAGTTGAGAGCAGTGCTCGCGGGTCTCTTGCCCCCCCAACAACAGCTCGAGAAGCTATCTCCGCATTTAGATGATCGGTTGGGATAGAACGAAGTGACAAGTCCTCAATTGCGACACCTGATGTCCGCTCTCCTCTCGCCCACCGATACTCATCGTGCAGAGACGCTGTGTGCCAGTCGCTTAGGTAGGTCAACAGAAATCGATCAGCCAGCCATTGGGACTCACACGCAATCGATGCACTGTCTAACTCGGTGACCGACGCCCACAGCGATGGGGACGGAATATCCCAAGTGAGAATCTCGGAAAGCTCGGCCACCTGTAGCCAGCCTGCGGCTTTCCTCCCGAAAGGCGCAACTTCAGAATGTTCAACGATTTGATTCAAGTAAGACGAGAACGTGGCACCAACTGCGGGTGCTCCCATGCGGTCGCAAACCTCAGCTCCTAAAGCTTCCAACGGTGTGCTTAACGTCGTTCCATTCGCTCGATCGAAGGAGACTCGCGCTGAGAGTCGAATGAATTCGCCCACGTACATTTCGCGAAAAGCACACCGGACTAATTCGTCGACATTGAAACCTCGTTCTCCAAGGCGAGCTGCGGCTAGTCCAACCGAAATATGGCGATGGAGTCCAGAAGTAAATCGAGCGCTGCGCCGAAAGGGCGAGGTGGAACAGATTTCGACCAAAACACGCAGTAGCTCCACGGGGTGCCAGTCGTGTTCTGGCACAGCAAGGCCCACGTATCGCAATCCAATTTGCGATGCATCGTAAGCATTTCCTCCGGGCTCCATGCGAAATCGTACCTCCAATGGAATCAGGTTGAATCGTGTAGGGACCGCGCAGCACAAACGCTCCGCTGGAGAGATGATTCTCGTTCAGCGCCTATCCGAAGACAATGAGTTTGCTGTCGGAACATCCGAGACCCGACGTCCAATGCGAAGCCAGACTGATGATCACTCTGAGATTGCTGATATCGGAGGCCCGACGGCAACCCGCACACGAAGGGGCTCGGTCTCAAGCCTTCCCGGCGCGACTCAGAGTTCGACGCGGTGAAGATCACTTCCAGATTGCCAATCCCGTCTGAAGATCAAAGAACTCGAGGCGTTCCGGCGCGATGGAGAACCGGAACCTCTCGCCGGCGCGCACCGCGTGTCTCGGAGCAATTCGCGCGACGTTGTCGTTAACGCTTTCCGGACTTTCGCCGGGTTGCTCCTCGCCATCAATGCCCTTGGTGAGGCCCTCGGGCTGAACAACACGTGCATCGGTGCGGAAGTGAACAAGGAGCTCTGATCCGAGCGCCTCAACGAGATCAACATCACCGAAGAAGACTGGTCCGTCGGACTGAGCGCCGGCTGCCGGAAGGTCCTCGGGCCGAATGCCTACGACGAGATCCTTGCCCGAGTAGCGCTGCAGGCCCGGGCGCAGGTTGAGGACATCGGGAGTCAACGCAATCTTCTGACTGCCCAATGTGAGCGTGCCGAGGTCGTTGGAAACGCCGCCTTCAAAGAGGTTCATCGCCGGCGATCCAATGAACCCGGCCACGAAGATGTTCACGGGGCGGTCGTAGAGGACCTGGGGCGCGTCGCACTGCTGGAGAACGCCGTCTCGCAGCACCGCCACGCGATGACCGAGGGTCATCGCCTCAGTCTGGTCGTGGGTGACGTAGAGCGCCGCAACTCCAATTCGGTGTTGGACTCTTGATATCTCGGCCCGCAGCTGAACTCGATTTTTTGTGTCGAGGTTGGAGAGCGGCTCGTCCATCAAGAAGACGCTGGGTTCGCGAACGATCGCCCGTCCCATGGCAACGCGCTGACGCTGACCTCCAGAAAGTTGGGTCGGCTTGCGGTCGAGCCACTGCGTGATTCCCATGACCTCGGCCGCGTCGCGGACGCGCTTGGCGATCTCGCCCTTGGGCAACTTCTGCATCTTGAGCGCGAAGCCGATGTTCTGCGCCACAGTCATCTGCGGATAAAGCGCGTAGCTCTGGAAGACCATGGCCACGTCTCGATCCTTCGGAGAGACGTCATTCATCACGTTCTCACCGAAACTCACCGTTCCAGAGGAGATGGTTTCCAAGCCGGCGATCATTCGAAGCACGGTTGTCTTCCCGCAGCCTGGTCACCGGCCTGGGGTTGGCAGCGTGCGGGAGTTCGCCGTCGGTTACTCCAACGACCACTTCAACCGCACCGTCGAACCAAGTTGACTACCTCTGCCAAGTCATTCCACGGGTCGACCGGCTGATGGTCACCCGTCAGGCACCGGGCAATCAGTTCCACTTCACGTTCCCCGCCGTGGTGACGGTGACGAACGCCGCGGCCGCTCGAGCAGTTGCCACTTCCGCCTGTGCGCTGCCTGATGTGCCGAAGGGCGTCCGGCATTGCCCCGCCGGGTTCGCCATTTCGTACCGCCTGGTCTTTTGGGTGCAGGGTCAGAAGGGGCGGGGCGACGATTTAGTCGTCGTGAACCCCACCGGCTGCCAGTCGGTCACGGGCCTCGGCGCTGTACGAACCACGTCGTTCGGCGCAGGCTTTTACCAGCTCCTCGGAAATGCGATGGGACTCAGAAACGCCAGTTATCACACATTCGTAGGGACCCGATACGCCCGCCCGGTCTGAAAGCAACCAAGAATCTCGTAACATCGCTGACCACCCAAGGCCTCGCCATCGAGTTCTGGAGGCGTGCCTTCGAAATGTCAAGACGTCGGCCCGACGTGACATGCCACCTTGCATTGGCTCTGAGATTGCTCTCGTAGTCATCAGGGCCGTACCTCAAGCACATGCCGCCCGAGCACGCTGGCAAATGCGAAACGTACACATCAACCCGCTTCGTGAGATCTGAACCCCATTCTTATCGCGGTGGCCCCTAGTCGCCTGAGACGAAAAGCCTTGCGAGGAGGCCACTTCCGAAGGACCCGTAATAATTGGAACCCGCGATGACGTATAGAGGGTGATGGCTTCTTCTTCCCCGACACCCGAATCTGAGCAGCGGGCCCAGTTTGAGATGTTCTTTCGGGCGACCTATCAAGGGCTCAACCGCTACGTCTCGCGCCGAGTGGCCGCCGCGCTGGTCGACGACGTGATCTCGGCGAGTTTCGCGATTGCCTGGAAAAAGTACTCGAGGGTTGACAGCCCTTCGCTGGCGTGGCTTATTCGCATCGCCAGTTTCGAAGTGTCGAACGCGCAACGCAAGGCGTGGCGTGACGCGAGTCACACCAGTGTCGGCAATGCCGAGGAGATAGCGGCGCCGGGGCTCGACGACTTTGACGGCACTGTTGTAAGAGCGACGCTGGCGTGTCTCTCAACCTCAGATCAGGAAGTGCTGCGATTGGTTCATTGGGACGGGCTGAGCCGAGTCGAGATCGCCGAGATTCTCCGCCTCACTCCCAACGCCGTCAACGTTCGCTACCACCGCGCCCTCAAGAAGTTTGAAAACGAAATGTCCCCGACGAGCAACACCATCACCCAGGAGGAAATACAACGATGAGTACGAAATCAGTTACCGAACTGCTTGAAGCAGCCAACCCCGTTACCGAGGCCCCGTCGCGGTCGGTTGACGCCGCGTGGGCGGCGTTCGAGTCATCCCTGTCAACGTCGAAGCGCTCGAGGCGCAAGTCGGTCACCTACGCGGGTGTCAGGTCAATTACGTGGACGCCGCGCAAATGGATTCTCGTCGCGGCCGTGATTGTTCTCATCGCCGGACTCGCGGTCAGCGTCGCGGTGCGCGGACCCAGTGGTGACGCGCGCAGCACCAACGCCGTAGGTCCCAGCTCCGGCGCGACCTTTCGGCTAGTGAGCGACGCGGGTCCGAGCGTCCAGCCCTTCGTCGGCACGCAGAGCAGTCCGCAGGGCTATAACCAGATGACCTGCCCAACCACACAAGTCTGCTACATGGTATCGAGTGTTGCCTTAAGGGATGCGGCCGGTCACCTCATCAGCCAGGTGACCGACCTCTATAGTTCCGGAGATGGCGGATCAACCTGGCAATCGCTGACGGCGCCGGCCGGGATGACGTTAGACACTCCGATGTCCTGCTTCAGCGCCAACGATTGCATGGTCGGTGCCCAACAATTCGATCGGAGCAATGAGAGCAATGGGATCAATGGTTCCAGCGCCCCCCAGGTACTTCTCAGCACCACCAATGGTGGCTCGTCGTGGACGACCCAGCCAGTGCCAATGCCGCCAGTCCTTGGCGTCGACGCCGCGCTGGACCCGACGATTGCTGAACTCCAGGGTTCGCTTTATGGGCTGCAGTGCTTCAATTCCGAGTCGTGCATCGCCTTCGGCACGGTCCCGACGGATCAGCCGGAGCAGCCAGTAGGTGCATCAGGGGGCTCGACCATCTCTCGGACGGTGGCCATGCGAACTGTCGATGGTGGCAGCACCTGGAGTTCGTACGTCTTTGCGTGGACTACAACCCCAACCGGCGGCCCGGGGTGGTCCAACGTGCAGAACGCAACGTTCTCGTGCCCTACGCAGAACACCTGCCTCGGCCTCGCCACGGTTTTGGGCCGACCTGATCCCAGTGGCTCCGGTAACCAGCCATCCTCGCTGCTTGAGTTTCGTAGCTCGGACGGGGGCGTGACGTGGTCATCGAACTGGGTGTCCAACGTGCAGGGCGATCAGAATGACCTGACGTGCCCCGATGCGAACGACTGCTACGCCACCGTTCAGGTGGGCGCTGCCGGAACGCAACTCACACCAGAAGTGCTCGCTACGGCTGATGGTGGAACGACCTGGGAACTGCAGCAGCTGTTCTCATCGACGATGGCTGGCTGGGATGGACTCCAGTCGATTACCTGCCCATCGAGCAACGCCTGCTGGGCGGCCGGAATCCAGAGGTCGACAACCGACCCAACAAAGACTGCTGGTGCGATTTTCGTGACGCAGGACGGGGGCCAGAACTGGACTGCGGCACAACTCCCGACGGGAGAGTTAGATGTGACGCAGGTGGACTGTGCCACGACGCAGTCCTGTCTGGCTATCGCCGAGCCTGCATTCTCCAGTGGAACAGCAGCACAACCGGGTCCGATTCCGAGTGACGTACTGACGAATCGCCCCCTAGCCAGTAGCGATTCCACCGCGGCCACTTTGTAAGCG
>PLHD01000005.1 GCA_003138815.1 Acidimicrobiaceae bacterium | reverse complement strand
GACGGAGCGTACGTCATGACCGCCGAAGGTAATCCGATGAACGCGGTGGAGTTGATTGTCGGCGATAATGGGACGAGGGTCACTGAGTATGGGGCCGCCTGCGCTCCGAACGCCGCACTGGTTGCGCAAGGGGTGATGCCCACGGCCCAGCAGTACATTCCACTTCCCCAGCCGCTGCCGGGACGAATATCTCCCGGAGGGTCAATCTCGTACAGCGCGACCTTGACGCTGACGCCCGACGACACGCAGTCCAACGTCTCGGTCACGACGCCCTTCACGCTGACCCTTCACTTCCTGCGACCGAAGGTGCTCATCGCTAAAAAGACGATTGCTGCTGTTGGAACGGTTTCGGCGCCAAACGTGTGTGCGTTCAACGTGCTGCGTTTCAAACTGAAATGGGATCCGAGCGTACGACGGCTGTAGCACTGGCTCAAATTGGACACGTATGACGGGTGGGGCCGGTGGGGATCGAACCCACGACCGAGGGATTATGAGGCGGCTGCATTCGGTCTGAATGTCCGGTGGTATCGGATTCATTCGGAATTGAAAGAGAACTTGTCCGGTGAGGTCGGTTTGGTCTGTGGGATGAAACGTGGGATTCTCTCAATCGGAATCATCACGTGTGGGTTCGTGTCGGGGCCGGACACCCCCGATCTGCCACCAAGCACTGGAGTCTTGATCCTTCAGTGACTTAACTCGCGCTGTAGTACCACACCGCAAAACCAGAGAGGGTCGAGGGCAGCTCGGCATGACCGAAGCGTGCCAGCGTTGAGATCTGCGTCTCATCACCGATCCCGCCGATCGCATCGGCGATAATTCGAATGTGTCGTCTGTCTCCATATTTCTGGTGATCCTCGTGTTCGTCGCAGCATCTGGGGCGACTTGGGTTGCCGGTGTCGAACTTTCGAAATCAACGGACGAACTTGATCGACGCCTGAAAATCGGTGACGCAATCGGCGGGATGGTGCTGCTTGCTATCGCCGGCAGCCTGCCGGAGTTGGCGATCACGATTTCCGCGGCAGAGTCGGGCCACCTCGGCCTAGCGGCTGGAAACCTGATCGGCGGCATAGCGACAGCAACGATGGTGCTTGTCCTGTGTGATCTCTTTGCCCCGAGACCTCTGACATTCCTCGTCGGTTCCCTCGTGCCAGTTCTTGAGGGACTGCTGGTTGTACTCACCGTGTCAGTGGTGCTCATGGGCGCGTTGCTGCCGAAGTCAATAGTCATAGCGGGGCGCTTTAGTCCGGCGTCGTTGGCGGTCGTGGTCATCTGGATCGGCGGAATCTGGGTACTGAACCGTACACGATCGCATCCAAAGTGGGAGGTGGTAATGGCGGGCAGTCAGCCCGGGCGTCCTCATCGCCGCGTCCGTCATCCGGTCGCCGACGCCGCGCGCGCAAAGCATTCAACGACACGTGTTGCGATACTCTTCGGCGTATCGGCGGCGGTGACATTCATGGCGGGTGTGGCGCTCGAGATCAGCGGTAACGAACTGGCAAACCGCGCCGGTATAAACGGAGTGGTCTTCGGTGCGACCGTCCTGGCGTTAGCGTCAGCACTGCCGGAGATCAGTTCGGGAATCGAAGCCGTACGTCTCGGCGACCATCAACTCGCGATGGGCGACATTTTTGGTGGCAATGCGTTTCAGCTGTGTCTATTCGTGCTGGCAGACCTCGTTGCTGCGAAACCGGTATTGCCGACAACCGGTCCCGCAATCGCATGGCTAGCCTCGCTCAGTTTGGTGCTGACCGTGATGTACGTCGGCGGTGTGATCGTGCGTCCTTCGCGACCGCACCGACTAGGACCCGAATCAATCTTGGCGCTGTTGTTCTACGCAGTCGGAATTGTTGGGCTGCTTCGGATCGCCGGGTGAGCACAACGGCGGCGGACGCATCGACTCCCCATGTGATGCGCTGGAGCAACGAGCCCGCTGGACTGTGTGAGCGAAATGGTCGGCCCAGGGCCACCCAGGAACGTCACCGCGAATGCCGGACCACGAAAGTCGATCACTCTGTCGCCATCGTCGACTACATCGAGAACTTCTACAACCCGCGACGACACAGCTCGTTAAGTTATCTCACGCCCAACGAATTCGAGAATCTACACTTGAGCCAAACTCAGACCACATTCTCATAAGCGTGGTCCACTCAACGGGGCATAGGCCATTCGGTAGGGCTGATGGGGATCGAACCCACGACCGAGGGATTATGAGGTGGCTGCACTCAGTCGGTTTGGTCCGGTGGTGACGGTTTGGTCTGTGGGATGAAACGTGGGATCTTTGAACGCGATCATGCAGTGTCCATGTTCCTGGCGAAGGACCGACATCAACAGTCTGCGGTTGGCGGATTCGACCAGGAAGGTCCGAATGATGCAGGCTTCGTTGCTTAATACGCCCATGAATCTCTCCCACGGAAACGGTTCCGTTCTTGTGTCAGTATGCAGGGTAGACGTTGCATTTCGCTAGTTCAGGAAGTCGGATGGGAGCAAGCGCATCGTGAGCTATTTAGAGGATTATCCCGTCTCCTGGAACCACCTGCTTGAGGTGCTGCCCGACGGAATTGCCTTCGTCGACGAGCACGGCATGATCCGTTACGCAAACGAGCACCTCACGGTCCTGACTGGCTACACGCACGACGAGCTCGTTGGTCAGGCCGTTGAGGTACTCGTGCCGTCGCGGGAACGTGATACGCATCTCGTACATCGCGACGAGTACGCCCGAGACCCGAGCGCACGTGAGATGGGGCGCGGCCTAGGTCTCACGATCTTGTGTCACGACGGCAACGAACTCGCGGTTGACATCGCCCTCTCGCCCATCGCCCTTGACGGCAAGGAGTGGGTTGTAGCGATGATCCGCGATGACCGCGCCCGGAGGGCATCGGAGCAAGTCCACACCGAGTTCGAACTACATGCGCTGGCCACCGCCGAGGCGCTCTCGGAGAGCGAGCAGCGCTTCCGCCTCGCGTTCGAGAACAACGTAGCCGGCATGGTATTCGCCGATCTCGAGGACAAGATCCTGGCAGTCAACGACGCCTTCTGTCAGATGGTCGGACGAACCAGGGAGGAACTGCTCGGGCACGACTCGACTCCATTCACCTATCCCGAGGACCTGGGCATCAGCGAGGAGGCCCACCGACGCGTGACCTCCGGCGAGAGCGATCAAGTGAGTTATTCCAAGCGCTACGTGCACAGGGACGGGCGGGTGATGGTCGCCGAGGTGCACAGGTCCACCGCCCGCGACGCCGAAGGAAGGACGCTCTACTTCGTCATGTCAGAGCGCGACATCACCGAGGAGCGGGCGCTCACCGCCCAGCTCTCCCACCAGGCGCTGCACGACCCGCTCACGGGACTCGCCAACCGCGTGCTCTTTGAAGACCGGCTCTCACAGGCGCGCGAGAAGCTCGTTCGCCAAGGCGGGCTCAACGCGGTGTTGTTGGTGGACCTCGATGACTTCAAGGGCGTGAACGACACCCTCGGCCACTTCGTTGGCGACAAGTTGCTTGTGGCGATTGCGCGCCGCTTCGACCAGGTGACTCGCTCCTCGGACACGCTGTGTCGCTTCGGTGGCGACGAGTTCCTCTACCTGGCCGAGGGACTGACCTCCCCGGCTCAGGCCGAGCAGGTAGCCAAACGTCTTCTTGGTGCGCTCGTCGAACCGTTCTCCATCGCTGGGGCGCACCTTGCACAGCACGCGAGCATCGGGGTCGTGGTCTGTGACGCAACGAGCACGGACTACACCGAATCGATCCGGGACGCCGACGTCGCCATGTACGAGGCCAAACGCGAGGGGAAGGGCCACCATGTTCTCTTCGCTCCCAGCATGCGCGAGCAGGCGACCAGCCGCTTCGCGCTCTTGCAGGAGTTGCGCCAAGCTCTTCAAGCCGGTGAGATTTCGATGCACTACCAGCCCATTGTCGATCTCGCCACGACCGAGGTGGTCGGTTTCGAGGCGCTGATGCGCTGGCAACACCCCGAGCGGGGATGGGTGCCCCCCGACGTGTTCATACCGCTGGCCGAACAGAGCGAACTCATCTTGGAGCTCGGTGCCTTCGCATTGCGCGAGGCCGTGAGCGCGGCAACTTCCTGGGATCGAACAGGTGCTCGGACCGGCCGACCCTACGTCACGGTCAACCTCTCCGCACACCAGTTCCACGACCCGGGCCTCGTATCGATGATTGAAGGAGTCTTGCGGACGAGCGGACTTATCCCAGAACGCCTCATCATCGAGATCACCGAAAGCGTGACCCTGCTCGACGTCGCTGAGACGTTGGACGTGATTGAACACCTCAATCGCCTCGGAATTGCCATCGCGCTCGACGACTTCGGAACCGGGTACACCTCGCTCTCCTACCTCGCGCTGCTGCACCCGAAGATCATCAAGATCGACCGTTCCTTCGTCAGCCCACCCCAGGAGAGCGCCCGCAACGACACGCTCCTCGAGACGATCGTCTCGCTGGGTCAGAAGCTCAACGTGACCCTGCTCGCCGAGGGGATCGAGACGCGGGCACAGTTCGAGCGCCTGCGCCTCCTGCGCTGCGAGTTCGGCCAGGGCTACCTCTTCTCACCCGCCGTACCGGCCGACGAGGTGGAGGCCCTGCTCGCCCGCGTGCCGCCCAACTGGGGGTAGAGGGTCGGCACTGTCACCATGCACTGAACCCTTCAGTGGAGCGAGTACGCCTCAGTCGTAGCGACAGTTGACCTTTCCAATTCAGTCGGCACCCACGTCGCATGGCACAGCTACCTTGGTTCATAAAGCAAGCGCAATCAACACCCTCAAAAAGGGCCACGGCTCTTGATGCGCTCAGCGAGGACGACCGTGTCTGGTTGACCGAACGTCTTGTCGAGTACCGCGAACTTCTCGACTACCTCCACGCAAATTGAACCTCCCCAGCTTCGGAGCAATCGTGGCCATAAACGCTTCCTTTCGACACGACAATGGGTCTGACAGTGTTGGCGCCGATTAAGGTCGGCAATGACGATCCAGATGAGAGAGTTGCCCCTCGAGGTCATACGGCCTCATGGGTGGTCTCTCACAATCTGTGATCTCGGCGTCGCCAACAATGACGTCGCCTACTAGAGGAGTCACCGTGGCCGATAAATCACCGAACCAACACAACGTCAAGAAGGTCGGTAAGTCGCTGAAGGAAAAGCGCAACGAGAAGCACGTTAAGAAGGAATCGAAAAAGGGCATTCTCGGCGCGTGAGACACCGCAACCAGTTTGTCCTAGCGGATATCGCTTGCTGCATTAGGGCCGCAACCGACGTCAGCCCTTGGCGATGAACTCGAGCTGGATGTTGTCGGGGTCGCAGAAGACGACGACAGAGTAGCCCGGCTGGTCGTTGACGGGGAATGCTCGATGTCGAGCTCGGTGAGCCGCGCCTCCCACTCCTCGAGCTCGAGGTGGCTGGCGACGGTAGAACCGACGTGGTCGAGCCCGGTGCGCGCCTCGGAGGAACGCTCCTTATCGTTGGACGGATGGACGAACAGACCCACCAGGACCGCGAAGTCGGCCGAGCCGAGCAACACAAAGTATCCGGTCCCGTCCGGGCGCTTGTCCTCCATGCCCTTGGCGAATCCAAAGACCCGCTCGTACCAGGTGACGCTGCGATCGAGATCGCTCAACGTGAAACCATCTCGAATGACGCCGAGCACGGCGTCGTAAAGTTGCTCCATCTTGCTTGACTCCCAAAGCATTGGGCCACCTCCCGCTCACTGAAGAGCAAAGGCCGATGGCGGCTGTGGCGTCAAGCAAGTCCTGAAGCTGTGTAAAGGATGTCCCGAAGCTGTTTCGGCAAGAATGTGCCGAACTTCTACAGGCAATCTGACCTTGACCCCGAAAAGTGGACCACGTATGTGAGTTTGGTCGTGTCCTACCAGGAGGTAGACGTGCCCAAGCAGTTTTCAGCCGAGTTGCGACGTGACGTCAACGCGCGACTACTCGCCGGCGAGTCCGTGAGGTCATTGGCCGAGGAACTCTCAATCAGCCGAGCGACGATTTATAAGTGGAAGCATCAGGCCCTCATTGACGCTGGCAAACGGCCGGGGACCAAAAGTTTTGAAGTCGATACGCTCGCGCAGGCTCGTCGAACGATCCGCGACCTCGAAGCGGAGCTCGCACTGGTGAAGGCCGCGAGTGATCTCTTCAACGCGAACGAGCCGATCAGCCCAAAAGCAAGTTCCAGGTTGCCCGAGGGCTGAGCAACCTGGGCTACTCCGAACGCACGGCCTGTCGCGTGGTGGGCCTCGATCGCTCGACCTACTACGACATCAAATATCACACGCCCAGTGACCGCGAGATCCGCCACCTGCTGCTCACCGACGCTATTGCTGACGTGCACACAAGGTCGCGTTCCACCTACGGGATGCTGCGGATCAAGGCCACGCTCCAGATCGAGCAGGGACTCATTGTCAATCGAAAGCTGATCCTCAAGATCATGCGAGAACTGCAGATTCAGGGCCTACCGGGGCCCAAGAAGACCCGACGCAACCTCGTGAACGAAGCCACCCACGAGGACCTCGTGCAGCGCAACTTCACCGCGACGCGTGCCAACGCGCTCTGGTTGACCGACATCACCGAGCACCCCACGCGCGAGGGCAGGGTCTACTGCTGCGTGGTCTTAGACATCTTCAGCCGCAAGGTGGTGGGCTGAGCGATTGACCGACGCTGCGAGACAGCGCTGGTGAATGACGCGCTCTCGATGGCCGGCCGCGAACGAGTCACGTCACCCTGGACGATCATCCACTCCGACCACGGCAGCCAGTTCACCTCGTGGGCCTTCACCGAAAACGTCCGTCGTTACGGACTGC
>PLHD01000004.1 GCA_003138815.1 Acidimicrobiaceae bacterium | reverse complement strand
CCGCGCTCAGCATCGGAGTCGGCGCCATGGTCGGCGCCGGGATCTTCTCGGTCCTCGGGGTGGTGGCGGGTCTCGCCGGCTCCGCCACGCCGATCTCCTTCGTAATCGGCGGGGTCGTGGCCGGTCTCGCCGCCTACAGTTATGTGGCACTCGGCAAGACTTTCCCCAGCGTCGGGGGCTCGGTCACCTTCATCGTTCGCGGCTTCGGCGAGGGCACGGTCTCGGGATCGTTCAACCTCTTCCAGTACTTCAGCTACATCATCACGATCGCCCTCTACGCCACCGCGTTCGCCGCGTACGCCAACACCTTCATCCGCCTCCCTGCGAAGACCTGGGCGGTGGGCGTGGTCCTCGCTTTCATGGCGGTCAACTTTCTCGGCAGCCGGATCATGGGCCGGGCCGAGTCGGCCATCGTGATCCTCAAGGTGGCCATCCTTATCGTCTTCATCGTCGCCGCCTATGTCGCGCTCACCAGACACGATCTGGCTCGGCTGGCTCCTTCTTCATGGCCGGGTTCCCTCGGAATACTGACCGGCGCCGGAGTCGTGTTCGTTGGCTACGAGGGCTTCGGCCTGATCACCAATGCGGCGGCGAACATGGCCAAGCCCGCGATTGAGCTGCCGCGCGCCATCTACGGAAGCGTCGCCATCGTGATTATGCTCTATGTGTTGATCAGCACCGGCGTGGTGACCAACGTACCCCTCGCCTCTCTCAAAGGGCTCGGGGACTCGGCCCTGGCGGTGGCGGCCCGACCGTCGCTCGGCCAGGCCGGCTTCAGGTTGATCGCCATCGCGGCGCTGCTTTCCACGGCGTCAGCGGTGAATGCCACTCTGTTCGGCTCGACGAATATTGCCTATCAGATCGCCAAGAACGGGGGTCTCCCGCCGGGGTTCGATCGCAATCTGTGGGGTCGTGACGTGGATGGGCTCTTCATAACTTCGGGCCTGGTCCTCGTCTTCGTCCTGGTCTTCCCCCTGAGCGCCGTTGCCTCCATGGGCAGTGCCGGGTTCCTCCTCGTGTACGCAGCGGTCAGCATCGGTCATCTCAGAATCCGAGATCAGACCGGCGCCAAGGCGTGGCCCGTCGTGGCTTCGGTAGTCACGTGCCTGTCCCTCTTTGCGGTTCTCTTCTACAACATGGTCAGCACGGCGCCGTCCTCGGCCATTGCGCTGGGCGTCACCCTCGCCGCGAGCTTCCTCGTCGAGATGGCCTATCGCCGGGCGACCGGTCGAACGTTCAAGAAGATCCTGAGACAGACCGGCCACCTTCCTGGCGCTGCGACCCGTGCCAACGAATGATCGGCATCTCGACCGCGCACTAGATCGGTGTCTACCCGAAGTATTGCATCGGGGGTAGCGGTGGTCGTGGCCCTAACCATCTTCCAGCCGTCGCCGGTTGTACCCTCGAAGCTCGGCACGACAATGTTCCCAAGGTGTACTAGAGAGTGAAGAACCGTAGGCCCAGCGACTTGGTCGAACTCACGCAAGGACTTCGGTAGAGTCCAGCAGCAGTGATTCACTGCGCGTGCGATTGCGAGCAGCTATCGGCGAACTGGAAATGCAAGTGATCGGGGTTCCAATCCCCTTAGCTCCATTTAGCATGCAGGTTCGTTTCGGAGGGCCGACCCGCACAATCTAATTGCGGATTGAACAATGGTCGATCGCGAGTTAGGTTCGTCCCCGGGTGACAGCCGTCTTGTCGGCTGAAACTCAGGTTTGCTTGCATCAGTACGGCGTTTGTTTCCGCTTGATCTCGGCCTGGGACGATGTCGTCACAGATCCCGATCATTGGCTGTACGGCGGAGCTGGAGCGCCAGGCTGGGGACGACGAAGGACGCGAGGAAGATCGGCAGAAAACTCTTCCCGGTGCATCGGAAGGCGACAGTTTGGCTCTCGGCGGCATCGAAGGTCTGAGTTCGGCTGGAGTTTCGGCCACTGCGAACTTGCAGGGTGTGCCGTCCAGGTTCGATTGGTATCTCGATCGTGTCGTTCATATCGAGTGATCCGGCACGCTGACCGTCAACCACGATGTCGTACGTGCCACGTCGGACCTCGACTCCGATTGCTTTATGCGTCAGTTTCAGCGTTGCGGCCATTGTTGATCTCCTCTTGTTCAAGGAAGATGCCTCCGTTGAGTACTTGACTTGGCTCTAACTCGAAACTCTACCGCTGAACACCCGCGGCCCGTGGGCGGGGGGGATGTGCACAATCTGCGACTGGAGACTGGCGGTGTGGCCGGTTTGACTAGGTTGGATCGATGGGAACAAGGACAGCCGCCGCACTCTACGTGCTCGCACTGGTAGCTGCCGTCGTCGGCGTGGACGTTCTGTTCTTCAGGCACCACATCTTGGGGCGGCTGATAGTGAATATCGGAATTGTCCTGGTGTTCGTGGCGTTCTACTTGACGTTCCTTAAGCGTCGATGAGCGCAGTCGCCGGAATGCGGCACACTCAGCTCCACGGCGAACCTCAATCAACGCTCGTCTGATGTAGCAATTGTTTCTTCCCAGGAAACGTGATGAACCCAAAGGCGCGTACCGCCATCCCCGCAACACCGGCGTTGGCGGCCTGACCTGGCCGGGGCCTGGATTTTGTCGCTGGCCCGACGCAACAGGTTCGCAACCAGGCACTGGCGGCTTGACCATCAATTAGCCTAAGAAACTGGTTCGGCAACCTGCGCCGTCCAGCGCTACAGATTAATCGTGCCGGACAGAGAACTCGTGAAGGACGGTGTCTGCGTTCCGGAACCAATTCCGGTGAGATTGAAGGATCCGCTGAACTGCAGCGAACCGGTGGCGCCGGCGAACTTGCCCGTGCCACCGGTGATCTTGGCCACGCCACTGAGCGTCCCAGTTCCGGCACCATCAGGGACGTTAGCGGAGGAACTCACGACCACTACCGTCAACGTGCTGCCCGACCCCGAGAGACTCCCGCTCCCGGTGAAGCTGAAGCCCGAGTTCGTCGCCGTAGTGGGGACCTGGCCCGAACCACTCAAGGTACTTGAACCGAGATCAGTGCCGGTGCCCGAGCCGTTCAGCGATGTCACCGTTGCCGACCCTGATGTGGAGTTGTTGTTCACGATGAGCACCGTGAAAGTACCCGAGTACGAACCTTTGAACGACACGTTATTCGAAGTTGGCGTCGTGGTCGTTGTCGTCTTCGGCCTCGTGGTCGTTGTCGTCTTCGGCCTCGTGGTCGTTGTGACCCCGCCGGCCTTCATGGTCGTCGTGGTATTTACCGATGGCGCTTGGAAACGAATCGGCGCGGTCGCCGTGTCGCCGCCGCTCGCGTTGCCCGCGCTGATGACGCAACTCTTGAGGTTCGAGGCGGTCGTGCCGCAGGTTCCGCTGCCGATCTTGCCGGTAACGACCTTGAAGGTCGAGCTGGGCAACAGACCGGCGGCCGTGATCGTCACGGGCGTGGCGGTGGCGGTGTCGCAACCGCCCTGTCCGCTGGCCGTGGCGAGGCACTCTACGAGGAACACCTGATCGTTGGGCGTGAAGTTCGTGCCGGACACCTTCACGGTCGCGCCGTTAGTGAGATTGACTGAGGGCTTGGCGGTCAGTGCGGGTGGGCTCACGATTGACGCCTTCGGCGTGACGCTCTTGGAAGGGAGCGAACTGGTACTAGCCCCGACTTTGTTCCTGGCGACGACAGTGAACGTATAGGACGTTCCATTCACCAGTCCCGAGACCGTGCACGTGGTACCGGTCGTGGTACAAGTTCTGCTGGACGGGTGCGACGTTGCCACGTAACTGGTGATTGCGCTACCACCGTCGGAGGAAGGTGCGGACCAGCTGACCACCGCCGAGGACTTGGCTGCTGCAGCGGAGACCGATTGGGGAGCGGAAGGCCTCGACGCCCCCTTACTGCCGGAGACGAAGACCAGAACCACCACAACCAGGACAATCGCAACGAGAACCGAAACCAGGACTGCCGGACGTTTCCAGAACTTTCCACTCATCGTGCTAATTCCCTTCGCCTAG
>PLHD01000044.1 GCA_003138815.1 Acidimicrobiaceae bacterium | reverse complement strand
CCGACGGTGGTTCCAGGTTAAGGTTCGCACCGATCAGGTCCGCTCCCGTCAGGATGACCCCGCCGAGTGAAGGAAGGCTGGTTCCGCTCAGGTTCGCGTCGGTGAAGTTGGCCCCGCCGAGCGTGGAGTATACGAAATTGAAACCCGCGAAGTCCGTGCTCACTGCGGTCGCTCCGCCAAAGTCGAAGCTGCCAAATTCACCCGCGAGGTCACAGCCGGAGACGTTGCTGCCGTGCGTTACGAAGTTACCGATTCCTCCAGTGGTGATGCTCCAAGTCGGGCAGTCAACCACNNTGAGCGTGGCGTTGGTGAAGACAGCGCCCGTGAAGTTGGCGTTGGTCAGTAGCGCTCCGGCCAGGTTCGCACCGGTGAGGTCGGCACCGGAGACGTGTACGCCATTAAGGTTCGCACCGATCAGGTCCGCTCCCGTCAGATTGGCCCCGCCGAGTGACGAGAGAGAGAGATTCGCTCCGCTCAGGTTCGCGTCGGTGAAGTTGGCTCCGCCGAGCGTGGAGTATAGGAAACCGAAACCCGAGAAGTTCGTGCCAACTGCGGTCGCTCCGCCAAAGTCGAAGCTGCCAAATTCACCCGCGAGGTCACAGCCGGAGACGTTGCTGCCGTGCGTTACGAAGTTTCCAAATCCTCCGTTGCTCCAGGTCGGGCAGGCGACAGCGGCAGAATGGGCAGATGTCGCGCCAGCCATTGCAGGCGAGGGGACGACGCAAGAAAGAGCTACCACTAGGGATATTACGCCAGCAATGACGAACGCGTGCAAGACAAGTAATTGTCGATCGTGACCATCCGATGACCTAGAAACTCTCCCCTCACGGCTGATTCTGTCAACACTTTTCGTGTGAGTAGTTTCCATGAGTGCTCCTTACGTCCAGACAAAGGCAGCGAACGGATCAGGAATTGCGTGACCTCTTTTGTGAATCTACGAATGGCGAGAGGGCGGTACCAGTGCCAAATGTCATAGATTCGAAGATCTGCTTCGTTGATGGCTCAGCACCCAGGCTTGGCTTCTATTGCACTCAGAGGGGTACTCCCTCTTCTAGTTCGCCAGCGAAGATGCACTCATCTCGCCAACGTCGCGTCTGAGCAAGTGCCGGAATCGAACCCGTAATTCGTTGGAGTGGCGGATGCCAGTGTTCGGGGTGAGTGCCTGAGGGTTACTCACGCCGCGAAGTAGTGACCTCGTGACGGTCTACGAACGAGATTCTGACTGAGCAGGTACTTGAGCGTGGCGGTAACGACTTGCCGATCATCATCTCGCCCCGCAGCGTTGAGGCGAAGGAGAACCTCAGTTGGCGAGAGTATCTCTCCCGCAGAACGCAAGATACAGAGAATGGCGGCGGTCCTAGCCAGAGGCGCTAATTCTCCCTCGAGTGCAACTCCGGCCCTTAGCGCTTTGAGTTGGGCATCTATGCCGCGAAGCCTCGCCACGACCTCGACTGCTATCAGTTCCTGCGCGATGCGCTCTGTCTCGAGTTCGGTAATCAGATCTGTCCTACTCACGGTCCTCCAAAGATAAATAAAGGATAAAGACTTCTTTATCTCTAATTTACCAGGTCATGCAATCGCGAGTATTGGAGGAGTGCCCACGGCGTAGGATTGGGGACGAATTACGCGCGGAGCTTCTGGCGGAGTAAAGCGCGGAAGTCCCGCTCCCGTAGCTCAGGGGATAGAGCAATGGTTTCCTAATCCGAAGATTTGCGTGGGAGTGGATAGGAAACGCTGGGAATTAAAGCATCCTGCTGGCTTTGAGCGCGTTGCGGGGCAAGCATATTGAAGAAAAGTGGAGCAAGATTGGAGCAAGTCGAGGTCCAAATTACCTCTTGTGCTCCTCTTTGAGCCACCGCGAAAATGGACGTTGCGAGGCGTAGGACTCGGTGGGATCTGCCATCACCTTCCCATGCTGCGTCGACCTTCGTACTCGACGTGAGGTACCGACACGCGCCGTTTCTTCATCATCGTGAATATTTTCCATATATGAAGTCAATGAAGGATCCTATTCAACATGTTTCTTCGTGATAGTGAAGATTTTACTTAATATTTGAGAATAAGTGGTAAAACACAGGAAAATCTTCATAATCATGAAGATTTCAATAAATACTTGGCCTATAATGGATGAAGGGTAAGAAAACTTCATGATCGTGAAGATACAGGGAGGTATGCATGCAAACTCTCGGATCTCAAATCCGAATGCGAAGACGAGCGCTCAAGTTAACCCAACAAGAGTTGGCTGACCTTGCCGAAGTTTCGTCGCACTTCGTCTTGGACGTAGAGAACGGGAAAGAGTCAATTCGACTCGACAAATTAACGAAGGTTCTTAAAGTGCTCGGCCTCAATTTGGAACTGAAGCTGAGGTCTCGGTGAGTGACCTTGAGCTCATGCGAACAGTACAGGTCGCAGACGTCTACAAAGCGACACGCAAGGCTGCACAACTAAGGCGAACCGCTTCGGGAACGGAATTCGTTTATCTACCTGAATATCTCGATGACGGAATCCCCGTCGCGACGTCTTTGCCGTTATCTAGTGAACCACGATTCACGACGCCGGGATCCGTTCCTCCGTTCTTTGCTGGACTCTTGCCCGAAGGCCGACGGCTCCTGGGGTTGCGTAGATCAGTAAAGACTTCGGCTGATGACGAATTTTCACTCTTATTAGCGGTCGGTCAGGATCCAGTTGGTGACGTTCAAGTAGTTCCCGAGCATGAGCAGCCGTTCGGACAGGAACCGCTGATCACCGTTCAAACATCCTTTGAGGAGGTTCGTTTCCGTGAGGTTCTTGCTGATGCGGGAGTAATTGACAAGGTTTCCATACCTGGAGTTCAGGAGAAGGCTTCAGCGGGAATAATTTCTGTTCCAATTGCGTTGTCAGGCAATCGATACATACTGAAGATCGATCCGCCCGAGTACCCCCATGTAGTCGAAAATGAGTTCTACTTCATCTCCTTTGCGAAAGGCATTGGCATTCCAACAGTGGATGCCCAACTCGTGCAAGACGCCGTTGGGACTAAAGGGCTGCTTCTTCATCGTTTCGATCGCGTAAGCGAACTTGATGGAGGAACCACCGCGCTCGCGTGCGAAGACGCGTGTCAACTCTTGGGACGGTGGCCGGGTGACAAGTACAACGTCAGTTACGAAGACGTTGCCCACGCTGTCGCTTCCGTTTGTGCCGCTGAAGTTATTGCATCGCGTGACGTGTTTCGCCAGATCTGCTTTGCATGGCTCACCGGAAATGGTGATGTTCACGCCAAAAATATTTCGGTGGTCAGATCGCTTCTCGGAGAATGGTCTGTTTCGCCCGCGTACGACCTTCCTTCGACAGTTCTCTATGGCGACGATTCAATGGCGCTGACTCTCGAAGGAAGGACTACCGAGCTGTCTCGACGAGCCGTGATCTCGTACGCGTCAACCATAGGACTCAGTGAAATTGCTGCTACCAAGATTCTCGATGGCCTCCTTTCCGACACAGAGCCAATTTTGGATGACCTGAAGGAAGGTGCCCTGCCATTCGACGAGAACACGGTCAGTAGGACTCTTAGGGTACTCAGACATCGGCGAAATCTACTTCAGGGCAAATGAGGTTTGTTCGAGAACAGTTCTTGGGTCGCTGTTCCGCTTTGCGAACTTTGGATCGTTAACTTGTTCTTGGTGAGTTCGCTTGTACGATGGGAACGTTTCGATGCACTTTGACGGCTGCCTGAGAATTGCAGCGTGATTGGAGCAGAAGAGCAACGCTCCCGTAGCTCAGGGGATAGAGCAATGGTTTCCTAAACCGTGTGCGCAGGTTCGAATCCTGCCGGGGGCACTACTGCCGGGGTCAAGACCCATGGGACCGAGAGCGAGAGCGAAGGCGTGGAACCTCTTGAGAGAGAATCTTTCCCCGAGGCGCTCTCGGGCTTGCTCGCCTGAACGCAACCACACCGTTCGCCGACCTTGTAGGAAATAGCTTGACCCGGGGAGACCTAGGTAGCGGTCAACCTCAGAGACCGACATCTCGTGGCCCTGGATGGCCCTCTCCTCGAGCACCGCGACCGCCATTTGCGCCATCCAGACTTTCCCTTCGCGTCGTTTGCAATACTCTCGGAACACCAACGAAATTTCTCAGGATAGAGAGGCAGCAATGAAGCCCGTTATCGACCTGGCCTGGCTGCAGGAGCGTCGGGATGACGTCGTCATCGCCGACGTGCGCTGGTACCTCGATGGAAGGTCGGGCCGGGAGGCCTACGAGGCGGGACATATCCCCGGTGCCGCTTTCATCGATCTCGATGAGTGGCTCGCTGGAGAGGGATCGCCGCAGTCGGGCCGTCACCCGCTGCCCACGCCCGAGACCTTCGCCCGGGGGATGACCCTCAACGGCATCTCGGACACGAGCACGGTCGTCGCCTACGACGACGCGGGGGGCGTGATCGCGGCCCGGCTGGTGTGGATGCTGCGAGTCACCGGCCACCAGGCGGCGTTGCTCGACGGCGGCCTCGGCGCGTACGAGGCGGCCCTCGAGAGGGGCCAGGCGAACCCGGCGCCGGGCGCGTTCACCGCCGTCGCGTGGCCCGAGGACCGCCTCAGCACGATCGAGGAGGTGACCCGCGGCGACAGTATCGTCATCGACGCCCGCAACCGGGACCGTTACAGGGGTGACGTCGATCCCATCGATCCGCGCGCCGGGCACGTCCCGGGGGCCTTCAACATCCCGTGCCGAGAGAACCTGGACTCCGCCGGCCAATTCCTTCCCATTGATGAGATCCGGCGCACGTTCGCGGATATCGGGGTCGTCGACGGCGACTCGACCATCTCCTACTGCGGATCCGGGGTGACCGCCTGCCACAACCTCTTGGCGCTCGAGATGTGCGGCCTGGGCCTCGGACGACTCTTCGTGGGCTCGTGGTCCCAGTACGCCAACGCCGTGGACCTGCCGGTCTCGACGGGAGAAGGCGAACCGCTCAGAGGGCTCTGAGCTCGTCCGCCACCATGGTGATCAGTTGGTCGACGTCACCTGGAGTCGAGAGGGGGTTCATGAAGGTGAACTTGAGGGCCGGGCGTCCCTTGATCTCGGTGCGGCCCAGCACCATCTCTCCTCGCGCGAGCAGGCGCTGCTGCACGCGACGAAGGCCGTCCGCGTCGACGCCGGGAGCGTCGAAGACGCACGTCACCGAAGACGGCGCGGCGAGGAGCTCGAATTCCGGTCGGGCCGAGAGCGCCGCGCCCGCGTAGGTCGAGAGATCCACGACGCGTTCGACCATCTCGGCGAGGCAGCGCCGGCCGAGCGTTCGCAGCGTGGCGACCACCTTGGCGGCGTCGAAACGACGCGAGGTGTCGAGGGACCGTCCCACGAGGTTCACCATCCCCTCGAGCTCGTCGCCGCGGTCGAGGTAGTTGGACTTCACGCGCAGGAGGTCGAATCGCGCCACGTCGGCCACGACGAGCGCGCTGGCGTTGAACGGTTGCCACCACAGCTTGTGGAAGTCGATGGTCACCGAGTCCGCGAGGTCGATTCCGGCCAGTCGCGGCCGAAGGCGCTCCGACAGGAGGAAGGCTCCCGCCACCGCGGCGTCGACGTGCAGCCACGCGCCCGCCTCGCGGGCGCGCTCGGCGATCTCGGTCAGAGGATCGATGGCGCCGAGGTCCGTCGTCCCCGCGGTGGCCACCACGGCGATCACCTGAAGTCCCGCGTCAGCCAGCCGGCCGAGTTCGCTGTCGAGCGCGGCGACGTCCATCGCGCCCGACGCCACCGTCGCGATCGTCACGACCGCGTCGCGGCCGAGACCGAGCTGGGCGGCGGCGCGTTGGACCGAGAAGTGGGCCTGGTCCGAGCAGAGGATGCGCCAGCGCGCGGCCTCGGAGGGCAGGCCCTGCTTGAGGACGTCGACGTCGACCTTCGCCGCGGCCCACGACCTCGCCAGCGTCATGGCCAGCACGTTCGAGGCGGTTCCTCCCGACGTCATGACACCCGAGGCCGCCGGGGGCAGGCCGATCTGGCCAGCCAGCCAGTCCATGAGATGGAGTTCGACCTCGGTCGCCGCCGGTGACTGGTCCCACGAGTCCATCGACTGGTTGGCGGCGGCGATGGCCAGCTCGGTCACGACGGCCGCCACGAGCGTCGGCGGATGAAGGTGCGCGACGCACGCGGGGTCACCGGGCACGACGCCGTGACGCCAGACGGCGTCGCCCAGCTGCGCGAGAACGGCGTCCAGCGCGACGCCCTCGTCGGGGCAGATCTCAATCGCGCCGATCAGGTCATGGATGGCCGAAGGGGTCCAGTCGGACCGGGGACCCGGGCTCGTGCGCTTTAGGCTTCGGATGGCGACCGACGCGGCATCGGCGAGCACCTCGAGGCCCTGGTCGTCGGTGACGACGACGGCGTCGCGCCAGCGAGGAGCGTCGCTCAACGCGCCGAGCAGGCCTGCGCGACGGCGTCGCCCAGCCTCGTGAGTCCGTCGGCCAGCTGTTCCTCGTCGATGACGAGCGCGGGCAGCAGCTTGACCGTGGTGTCGCCGGCACCGCAGGTTTCGACGATGAGCCGACGCCCGAACGCCGCTTCGGCGATATCCGTGGCCAGCTGGGTGTCGCGCACGTCGAGGCCGCACAGGAGGCCGTTGCCGCGGACCACGAACGAACCGTTGCCGTACTGGCGCGACATGTCCTCCAGACCGGCGCGCACGACGAGGCCGCGCTGCTCGGTGCCCTTTTCGAGGTTCGAGTCCGTCCAGTAGGTCTCGAGCATGGCGGCCGAGGTGGCGAAAGCCAGGTTGTTGCCCCGGAACGTTCCGGAGAACTCCCCGGGCGTCCACGCGTCGAGACCGCGACGGATGAGGTTGAGCGCCATCGGCAGACCGAGGCCGCTGATCGACTTCGAGACGCACACGATGTCCGGGTCGAGCGCGGAGCCCTCGAAGGAGAAGAAGGGTCCGGTTCGCCCCACGCCGGCTTGCACCTCGTCGGCGATGACGAGGATGCCCAGCTCGCGGGCAATCTCGCGGATCGCCCCCAGGTAGGCGGGATCGAAGGGGCGGGCCCCGCCCTCGCCCTGGGTGGGCTCGATGATGACGGCGCCGATGCGCTGGCCGTCGACCGCGGAACGCAGGGTCCGGTCGAGGAGCTCGAGATCGGCCTCGGTCACGTTCGCGACGAAGGGCAGCGCGACGAAGTCCTTCAGGTGCGCGCTGGTGGCGCGTCCGGCCATGGAGGCCGATATCGACGCTGCCCGGTACGTCATGCCGTGGTAGCTGCCGGCGAAGCCGACGACGGCCCGGTGTCCCGTGATGCGTTGGGCCAGCTGCAGCGCGGCTTCGACTGCCGTGGCGCCGGTCGGGCCCACGGTCTGGATGACCATGTCCAGCTGACGCGGTGCCAGGACGTGTCGCTGCATGGCGTCGAGGAATCGGCGCTTTTCCACCGTGAAGGTGTCGAGGCTGTGCAGGATCTTGCCGGCCCGGAGGTGCTCGATGGCCACGTCGACGAGCACGGGGTTGTTGTGGCCGTACGAGAGAGCGCCGGCGCCGGCGAAGAAGTCCAAGTACTCGACGCCGTCCTCGTCGACGATGGTCGAGCCACGGGCGGTGGAGAACACGGCCGGCCAGCGCCGGCAGTAGTAGCGGACGTTCGATTCGATTTCGTCGAAGGGGCTCATTACGGGTTCCTCTCAGTGGGGGATTGATTGGCACAGGTAATGCCGCTCTGAATCAATAGGGGATCAAGTCTAGCGACCGGGGCCAAGAAGATACCGGCAAGAAATCATACCTGCGGCGGCGCGCACGTGTTGTGCAACAACGCGGGTATCGCGGGGATCGGCAGCGCGTGGACGGGTCCGATGGAGGTGTGGGAGCGCAGGGTGGGCGTCAACCTGTACGGGGTTGTCCACGGCGTACGGTACCTCCTGCCGATCATGAGCGCCCAGGGTGAAGGCCATATCGTGAACACTGCATCGATGGCGGCCCTGCTCGCCATGCCCGGCGGTGCTCCGTATCACGCCTTCAAGCACGGTGTGGTCGCGCTCAGCGAGGGCCTCTACCTGGAGCTCAAGGCCACCGCCTCTCCCATCGAGGTGAGCGTGTTGTGCCCGGGTTGGGTGAAGACCCGGATCATGGACTTCGACCCTCGACCCCGACGTCAGCCCGATGTCGGGCACGCTGAGCGACTACGCGAGAGAGGCCGTCGAGAGGGGGATGGCGACCGCCGAAGTCGCCGACCGGGTCTGGGACGCCATCGTGAACAATCAGTTCTCTATCCTGACCCACGCCGAGATGCGAGAGTTCCCCGTGGCCCGGATGTGCCGGGCCGCCGATCAGACGAACCCTCTCGTCGCCCAGCAGTAGACCGGCCTGTGGTCGCGGCGAGCACGCGTGGCTCAGCGGCCCACGCGGTCCCTACCCACCCAGGAACGGCACCACGTTCTTCGCCCAGGTGAAGAACATCCCCGGCGCCTGGGCGCTCGGGCGCTCCACCAAGTCCGCGAATGACGTGGTCCCGCGAACGACGGCGAAACCTGCCCCCATCTCACAGTTCGTGCAGTCCAACCCGACCCCGGAGTTGTACGCGCCGTCGGAGCCGAGCAGTTCATCGCGATGGCCCCAGCAGCCCACCGCGGTCGCCGACGTGCAGTCATAGTTCCAGGTCAGCTTCGGGCTCCCACCCCACCCGTCGTCGTACATCCATCCATAGTCGGCCTCGAGCGTGGTCGAGGTGCCGGTGGCCAAGGTGCTCCCGAAGCCCGAACTTGGCGACGTCGCAAATCCCGGCGCGACGTTCGGATCGCTCAGGGCCTGGGCACCGCGTTGGGCCGAGTTGGACAAGACGCGGCTCAGCCCGAGATACGGGGGGAGGCCCCGAGCGGTCCGTTCGAGGTCGGCGAGCACGAAGAGCTGCTCGGGAACCGTCAGCGAGTACCAGTTGGTCGGCAACGTCACCGGCGCAAGGCCCTCGGTGGACCTCGCCCGGTTGATCGCGCGCTCGACGAACGCATTGCAAGCGGCCGTGTTGCGGTAGACGACGCTGCGACCGTTCCAGCACGGGTTCGGGCATTTGAAGGCTGCTCCGCTGCCGGTGCAGAGTCCTGAGTAATCGAAATTCGGACTTGGCGTAATCGTGGCGGAGGGATTGCCCGGAGGCAGGATGCCCGCCGCGAAGGCGGGTGCGCCACTCATGGAGAGCAGCGAGGCGCCCACCAGTGCGAGGACCGTCGCTCTGGCGCTCAAGTGTTTCCGCATCATGTGGTCCCTAATTTCAGTTGGTTGGAAGAACTCGTAATCGTTCCTCCGTCGGTGGACCCGTCCGGTCCCTGCTCGAGTCACCCAGTTGCACTCGTAACTTCAGTGATTCGTCGCGCCTGGTTCGGGCCGCTCGTTCAGTTAGAGCAACTATAACCGCTCTCGACCCTGGGCCTCCGCCCAGATTACGGGCCTTCGATGACTTCCCCACCACTGCGACACTCCTTGGCGTAACGGCGGCCAACGGGTATCATCCGCTGACGCGACCGGACGCAGTGCCCTCGGCTCGCGTTTCGCGTGTCTCGAGCAGGCGAGGCGCTGCCTCACGGAATCCTGGCGTAGGCCTTGGCGATGAGGCCTTTGAACTGGGCGACGTTGACTGGAGGAAAATTCGCCGCGTCGAGCCACATGATGACGCCGCCCTTGCGGATGACCTGGACGTCGATCGCGGCCGACACGCCCAGCATCGAGATGGACGCGTGGAACGCCTGGCTGTCCGCGCCGTAGCGGCGGGTGCGCATCGGCGTGACGGCGCCCGTGACGTTGAAGCCGTTAATGGTCCCACCCAGGTGCCTGCAGCCCGCGAGCGTGGCGACGGCCTTGGCGTACGCACTCGAGGCATTGGCGTAGCTCCCGAGCTTCTCGGCGACCGCGGGCAGCGACCCGTCCTGGCCGAAGACGGCTTGGACGGTCGAGGCGCTCGCTGCCCCGTTGGTGACGAGGATCGACGCGAGGCACTTGATCCTGACGACGTCATGGCGAACAGGGACGATCCAGCCCTTGGGCACCTGTGTCGCGGTGAGCAGGTCGCTGCGCAGCGTGCGCTTGGGGGCCGCGGACTGCGCGTTCACGATTCCCGTCATCGCCAGAAGGATCAGTGCGAGGGCCGCGGCCGCGCCGGTGCGAATTCGCCGTCGCCGGTTCTTCTTCGTCTGCATAAAGGCCATCAGACTTTCTCGTTGGCCACCCCGCGCAGGCGCCGCCGTCCTTCATCGCGAGTCTAGGTTCGCCCGAGAGCCGATCCGGGAGGCCTCGCCGGTACGAGATTGGGTTCTCGATGCAGCCGAATGTCCGCTCCGCGAATGCGCGTCGTTCAGCGCGGGCGTGGAGCCGGACCGCTGAGTAACCTCGAGACGTGGCGCGGACTTTGATGACTCCCGAGGCTTCAGCGCGCCGTGCATCGTCGTCGCGCCCGACCAGGAGGGGCCAATGATCCCAATCCTCACCACCGCCGAGATGCGAGTCGAGGACGCTCGCGCCGTTGCCCAGCGCGGCACTGATTCGCTCGTCGCCGCGGCCGGGACGTCCGTCGCCCTCCAGGCCAGGCAGATGCTGGGCTCGTGCTACGGCTCGCGGGTCGGGGTGGTCGTCGGACCCGGACTCAACGGGGCCGACGGACGCGTTGCGGCGCGTTGGCTCAGGTCCCGCGGCGCCCTGGTCGACGAGATCGAGGTGGCTCACCAGCCAGCCGCCTTGGACGGCTACGACCTCGTCATCGACGCCGCGTTCGGACTCGGCTGCTCGCGGCCCTACTTCGCGCCGGAGGTCTCGGAAGGCACCGCGGTGCTGGCCGTCGACCTGCCCTCGGGCGTCGACAGCGACTCCGGTGCGGTCCTGGGCTCGCCGCTCCAGGCCGACGTGACGCTCGCCATCGGGGCCCTGAAGCCGGCACACCTCGAAGGACCCGCCTCGGCGTTCGCCGGCGAGTTGCGCTTCGCGGGGCTCGACATAGTTCAGTATTTCCGAGACGGCGTGATCGAGGACCGCGACCTGGACCAGTTGGTCCGGGGTCGCCCGGACGACCACAAGTGGGCCCACGCCGTGCAGGTCTACGCGGGGTCGACGCTCATGCCGGGGGCCGCCGGGCTGGTGGTGCGCGGCGCCCTGGCGGGCGGAGCCTCGATGATCCGACTGGAGAGTCGCGGCGACGTGCCAGCCTCGCTGGACCTGCCGCTCGAGGTCGTTCGCACGATGGGCGAGCAGTTCGACCGGCGGTGCCGCTGCGTGGTGGCCGGCCCGGGCCTCGGTGCGGACGCCGCCACGTGGCTGGGCAAGCGGCTGGAGGACGTCGACGTACCCGTCGTGCTCGACGCCGACGGTCTCGACCTCGCACTGCTGCGCGCCGAGACCTTGGCGGAGCGTCAGTGGGTGCTCACCCCCCACGAGGGCGAGTTCGCCCGGCTCACCGGCCAGCCGGTCGGATCGAACCGCTTCGAGGCGGTTCGCGACCTGGCGCGCGAAACGGGCTGCGTCGTGTTGCTGAAGGGCCCGACGACGGTCCTGGCCAGCCCCGACGGAACGCTGCGAGTCGTGTGCTCGGGCACGGCCGCTCTCGCCACCGCCGGCACGGGCGACGTGCTGGCGGGACTGATCGGCGCGACCATCGCCCGAGGGCACGACCCTCTGGAGGCGGCGGCCCTGGCCGCCCATCTCCACGGACGCGCCGGGAGCCGGCTGGCGACGTACGGCCCCGCGTCGGACCTTCCGGCCGCCGTCACCGAGATACTGGGCGAGCACCACGCCGGCGAGCGAGACCGATGAGGCTCGGCGCTCCCCGCTCGGTCCTCGAGGGGCAATGATCGGATGAGCAGTCGCGCTGTTGGCTGCATTGCCTACAGCCAGATCTGCTTCGGGTTCTTCATCGGCGTGTGCGTGGCGATCCATCCGGGGCTGGTGCTCAAGTGGAACGAAGGCGGGATGAGCAACTACGGCATCCACCTCGAGACGGCGATCCCCTACACCCTCGCGCTGGGTCTGGCGAGTCTCCTGAGCCACCGCGCGGCCGCGCTCCTGGCGCGCACCGACGCGGCGTCGCACCCATTCGTGCGCGTCCTGAGGATGTACAGCTGGCTGATCCTGCTCGTGCTGGTGAGCACGTACGCCTACTCGCTCAACACGGTGCTGAAGGACCTGCACATCGCGACGGGGATCGCCATCGTCCTCTTCGAGCTGGCGGCGTCGCTGTGGATGTACCGGTACCTTGGTCGTTGCGCGCGCGACACGACCCTCATCGCCGTGCAGCTGATCGGATTCATCCTCGCGGCGCTCACGTTCGTGGGGGTCCTGCACGTGCTCTTTCTCACCCAGCTCCTGACCGGGGTCAGCTTCGCGCTGCTGATGGTGCATAGCGGCCGGAGGGTGGTGACGACGCTGGCGGTGCCGTAGAAGGGAGCTCGATCGCGAAGTGGTTTATCTTCGGAGGAGACCAACGACAGAAAGAGGCCGCCGTGACAACCGCGCTCCTGGTTATGGACATGCAGAACGGCATCGTGGAGCGCTTCGCCGAGAAGTCGGCGCCGCTGCTCGCCGTACTCGAGGGCGCCGTGGCGGCGGCCCGGGCCGCCGCGCTCCCGGTGATCTTCGTGCGCGTCGCCTTTCGAGAAGGCGCGCCCGAGGCGAGCGCGAGGAACCAGTCGTTCTCGGCCTTGGCCAAGTCCGAGCTCATGAGCGAGAACGGCCCCGCGACCCAGGTGCACGCCCGCGTGGCGCCGCTGGCGGGCGAGATCACCGTCACCAAGCGCCGGGTCAGCGCCTTCGCGGGCAGCGACCTCGACGTCGTGCTCCGATCGCTGGGCGTCGACTCGCTGGTGCTGACCGGCATCGCGACCAGCGGAGTCGTCCTTTCCACCCTGCGCCAGGCGGCCGACCTCGACTTCAAGATCACCGTCCTGCACGACGGCTGTGCCGACTCCGACGACGAGGTCCACCGCGTGCTGACGCAGAAGGTCTTTCCCCGACAGGCCTCGGTCGTGAGCGCGGGCGAATGGTGCGCGCTGGTAGCGTGACCCTGACCACCGCGACCGGGCCCTCGCGCTCCACGCCCCCGAGTCGACCGAGCAGCACCATGGCGGCGAGGTCCGGGACCAGGGACGCCGACACCGCAGGCGATCGACGAGCTCGGTGGCGCTTCCCGCCTGGGCCAAGCTCTGGGGGAAATCCCTGCACGCCTTCGCCCCGGGCATGGTCACGAGCGAACTCTCGGTGCTCGCCGCACGCTACGGCGGTAGCTTCACCAAAATGGCGACTGGGCCGACGGCGCTCTCGAGCCACTGCCTGTGCGGGCGGCGCGCGAGGAAGGATCTGTCCACTCGCACGCACTTCTGCGGCGCGTGCGGTTTCACCGGTGACCGGGACCTGGTGTCGGCCGCCCTCGGCACGTGCGTCGTGCATACCGACGTCGCCGACGCCTCGAGCGCCCGCGTGGACTACTCGAAGGCCGCGGTGCTGCTCGCCACGGTCTCCTCACCAACACCTCTTCACCAAGGGCAGCAAGATGCCCTGACGAGTCAAACGAACCCTCTGGTGCCACCACTGCGAATTGACGTGGTGGTCCAAGGCGCCAGGCCAGCTGGAGACTCCAGTCGGGCTGCTCGTCTCAATACCGGTCGCACAACACAATCGACCAACGGACGGCTCGCTCGTCCCGCGAAGGTTGTGCACGGCCCAGCACTGGGAAGTAGTTCCCCGCCCAGGGACTTACGACTCAGCTCTTAGAGGTAGTCCTCGCCGAGCGCCTCGCTCCACGCGGCGACGCGAAGCTCACCACGCGGAGCGCTCCAGCGGAACACGGGCTTGATGTCGAGCACCGGGGTCCCGTCGATGCCGTCGAGGCCCCTCACCGTGAACGAGCGCTCCGTGATCGTCTCGAGGGCGACCGTCGTGAGCAGGAGCCGGTTCGGACGGTCCTTGTTGCGCTGGGCGAAGACGCCGACGTCGGGCCAGTCGGGGTTGGCACGCGGGTGACGGTGCCACGGACCCGGCGGCACGTCCTCGGCCCAGTCGGCGAAGAAGATTATCTCCACGTGAGAGAATTCGGCCAGGCCGCGCAGCGACTCGCTGGGGACGTCCTGGGCCAGCTCGACGGTGCTGACGATGTCGCCCCAATTGTCGTCGAGGGCCTCGTTTCGCTCGTTGCGGATGTAGGCAATGGCTCGAACGTTGTGCTCCATACGCCCAATCTACCGAGAACGGCGTCGGCGACGCTGAACCCGCCGCATCGAGCCCGCCGGGCCGCGTCGGGGCCGGCGAGGTGAGCGGTACCGTTGGGCCTTCGAAGCGCCGGGTGGGATGCGAACGGACGAACTTACATTTACCACTATTCGGCGTTTAGTGGAGATTTTGGTTGATACGAGCCAAGTGAGGCACTAGTTGGTCGATTTAGTTTGTGCCATCGTGACTTGTTCTCTGCGCACGGACGAACCAAATCCTCACTCCAGAAACGCAAATGGCACCTCGAAGGGTGTCGAGCGGAGGAGTCTTAGCCCACGGGGCCGGTGCTCGTCGAACCGTCGAAGCCGAAGCTTCTAAGAAGATGACCGCATAGCTGGTCTGGCTGCGGAGCTGTTATTCTCCACCCCCCACTAAACGCCGAATCCTCTCAAGTCTAGTTGCATCAGTACGGCGTTTGCTTCCGGGTTGATCTCGGCCTGCGACGATGTCGTCACAGAGACCGATCATCGGCTACACGGCGGAGCTGGAGCGCCAAGCTGGGGATGACGAAGGACGCGAGGAAGATCGGCAGAAAGCTCTTTCCGGTGCATCGGAAGGCGACGGTTTGGCTCTCGGCGGCCTCGAAGGTCTGAGTTCGGCTGGAGTTTCGGCCACTGCGAATTTGCAGGGTGTGACGTCCAGGTTCGATTGGTATCTCGATCGTGTCGTTCATTTCGAGCGATCCGGCACGCTGACCGTCAACCACGATGTCGTACGTGCCACGTCGGACCTCGACTCCGATTGCTTTATGCGTCATTTTCAGGGTTGCTGTCATCTTCGATCTCGATTCGCTCCGCTGACGTGGGCCCACGCGACTCTTTCGCCGTATAAATCGACCCTTTCGTACCTTATTCGGCCCGTATCAACCAAAATCTCCACTCAACGCCAAATCCTCCTTTACCTACGGGACCATGGCCGCGGGCAAGTCGACGCTGGCGCTGCAGCTCTGCTGGCAGCTCCGAGAGAGCCGCAGCGACGTGGAACCGTGGATCTTCGGCGACCGGAGCATCGACGGGATGGTGACGAGCCGCATCG
Organism: Acidimicrobiaceae bacterium; assembly: GCA_003138815.1. Classification (GTDB taxonomy): domain Bacteria; phylum Actinomycetota; class Acidimicrobiia; order Acidimicrobiales; family RAAP-2; genus RAAP-2. Next base: position 10,622 of record PLHD01000044.1, on the reverse strand, counting down.
GCATCGAGGCCAGGGCCGGGGCGGTGGAACCGAGTGGCGACCTCACCGAACCGGTCGAGGTGCTCCTCGCGAACGTCACCAAGATCCTCGTGATCGACGAAGTGCAGTTCGCCAGCGTCGATCAGATCGACGCGGTGGCCCGGCTGGTCGATGACCGCCACGTCGACGTGCACGCCTTCTTGCTTTCGGCTGACTTCCTGCTGAACGTCTTTCCCGGTTCGGCCCGGCTCTTCTCGATCGCGGACTGGTCCCACGAGCTGCCCCTCACGTCATCGTGCTGGTGCGGTCGAAAGGGGCGATGCAACGCGCGCGTCGTCGACGGCGTCGTCGCCCGCGAGGGCGACCAGTGCTTCACGGGCGACGTGAACGAGGGAGTTGTCCACTACCAGGTGCTGTGCCGCGCGCACCACCGTCACGGCCAGCTGGGACCGAGCGCCCAGATCAGAAGAAGGCGGCGCAGAGCTCGTAGAGCTCGCGCGGGACCCGGCGCTGGCCGTGGGCCACGCTCGAGAGCGGCGCCAGATCGACCTCGCTGCCGTGCACCACGGGGATCATGCCGAACTTGCCGGCGCGGACCGCCTCGTAGGCGGCGGCCCCGACGCGCGTCGCCCAGATCCGGTCGTAGGCGGTGGGGCTGCCGCCACGCTGCAGGTGCCCGAGTACCGTCGTTCGGACCTCGAAACCGCCGTGCTCGTCGATCTTCGAGGCCACGAACTGGCCGACGCCCCGCGTGGCGAGGCGCACGCCGCCGATTCCTTCGCTGGACAGCTGGCCCGACTCCACGCCGCCGATCGTCTCGAGGTTGATGCCCTCGGCGACCACGACGATGGAGAAGGCGTTCTTCGAGCTGCGGCGCTTCACCAGGTGGGCGATGATCTCGTCCATCGTCATCGGGAACTCCGGGATCACGATGAGGTCGGCACCTCCGGCGAGCCCGCCCATCGCCGCCACCCATCCGGTGGCTCGTCCCATGGTCTCGACGACCATCACCCGGTGGTGCGAGGCCGCCGTGGTGTAGAGGCGGTCCAACGATTCGGCCACGATGCTGATGGCCGTGTCGAAGCCGATGCAGTAGTCCGTGCCGAGCAGGTCGTTGTCGAGGGTCTTGGGCACCCCGACCACGGGAGCGCCTCGCTCCGCGAGCCAGTGGGAGATCCGCTGGGTTCCGTCGCCGCCGATCGCCACCAGCGCGTCGAGGTTCTGGTCGATCGCTTCGAGGACCCGGTCGCGGCCGCCGGCGGGGTTGTCGAGGTCGTAGCGCGCGGTGCCGAGCAAGGTGCCGCCCTGGCCGACGACCCCGATCAGCTCGGCGGGTGCCAGGGGACGCCCGGCGAAGTCGGTGGCCAGGCCGGCCCAGCCGTTGGTGATGCCGATGAGCTCATGGCCGTCTCGAAAGGCCATCTGACCGAGACCCCGGATCGCGGCGTTCAGGCCCGGTGCGTCGCCACCAGCGGTAAGAACGCCTATTCGCATCGGAGCCTGCCTTGTCGCTGGGTATCCCAACCCCTACTTTACGACAGATCGAAAGCGGATCCGCCCCACCGCCTATCACCTGCACCGACCGAGCTCGAGTGCAGAATGTTGAAGTGCGACGCGACGAGACACGGGACCAAGCGCCGGCGGCCCCACGAGCTACGGACGGCCTGAACCGCTTCGCGGTCTTCCACGAGTGCCCCCTGTGCGGGTCGTCGCTCAGCGCCGAGCACGCCCACTTCCGATGCACTTCGTGCGGCTGGCGCGACAGTTGCTGCGACTAAAACCCTTCTGCACGTAGGGTTTTGATTGTTCGGCAATATTTCACTTGTGCGGTTCTCACCCTTCACATTCCGTTCACTTTCCATTCCTAAGGTCTCTAGTGGATAAGAGATCGCGCACGGCTTCTGCCCGTGCAATTTCTCGGAGCCACTAACGAATTACTTTCTTTAGGAGGAAAGCTCAGATGAACAAAACACTCAGGTCATCGGTAGCTGCGCTAGTAGCTTCCGCTGGTCTCATGGCAGTGGTGTCGATGCCCGCGGGCGCTTCGGCGAAGAAGACGATCACCTGCTACACGTTGAAGAACAACGTCGTCAAGTCCAAGAAGGTGAAGGCGGCCCACCCGGCCTGTCCAAAGGGTTGGTCGAAGGCCAAGCCGAAGCCGAAGATTGGCAGCCTCCAGGGCACGGGGAAGTCTGGCGACATCGACCTGGTCGTGCCGAGCAGCGCCACGCTGGCGATCAACGGTTCGTCCTTCGACGCCCCCGAGGTTGAGGCGACCACGAGCGGTTCGACCGGCTACACGGCGGGCGGCAAGGTGTCGTTCAGCTCGTACCCGGCCGCCGGCTCGGGCGCTGGCCGCACGGGAATCACCAATGGCAGTCTCAACATCGGTTTCTCCGACACGCCCATGTCCGCAGCGGCGGGCACCCTGCCGTCTGGCGTGACGGAATCTAACTACACGCAGGTTCCGTACATCCTCGGTGGTGCCATCGTCGGCTACAACCTGGCGGGCATCTCCAACCTGAAGTTGACGGCCCAGGAGGTTGCGGAGATCTACGACGGCGCGATCACCCAGTGGTCGGACTCGTTGATCGTGAACACCAACGGTGGTCCGAGCTCGACGGTCGGGAAGGCTTTGAGCAACCTCACGAGCAACGACACCATCAAGGTCATCTACCGGGCGGCGTCCTCGGGCACGACGTACGCCTTCACCGACTACCTGCACAACGCCGGCGGCGACGGCAACGCGCCGAGCGGTAACCCGATGGAGGGAAGCTCCGGCATCTGGCACGCTCCCAACATCCTGGGGGCTGCCAACAACGCCGCCCTGGCCACCGACATCAACGCCAACCCCGGTTCGATTGGCTACATCGAGTACAGCTACCTGCTGATCCCCGGCAACGCCAAGATCCAGAGCGCGCAGCTGCAGGACAAGAACGGCCAGTGGCTGAAGCCGACCCTGCAAGAGGTTGCCAACGCGGCCCTGGCGGCCGGCACGAGCATCACGCCTGACAGCTTCTCGATCGTCAACGAGCCGGGCAACAACGTGTGGCCACTTGCGACGTACAGCTGGGCGATCGTGCTGAAGGCCCAGACCAGCGAGGCGACCGGCGAGGCCATCGTGAAGTACCTCGACTGGGAGGCGCACTACGCCCAGAAGGCGGACGCGGCCAACGTCGGCTACGTGCCGCTGCCCGCGGCGGTGGCGGCGTACGCGCGCGCTCAGCTCCAGACGGTTACCTACAACGGCACCACTCTGCTGACCCAGAATTCATAGTTCCATCCAAGTAATTAGAGCGGGAAAGGCAGGCACTTAGGAGTGGTACTGCTACCTGACCTGCTTCCCCAGCCCGAGGAAGTGGCGGAGTTCAGCTCCGCCACTTCCTCGCGTAGCTGGTACCACTACCTGCTCATCGCGGTGAGCCTGCTGTTCACGCTCGTCAGCGTGGGCTTCGTGCTCTCGATCCTCCTGAAGTCCCTGCCGACGTGGGCCCACACGGGCACCCTGCTCACGAGCCGCGTCTGGCAGCCGCCGAACGGCCCCTACGGTGGACTGGCCATGATCGTGGGCACGCTGGAGACGTCGATCATCGCGCTCGCCATCGCCGGAGTCGTCGGCCTGGGCACCTCCATCGCCATCGTGTTCCTGATACCGCGCCGGCTGCGCAACATCGTCGCCACGTTCATCGAGCTCCTGGCCGCGGTGCCGAGCATCGTCTACGGACTTTGGGGATTCCTCGTGCTGGCGCCGTTCATGCTCAACACCGTCGATCCGTGGCTCAACTCGTGGCCCTTCGCCAAGGAGGTCCTCGGCACCTCCGGCCAGGAGTTCGGCTCCTCGCTGCTGCTGGCCGCGATCGTGCTGTCGGTGATGATCCTGCCGACGTTCGTGGCCATCAGCCGCGAGGTGATCGCGGCCGTTCCCCAGGACCTCATCGAGGCGAGCCTGTCGCTCGGGGCCACGCGCTGGCAGATGATCAAGGACGTGGTGCTGCCGACGGCGCGAATCGGTCTCTTCGGGGCCACGTTCCTCTCGCTCGCCCGCGCGACCGGCGAGACCGTGGCCGTGGCGCTCGTCGCCGGCGGAGTGGCGAACATGCAGTTCCACCTGCTCTATCCGGGCACGTCCATCGCCTCGTGGATCGCCCTCGAGTTCGGCGAGGCGCAGGGCAACGAGATCTCCGCCCTGATGGCGCTCGGCATCCTGCTCATGGCGATCAGCTTCAGCCTCTCGCTGGTCTCTCGCTGGCTCGTGAACCGACAACGCAAGCTACTGGCGAAAGTATGATGAACGTCGCCGGCCTCGCCCCCACCCCCGACACCGGCCACGAGCTGCGCGCCGAGATCCGTCGTACTTCGCAGAACGCACGAGCACGCCGGGTCCTCGTGTCGCGCGTCATGATGACGTTGTGCGCGGTCGCCATCACGTTGGCGGCGGTTCCCCTGGTGATGCTGATCTTCGAGCTCCTGCAGAAGGGCATCCCCGTGTTGGACACGACGTTCTTCCTCAAGGAGCCCCAGTCGCCGACCCTGCTCTCACCCAACGCCACCGGCGGCGTCTCCAACGCGATCATCGGCACCCTGGCCCTTTCTATCTACGCCTCGATCATGGCCATCCCGGTCGGGGTCCTGGCCGGAATCTACCTGGCCGAGTCCGACTCGAAGCTGGCGTCGGTGCTGCGCATCGTCTCCCAGACCATGGCGGGCGCGCCGTCGATCCTGATGGGCCTCTTCGCCTTCTCGTTCATCATCCAGGACCTGCACATCGGCTTCTCGGCCCTCGCCGGCTCGTTCGCCCTCGCGGTGCTGATGCTCCCGGTGATCGCGATCTCCACGGAGATCTCGGTGCGAAACGTTCCTCAGACCCTGCGCGAAGCCGGATTGGCATTGGGCGCGAAACCACACAAGATCTCCTTGAAGGTCGTTTTGCCGACGGCGCTGTCGGGGATCGTGACCGGCGTCATCCTGGCCATCTCGAGGGCCATCGGCGAGACTGCGCCAGTGATGCTGGTGATCGCTGGCGGCTACACCGATTCGTGGAAGCCGCTCGACCCGGTGTCGGCATTGCCACTCACGATATTCATGAACGCGAAGTCCGAGTGGCCGAGCCTAAGGGCCCAGACGTGGGGCATCGCCCTCGTGCTGGTGGCGTTCGTCTTTGTTCTCAGTTTGACCGCCCGAATCTGGGCTTCGAGAAAACAGAAGGTGGGAAACTAATGGAGGAAATCATGAGTGAGTTGGTTGAGAGTGAGACGTCGCCGTTGGGACAACCACGTAGCGGCGGTCCCGTCGCCATGCGACTGGAGAACGTCGCGGTGTCGTTCAACGGCCGCACGGCGGTTCGCGACGCGACCTTTGACGTCACCAAGAATCGCGTCACCAGCCTGATCGGCCCGTCCGGCTCCGGCAAGACCACGCTGCTGCGAGCCCTCAACCGCCTGCACGACCTCACGCCCGGCGCCAAGGTATCGGGCCGGATACTTCTCGAAGGCACCGACATCTACCGGGGCAACATCACCGTCACCGAACTGCGCTCGCGGGTCGGGATGGTGTTCCAGCGTCCGAATCCCTTCCCGACGATGACCATCTACGAGAACGCCGTCTCCGGACTGCGGTTCAACGGGATCAAGAAGAAGGCGATCCTGGACGAGGCGGCCGAGTCGTCGTTGCGCGCGGCCGCCCTGTGGGACAGCGTCTCGAGCCGCCTGAAGGTCACGGCCGGCCAGCTCTCCGGCGGCGAGCAGCAGCGCCTGTGCATCGCGCGCGCCCTCGCCCTGGACCCCGAGGTCCTGTTGATGGACGAGCCCACGTCGGCCCTCGATCCGATCGCCACGCTGCACATCGAGAATCTCATGACCACGCTCAAGAGCCGGGTGACGATCATCATCGTGACCCACAACATGCAGCAGGCGGCGCGCATCTCGGACGACTGCGCCTTCCTGCTCATGGGCGAGGACCGGGCGGGAGAGCTGATCGAGTTCGACGCCACGGAGAAGATCTTCAACAACCCCGCCGATTCGCGCACCCTCGACTACACGCTCGGCCGATTCGGCTGATCCCCTGGCCGCGCGCGCTGGCCGGGCGTGACAAACTACCTCCAGAGTGCCTAGATCTGGAGGTCCGTGATGGGACGAGAGTTGTGGCAGGAGTCGGCGTCGTCGCTCGCTGAGATGATCCGCACCGGCGCGACCTCGTCGCGCGAAGTCGTCCAGGCGCACCTCGAGCGCATCGAGAAGGTGAACGCGCAGATCAACGCCATCGTGGAGATCCGTCCCGAGGAGGTGCTGGGCGAGGCCGACGCGGCCGACGCCGCGGTGCGCGCCGGCGGGCGGCTGGGTTCCCTGCACGGGGTCCCCTTCACCGTGAAGACCAACCTGGACCTGACCGGCTACGCCACGAGCGAAGGGACCGAGGCCCTGAGGGATCTGGTGGCGACGAGCGACGCCCCGACGGTCGAGCGGATGCGCGCCGCCGGGGGCGTGGCGCTGGCGCGCACCAACATGCCCGACATGGGGCTGCGCATGAACACCGAATCGTCGCTCTACGGCGACACGCACAATCCGTGGAAGCGGGGCCGCACCGTCGGCGGCTCGTCGGGCGGAGAGGCGGCGTCGATCGCGTCGGGCATGAGCCCGATCGGCCTCGGCAACGACCTCGGTGGATCGCTGCGCAATCCGGCCTACGCCTGCGGGGTCTGCTCCATCAAGCCGTCGCGCGGCCGCGTGCCCGACGGCAACGCCACCGCCGTCGCCGATCCGGGCATCGACTCGCAGATAATGCACGTCGAGGGCGTGCTCGCCCGGCACGTGCGCGACGTGCGCACCGGCCTCGAGGCCGTCATGGGGGCCCACCGCCGCGACCCCAAGTCGCTCAGCGCCCCGTACCGGGGGGCCGACGTCGCCCGTCGCGTCGCGCTGGTCGCCGAACCGCTGGGCGGCACCACCGACCCCGACGTCGCCGAGGGCGTGCGCGTCGCCGGACGCGCCCTCGAGGCGGCCGGCTACGACGTCGACGAGGTGGAGCCGCCGATGCTCTTCGAGGCCTACCTCGCCTGGACCGAGCTGATGGTCTCGTGCTTCGAGACCAGCCTGCCGATGCTGACCATGCTGCTGGGCGCCGGCGGGCGCCGGTTCCTCGAACTCACCGACGTGGGGTTCCCCCCCGCGACGGTCGAGTCGCTCTACGTCATGCACCAGAGCCGGTACCGGGTGGCCTGCGAGTGGCGCGAGTTCCTCACGAACTACCCGCTGATCGTCGGCCCGACGTGGACCCAGCCGCCGTTCGAGCTGGGTTTCGACGTCCGGGACCACGACTCGGCCATGAAGGTGGTCGAGATGGTGCGCTTCGTCCTGCCCGCGAACCTGCTGGGACTGCCGGCGGCCTGCGTGCCCACCGGTGTCGCGAACGGACTGCCCACTGGTGCCCAGATCATCGGCGACCTGTTCCGCGAGGACCTCTGCCTGGACGCGGCCCAGGTGGTCGAGGACGCCGTGGGCGTGCTCACGCCGATCGATCCCCGCGCGTAGCGGCGTGGCGCTCCGCATCCGGCCCGTCGCCTACGGCGACGTCGGCGCGTGCGCCCTGCTCGTCCAGGCCGGCTCGCTCACGCCCGAGGCGGAGCGGCCCGACCAGGTCGACGCGTACTGGAGCGCGGTCCAAGAGACGCGTGCTCGCCTGGGTGACGTGCTCGTCGCCGAGTTCGAGGGCGAGGTCGTCGGGATCTGCCAGGTGATGGTCTTTCCTCACTTCCAGCACACGGGATCGTGGTGCTGCGAGCTCGAGAGCGTGCACGTGCGCGCGGACCTGCGCAGCCGGGGCATCGGCTCGGCGCTGCTCGGCGCCGCCGAGGCGCTCGCCCGCCAGCGCGGCTGCTACCGCCTGCAACTCACCAGTCGAAACGTGAGAGAGGACGCGCACCGGTTCTATCGGGCCAACGGCTGGGACCAGACGAGCCAGGGATTCAAGAAGCTCCTGGCCGAGGGCGGTGCTGGCCCGGGGGGCCCGTAGCCAGCGAGTCGAGTCGATGGCGTCCGCGAGCGGGGCGCCCGGGCGACGGTGTGTCCTCAGGACGTCTCGGAGTGGTCGACTTCGGCGGGGGAGGCGTCGTGGTGCGCGCGGGCCGCCTTGCTGGAACGAAGGGGACGAAGCCGACCGCGAGCCCATGAGCCGAGCAAGAAGAGCGCCGCCAGGAGCGCCGCGAGTTCGGCGAACTGCTCGTGGGGCGGCACGAAGTCGAACGTCACCGTCGAGTTGCCGGCCGGGACCGCGACGGCTTGGTAGACGCCGTCCGAGACTCCCACCGCAACCGCCTTGCCGTTGACGTAGGCGTGCCAACCCGGCATCGCGAGTTCCGTTCGCACGATCGTCGCCGCGCCGCCGGGGCACGACACCTGCGCGGTGGCCACGTTGGAACTCGTGACGGTGCAGGAACCGGACGACGCCGAGTAGAAGGCCCGCGGGTCGGGCATCTTGTAGATCGCGATGGCGTCGTCCTTGAACACTTGCTTGACTCCCAGCTGGGTGAGCGCCGTGAGGAGCCCGGTGGCGCGGGGGAGCAAGAGGTACTTGACCGAAGCGTCCTCGTAGGCGTCGAACTGATTGACGATGTCGTCCTGTCCTTGGACACTGCGGGGAGTGATGAACTGGCCTTCGTGCGCCAGGTCGGGGGCGAGCTGGGCCGAGATGAACTGGGCGAAGGACCTCGGAAAGGGCAGGTCGATCGCATTCAGCGAGTTCAGCCCGTACTGGGAGCCCCAATTCGGGTAGAGCACGCCAAGGCTCACGTACCGCTCCTCGCCTTGGTGCTCCTGCAGATACGTGATGGGAGCCTGGTCGACGGTGATCTCCTTCGGGGACCGCACGGTGGGGGCGAGGAACATCAGGAGCGATTCGCCGACCAGAACGGTCACCACCAGGGTGCTCACGACCTTCACGTTCGGCAGCCACATGATGATGAGCAGAGCGAACACCGCGAGGAAGGGGATCCAGTTCAGTTCGACCAGGAGGTGGTGAACGGGACTGCCCGCGGCGACGCCCCCGAGCGGATGAACCACCGCAACGCCCCAGGTGAGCACCCCGAGGGTCGCGAGCAGTGCGGCGACCAGCGCCGGCCTGGCGCGCCGACTGGTGGCCAGGTCCGTGATCCCCAGCACGGCGAGGACGATGAGCGACAGTTCGCAGGTCGGCCAGATGTAGCGGCTGAAGTCGACCGCTTCCATGAACGGAATCAGATTCCACACGGCCCGGAAGTGCAGGGTGTCGAGAGCGCCCAACAGCCCCGCGAGCGTCCATCCCAGGAGGAAGATCCGCAGAGGGCGAAGTCGTGCGCCGAAGACCCCGAGCAGGGCCAACGCGGTGACACTGGCCGTGAAGTAGCCGGCGACACTGTTGATCGCCGAGGGGCCGGCGATGATCGTGCCTGACACGTAGGGGTCGAAGAGGATCGCGAGGGCGTGGGTCGAGATGCTGACCTGGCCGAACTCATTGGCCTCGTGTTGGCCGATGAAGGCGACCTTCAAGAAGTCGTCGAACGGCACCAGGATCGGCAGGGAGATGAGGGCGCCGACGAGCCCGGCCAGCCCCACGCGCAAGGCCGCGATCCGGCGCATCGCCCCGGGTAGGGAGAAGAGCCGTACGCAGGCCCAGCCCAGGCAGAAGAGACCGTCGAGCAGGGCCACCTCGGGAAAGCCGGAGTAGATCGACAGCGTCAGCGCGATGGCGGCGAGGTACCAGCCCTTGCGCTCACCGGCGCTCGCCGAGTCGAAGATGACCTCGATCCCGAGCAGCAGCATTGGCAGGAAGGCGATGGGATTCAGGACCGAGTTGCCAATCCAGGCGAAAGTTCCGTTCAGCGCGAACAGCATTCCGGCGCCGACCGCGACGGCGAAGGGGACCTGGAGGCGCCTGGCGAGGAAGTAGGTCGACGCGCCCGCGATCACCTCAAGGCTCACGTGGAACCACAGGAGGCCGCTGGGCAGGGCGAACAGCAGGGTGAGTGGGAAGAGTGACGCGGCCTGCGTCTCGCCGGCCAGGGGCTGGCCGAGGCCTTCGAAGTAGTTCCACCAGGGCAGGTGCCCGTGCAGCAGGTCTATCGCCGAGAGGTGGCCCAGCGGCTGAGTGATGAACCCCACGTTGGGATCGATGGCGTTCGCTCCGCACGAGACCCGGCACACCAGGTGCGCGATGTTCGAGGTCCACGAGATGGGGCTGTTGTCCGCCAAACCAGTGACGTAGACGATGTTACCCAGAAGAACGGCCAGGGCGATGAGGAGCATTGCCCACGTCGATGGCGATGGTCGTCGGAGGGTACTGACCAGTCGATCCCGGGCAGTATCCACGTCGTCACAATACTCAGTGGCCCGGGCCGGGCCGTGCGCGAAAGGCCGCTCGAGAGGGCCAGGTGCAGGTGCGGGACACGGTTGGAGTGAAACGACCTGCGCCGTCGAAACGGTCTTCGTTATCACACCAGCGAAACCCGGTGGGAACCGAGGGACGTGCGTAGCGCGCGATATCCGCGCCGAATCCGATGGTCGTCAGTTCGGGCCAGCGGTCGGAGTAGGGGACTGCTGGATAAGGCGATTCTTGAGGAGTCGCTTGCAAGGCATCAAGAAGACCACGCACTCAACGTCCTTCTGGCGCCTTAG
>PLHD01000010.1 GCA_003138815.1 Acidimicrobiaceae bacterium | reverse complement strand
CTAGACGCGGCTCGGGGAGCCAGCCCCGTGCGTCCAGTGCTCGTGGTTGGGCTTGGCCATCTCGCGAAGTCTACGGAGCGGCCGACACGCTGCGAGGAGCTCAGAGCACCGCTGGCGCGCTAGGCCGGAAGACGCTTCGCAGAACCAGCTGGAGCGAGAACGCCCACTCGTCGGGCACGATCTCGAGGCCGGCCTGGTCGTCGAAGAACACCTGGCCGTAGAGAACCCCGAATAGGACGCGGACCAGGGTTACCGCCGTGACGCCCGGGACGGTCAAGCCGTTGTCCACGAAGAGCTGCGCCTTGGCGAGGATGAGCTTGCGGACTTCCTGACGGCTCTCGTCGAGCTTCACCAGTGCGCCCTTGTTGGTCATTAGATAACTGTGGAGCTGAAGGTACTCCTGGCGCGCGGCGTGGGCCTCCTGCCAGAAATCGGGTGCGATGAGTTCGCGCTCGAACTGGTCGAGCCGCTGGACAGTGAGGGCCTCCTCGTCCGAGATGTCGAGGATTGGACCGAAGAGGTTGAGCATCAGTTGGTCGATTCGGTAGAGCACGGCCGCCGTGATGAGTCCTTCGCGGTCCCCGAAGTGGTCCGAGATCAGGCCGATCGACACGTTCGCCTGCTTGGCGACGCGCCGGAGGCGAAGTTGCGAGGGTCCGACCTCGTGCAGCTCGGTGAGCGCTGCCTCGAGCACCAGTCGGTTTGATATTTCGCTAGCCATCCTTCAGCCCTGCTCCAATTGGCGCGACGTCATCGGTTCGCACCGAGGCGATCGAACCTCAGACCATCGTCGTGAGGTTGGCGTCCGGACCAAGTGGTGACAGATGGGCGAGGTCATGAACTGGGCGTGGCCAAGGAATGGATGGATCCGCGGCTGACGCGCTCCGACTCGAAGCGGGCCGATCATCGAATTTCTAGGAAAATAAATAGAATTTGCCGATACTTTCTCAAGAAAAGAAACTTTTACCCACCGCTGCAATATTTATGCAGGTCGCTGACGATAAGTATACGAAGTTATGGCATATTTCGCAACAATACGTCCGATTGTCCTACCCCGACTCGTCGTCGGAACACCCCTCTGACGAGGAATGACGAAGCCTCGCGCCCTTGAGCGCCCGTGAGGAGGGCCGAGGAGGGCCGCGCTGGTCCGAGTCGGGCACGGACCGAGTGATCCCTCGATCACCTGTCGCGAGCGCGCGCGAGGGACCTGAGCGCGAAGGCGCTCGTCCAGCGCCGCTCGGAGTCGAGCGAGACGGTGAATGCCTCGAATTCGGGGAGCTCCTCGATCGCTCCCAAGAGGTCGTCGCCAGCCACGACCAAGGCAGTGGCGAGCGCGTCGCAGAGTCCAAGATCAGGGCCGGTGACGCTGGCCGACGCCAGTCGGGTGGCGAAGAGGCCGGAATGGGGATTCATCAAGTACGCGCCGCGCTCGTAGGTCCCTGAGGTGGCGATGCATCCCTGCAGATCGACCAGGGCGACCAACTCGTCCGTGGCGTGGGGATTGGTGATGCCGATCTGAAAGTGGGCTCCCGCGGAGGGCGAACCGAAGGTCGCAATGTCGCCCGCCGCATTGATGATCGCACCCCTCACCCGCGCCCCGAGCAGCTCTGCGAGCGCCCGCTGGGCCGCCCAGCCCTTGACGTAGCCGGTGGGATCGACTCCTCCGGGCAGGGCCCACGGATCGAACCATCCATTGGAGAGCGAACGCGCCGCCTCGCAGGCGGCCAGCACCTCCCTGACCTCCGCGGGCGCGGCGTCGGGGTCAAGCTCGCCACGTCGGATGCGGCTCATCGGGCTGTCGCTCTTCCATGTGCTGAAGACCGCGTCCGCTTCGTGGAGCGACTCAATCGCTCGGGTCAGGTGCGGTGCTATCTGCTGGCTCTCGGTCGCCACCTCGCCGAAGAGGTCGATAGTGACGATCGTTCCCATCACCTCCTCTTCGATATGCAGCACCCCATGGCCCGGGCCGGTCTCGACGGTCTCGCCGGCGTCCACTAGAGGCCGAGCTTGCTGAGCGCGCCCTGGAGCGACTGCATGAAGCCTGCGCTCGTCCAGCTGGCTCCCGACACGCTCTGGATCGTGGCGCTCTGGGCCGCCATGGCCTCCTGCTCGAGGATGGGGATCGCCATTCCGTCAATCGACTGGGAACGGAAGTTCCCACCGTCGTTCAGCATACCGATGGTGACGGCGGTGATTTTCGATCCGGTGGCGCCCACCGTCACCGAAAGCTCCCCGAAGTTGTAGTTGGTGAGGGGTCCGGTTGCCGTGCGGGTCCCCGCCGATGCACTCGGCGCCGTTGAGGTGGGAGCACTAGCCGTCGCGGGGCTGCTCGTGGTCGGGGGAGAGGTGGTCACGGGAGCCTTCGATCGAGCCTTCCGGCTCCGTGTCGGCGGCGCGACCGTCGTTGCGGGCGTGGTGGTGCTGCTCGACGCCCCAGGGGTGGCCGAGGTGGTCGCTCCCGAGCTGTTGAGCCCCGCGAGCGAGACGGTTGCCGGGTCCGTGTGGAAGTTGAGGACTCCGGCGAGGCCGAGCAGCGTGCCGGCGACGACCAACGGGGAGCGCTTCATGGTCGGGACCGGGCCATCAGAAGGAGAACTCCTCGAGGTGGATCCGGTCGGGATCCACCCGCAACTTTGAAAGGGCCAGGGCGATCTGGCTGGTGAATCCGGTCGGCCCGCAGACGTACACGTCGCTCTGCGCGACGTCTGGCAGCAAGTCTCGAAGCGTGTTGGCGTCGAGCGGCGCCTCGTGGCGCGGGCCGACGATCTCGTGTAAAAGGCCCTTTCGGTGCTCGATCAGGGTGCGGATCTCCTCGCGGTGCACCAGGTCCTCGAAGGTGGAGGCGCGCACCAGCGTCGTGACGCGGATGTTGTGGGGAAGATCCTCGAGCAGGGCGCGAAGTGGCGTGATGCCCACGCCGGCCCCGATCAGGGTGACCTGCTCGCTGCGGCGCACGTGCCGGGTGAAGGCGCCGTAGGGGCCCTCGACGAACACCCGCGTGCCCGGCCTCAGGTGCGCGACCGCGCTCGACTGGTCACCGAGCGCCTTGACCGTCACTCGCAGGAACGGCGGCCGGGGCATCGCCGACAGCGAGTACGGATGCGGGTGCCACCACAGGTCCCTCGACATGAATCGCCACTGGAAGAACTGGCCGCCTGAGACCGCGAGGGTGGACAGGCTCCTGCCCGAGATCGTCAGGGAGAAGACGCCGGGCGCCTCCTCCTTCACCGATGCGACCCGCAACTGATACCTGAGGTTGCGTGCGACCGGCACGATCACGCGGTTGGTCACCACGATCGCCGCGACCCCGGCCCAGAGCGAGTCCCAGAAGATCCGAGCGAGGGGGTGGCCAAGGAACATGACGCCGGTGGCCACCTGGTGGGCGAAGGCCAGCATGAGCGCCGCGTACATGTACAGGTGAACGACCCACCACGTCTCGTACTTCATGCGGCGACGGGCAATCCGGAAGGAGGTGACGCCGGCCATCACCAGCAAGACGAAGGCGACCGCGGCGGCGAGCATGTCGGGGTAGTGCCTCACGAACGTCCAGAACTGGCTGAGCGGTCCGGTGCTCGTCGTCTGGGCGTAGCCGAGGGTGACGAACGCGATGTGCAGGGCTATGAGGCCTATGGGCCAACCCCCGATTCGCCGATGCCAGCGCACGAGTCGGTCCTGGCCCACTACTCGCTCCAGCCAGGGAATCCGCGCGATCAGCAGGACCATGATCAGCATCAGGTAGCTGCCGGTCATCGCGCAGAGCCGTCCCGCCGCGTCCAGCCAACCGCCGGGCGAGGTGAGGCTGGCCCACGACTCGCTGGTGACGACCAGGGCCAGGACGATGCCGAAGCCGACGCCGGCGAGGATGGCGAAGAGATTGGCGATCCAGGGCTGGGGGGCAGGACCTCGTCGGCGTCGAACCGGCGCGTCCTGGCGCGACCACGCGACCTTGGAGGCCTTTCGTTCTAGCGTCGAAGTTGGCACAAAGTCACGATAACCCTTTGATTATAAGGAGAAGGCAAGAATCTGATACGAATATTCCAGTTTTTGGGCGGGTCTTGCACCCCCCGACCTTCAGCACGGCCAGGCACCGCCCGGCGCCGTCGCCGCGGCCGCCGTGAAGGTCCAAGCGACGACACGAGGGTCCGCGGCCGGAGGGTTCCTCGAGGCCGGCCCGTCAGTGCGCCGTCGCCCGCGAAGTGCCAAACTTCAGTCATCATTGGACTTACGACCCTAGTGAGCGAAGGCTCGCTCCGGCGTATCTCCACTAGTGATTCACGGAGGCAGTACTTAGCACGAGGGGGCTTGCGCGTATGGAAGCTTATCGAAACGCCTGGCGGCAGAGCATCGACGATCCACGGACTTTTTGGGGTGAGGCGGCCAAGGCCATCAGCTGGTACCGCGAGCCAACGATCATCCTCGACGACTCGCGTGCGCCGATCTACAGCTGGTTCGCCGACGGGGAGATGAACACCTGTTTCAACGCGCTGGACCGTCACGTGCAAAACGGCCTCGGCGACCAGCTCGCCCTCATCTACGACAGTCCGGTCACCGATACGAAGGCCACGTACACCTACGCCCAGCTGCTCGACGAGGTCGCACGCTTCGCCGGAGTACTGGGCGACCTCGGTGTCGAGAAGGGCGACCGCGTGGTCATCTACATGCCCATGATTCCCCAGGCGGTCATCTCGATGCTCGCCTGCGCCCGGCTCGGTGCCGTGCATTCGGTGGTCTTCGGCGGTTTCGCCGCCCACGAGTTGGCGATGCGCATCGAGGACGCACGGCCGAAGGTGGTCGTCTCGGCGTCCTGCGGAATCGAGGTAGCCCGCGTGATCGAATACAAGCCGCTGCTCGACGCGGCGCTCGACGAGTCCTCACACAAGCCCGACAAGTGCGTGATCTTCCAGCGCATTCAGGCCGAGGCGCCCATGCTGGCCGGTCGCGACGTGGACTGGGTCGACGCGATGAGCCGGGCCACGCCCGCCGAGTGCGTTCACGTGCTCGCGACCGACCCCCTCTACGTCCTGTACACCTCGGGCACGACGGGTCGGCCCAAGGGAGTGGTGCGCGACAACGGCGGCCACGCCGTGGCGCTGCAGTGGAGCATGCCGAACATCTACGACACGAGTCCGGGCGAGGTTTTCTGGGCGGCCTCGGATGTCGGCTGGGTGGTGGGGCACTCCTACATCGTCTACGCCCCGCTGCTCGCGGGCTGCACGACACTGCTCTACGAGGGGAAGCCCGTTGGCACGCCCGACGCGGGTGCCTACTGGCGCGTCATCGCCGAGTACGGCGTCAAGACCCTGTTCACCGCGCCGACCGGCTTCCGGGCGATAAAGCGCGAGGACCCCCAGGGCGCGCTGCTGGCGAACTACGACCTGTCGAGGTTTCGCTACCTGTTCCTGGCTGGCGAGCGGCTCGATCCCGAGACGTACAGCTGGGCCAGCGAGCAGCTGGACGTGCCGGTCATCGACCACTGGTGGCAGACCGAGACCGGGTGGCCGATCGCGGCGAATCTGATGGGTCTCGATCCGCTGGCGGTGAAGCCGGGCTCGCCGACCGTGCCCGTGCCGGGATTCGACGTGCGGATCTTCGACGAATCGGGCGTCGAGGTCGGACCCGGCGTCGAGGGACTCATCATGATTCGCACACCGCTGCCTCCCGGCTGCACGTCGAGCGTCTGGGGCGACGACAACAAGTTCTTCGAGGCCTACCTGAGCTACTCACCGGGCTACTACCTCACGGGCGACGGTGGCCACTTCGACGAGGAGGGATACCTGTTCGTCATGGGCAGGGTCGACGACGTCATAAACGTGGCGGGGCACCGTCTGTCGACCGGTGAGATCGAGGAGATCATCGCCGGTCATCCCGACGTCGCCGAGTGCGCCGTGATCGGGGTCGCCGATGATTTGAAGGGGCAGGTGCCGCGCGCGCTCGCCGTGCTGAAGGCGGGCGTCGACCGGGACCACGCCGTCATCTGCACTGAGCTGGTCGCGCGGGTGCGCAATCAGCTGGGTGCGGTGGCGAGCCTGCACCAGGTCGACGTCGTCACGGCGCTGCCCAAGACCAGGTCCGGCAAGGTGCTGCGCAAGTCCATGCGCGCCATCGCCGATGGCGTCGACGCTCCGGTGCCCTCGACGATCGACAACCCGGACACCCTCGAGGCGCTGAAGACCATCCTGCGTCCCGAGTAGGTTGCCGACTTGCGCCACCCAGGCGCTGACGCGCGGTGGCGGACGTCCGCCGGGCACCGGCTGTCCCTCAAGTCGTCGAGAGACGCGACCTGTTGTCACTACCATTGTCCGCACGAGGTGAAACGTGTCCCAGCTGCTCTTTACCGCATTCAGCAATCGCATCGACGCGATAGAACTCGCCCGAGAGGCCGCCCTTCGTCTCGAAGGAGCCGGCATCGCCAGTTCGATGTACCTGCTCGACTCGGACGTTGCCCCGGTGATCACCGAGGCGACCCTGGTCGTCAGCCTGGGCGGTGACGGCACGTTCCTTGAAGCGGCCCGGCTCGCGCACCAGTTCGGAGCGCGAGTGCTGGCCGTCAACCTCGGTCGGCTCGGCTTTCTGCTGAACGTGCCGCCGAGCGAGTTGGTCGACGACATCAACCACTCGCTCGCGCACGACCACGTCGCGGATCGGCTGGCGCTCACGATCACCTTCTCGAGCGGCTCGGGCGACGAGTTCGCCCTCAACGAGGTCGTCGTCGAGCGTGCCCACGCCGGCCACATGGTGCGCGTGAAGACCTTCGTCGACGCCGACGAGTTCCTCACGTATTCGGCCGACGGCGTCATGGTCGCCACGCCCACCGGAAGTACCGGGTACAACTTCTCCGCCGGCGGGCCGGTGGTGGACGCCACCCTGCCGGTCATGATCGTCACGCCCATCGCCCCGCATTTCACCATTGATCGCTCGATCGTCGTGGCGGGGGACAGGTCCGTGCGGTTCGTCGTGGCCGACAAGCCGGCGATCGTCGTCGCCGACGGCCACACGATCGGCACGCTCGAGCCGGGCGAGTCGATCGAGGTGCGCCGGAGCCCCACGCCGGTGCGGGTGGTGGCGACGCGCAGCTTCGAGCTGGGCTTTCGTCTCCGCGAGAGCCTCCGAGAGGGTCATGCCTAAGTCGCGGCTGGTCGAGCTCTACGCTCACGGTGTCGGCGTCATCGACGATGCGCAGGTGGACTTCGGACCGGGGTTCAATGTCATCACCGGTGAGACGGGGGCGGGCAAGACGCTGCTGCTGGGCGCGCTGGAGCTCTGCCTGGGCGGCGACGGGACCGTATCGCGCCACGCGATGCCCGCCGAGATGCGCACCGCTGCGCTCTTTGTGCGCGACGGGAGAGAGGTGGTCCTCACCCGCGAGTCCACCGCGACGGGACGCCTTCGCAGCACCGTCGACGGCGTGGTCACCAGCGCCGAGGCGCTGCGGGCGCTGGCCACCGAACTCATCGTGATTCACGGACAGCACGATTCGTTGGCGCTTCGCAATCGGGCCGAGGTGCTTCGGATAGTCGACGCCAGCGGGGGAGTGTCCACGACCGAGCTGGATGAGGTGCGCCGGGCGCGCAGCACGGCCCTGCAGCTTCGAGAGAGTTTCGGCGGCGACGAGGGCCAGCGCCAGCGCGAGCTGGAGTTCCTGGACTTCCAGATCGGCGAGTTGGAGGCCGTCAAGATCCGCTCGGGCGACGAGCTGGAGGCGACGCTCGAGGAGCTCACCAGGCTCAGCGAGATGCGCGACGGCCAGGCGGCGCTGGCCGAGGTTCTCGAGGAACTCGACGCCGACAGCGACGCCGCGGTGCTGTCACGCCTGGCGCGCGCGATCGGGCGCATTCCCGGCGGCCAGGCCTACGAGCCCGTGCGCGACTCGCTGCGCAGCGCCCTCGAGCAGGCCCGCGACTGCGTGCACGAGCTCGCGTCGCTCGCGGACCCGGAGGCCTTCGATCCGGCGGCACTCGCCGACCTCGACGAGCGCGCCTCGGTCCTCCAGCTGATCGCGCGCAAGTACGGAGGCACCCTCGAAGTCGCGCTCGGCGTCTTGGACGAGATTCGACGGCAGCGCGAGGCTCGGGCGGGCGAGGCCGGGCGTCTGGCGAGCCTCGACGATGACATCCGAGAGCTGGACCGCGCCGAGCGGGGGCTGGCGCGCGCGGCGCGCGCGGCGCGCGAGCGCGCGGCCGCTCGCCTGACCGAGGCGGTGCGCTCGCAGCTGCCCCGGGTGGCCCTGCCCCACGCCTCGCTGCGCTTCCAGGTCGAGGGCGACGACGGCTCGGACGTCCAGATCCTTTTCACCCCCAACCCCGGGCTTGGCGAGGGTCCTTTGCAGGCCCTGGCGAGCGGCGGCGAGCTCAGCCGCGTCCTGCTGGCCCTGTCCCTCGAGACGGTCCACGAGGACGTGGTAGCGGTCTTCGACGAGGTCGACGCCGGAGTGGGAGGCCAGGTGGCTCAGCAGATCGGAGACTGCCTGCGCGAGCTGGGCGCCCAGCAGCAGGTCCTGGCGGTCACGCACCTCGCCTCGGTGGCGGCCAAGGCCGACCACCACTTCGTCATCGACAAGATCGTCGAGGGCGGCGCCACCGTCACGTCCATTCGCCAGGTGACCGGCGACGAGCGTGTCGAGGAGATCGCCCGCATGCTCGCCGGGGACGAAATGTCGGTCGAATCACTGGCCCTCGCCCAGCAGTTGCTCGAAACACTGCGTTAATAGTTCCGTCGCTCGAAAGGTGCCGACTACTATGTGTATCCGTGGATAGTGCAGTCTGCGAATGACTAAATTCGTCTTTGTAACAGGTGGAGTATCTAGCTCCCTCGGCAAAGGACTCACCGCCTCCTCGCTGGGGCGTCTGTTGAAGTCCCGTGGCCTGAAGGTCACCATGTGCAAGCTCGATCCGTACCTCAACGTCGACCCGGGCACGATGAATCCCGGCGAGCACGGCGAGGTGTTCGTCACCGACGACGGGGGCGAGACGGACCTCGACCTCGGTCACTACGAGCGGTTCATCGACGAGTCGCTCTCGCGGATGTCCAACACCACCACTGGATCGATCTACTCCAACGTGATCGCCAAGGAGCGCCGCGGCGACTACCTCGGCAAGACCGTCCAGGTCATCCCGCACATCACCGACGAGATCAAGGAGCGCATCCGTCGCCTGGGGACCCTGGGCGCGGACGTCGCGATCGTCGAGATCGGCGGCACCGTCGGCGACATCGAGATCGTGCCGTTCATCGAGTCGATCCGCCAGTACCGGCGCGACGCCGGTCGAGGCAACGTCTGCTACGTCCACCTGACTCTGGTGCCCTACCTCGCGCCCTCGGGGGAGCAGAAGACCAAGCCCACCCAGCACTCGGTGACCGAGTTACGCTCGAGAGGCATCCAGCCCGACATCATCGTCTGCCGGAGCGACCAGCCAATTTCCGAGGGCCTGAAGCGCAAGATATCGCTGCTGTGCGATGTCCCGATCGACGCGGTCATCTCCGCCGTGGACGTGCCGAGCATCTACGACCTTCCGCTCACGTTGCACCACGAAGGCCTGGACAAGATGGTCTGCGACACCCTCGGCATCGATCTGGACGCCTATCCGATCGACCTCAGCAGCTGGCAAGAGGTGGTGCGCCGGGTGCACAACACCACGAAGACCCTGCGCATCGGGGTCATTGGCAAGTACGTCACGATGCCCGACGCCTACCTCTCGGTGCACGAGTCCATTCGCCACGCCGGTTTCGCGATTGGCGCGACGACGAAGATCGAGTGGCTCGAGGCTGAACGGGTGCCGAGCGAGATCGACGCGGAGCGCATTCGCCAGCTCGACGGCATCATCGTGCCGGGGGGATTTGGCGAACGCGGCGTCGAAGGGATGATCGCCGCCTCGCGCATCGCTCGCGAGCACGACATCCCTTATCTGGGGATCTGTCTGGGCATGCAGGTCATGGTCGTCGAGTTCGCCCGTCACTGCCTCGGGCTGAGCGACGCGCACTCCACGGAGATCTCCCTGACGACGTCGGCCCCCGTGATTGCCCTCATGGCCGAGCAGATGGACATCACCGACCTGGGCGGGACGATGCGCCTGGGGGCGTGTCCCGCGATGCTCGACGAGGGATCGATCGTGGCCGAGCTCTACGGAGCGACGGTGGTGTCGGAGCGCCATCGTCACCGCTACGAGTTCAATTCGCGCTTCCGGGCTCAGTTCGAGGCGGGCGGCATGCGTTGCTCGGGCACCTCGCCCGACGGACGTCTGGTGGAGTTCGTCGAAGTGCCGAGCCACCCGTTCTTCGTGGGAACCCAGGCCCACCCCGAGTTCAAATCTCGTCCTGACCGTCCCCACCCGCTCTTCCTGGGACTGATCAAGGCGGCGGCGGCCCGCGCCGAGGGTCGCGAGCCGCACATCATCGATCCCTCTTCGGTCGACGTCAACGCGTGAGCGACTCGTTCCACGTTGAGCGAGCCGAACCGCTGCTGCACTCGTACGTGTTCGACGTGGAGCGGCGCACAATTCGCCACGGCGGCACCGCCTTCGAGCGTGACGTCGTGACCCACCGCGGCGCCGTGGCGATCCTGGCCCTGGACGACCAGGGCAACATCGGGCTCATGCGCCAGTACCGCGCTCCGTTTGACTCCTTTCATTGGGAGATTCCCGCCGGGACCCGCGACGTCATCGATGAGGACCCGCTCGAGACCGCCAAACGCGAGCTGCGCGAGGAGCTCGGCTGCGAGGCGTCGCAGTGGTCGCTGCTCGGCCGATTCATGGTCTCACCCGGATGGACCGACCAGACGATGATCATCTACGAGGCGCGCGGCCTCACCCAGCTGGAGCGGGAACCCGAGGGGCCCGAAGAGGTCGCCTCGAGCGTCCATTGGCTCTCGCCCTCGGCGTTGCGCGAGACCCTGCGCGCTGAGGACGCCATTGACAGCACGGTGGCCATCGCGCTGAACCGGGTCTTTGGGACCTTTTTTGACCGCGACTGACTCGCTCCTCAATGAGTACATGACGTGGCTCACGATCGAGAAGGGGCGCAGTCCGGCCACCACCGAGGCCTACCGCCGCGACATAGCGAGATTCTGCGAGTGGATGCTGCGCCGCGACCTGACGGTCGAGACCCTGCGTGAGGGCGCGTTCGAGGAGTACTTCAACGGCCTGCGCGGCGAGCACCAGGCTGAGAGCACCGTCGTTCGCTCCATGTCGGCCGTGCGCGGGTGGTTCGGGTTCATGGTTGACGAAGGCCACCTCCAGGCCGATCCCACCGCGAGGCTGAGGGGAGGACGTCGCGGCCGTACGCTGCCCAAGCCCCTCGACGAGGACGAGGTCATCGGTCTGCTCGATTCGGTGCCCTCGTTCACCCCGATCGATATCCGCGACCGCGCGCTGCTGGAGCTGCTCTACGGGACCGGCGCGCGCGTGTCCGAGGCCGTGGGCATCAGCCTCGAGGACCTGGACTTCGACGAGGAGCTGATTCTCGTCACCGGCAAGGGGTCCAAGCAGCGCCTGGTACCGATGGGCGCGGCGCTAGGCGCGGCGCTGGGCGACTACTTGAACGCCGGGGGTCGCAGCGAGCTGCCCGACGCCCACCGCAGCGCGCGGCTGTTCCTCAACTCCCGAGGTGGTCCGCTCTCGCGCCAGGGCGTCGACCTGATCATCCACAAGCGGGCGCTGGCGGTGGGAATCGATCGCACGAGGATCAGCGCGCACGTCTTTCGCCACAGCTGTGCCACCCACATGCTGGCTCACGGGGCCGATATCCGCGTGGTCCAGGAGCTCCTGGGCCACGCGTCGATCGCGACGACGCAGATCTACACCGCGGTGTCGGTAACATCGCTGCAGCGCGAATATCGAAACGCGCACCCGCGCGCCCACGGGTAAACGAAAGGCCCCCTTGACGTATTTCTTCTTCTTCCTCGCGATCGTTCCGTCGATCGTGCTCCACGAGGTCAGCCACGGCTACGTCGCGAACCTGTGCGGCGATCCCACCGCGAAGGAGAGCCACCGTCTCACCCTCAATCCGCTGCGCCACATCGATCCCTTCGGCACGGTGCTCCTGCCCGCCCTGCTGATCATCAGCGGGCTGCCGGCGTTCGGGTACGCCAAGCCGGTGCCGGTCAACGTCTCGCGCCTGCGCAAGCCCCGCACCCAGTCGCTCTACGTGTCCCTCGCCGGGCCCCTGGTCAACATTCTCCTGTCCGCTTTGGGCTTCGCCATCTGCGAGTTCGCGATTCACGTGACCCGTAATCAGTTCACCTTCGACGTCGGCGAGTACCTGGGCCTCGTGAACCTGACGCTGGCCGTCTTCAACCTGCTGCCGATTCCCCCGCTGGACGGCTCGGCGATCATCGAGCGCTTCGTACCGAACCGGCACCTGCCCAGGTACTACCACTTCCGGGCGCGGGCGCTGCCCGTCGTGATGGCCCTGATCATCCTGGACTCGCTCTTCTTCCACGTCGGCATCAACTGGCTGTCCGACCTGCAGAACTGGTGGGTCAACCGGCTCTTCTAGAACAGGCCCATGGCCTCGGCGGCGCGCCGGTAGACGGGGCCCGAGACCGCGGCGGCCTTCCGGGCTCCGCGCTCGACGATGGCCGCGAGCGCCGCCGGGTCGGCGCGCAGCGCGCGGTAGCGCGCACCGATCGGGACCAGCGACTCCACGACCAGCGCGGCGAGGTCCTTCTTGAGGTCACCGTAGCGCGAGTAGCGCGCCGCAATCGCCTCGGGCTTCTCGCCGCTGAGGCTCGCGAACAGCTCCAGGAGGTTCGAGAGCCCGGGCTTGGTCTCCCAGTCGAAGCGGACCTCGCCGTCGGTGTCGGTGACGGCCTTCTTGATCTTCTTCTCTATCTCCTTGGGGTCATCGCGCAGGTAGATGGAGCCCATTGGACTCGAGACCGACTTGGACATCTTGCGCGTCGGCTCCTGGAGGTCCATGATCCGCGCGCCCACCGTCGGCTGCACGCCCACGGGCATGGTGAATGTCTCGCCGAAGCGGTTGTTGAAGCGCTCGGCGATCTCGCGCGCCAGCTCGATGTGCTGGCGCTGGTCGTCGCCGACGGGCACCTCCCGGGCGTCGTAGAGCAAGATGTCGGCCGCCATGAGCACCGGGTAGGTGAACAGGCCTACGCGGTAGCCCTCCTGGCGCTGCGCCTTCTCCTTGAACTGGGTCATGCGGCTCAGCTCACCGAAGGTGGTCACGTTTTCGAGCAGCCACGCCATCTGCGCGTGATAGGGAACGTGGCTCTGGATGAACAGCGTGCACACCTCGGGGTCCAGGCCGGTCGCCAGCAGCCACGCGACCCAGTCGATCGTCTGCTCGCGCAAGGTAGCGGGGTCGATCTGCAGCGTCAGGGCGTGCAGGTCGACGACGCAGTAGAAAGCCTCGGCGTTCTGCGAACTCGCCCACTGCTTCATGGCGCCGACGTAGTTGCCGATATGCGGAGTTCCCGACGGCTGAATTCCTGAGAGTATGCGCATCGCTCCATGGTAGAGGAGGACCTCTTGGGTTCCGGGCAAAGCCGGTAGAGTTGCGCCGTGACCTTCGTCGTGACGACGCCGTCCTTTAGCGGCCCCGTTGAACTACTCCTGCATCTGATCAGCAGCCATGACCTGGATGTCCTGGACGTGCCGCTCGCCCCGATTGTCGACGCGTTCGTCGCGCTGTTGCGAGACGACTCGGTCACCGTGGACGTCGAGGACCTCTCGGAGTTCCTGCTCATCGCGGCGATCCTGCTCGAGATGAAGAGCCAGCGCCTGCTGCCCGGGCGCGACAGCACCGAACCCGACGAGGAGTTCGTGGGCTGGGAGGAGCGCGACGTCCTGCTGGCCCGACTGCTCGAGCTTCGCACCTACGCCTCGCTCGCCGACGCCTTCGTCTCGCTCTTCGAGAGGGCCAGCCGGGCCTTTCCGCGTATCCGCGGGGTCGACGACGGCTTCGTCGTGCAGCCCCCGGACCTCCTGGCCGGCGTCACGAGCGCCGACCTCGCGATGGCCTACCTGCGCGGCATCGAGGAGAAGCCCGTGCCGGTGGTGCGCCTCAATCACGTGACGGTGGACGCCGTCTCGGTCGCCGAGACCGTGGTGTCGCTGGCCCAGCGACTTCCGGCGCTGGGCCCACTCTCCTTCCGGGCGCTGACCGAGGGGCTGGGCAGCCGCATCGAGATCATCGTGCACTTCCTGGCGCTGCTGGAACTGTGCAAGCTGGGGCGCGTCAACCTCGGCCAGGGGGGCACGTTCGGCGAGGTGCGCATCGAGTGGCTCAACGACGAGAGCGGGCTGGAGCTTGGGAAGGTGGACACCTATGAGGGATGAGTTCTCTCTCGACCAGAAGCTCGAGGCGATGCTGTGCGTGGCGCTCGAACCCATATCGACCGAGGAGCTCGCCGACGTCGTCGAGACCGACGCCCCGGACGTCCTCGCGGCGCTGCGCGCGCTGCGCCAGGAGTTCGTCGACGACCGTCGCGGATTCCAGATCGTGGAACTGGCCAGCGGGTGGGTCATGCAGTCGTCGCCCGACGTCGCCCAGTGGGTGGTCAAGTTCGCCAACCGCGACGTGTCGCATCGGCTGAGCTCGGCCGCTCTCGAGACGCTGGCCATCATTGCCTACCGCCAGCCCATTTCGCGCGCGCAGATTACTGCCCTGCGCGGGGTCAACGTGGACGGCGTCTGCCGGCTCCTCGAGCAGCGCGGCTACATCGAAGAGCAGGGTCGCGCCGCGGGGCCCGGCCAGCCGATTCTCTACGGGACCACCGAGTCGTTTCTCGACCGGATGGGCCTCGCGGCGCTGCGCGACCTTCCCCCGATCGAGGAGTTCATGCCGCCCGTCGCGATGGCCAACGAGATCGTCGACGAGATGTTCTTGGTGGCCGACATGGTCGAGGACATCTAGTTGGAAGAGGGCGAGCGCCTCCAGAAGACCCTGGCTCGCGCCGGTTTCGGCTCGCGCCGGTCGTGCGAGGTCCTGATCACCGAGGGTCGAGTGACCATCGACGGGCGCGTGGCCGAGCTCGGGAACCGCGTCGACCCCGACCGCCAGATCATCTGCGTGGACGGCACGCTGGCGCCCACTGCCCAGAGCATGGTCTACTACCTGCTCAACAAGCCCGACGGGGTGGTGACCACCGCCTCGGACCCCCAGGGGCGCACCACGGTGCTCAACCTCGTCGAGTCCCAGGTCCGGATATTCCCGGTCGGGCGCCTCGACATGAACACCGAGGGTCTCTTGATACTGACCAACGACGGTCGGCTCGCGCACCTGCTCACTCACCCCAGTTCGGGCATCGCCAAGGAGTACCTGGCCCGGGTCGAGGGGGACCCCTCGCCCGCGGCGATTCGACGGCTGCGCGAAGGAGTCGAACTCGACGACGGGCTCACGAGCCCGGCCCAGGTGAGTCGGGTGAGCGAAGGGCTGCTGCGCATCGTCATCCACGAGGGGCGCAACCGCCAGGTCCGGCGAATGTGTTCCGCGGTGGGCCACGACGTCACCCGCCTCGTGCGAACGCGCATCGGGCCGCTCCAGGACGCCACCCTGAGTCCCGGGTCCTCACGCCAGCTCTCGATAAGCGAAGTGCGCCGACTTATGGAGGCCGTCGGGATGACCGATGAAATCGCATCTACGATGCCTTCATGACTTCTCCAATCGTTCGGGGCGTTCGCGGGGCGACGACGTGCTCGAACGACACTCCCGAACAGATCACCGAGGCGACCCAGGAACTCCTGGCGGCGATGATGGAGCGCAACGCCCTCGAGCACGATGACGTCATCAGCATCGTCTTCACGACGACGACCGACCTGACCTCGGCCTTTCCGGCGACTGGCGCGCGAGGCATCGGATTCGGTGACATCCCCCTGCTGTGCGCGAGCGAGATCGACGTGCCGAACTCGAAGCAGCACTGCATCCGGGTCCTGATGCACATCTACACCACTCGTGCGCGTGCCGACGTCCGCCACGTCTACCTGCGCGACGCGCAGTCACTCCGCGATGACCTCCCCGGCTAGGCGGCGCGCCCACGTCGTCGGCCTGGGCCTCATCGGCTCGTCGGTGGCGCTGGCGCTGGGCGCGGCTGGTTGGGAGGTCACTGGTTGGGACCTCGACGACGCCACCCTCGAGCGAGCCCGCGACGCGGCCGTCATCCGCGGGCCCGCCCCCGGCGCCGAGCACGACCTGATCGTCGTCGCCACACCCGCCGGGGCCGTGGCTGAAGTGGCCAACCAGATGCTGGCGGGGAGCACGAATCCGCGACTCATCGTTACCGACGTCGCCGGCGTCAAGTCCTCGATCGTCGACGCCGTCGCCGACCCGCGATTCCTGGGCGGCCATCCGATGGCCGGCTCGGAGCAGCGCGGGCTGGGCGGAGCGAGCGCGGACCTCTTTCGAGGATGCACGTGGGTGCTGACGCCGACACGCCGAACCCTCCCCGAGACCTACAGCACGCTGCACGGGGTGCTGCGCGAGATCGGGGCCAGCGTGGTGGCGATCGACGCGCACGACCACGACCGCCTGGTCGCCCTGGCGAGCCACGTCCCTCACCTGCTGGCCGGTGCGCTCATGAACGAGGCGACCAAGGCCGCCGAGGACGATCCGGTCCTGCTGCAGCTGGCCGCCGGGGGATTTCGCGACATGACCCGCATCGCGGCCGGGGACCCGACGATCTGGCCCGACATCCTGTTCGAGAACCGTGACGCCATCGACCAGACGCTCGAGTCGCTCCAGGAGCGCCTCGAGACCCTGCGCCAGGCCTTGGGTGCCGGGCGGCGCGCCACCATCGAATCCAGCCTCCAGTCGGCGTCGATCGCCCGACGCCAGCTGCCCGGACGCGCCCTGAGCTCGGACAACCTGGCCTACCTGCGCGTCGCCGTGAGCGACCGACCAGGTGTCCTGGCCAACGTGACGATGGCTGCCTCGGAGCTGGCGGTGAACATCTACGACATCGAGATCGCCCACGGCATCGAGAGAGCGGGCGGGACGCTGCTGCTGGCCGTCGACGCCACCCAGGCGCAGCTCCTCGCTGCGGCGCTCGGCGAACTGGGCTTCCAGGTGGTTCGCGAGCAGTGAGCCAGGTACGCAGCGTCGTTCACGCGCAGAGGCTTCACGGCTCGCTGCGCGTCCCGGGCGACAAGAGCGCGTCGCATCGGGCGCTGATGATCAGCGCCTTGGCCAGCGGCGAGAGCACGATCGAGGGCCTCTCGCCGGGCCACGACGTCGCGTCGACCAGCGCCATCATGGTGAGCCTCGGGGCCTCGCGCACCGACGAGGCGAAGGTCGTGCGGATCGTCGGACCCCGGGAGGGACTGGCGCCCACCACGGGCGAGCTCGACTGCGGTAATTCCGGAACGACCATGCGGCTCCTGTCGGGAATCGTGAGCGGGGTCGAAGGGGTGCACACCCTGGTCGGCGACCCGTCGCTCTCCAAGCGGCCCATGGACCGCATCGCCGTTCCGCTCTCGCTGATGGGCGCTCGCGTCACCGGCCACGGCCACCGCGTCACGGCGCCGTTGACCATCGAGGGCGCCGTGACCTTGCGGGCGATCGACTACCACGTTCCCCGAGCCAGCGCGCAGGTCAAGTCGTCGATCCTCTTCGCCGCGCTCGCGGCGACCGGCCCCACCACGGTGCGCGAGGACCACCGCACCCGCACGACGACCGAGGACATGCTGCGCCAGGCCGGCCTCGACGTGCGCAGCGTCGACGAGGGCACCGGGCGAGTCGTGACCATCGTTCCCGCCCGCCCGAACGCCACGGCGTGGCGGGTGCCGGGTGACCCGTCCCAGGCGGCCTTCTTCGCGGTGCTGGGAGCCGTGCACGCGGACGCGTCGCTCGAAGTGGTGGGCGTCGACAGCGCTCCCGAGCGCGTGGGATTCGTCGGGGTGCTGGCGCGGATGGGAGCTCGGGTCGCGCTCGAGAACCGCGCGACGGGGACCTCGCTGCTCAGCCAGAGCTCGACCCTGGTCGCCAGCGAGGTCCAGTCCCGCGAGATACCCTCGGTGGACGAGGTCCCCGTCCTCGCCGTGGCCGCCGCGGCGGCCAGCGGGATCACCGCCTTCCGCGACATGGGCGAACTGCGGCTCAAGGAGTCCGACCGCTTCACCGGATCGATGAGGCTGGCCAGGCTGCTGGGATGTCGGGTGTGGGAGGAGGGCGACGACTTCTTCATCGAGGGCCTCGGCAGCGCGAGCGCCTTCGCGCACTTCCGCATCGACGCGCAACTCGACCACCGCATCGTCATGGCGAGCGCCGTCGCCGGGTGGGCCGGCGGGGGCTGCGTCATCTCGGGCGCGCAGACGGTCGCATCGAGCTATCCCCATTTTTTCGACGACGTAGCATCATTGCAATGAGCCACCAGATCATCGCCATCGACGGTCCGGCCGGCTCGGGCAAGTCCACGGTGGCGCGCCAGGTCGCCCGCGAGCTGGGGTGGTCGTTCCTCGACACGGGCGCCATGTACCGGGCCGTCACGTGCGAGGCGCTGTCGCGCGGGCTCGACGTTCACGATGAGCAGGTCCTGGGCCGGCTCGCGAGCGAGGTCACCCTCACGACGCTGCCGCGCGTCACGGTCAACGGCCGCGACGTCGAAGACGAGATCCGCAACGACCGCGTCAACGAGGCCGTCTCGGTGGTGGCCGCGAATCCGCTCGTGCGCCGGGCGATGGTTGCGCGCCAGCGCGAGTGGGCCGCCCAGCAGCCCGTGGGCACCGTCGTCGAGGGGCGCGACATCACCACCGTGGTCTTCCCCGACGCCACGCTCAAAATATTCCTGACGGCGTCGCCCATGGAACGCTCTCGTCGCCGGGGCGACGAGAGCGCCGCGTCGGTGTCGCGGCGCGACGAGGCCGACCTGACGCGCGACGCCTCGCCGCTGCGTCAATCCGACGATGCGCTCGTGCTGGACACCACCGGCCGTACTGTGGACGAGGTAGCGGGGGAGATCATTGAATGCCTGAGCGCTCGACAGTCGAACTGAACCCCGACAAGACGGTCGCCTACCACGTCGTGGCGGCCATCCTCTCGGGCCTCTCGCGACTCCTCTTCCGCCCTACGGTGACCGGCCAGGAGAACATTCCCCTGGAGGGGCCGGTGCTGATCGCGCCGATCCACCGCTCGAACGTCGACTTCGCGTTCACCCTGTTCATCTCTCCGCGCAAGGTCTTCTTCATGGCCAAGGACGGGATCTTCAAGTTCGCACCCTTCGGCCGACTGCTGGTCCACCTGGGCGCCTTCCCCATCCACCGGGGCGCGACGACGGACCGCGACTCGATGAACTCGGCCCAGGAGGTCCTGCGCCAGGGCCAGGCGCTGGTTCTCTTCCCGGAGGGCACCCGCAAGGAGGGACCCCTCGTCGGCCCGCTCCAGGACGGCGCCATGTTCATCGCCGCGCGCACCGGGGCCACGGTGGTGCCGGTCGGCATCGCGGGCAGCGACCGGGCCCTGCCGCTGGGCGCCAAGCTCCCTCGTCTAGTGCGGATCCGCATCGTGATCGGCGCGCCGATCACGCCGCCGACGTCCGAGGGGCGCGTGTCGAGATCGGCGATCACGGCCAAGACCGAGGAGTTGCGCCAGGGGCTCCAGGCGGCGTACGACGAGGCCCTCAGGGCGAGTTAACGCTCGCGCCACCACGTGCCGAAGACGACCCTCGCGTAGCGGAACCCGAAGAGCCAGTTCTTGCCCTTCTTGGTCGTGCCCGAGAAGCGCGGGTGCCACACGGTGGGCACCTCGCCGGCGCGCCATCCACGCTTCAGGCAGGTGATGAGCAGCTCAGCGGTCTGGTACTGCTCCTGCTGGAGCCGGTCGACCACGTCGGCCAGCATCGTCACGCGCAGCGCCCGGTAGCCGGTCGAGGTGTCGGTCAGTTTGGCGCCCGTCATGCGGTTCATGATGAACGAGAAGACCCACACGCCCGTCTTTCGGAACCGGTCCGAGGTCTTGTCCACGCCGAGTCGGCGGCTCGCGACCACGAAGTCGGCCTGGTCGGCGACGAGCGGGGCCAGGATTTGGGGGATCTCGGCGGGGTCGTTCTGGCCGTCGGCGTCGAGGGTGACGACGTACTTGACGTCATGGGAGATGCAGTAGCGGTAGGTGACCTGCAGGGCCACGCCGTGGCCGAGGTTCACGGGGAACACGATGACCACGACGCCCGGATAGGACCGGGCGATCTCGGCCGTCTTGTCGTCGCCGCCGTCCACCACGACGAGGGTCGTGTAGGGCTGGCCGTTGATATCGGTGGGCATCTTGTCCAGCACGCCGCCGATGTTGCCCTCCTCCTCGTAGGCGCAGATGGAGGCGACGATCGCCTCAGGCGTGAAGCCCGGCCGGTCACTCTCGAGGCGGGCGAGGGCCTGCTCGATCGCGTAGGCGCGCAGGCGCGTGATGCGACGTTTTTCCAGATCAAATTTGGCCATGATGCTCCTTAGATGGACTTTGCTCGAGCGAACACGCGCAGCACGATCGGCTCGAAGTGCTCGAGGGGCTCCGAGCAATACGCCGGATCAAATGACCTCTGATCCCACTCGCCGGCGAAGCCGTCGGTGATGGTCCCCAGTCCCCGGATCATCGACAGGAGCTGGCGGCCCACGCGGGGCTGGGCGGCGATCGTTTCATCCACAATGGTCATCCACTGCTCGCGCGTCGAGACGTCCATGCTCGGGAATGAATTCACGGACAAACAATAGCCTTTCGCAGGATTTGCCCTGAACTCACCGTCCGGTGGCCGAAAGGACCTGAGCGGCGGTGAAATCCCGATCGGCCTGACCGTCGAAGGTCGACGTGAGGGGCGTGGCGAGGACGAGATCCAGCGCGGCCGACAGGGCCTTGAGCATCTCTCGCAGCTCGGGGGGAGGCGGGAAGTACTCGTCCTCCACCGTGACCGAGCGGACCTCGACACCGTTGGCGGGATCGAGGAACTCGAGCACCTCGTTGACGAGCGACTCGGGGGCTGAGGCCCCGGCGGTGACCGCCACGACGCCCGTCAGGTCGTCGGGAAGCTCGCTGGCGCGATTCACCCGCAGGACGCGCGCGCATCCCACGGCCTCGGCCACCTGGGCAAGCGCGACGGTGTTCGACGAGTTCGCCGAGCCGATCACGATGACGGCGTCGGCGTCGGCGGCGATCGCCCGCAGCGCGGCCTGGCGGTTTGTGGTCGCGAAGCAGAGGTCGCTGCGATTGGGCATCCAGATGTCGGGGAACGTCTGCTCGGCGTACTCGCGCAGGTGCTGCCATTCGTCGAGGCTCAGGGTGGTCTGGCTCAGCAGGGCGAAGGGGCCCTCGCGGCCGCTCAGCGCGTCGATGTCGCCGGTCGATTCGATGAGGTGCGCGGACTTTGGGGCGACGGCCATCGTGCCCACGGCCTCCTCGTGACCCTCGTGGCCCACGTAGAGGATGGTGTAGCCCTTGCGCGCGCGGACCTTGAGCTCGTGGTGGACCTTGGTGACGAGCGGGCAGACGGCGTCGATCACGGTCCCCCCGGACCGGCGGGCGCTCTCGATGACCTGCGGGGGGGAGCCGTGGGCGCTCAGCATGACCGGCGCGCCGCTCGGCACGTCGGCGACGTCGTCGACGAAGACGACGCCGAGGGACCGGAAATGGTCGACGACGAACTGGTTGTGGACGATCTCGTGGTAGCAGAAGACCGGCGGTTCAAAGATGCGGGTCATCCAGTCCAGGGCCTTGATGGCCTTCTCGACCCCGGCGCAGAAGCCCCGAGGCGCCGCGAGAACTACCTTGTCGACACTCACGTGACCAAGCCTAGTAACCCGTTTCTCGAAGGGGTCCTAGGCTGGAGGGGTGTCGGGTGCCCGAATTTCCTCAATCTCCGCGGATTCTGCGGCCGCCCGGGTGGACATCGCGGTCGGCGACGAGCTGATTTCGGTCAACGGCCGAGAGCCGAGCGACATCATCGAGTACCAGCAGTTGATAGACGGCGAGAGCGTGACCCTCGTCCTGCAACGGGCCGACGAGCCCCTGCAGCGCAAGGTTACGGTGCACAAGGGTGAAGGTGAGCCCCTGGGACTGGCGATCGACTCGGCCGTGTTCGACCGAATCCGCACCTGCGACAACCACTGCTCGTTCTGCTTCATCTACCAGCTGCCCAAGGGGATGCGCCGCTCGCTCTACGTCAAGGACGACGATTTCCGCCTCTCGTTCCTCTACGGCAACTACACGACCCTCACGCGATTCACCGAGTTCGACCTGGAACGGGTCATCGAGGAGGGTCTCTCGCCGCTCTACGTCTCGATCCACACCACCAACCCGGGGCTGCGCGCCGAGATGCTGCGCAACCCGCGCGGGGCGACCAGCCTGCGCTGGCTGGGCGAGCTGCTGCGCGGCGGCATCGAGGTGCACGCGCAGGTCGTGGTGTGCCCCGGGGTCAACGACGGCGTCGAACTCGAGCGCACGCTGCACGACGTGCTGTCGCTGTACCCCGACCTCGCGTCGGTGGCCCTCGTGCCGATCGGCATCAGCGACTTCTCCAGCGACGAGACGATGCGCTCGCACACGCCCAACGAGGCGCGCCACGTCGTGGCGCTGGCCGACCGCTTCCAGGCTCTCACGCAGGAGCTGCTCGGACGGGTTTCGGTCTTCGCCAGCGACGAGTTCTACCTCGTCGCCGGGATGGCACCGCCGCCGGCCACCAAGTTCGAAAGCCTCGACCAGGCCGAGAACGGCATCGGTCTGGTCGCCGCGTTCATCGAGAGCTTCGTGGAACAGACCGAGATGGCGAAGCTGGGCACCGGATTCTTCCAGTCGGTCGACGGCGCCCCGGCGTGGGGCTACCGCGCCGAGCGTGGCGGCGACGTCTCGATCCGCCACGGCGACGACGTGATGGTCATCACGGGCGAGTACGCGGCTCCGATACTGCGCGATCTCCTCGACGGCCACGGCTTCGCGGACGTAGGAATCCTGCCCGTCGTGAACTCGTACTTCGGCGGAAACATCAAGGTGGCTGGCCTGCTCACCGGCCAGGACCTGATCCGAGCCACCGCCGACGTGCCGGTGTCGACCATCTGTCTGCTGCCCGACGTCTGCCTCTCCGAAGGGCGGTTCCTGGACGGGCTTACACTGGATGATCTGGCGCACCCCGTGATCACCGTTCGCACCACGGGGCACGATCTTCGCGCCACCCTCGACTCGGTGCGCTCCAAAGGAATGGTCTCAACGTGAAGAAGCCCCAGGTGGTCATCGTCGGGCGCCCCAACGTGGGCAAGTCCTCGCTCGTCAACCGACTCGCGGGCAAGCGGGTGGCCGTGGTCGAGGAGCACCGCGGCGTCACCCGCGACCGCAAGTCGGTCGAGGTGGAGTGGCGCGGGCTAACCTTCGACGTCGTCGACACGGGAGGTTGGCTCGAGGCCGGCTCGGACCTCGAGGGCAAGGTCTCCCAGCAGGCCGAGACGGCGCTGTCCGAGGCCGACCTGGTTCTCCTGGTGACCGACGTGACCACGGGCATGGTCGACGAGGACACCCACGCAGCCAGGTGGGCGCTGCGCAGCGGCCGCCCGGTGGCGCTCGTGGTGAACAAGGTCGATGACACCCAGCACGAGGCCAACAGCTGGGAGTTCCTGAGCCTCGGCGCCGGTGACCCCCATACGGTGAGTGCGCTGCACGGGCGCGGGGCCGGCGATCTTCTCGATTTCATCGTCGATCAGCTCGGCGAGCAGATCGAGGTGGAGGAGGCGGCCGAGGCCGACGACGACGGCGCGCTTCGCGTGGCGATCGTCGGACGCCCCAACGTCGGCAAGTCCACGCTCTTCAACCAGCTGATCGGCGAGGAGCGCTCGGTCGTTCACGACATGCCCGGCACGACCCGCGACGCCATCGACACGGTCGTCAGCACCGACGCCGGCCTGATCCGCTTCATCGACACCGCCGGAATGCGCCGTCGGGCCAAGACCGCCGCCGGCCTCGAGACGTACGCCGTCCTGCGAAGCCTCGACGCCCTGGACCGGGCGGACATCGCGATCCTGGTGATCGACGCGACCGTCGGAGCGACCGGACAGGATCAGCGCCTGGCCGAGCGAATCTCCGCGGCCGGCTGCCCGTCGCTGGTGGTGCTGAACAAGTGGGAGCTCGTGGCCGTCGAGGAGCGCGACAACGTGCTCGCGACGGTGGGCGAGAAGCTTGCGTTCCTGGGCGACGCGCCGGTTATGAAGACGACGGCGACGTCGGGCAAGGGCGTGCACCGCATCCTGCCCGCGCTTTCCATCGCCGCCGCCGACTACGTCAAGCGCGTTCCGACCGGGGCGCTCAACCGCGCCATCCGCGACCTGCAGATCAAGCAGCCCGCGCCGACCGGCAAGATCCGCTACGCGGTCCAGGGGGCCATCGAGCCGCCGACCTTCACGCTGTTCGTGGCCGGCAAGCTGCCCGCGACGTACATGCGCTACGTGGAGCGCTCGCTGCGCGAGCGTTTCGAGTTGGGTTCACAGCCGCTTCGCGTGCGCGTACGAGTCGAATAGTGGCCCAGTGGTGCGAGACGTGCGACCGGCCAGTCGAGGGCGAGGTGTGCGAGGTCTGTGGCAAGGCCGTCGTGGCGCCGGTCAGGGAGCCCATTCCCTGGCGTTGGCGATTCTTTATCGTGGTCACGGTCATCTACGTCATCTGGCGCATCTATCAGTTGATTTCGTGGCTGAGCCACTAGGAGGATCCAATGCCCATCTACGCACTCGGTGACCGCGTTCCGACGATCCATCCCGACGCCTTTGTGCACCCTGACGCCGTGGTCATCGGCGACGTCGTCATCGGCGCCGAGTCGTCCGTGTGGCCCGGGGCGGTGCTGCGAGGCGACTATGGCTCGATCATCGTGGGCGAACGCACGTCCATCCAGGACGGCGCGGTCGTACACGCCGTCGGCGAGTACCCCACCGTCATCGGCAGCGACTGCGTCATCGGCCACCTGGCGCACCTGGAAGGATGCGTCGTCCACGACCGGGCGCTCGTGGGCAGCGGGTCGGTCGTGCTGCACCAGGCCATCATCTTCAGCGGAGCCACGGTGGCGGCGGGGGCGGTGGTGCGCAACCGGATGAACGTGCCCGCCAATTCGCTGGCCTTTGGCGTGCCCGCCGAGATCAAGTCGAATTTCTCCAGCGAGCAGATCATCGAGTCCCAGGCCGCGTCGTACGTGGCCAACGCCAAGCGCTACAAGAAGGAACTTCGGCTTCTCTAGGCGTTGGACAGCGCGACCAGTCGCTCCAGTGCGAGCGCGGCGCGACCTTCGAGGACGCTGGCGCTCGCGAGCTCGAAGCCCTCGCTCAACGACGTCGCCTTGGCGCCAACCATCAGCGCGAGCGCCGCGTTGGCGCAGACCACGTCGAAGACCGGACCCCGTTCGCCGTCGACGAAGCGCCGCACGACCTCCACGTTCTCGCGAGTGTCGCCGCCACGCAGACTTTGGGCCGTGTGGTGCAGCCCCAGCACGCCTGGCGCGTCGAGTCGCTCGACGGTGATGCTCTGAGGCGTGATGACGTGCAGCGTCGACGGCGAACCAAGCGACAGCTCGTCGAGTCCGTCGTCGGCGTTCACGAGGATGGCGTAGCGAATTCCGCGGGCCTGGAGCACCTGGGCCATGTGCCCGAGGAGTTGGTGCTGGGCCACGCCGACGAGGGACCGCTCGACGAGGGCCGGATTCGCGAGCGGTCCGAGGACGTTGAAGATGGTTCGAAAGCCCAGGGCCCGGCGGATCGGTGTCAGGTAGCCGAGCGCGTGATGGAAGGTCGGGGCGAACAGGAATCCGATCCCGGCGCCTTCGACGCAGGCGCGGACTACCTCCGCCGGCGCGTCGAGGCGCACGCCGAGCGCGTCGAGGACGTCGGCCGAACCCACCGACGACGACGCGGCCCGATTGCCGTGCTTGGCGACCCGCACCCCGCATCCAGCCACCACGAGCGACGCCATGGTGGAGATGTTGACCGTATGCAACTGGTCGCCGCCGGTGCCGACTATGTCGATAGCGTCGGGGCCGATCGAGAAGGTGTCGGCCGACGCGATCATGGCGTCGATGAATCCGGTCATCTCGTCGGCGGTCTCTCCCTTGGCCGTGAGCGCCGTTAGGAAGCTCGCGATCAGCAGTCCCTCGATCTGCCCGTCCAGTATCAACTGCAGGGCATCGCGAGCCTGGGCGCGCTCGAGGTTCGTGCCCCGCACGAGCGGGTTGAGGACGTCCGCGGAGAACGAATTACTCAATGCGGGTTCCAGAGAGATGGTCAGGCATAGCGACAAGTTAGTCGTGATCCGGTGCCCCGGCGACGCCGGTACGATTGATTGATGGCGCCAACGTACCTCGACGACATCGTGGCCTTTCACCGCGCGCGGGTCAGCGACGATACCCGCGATTGGCGAGAGCGCCTCGGAACGGTCCGCTACGAGGGCCCATCGATGCTCGCCGCCTTGAGCGGTGCGCCGACCACGGATATCAAGGTCATCGCCGAGGTCAAGCGCCGCTCGCCGTCCAAGGGCTGGATCGACGAGCATCTCGACGCGCCCTCCCTGGCGCGCGCCTACGAGCTCGGGGGAGCAGCCGCCATTTCGGTGCTGACCGATGAGCCCCATTTCTCAGGATCGCTCAACGACTTCGCCCAGGTCAGAGCGGCGGTGACGCTACCACTGCTGCGCAAGGACTTCACGCTGAGCGCCAACGACGTGCTCGACACGGCCGCCATGGGGGCAAGTGCGGTCCTGCTGATCGTGGCCGCGCTGGACGACGACGAGCTGGCGCTCTTCGTCGACGTCGCCCAGCAGTGTGGCCTCGACGCGCTGGTCGAGGTGCACGACGCCGAGGAGCTGCGCCGGGCGCTGGACCAGGGAGCTCGCCTCATCGGCGTCAATCAGCGTGACCTGCGCACGTTCGAGGTGAGCTTCGAGCGGGCGGCCTCGCTGGTTGGCGCCATGCCCGCGGGCGTGACCTCGGTCGTCGAATCCGGACTCACGACGCGCCGCGACGTCGAGGACGCCGCGCGGGCCGGCTTCGACGCGATCCTCGTGGGTGAGACCTTCGTGCGCTCCGCGACCCCCCAGGCCACCGTGCGCTCCTTCGCGTCGGTGGCGAGGGTGCCTGGTGCCTGAACTCTCCGCCATGGCGCACTTCGTGAAGATCTGCGGCATCACTACGCTCGAGGACGCGCAGTGCGTGATCGAGGCGGGTGCCGACGCCCTCGGGCTCATC
The DNA here is from genome assembly GCA_003138815.1 of Acidimicrobiaceae bacterium. Lineage (GTDB taxonomy): Bacteria > Actinomycetota > Acidimicrobiia > Acidimicrobiales > RAAP-2 > RAAP-2. The sequence goes on along the minus strand of PLHD01000010.1, from coordinate 168,252 downwards.
CTCGCGGCGTCGCCTCGCCAGCTGTCGCTCGACCAGGCGAGCGACCTGGCCGCGGCGACCAAGGGCTCCATCGTCCGGGTCGGGGTGTTCCGCGACAACACGACCAGGTTCGTCTGCGAGGCCGTGGACGCCACGGGGGTCGAGGTGGCCCAGGTGCACGGCGTACTCTCTGACGAGCTGTTCGGCGAGCTTCGAGACCGCGGCGTCGCCATCATCAAGGCGATCCCGGTCGCCAGCGACGAGCTGGTCACCTTCGACGAGCACCGCGTCGACGCCGTTCTGATCGATGGCCCCCGGCCGGGCAGCGGAGACCCCCACACGTGGAACGACGTATCACAGCGGCACTTCCAGCGGCCGCTCATCGCGGCCGGTGGCCTCACCCCAGGGAATGTTGCCGAGGTCCTGGCCATGACCGGCGCTTGGGGTGCGGACGTGGCCTCGGGGGTCGAGACGGCGCCTGGGCGTAAGGACCCGCGTCGCGTGCGAGACTTCGTCGCGAGCGCGTCGGCGTTCTTCGAACACCGAGAGGAGTCGCGTGACTGATCCGCCGCAGTTCATGTCAGCGCCGGACGAGCGCGGGAGATTCGGGCATTTCGGAGGCCGCTTCGTCCCCGAGGCGCTGATACCGGCCTGTCTGGAGCTCGAGACGGCCTTCGTCGACGCGTGGAGCGATCCCTCCTTCCTCGCCGAGTACCACAAGGTGCTGCGCGAGTTCGCCGGACGCCCGACGCCCGTGACGCCGCTGGAGCGTCTCTCGGAGCGGCTCGGTATCCGACTGTTCGCCAAGCGAGAGGACCTCGCCCACACTGGCTCGCACAAGATCAACAACGTCATCGGCCAGACCCTGCTCACCAAGCGGATGGGCAAGCACCGCGTCATCGCCGAGACCGGCGCCGGCCAGCACGGCGTGGCGACCGCGACGGCGGCGGCTCGGCTCGGTCTCGAGTGCACCGTCTACATGGGCGAGGTCGACACCGTGCGCCAAGCCCTCAACGTCTTTCGCATGGAGCTCCTGGGCGCGACCGTGGTACCGGTGACGTCGGGCAGCCGCACGCTGAAGGACGCGGTGAACGAGGCCATGCGCGAGTGGGTGACCTGCGTGGCCGACACGCACTACTGCCTGGGCTCGGTGATGGGACCCCATCCCTTCCCCTGGATGGTGCGCGAAATGCAGAGCATCATCGGCCACGAGGCGTCGCGTCAGCTCGAGGACCTCGGCGTGGGCACCCCCGACGTGGTGGTCGCCTGCGTCGGTGGTGGATCGAACGCCGCGGGCGTCTTCGCGGGCTTCGCCAACACGACGTCGCGCCTCGTCGGCATCGAGGCAGCCGGAGGGTCGGCGGTGGGCAAGGGGTCGCCTGGGGTCCTGCACGGAATGAGGTCGCTGCTGATCCAGGACGAGTTCGGCCAGATCGAGGAGGCCTACTCCATCTCCGCGGGTCTCGACTACCCCGGCATCGGGCCCGAACACGCGTACCTCGCCGAAAGTGGCCGGGCCGAGTACTTCGCCATTGGCGACCAGGACGTCATACCGGCGCTCCAGCTGTTGAGCGAGCTCGAAGGAATCATTCCAGCCCTCGAGACCGCCCACGCGGTGGCGTGGATCGCGCGCGAGGCCGGGACCACCATTCCCCGGGGATCGACGGTGCTGCTGAACCTTTCCGGACGCGGCGACAAGGACGTGGCGCAGGTTCGCGCAATCCTGAACGGCGAGTCGTGAAGAGCCTCGAGGTCCAGCTTCGCCACCTACGCGACACGGGGCGAAAGGCCCTCGTGCCCTACTTCGTCGCCGGCCTCACTCCCGACTGGGTGCGCCACGTCGAGGCGGCGGTTCACGCCGGGGCCGACGCCGTGGAGATTGGCATCCCGTTCTCCGATCCAATGATGGACGGCGTCGTCATCCAAGCCGCGGCGATGCGTGCGCTCGAAGCGGGCACCACCTTGGACTCGATCTGCGCCGACCTGGCGGCGCTCGGCTCGCCGGTCCCGATGATCGCCATGACGTACTTCAACATCTTCCACCACTACGGGCTCGAGCGATCGGCCGGCAAGCTGCGCGCCAGCAACATCATCGGCGCCATCGTGCCCGACCTCGCCCTCGAGGAAGCCGCCGACTGGAAGCAGGCCTGCGACGCGAGCGACGTGGCCACCGTCTTCCTGGTCGCGCCGTCGACCACCGCGGACCGCGTCGCGCGGATCGCGCACGCGAGCGAGGGATTCGTCTACGCGTCGGCGCGCATGGCAGTGACCGGGCGAGCCAGCGACGCTGGCGAGTCGGGGCGCGTCGTTGCTTCGATCCGCGCCGTCAGTGATCTGCCGACCTACGTCGGCATCGGGATCACGACGCCCCAGCAGGCCCGGGAGGCTGGCGAACAGAGCGACGGCGTCATCGTCGGCTCCGCTCTCGTGAAACTCATCCTTGACGGGGGTGACGCGAGCAGCGTGGAGGCCTTCGTTGGCGGGTTTCGCCGTGCGCTTGACTAACGAAGTTGGGACTTAGGTCCCAACTTTGAAATCGACGCCTCGCGACCCAGTCGCACGTCAAGGATTGTGGGCAATCTCCGACAAATACCGGGGGGTAACGTCCCGGCTGGATGTGAATCACTTCACAAAATACCCATCAAGGTCCCAGCGCGGCGGTCCCTCATGGTGTTAAATCAACTTTGAGTCATCAAACCCGGTGACTCGTTGTTCAACCAATTGGGGGGAATTAAATGTCCGAACAAGGAGTTGCTGATCCGGGGCCGTTAGGCCTTGCCGGATTTGCCATGACGACGTTTTGTCTTAGTGTCAGCAATGCTGGCTGGTGGCACGGTGGAGGGGCGGCTGCGGCCTTAGCTCTTGCACTGGTCTACGGCGGCATTGCCCAGTTCGCAGCAGGTATGTGGGAGTTTGTGCGCAGGAACACCTTCGGTGCCCTGGCGTTCACCTCGTACGGCGCGTTCTGGATTGGCTTCTATGTGCTCTTGAAGATTCCGGCCATCCCGGCCGGGACGGACACGGTGGCGATTTACTTGCTGGCGTGGACTATCTTCACGCTGTACATGACGGTCGCTGCGGCCAAGACGTCAACCGCAGTTTTTCTTGTTTTCTTAGTCCTTACCGTAACGTTCATCTTCCTGACAATTGGCAACTGGGGAGCTGGGCACACCGAGATGGTCAAGATAGGCGGATACCTTGGAGTCCTGACGGCGTTGCTCGCCTGGTACGCCTCGGCGGCCGGTGTCATCAACGACACGCACGGCAAGGTCCTGCTGCCCGTTGGTCCGCGCGCATAGCACGCGCGCACGGTGACTCGTCACCGAATCAGTCGCCAACAGCGCCCCTGCCGCACGGCTCGGGCGCTGTTGGCGTGCTGGAGCAGTTCCTGAATCTCCGAGGAGCGGGCGTCGTCCGACTCGGAACCGGTGGTCAGATCAATTCTTCCGTGATAGAACAACGTACGGGCAGTATCTCGTGGTCGCAAAATGCATGGGGGATCAAGCTTCAATCTGAGTGTGTTTACCAGTCATCGGCAAGGTGCTCGCGCGCGTTGCCTCACAAGGAGGGGATGTATGTCAAAAAAGGGCGACAAAGAGGCTGAAGAGTTCGAGTCGGATCAGGCCTCGGAGGCTCAGATCGCGGTGCACTGGCGTGAGGAGGGGTATTACGCTCCTTCGGCGAAATTCATCGGTCAGGCGAACGCCAGCGACCCGAGCATCCGCGAGCGCTTCAGTGAGAAGAACTATCCCGAGTGCTTCAAGGAGTACGCCGACCTTCTGACCTGGGACAAGTATTGGCACACGACCCTCGACACGAGCAACGCGCCATTCTGGAAGTGGTTCGTCGGCGGGCGGCTGAACGCCTCCTACAACTGCGTAGACCGACACCTCAAGACCGACCGCAACAAGGCGGCGATCATCTGGGTGCCCGAGCCCGAGGACACCGACACCGAGGTCATCACCTATCAAGAGCTCTACATGCGCGTCAACGAGTTCGCCGCGTTGCTGAAGGGCTTCTGCGGCGTCGAGACCGGCGACGTGGCGACGTTCCACATGCCCATGGTGCCGGACCTGCCCATCGCGATGCTCGCGTGCGCCCGCCTCGGCGTCATTCACTCCCAGGTCTTCGGCGGCTTCTCCGGCTCCGCGTGCGGCGGGCGCATCGCCGACTCGAAGAGCAAGATCCTTGTGACCATGGATGGGTACTACCGCAACGGCGAGCTCCAGGACCACAAGGCCAAGGCTGATGAGGCAGTAGCGAGGGCCCTCGAAGACGGCGTCACGGTTGAGAAGGTGCTGGTGTTCCGCCGCAACCCCGGCGAGTACGCCTCCAAGAGCCCGATGGTTCCAGGCAGGGACTTCTTCGTCGACGAGATCATGCCCGAGTACAAGGGCAAGTTGGTCGACCCGGTTTCGATGCCGGCCGAGGCGCCGCTGTTCATCATGTACTCGAGCGGCACCACGGGCAAGCCCAAGGGCTGCCAGCACAGCACGGGCGGCTACCTCTCGTACGTGGCGGGAACGTCCAAGTACTACCAGGACATCCACCCCGAGGACACGTACTGGTGCGCGGCCGACATCGGCTGGATCACCGGGCACTCCTACATCGTCTACGGGCCGCTGGCCCTGGGCACCACCACGGTCATGTACGAGGGCGTGCCCACGTACCCCGACGCCGGGCGCATGTGGAGGATCGCCGAGAGACTCGGAGTGACCCAGTTCCACACCGCTCCCACGACGATCCGCACCTTGCGCAAGGTCGGACCGGACGAGCCGGCGAAGTACAACTACCACTTCAAGCACATGACGACCGTGGGCGAACCGATCGAGCCCGACGTGTGGCGCTGGTACCACGAGGTCGTCGGCAAGGGTGAGGCCGTGATCGTCGACACCTGGTGGCAGACCGAGAACGGAGGCTTCCTCGGGAGCACCCTGCCGGCGCTGGACGCGATGAAGCCGGGCAGCTGCGGACCGGCCGTCATCGGCATCTTCCCGCGGATCCTGGACGAGAACGGCGATGAGGTGAAAGCCGGCAGCGGCCACGCCGGCAACATCTGCATCCGCAACCCGTGGCCGGGGATCTTCCAGACCATCTGGGGCGACCCCGACCGGTTCGTCAAGACGTACTACGAGAAGTACAACAAGGACCCCAAGAGCACGGACTGGCACGACTGGCCGTACTTCGCCAACGACGGCGCGATGCAGGCCAAGGACGGCTACTACCGGATCCTCGGCCGCGTAGACGACGTGATCAACGTATCCGGACACCGTCTGGGCACCAAGGAGCTCGAGTCGGCGGCGCTCATGGTCGACGAGGTCGCCGAGGCCGCCGCGGTTCCGGTGGTCGACGAGGTCCGCGGTCACGTCGTCGAGATGTACATCGCGGTCAAGCCCGGGGTCGATCCGGGCGTGGACGTGGCCGAAAAGGTGTCGCGAATGATCGAGACGGAGATCGGCAAGATCGCCCGACCCAAGAACGTCTGGATCGTGGCCGACATGCCCAAGACCCGCTCGGGCAAGATCATGCGCCGGGTCATCGCGTCGATCTCGAACTTCACCGACGTGGGCGACATCACGACGCTGGCCAACCCCGACGTCGTCACGGACATCCGGCACTTCGTTGAGAGCGAGAAGGTGGCGCGAGGGGAGCAGCCGCGCGATCTCAGCGCGGCGGAGCTCCAGTCGATCCTGAACTTCGGCTCCGAGGAGTAAACCTCCTCGGCTCAGACCCGCACAGCAGCCCCGGCCCGAGCGGCCGGGGCTGCTGTGTTCTACGAGTCGAAGCCGACGCCGAGCAGGTCCATCGCCCTCAGCCACAGGTTCCGTCGGCCTTCGTGCTCGTCGGCGCGCTTCAGGGCCCACTGCGAGATTCGGATGAAGATCCAGCGCAGCGGCTCGGGCGGAAACGGCATGGGCTTCTTCCTCACCATGGTGAGCGCGGTGCCTTCGGTCTGCACACCGTCGAGCAGGTCCAGCATGGTCGCCGCACCGAACCGCGTGGAGCCCACCCCGAGGCCCGTGTAGCCGAGCACGTAGGCGACCTTGCCGCGGTGGGCGGTCCCCCAGAACGGGGAGAACCGCGTGCAGGTGTCGATCGCGCCGCCCCAGGCGTGGGTGAACTTGACGCCCGCGAGCTGGGGGAACGTCTTTAGGAAGTGTCCCGCCAGGGTGGCGTAGGTCTCGGCGTTGAACTCGTACTCGCGCCGCACCTTGCCGCGGAAGTTGTAGATGGCGTCGTAGCCTCCCCAGAGGATGCTCTGGTCTTTCGTCAGGCGGTAGTAGTGGAACTGGTTGCCGGCGTCGGCCACTCCCTCGCGGCCGTCCCAGCCGATGCTCTCGAGCTGCTCGGGGGTGAGCGGCTCGGTGACCAGCTGGTAGTCGTACACCGGTACCACGTACTTGCGGGCGCTGCGAATGAGCGAGGTGAACACATTGGTCGCCAGCGCCACCCGCGCCGCGGTGACCGAGCCGTAGGACGTGTGCACCCGCACCCCGCCGGCGACGTCCTCGAGCCGCTCCACCTTGGACTGCTCGAAGATCCGCACGCCGAGCGACAGGCAGGCCCGCTCGAGTCCCCAGACCAGGCGGGCGGGGTCAACCAGCGCGGTCCCGTCGTGGTCGAAGATGCCGCCTTCGTAGAGGGGGGAGTGCACCCGCGCCCTGACCTCTTCTCGGCTCAGGACCTGCACGTGGTCACCCATCGCGTTTCGCAGCTTCGCCTCCTCGTGCATGTCGCGCAGCTGCCACGACGCCACGGCCACCCGCAGCTCCCCGGTGCGCTCGAAGTCGCATTCGATGCCGTAGCGCGCAATGGTCGCCTCGATCTCGTTGAGGTTCTCGCGGCCCAGACGCTCGATGACGTCCATCTCCTTGGCGAACCGGTGCATCCCGTTGGCGAATCCGTGGGTCAGCGAGTAGGAGCAGAACCCGCCGTTACGGCCCGAGGCGCCCGCTCCAGTCTCGAACTGCTCAACGACGACGACGACGCGCTCGGGGTGACGCTCCTTGGCGAGCAGCGCGGTCCACAGGCCGGTGTAGCCGGCCCCCACCACGCAGAGGTCGGCACCGATATCGCCGATCAGCGCGGAATGCGAGGCGGGCTCGAGCGGGTCCGAGTCGAGCCACCAGAGGTCGGGCTGGACGTCGGCGAGGTGACGCAAGACGAAGGGATCCTTCTTCTCCATACTGTGTCCAACCAGCGGCTGGAATCACCCTCTCTGCAACGTCCTCTTTCGCGCGCATCGCGACACGAACACCGGGTCTCAAGCCGGTCTTGGCAAGGCAATTGTACCCTCCGGGCGGCCTCGGCGACGCCCCTGGACCGAGACGGCTACGCGCGCAGCGTGCGCGCCCGCTCCAGCTGACGGGGCCAGACAATGAACTCGCCGAGCCTCTCGGCCGCCATGAGCGACCACCGGGGATTGCGCAGGTTGGCCCGTGCCAGCATCACCGCGTCGGCCCGTCCCGAGGCGACGATCTCCTCGGCCTGCTCGGGCTCGGTGATCAGCCCCACCGCGCTGGTCGCCAGCTCGGTCTCGCTGCGGATCGTCTCGGCGAAGTGAACCTGGTAGCCGGGGCCCACCGGAATCCTCGCGCCGGCGACGTTGCCGCCCGAGGAGACATCGACGAGGTCGACGCCCAGCACCTTGAGCTGCTTGGCCAGGCGGACCGACTGCCCAAGGTCCCAGCCGCCCTCGGTGTAATCGGTAGCCGAGATCCGAACGAAGAGCGGGACGCCACTGTCGAGCACCGCTCGCACCGCTTCGACGACCTCGCAGAGGAACCTGACGCGATTCTCGAAGGATCCTCCGTACTGGTCCGACCGTCGATTCGACAGGGGCGAGAGGAACTGGTGGGCGAGGTAACCGTGCGCCGCGTGCAGCTCGATGACGTCGAAGCCCGCCGACGTCGCCCTCGTGGCGGCGGCGGCGAACGCCTGGACCGTCGCGTTGATCTCGGCCGAACTCAGCGCGTGGGGCACGTCGTAGCCCTCGAAGGCCAACGCGCTCGGCGCGACGGCCGTCCAGCCGCCCTCCTCCTCGCTCGCCATGAGATGGTCGGCCCAGGGCGAAAGCGTCGAGCCCTTGCGCCCCGCGTGTGCCAGCTGGATGCCTATCTTCGTTCCCTGGGAGTGGGCGAAATCGACGACCGGACGCCACGCGGCGACCTGTGCCTCGCTCCAGATGCCCGGGCAGTTCACCGAGATACGCCCCTCGGGCAACACCCCGGTGGCCTCGGCCATGACCAGCCCGGCACCGCCGGTCGCCAGGACGCCCAGGTGGACGAGGTGCCAGGCTCCCACGAGGCCGTCCACGGCAGAGTACTGGCACATGGGGCTGACCCAGGTGCGGTTCGCGAACTCGACGTCGCGCAGTTGGAGGGATCGGAATAGTTGCGACACGACGGTCCTGACGACTAGGGCATTGCTGAGGACAATGTAGTGCGCCGTCCCAGGGACGTCGCCAGAGCACCGGGCTCCTCGTGCGCAGCCGGTAGCCTTTCGTAAGCCGAAGTCGCCGAATCCAAGGAACCACAGGACCACATGCGCATAGCCAATCTCGACAACCGCGCCACACTCGTCACCGACAATGGCCTCATCGACGTGGAGCGGGCGTCGGCCGGGAGGTTCTCCACGAGCACCGACGTTGTCGTGGGACAGCTCGACGAGCTGCGCTCATGGCTGGCCGAGGCCGGTCCCGACGTCACCGAGCCAACGACGCCGGATGAGCTGCTGGGTGACGCCCGCCTCGGGCCAGTCGTGAGCCGGCCGAGCCAGGTCTTCGCCATCGGACTCAACTACCGCACCCACGCGCTCGAGATGAATCTCACGGTGCCGGCCAAGCCGATGGTCTTCACCAAGTTCGCCTCTTCGCTGGGCGGGGCGAACAGTTGCTTTCCGATACCGTCGTCGCGCGTCGACTGGGAGTCCGAGCTCGTGGTGGTGATCGGCAGGCGCGGCCGCCACGTCTCGCCGGACGACGCCTTCGCGTACGTGGCCGGCTACTGCGTGGGCAACGACCTGAGTTGTCGCGACCTGCAGATGCAGGGACCCTCGGCCCAGTTCTCGCTCGGCAAGTCCTACGAGAACTTCTCGCCGATCGGTCCGTGGCTCACGACCATCGACGAGATCGCCACCCCCGACTCGCTCGAGATCACGTGCGAGGTGAACGGCGTCTTGTACCAGGACTCCAACACCAGCGACATGAACTTCGGCGTGGGCGAGCTCGTGTCGTACATCTCGAGCGTGTGCGAGCTGCGACCCGGCGACATCATCTTCACCGGCAGTCCCCACGGGGTCGGCCAGGGACAGAGGCCGCCGATCTTCCTGAGGGTTGGCGACGCGGTGCTCACGTCCATCGAAGGCCTGGGTTGCATACGAAACGTCGGTGTCGCCGGCTAACGCCGCAACGGCTGCCAGGTGAACGTCCACTGCGCCACTGCGAACCCGACCACGCCCCAGATTCCCAGCACGACGAACGTCCTCAACTGGAAACCGGTCCCGACGGTGCTGGCGAGGGCACTCTGCATCGACTGGGCGAGGGGTTCGAGCGGCAGGTAGTTCGCAACGTTGGTCAGCCAGTGCGGCATCAGGTCCGGGGGCAGGAAGACGCCGCTGGTGAAGCTCAGCGTGATCGTGGCGGTCGGGCCGACCGACGAGGCCATCTCCGGGGTCGTGATGACCTTGGTGATGGCGAGCGCGATCGCGGTGAAGCAGAAGACGCCGAGCAGCGAATAGCAGAAGACGGCCACGAGGGCGACCGTGCGCACGTGCAGGCTGTAGACCAGCGTCGCAATGAGCATCATGACGATCACGAGTCCGAGCGAGATGACGACGTTGAAGATGATCTGGCCCGCCAGGTAGGCGCCGGGAGGCATGGGCGAGCCGCGGAACCTCTTCAGCCAGCCGGCTTCGCGAGCACTGACGACGGCGACCATCACGCCCGTGAAGGTCCCGAGCATGAGGCCGTACGCGGTGAGACCTCCCGCGTAGAACGCGATGGCGCTGATCTGGTAGCCAGCCGCGGCCGCTATCTCGCCCTGGTGAGCGAAGACCCAGCTGAGGATCACCAGCAGCCCGACCGGCATGACGACGCCCAGCACGACGGTGCGCGCGCTGCGCAGGTAGGCCCGCAGGTTGTAGACGGCTTGGGCGACGCTGAGCCGCATGAACCTCATTCGTCACACCCGGTGGCACCCAGGAATACGTCGTTCAGCGTCGGCCTGACGACCTCGAGCCTGGTCAGCACGACTCCCGTCGTCTCGGACCATTGCAGCAGACGCAGCAGCACCTCCGCCACGCCGGTGCCCAGAAGCACCTCGACCAGGTTGTCGCGCAGAATGAAGTCCGCTCCGGCGATGGACCGCAGGGTGGAGACCTCCACGTCGGCCGGGAGCTCGAAGCGGATCGTCGTCGCGCCCATGGCACTGATGAGCGCGGCCGAGGTCCCCTCCGCCACGATCTGGCCCTTGGCCATGATGGCGAGCCGGTCGCAGAGCCGCTCGGCCTCCTCCATGTAGTGCGTGGTGAGCACGATCGAGGTGCCCACCTCGCGCAGCCCTTCGATCACGGTCCAGAACTCCCGGCGGGCGACCGGATCGAAGCCCGTCGTGGGCTCGTCGAGGAAGAGCACTTCGGGGTGGCCGATGATCCCGAGGGCCACGTCCACCCGCCGCTTCTGCCCGCCCGAGAGACGGCCCACCCGTTCACCCGCCTTGTCCGTGAGCCCGACCATTTTGAGCGTCTCGGACACGTCACGCGGGTTCGAGAAGAAACTCGCGAACAGTTTCAGCGTCTCGTTGACCGTGTGGACCGGATCGAAGTCCGATTCCTGGAGCACGAGCCCGATCCGGTCGTGCCAGCCACGATGGGCGAGGCAGGGATTGACCCCCAGGACCAGCGCCGTTCCGTGGTCGGCCCGCTGGAAACCTTCGAGGATCTCGATGGTGGTCGTCTTGCCGGCGCCGTTCTCGCCGAGCAGTCCAAAGATCTCGCCCTGACGAACGCTGAACGAGACGTCGTCGACCGCCGCGAGCTTGCCGAACCTCTTCGTGAGATTGTTCACCTCGATGACGTTCGTCATGGTGTCACCGGTTGAGGGTGGGGCACTCGTGAACGTCCCAGCGGCCACGCGGGAACTGAGAGCGTCCATCGAAGACCTGACCTCGCCGCGGACCTTGGAAGTCGAGAACTGAACACGGCCAACACAGCAGTCACCTTGAGACGAGCGCGTTCGATACGACGGTGCCTATGTTGAAGTCCGGCTCCACCAGACCGCGCCCGAAGCAGGTGACGTCGGCTCGACGAAGCATGAGCGACCGATACACCCCCGCCGAGCGAATGTCGCCGGCCAACTGAGCCCCGATGATCGTCCCGTCGCGCAGGTAAACGGCCCGCAGGCAGCCGGCGGACTCCCATCTCAGTACGTCATCGGGCTTGTCGATAGTCCCCATCGCAACAATCGGGATTCCCAGGTGTTTCAAACTGTTCATGGCCTCTGCCCCGTCGTACGTCAGATTAGCGCCCAGGAGGTTGGCGGCGGCAACCGGGGCCTGCGTGACCGCGTTGGGGAATATCGCGTGCACGAAGCGCTCACCGGTGAGCCAGTCGGCGGCCTCAGCGACGTCTCCCGCCGCCACGATGCCTGGGACCGACGTGCGCATCTTGTTGTCGACGTGGATTCCCCACTCGCAGACGATTGGTGAGTCCTTGAGGAACTCCACGTGGGGCTTGACACCGGTAGCGGCGATCACGAGGTCGGCTTGGAGGATCTTCCCGTCGGCCAGGCGGACGCCGTTGACCCGCGGCGATCCGACGAAGGCCGAGGCCTCGACGCCGAGAAGCAACTTCACTCCTCGATCGACCAGACCCTTCTCGGCTATCGCCGCCGTCGCCGGATCGAGGACCCGGGGCATCACCCAGGGTCGCCGTCCAATGATCGACACGTCGACTCCGAGGCCCACCAGCAGGAGGGACAATTCGACCCCGATCAGGCCATTGCCCACTATGAGTGCCGAATGCGCTTCACCTCGGTGGACACGGCCCACGAGGTCGGTGGCCATTCGCAGCGACTTGAAATCAAAGACGCCCGGGAGGTCCGAGCCCTCAATCGGGGCGTGTAGTCGGCTCCCCGAGGCGATCACCAATCCTTCGAAAGGAATCCGGCTATCGTCGCTGAGCACGACCTCACGGTTGTCCACGTCAACGGCCATGACGACACTCTCGCGGCGCTCGTCGATTCCCAGTCGCTCCGCGACTCCTTCGCCCTTCCAGTAGAGCGTCTCGTCGCGGCCAGTGAGGAAATGGTCTGCCAGCGCGACGGGGGAGTAAGGAGCGTACGGCTCGCTCGAGAGCGCGACGACCGAGCCGCTCGGATCCAGACGGCGCAGTGTCTCGGCAGCAGTGATACCCGCGGGACCCGTGCCGATGACCACCGCACGCATCAGCGAACCCCCGCCAGAGCGCCCTGTTCGGAACCGTCGAGCTGAACCTCGAAGAGCTGGCGACACAGCCGGGTAACGGCCAGCGCAAGAGGCGAGTCGTCCTTCAGCCCGCTGATGGACGGCTCGCACTCCAGCAGCGCTTGGTCGAATGGCAGCGCAGTAATGGAGCCGAACTTCGAATCGTCCATACCTTGCACGTAGGCGAGTGCGCGAGCCAGATCTTGCTGGTCACGGCACCGGTTCACGATGAGGTCAATTGCGACGATGCCCAACTCCCTGGCAAGGCGAGCGGTCTCCAGCCCTACCTGGACCGAGTTGAAGGTCGGCTCGACCACCACCAGGGCCCGGTCGAAGCCTCGTGCGAGGGCGCGGCCGAAGTGCTCGACGCCGGCGTGCGTGTCCATGATGACCATCTCGCCTCGACGCAGGCGCATGTTCGCCAGAGTCGCGGCGAGAAGCGCGTTCTCCGGGCACAGGCATCCGCCTCCGGCGCGCGGCACACCACCCATGACCAACAGGCGTACGCCGTCGGGCGCCGCAACCGCGTGGCGGTCCACCACGTCGCCGGTGTCGGGATTGAGGCGCAGCATGGCGCCAGATCCCTCACCCGGTCGAGCACCGGTCTTCTCCTCGATATAGTCGGCGTCGCCGGCCAGTGGGACGATGGCCGACATCGCCGACGAGTCGAGACCGAGGGTCGCAGCGAGATTGCGCTGCTCATCGGCATCAACGGCGACCACGGTGGCGCCGCATCGGGCCATCGTCCGCGCCAGCATCGCGGTGAGGGTTGACTTGCCGACGCCACCCTTGCCCACGACGACGACGCGCGCGCCCTCGCCAGTCGCCCAACCCACTTCCCGCTCTCGCCGCTCGCCCGTGGAACACACGCTCTCAACTCCGCGCGTTGACGTGAACCGGCTCGCCACCGGATTCGTTCGCGGTGATCAGTTCCGGCGCGGTATGCGAAAGGCCCAACCCTTGGCGCTTCGCCTCGATGTGTCGACGAATCAGCAAAGCCGCCTTGTAGGGATCGGGCTCGACCGCGAACTTGGCACCGACCACTCCGTCGAGCCCGCCGGCCAGTAGGTTCACTACGTTCGAACTGCCAAATATCGACGGCTGCACGCCGAGCACCGTGGTGATTCCCGAGGCTACGACGTAGGCGCCGATGGCGACCGCCTTCTCCGAGTACCACTCCGGGGCCGCACCGGCCAGCGGGAGACTGTCGATGTCGACCCCGAGCGCGTTGGCGAGGGCCGCTGCGAGCTGCATGATGCGACTGTTGTCAACGCACGAGCCCATGTGCAGCACTGGCGGGATACCGAGCGCCTCGCACACCGAGCGCAGTCCCGGACCGGCCAGCGCGGCCGACTCCGGCATCATCTGACCCGCCTTGCCGTTCGCGACAGCGGCGCAGCCGGTGACGAGGACCAGGATGTCGTTCTCGATCAGCGTCCGCGTCAACTCGATGTGCTCGAGGTCCTGGGGAAGCTTCGGGTTGTTGCACCCTACGACCGCCACCGCGCCTCGAATCGTCCCGGCGACGATCGCGTCGATCAGTGGCTGGGGCGTGCCTCCCAGCGCGCCGAGAATGGCCTCGACGGAGAACCCGCCCATCATCCGTACGGGATGGACCGGAATGCGTACTCGGCTCTGGTTGCGGCTCGGATAGGCCTCGACCGCCATGCGCACGATGTCGCGGGCGATCTCCGCACCTCGGTGAGGGTCGAACGACACGTGCGTCGCGCCGGGGAACTTGGCTTTGTCTGAAGTCGAGATGACCTTGGTGTGGTAGCACTTCGCGACGTCGACGACCGACGGCATGATGCACTGGTAGTCCACGACCATCGCCTCGAGCGCCCCGGTGACCAGGACGAGCTCCTGCATGAGGTGATTGCCCGCCATGTGCACGCCCTTGCGCATGAGCATCTCGTTGCCGGTGCAGCACAGACCGACGATGTTGATGCCGCTGGCGCCGTAGGACTTGGCCAGCTCCACGAGCTCGGGCTCCTGGGCCGCCGCCACTATAACGTCAGAGAGCAGCGGGTTGTGCCCGTGCATGGCGATGTTGACCTGATCGGTCTTGAGCACTCCGAGGTTGACTTCCGATATTACCGGCTTCGGTGTTCCGAACATGATGTCCGACAACTCGGTCGCGATCATCGAGCCGCCCCAGCCATCGGCCAAACTCGTGCGAAGCGCGTGCAGGAGCAGGTTGACGTAATCGTTGTCCACTCCCATGTGCGTTCGATGCATCATCTCCACGTTCTCGCGGTCGATGCCCCTCGGCGTGATGGACAGTCCGGCCCACTTCTCGCGACGAATCGCCGGTACTCGACTGACGAAGGAAAGTGATCCCTTAGCGCTGCCGTAGTTCGCCACGAGTTCATCGGCCAGGTCGACTGCCACCTCGGTGGTGCTGCGTCCCTCGGTGGCGATTCCCAGTTCATCGGCAATGCGCCGCAACTTGGCCTCGTCGTTGATCCGGTAGCCACTGGCACCTCCGTGGGCCACTTCGGCGAAGACCTCCAGGACGTCCCGGCCGTGATCCGAGTGGGACGAAGATCCTGCGGCGATCGTGCGTCCGAGGTTTCGGGCCACGATCGTGTCGGCGTCGGCGCCGCAGACGCCCTTCTGAGGACCTTCGCCGAAGGGGTCGATCCGGCAGGGGCCCATCGCGCAGTTGCGGCAGCTGAGACCCAGCTGACAGTAGCCGCATTGCGGCTCTTGGGCGTGGAGTCGGTCCCACACGGTCTCGATGCCCTCGGCGCGGGCTCGCTCAATCATCTGCTGGGCATCATCGTGGACCGTCAAGCGACCGGGCCCGCCAACTTCATTGGTCGTGCTCATTGAGTGCCTTCCTCTTCGTTTCGGATTTCATTCGTCGGCGACCCTGGGTCGCCGACCACGCTCGTCGCGCCCGCGTGAGTGTCTGGCCTGCGGCTGCTTCGCCACTCGACCGCCTCCAGTGCGGCCGCGGCCCGAGCGACACCGAATGAGTGCCACCCGGCGAGTGGGTCGCCGCCGATGGGCGGCGTGGGCGCGGACCCGGCCAAGGCCAGCACCGCTCCGGTCTCACGCAGCCGCCCGCTGGCCATGAGCTCGTTGATCTCTCCGTAGATGAGCGCATTCACCTTGCAGCTCTCGACGCATGCGGGCACCTCGCCCCGGCTCACGCGATCGACACACCCGTCGCACTTCACGGCCACCGCGGTCTCGAGGTCGAGAGCCCCCACCAGCGGATGGAACGTCAGGACGTCAAACGGGCACACGACGGCGCACATCGCGCAGCCAATGCAGCGCATTGGTTCGATTAAGACCAGGTCCCCGTCGTCGGAGCGAGTGATTGCCCCGCTCGGGCATACCTTCTGGCAAGGCGCGGGATTGCAGTGGCGGCACTTGTTCGGATACGCCGTGGTCGGCACTGGACCGGCTTCGACGTGCACTCGCGTGCGTGGAACCGGCGATTCGCGCCAAGCCTGAGCCAGGTCTCGGGTCGCCGAATGCTCGACCGCGCAGGCGACCTCGCACTGCAGGCAGCCAATGCACCGTTCAGGGTTAACGAACACGGTTTGCATCATCCGCCTCCTCCGCTAGAAGCTTCGTCGAGCGTTGCTGCCGACTAAGGGCCAGGACTTCCGCAATGAATTCTGGCTTCAGTATGGCGAAGGTTCTGGATTGACGCTTAGGGGCGAAAGGCCCATTGTCATCGCCAACGCGCATGGCACGTCCGGCCAGGCGCCGGCGGTGCGCTCCACCGGTCCCGCAAGGGCTTTCAGTGACCTTTTGCCCTACAACACCGACCACGAGAAGGAGCAGAATGATTGCGGAAAGTAATGCACCGATTGATCGGAGAAACGATCGTGGAACTCATACGCTGGTTCGAAGAAATACGTCTGGGCGATGCCCCGCTAGTTGGTGGAAAGGGGGCGAATCTCGGTGAACTCACGGTCGCCGACCTGCCCGTCCCCCCAGGCTTCGTGGTAACCGCCGACGCCTACCGGTACGCCGTGGCGAGCGCGGGGATCTCCGAGGCGCTCGCCAAGCTGTTCGCCGACGTGAACGTCGAGAGTACGGCCGACCTCGACCGCGTGTCCGAAGAGGCGCAGAGCCTGCTGCGTACCATTGTGCTGCCGGGCGACCTGTCGAGCGCCATCCTGGAGGCGTACCACCGCTTGGGCGAGACGGTTCGCGTCGCGGTTCGCTCGTCGGGCACCGGCGAGGACGCCGGCGACACGTCGTTCGCGGGGATGAACGCGACGTTCACCAACGTCTGCGGCGATGACGAAGTCCTGACCAACATCGTGGACTGCTGGGCCTCGCTCTACGGAGCACGGGTCATCTCCTACCGGATCATCCGCGCGCTCGACGACGTGCCCGCCATGGGGGTGATCGTCCAGGAGATGATCCCCTCGGAGCGCTCCGGCGTGATGTTCACGGCCGACCCCTCCACCGGCGACACGAGCCGGATCGTCATCGAAGCCGCCTTCGGACAGGGCGAGGTGGTCGTCAGCGGCGAAGTTGAGCCCGACACCTACATCCTCTCCAAGGAAGGACCCACGCTCGCTCACGTCCGGGTGGGCACCAAGGACTTCAAGATCATCCGAGGGCCCGACGGCAAGGACCTGAACGTCGACCTCGCGGTCGGCGAGGCCAGCTCGCGTGTCCTTTCCGACGAGCAGACCCTTGAGCTCGCACGGCTCGGCCTCGCGACCGAGGCGCATTACGGCTCGCCCCAGGACACCGAGTGGGCCATGGCGGAAGGCAAACTGTACCTCGTGCAGTCACGACCGATCACCGTCATGAACACCGTGGCCCCCGAGGCGAAGCTCGACCTCCAGGCGGGACGGCCGCTGGTCCAGGGCCTGGCTGCCTCGAGCGGCCGTGCCGCGGGATCAGTACGAATACTGCAGTCCGCCGATCAGGGCGATCAGTTGGTCACCGGCGAGATCCTGGTCGCCAAGATGACGAGCCCCGACTGGGTGCCGACGATGCGCCGAGCCAGCGCCTTGATCACCG
Organism: Acidimicrobiaceae bacterium; assembly: GCA_003138815.1. Classification (GTDB taxonomy): domain Bacteria; phylum Actinomycetota; class Acidimicrobiia; order Acidimicrobiales; family RAAP-2; genus RAAP-2. Next base: position 150,811 of record PLHD01000010.1, on the reverse strand, counting down.
ACGGGGGAGGCATCACCTGTCACGCCGCGATCGTGTCGCGCGAGCTCGGCGTGCCCTGCGTGGTCGGGGCCCGCAACGCCACAACGGTGCTGCGCAACGGCGAGGTCGTGACCGTCGACGGGGCCCAGGGCGCGGTCTACGAGGGAGACCTCGTCCACACGTCGGCTTCCGCGGCCACGATCAGCGTCGCCACGGGCGGCGCCGAGCCCCACGCGACAGGCGAGCACACCACTCCGCCACTGGCCACTCGGCTGTACGTCAACCTCGCTTTCGCCGAGCACGCCGAGGAAGTGGCGGCCCTCGACGTCGACGGCGTCGGACTGCTTCGCGCCGAGTTCATGGTGACCGACGCGCTCGGTGGCGTGCACCCCAAGCTGCTGATCGAACGCGGCGAGCAGAAGACGTTCGTCGACGCCATGGCGAACTCGCTGTTGCGCATCACGCGGGCCTTCGGCACCAGGCCGGTCGTCTACCGGAGCATCGATTTCCGCAGCAACGAGTTCTCCAACCTCGAAGGCGGCGAGCGGTTCGAACCGGTCGAGGAGAATCCGATGATCGGCTACCGGGGTTGCTACCGTTACGTGCGCGACCCCGAAGTGTTCCGCCTCGAGCTCGACGTGCTGGCCAAGGTCTTCGAGGAGACACCGAACATCACGCTGATGATCCCGTTCGTGCGCACCAAGTGGGAGCTCGAGGCGTGTCTCGAGCTCGTGGCCTCGAGCCCCGTGGGCGGGGAATTGCCGTTGTGGGTGATGGCCGAGGTGCCGTCGGTCGCGTACCGCATTCCCGAGTACGCCGCGATGGGCATCAAGGGCGTGTCGATCGGGAGCAACGACCTGACCCAGCTGATGCTCGGCGTCGACCGCGACTCCCAGACCTGCGCCGACCTCTTCGACGAGTCCGATGACGCGGTGCTCGACGCGATTGGAACGATCATCACCCGGTCCCACGAATCCGGCATCACGTCTTCGCTCTGCGGCCAGGCGCCGTCCAACCACCCGGAGTTCGCCGAGCGATTGGTGCGCCTGGGCATCACGTCGATCTCGGTCAATCCGGACGCGATCGAGGCGGCCCGACGCTCAATCGCCCGCGCCGAATGGCGTCTGCTCCTCGAGGCGGCCGACCCCGCGCACCGCGGCCATCACGAAGCTGCGACGCACGCGGGCTAAGTGAAGACATGTCGCTCCACGATCGAAGCGGACTTGGACCGAATCTGGACGTGGAGGACCTGGTCGTTATTCGCCCGGACCAGCTGAACGATCTGATAGCCCGCCTGGGCGACCTGGGCTACGAGACCAAGGGACCGACGATTGGTGACGGGGCAATCGTGCCCGGTGCGGTGCGCGGCACGTCCGACCTGCCCGTCGGAGCGCGCGACGCCCAGTCGCCGGGCCGCTACCGCCTTGAGTACTCGGATGACGGTCACCTCTTCGAGTGGGCCGTCGGAGCCAGGTCGTGGAAGGCCGAGTTCTTCGCGCCGCGCGAGCGTCAGTGGCGCGCCGTGATCGTGGACGGCACCCTGCGGTTCACCGAGCCGACGAAGAGCGCCCGGCCGCTCGCCATCATCGGAGCGCGTCCGTGTGAGGTCGCGGCCATCTCCGTGCTCGACGAGGTGCTGATGAACGGAGCGTGCCCCGACACCGGGTACGACGCCCGCCGCGAGGGATTGTTCGTAGTGGTGGCCGAGTGCACGGCACCGGGCGGCACGTGCTTCTGCGCTTCGATGGGCAGCGGACCCTCGGCAGGCCCCGGGTTCGACCTGGCGCTGCTCGAGCTCGACGACGCCGATGGCCACCGCTTCGTGGTGCGCGTGGGCACGGCCCGGGGCGCCGAGGTCATGGCGGGAGTCTCGTCGACCAGCGCCACGGACGCCGACGTCGCGGCGCGTGCACAAGCCCTCGACCGGTCGATCAACCGGATGCATCGTCATCTCCAGACCGAAGGACTGGCGGCACTGCTTGCGCGCAGCATGGAGAGCCCCCGTTGGGACCAGATAGCCGAGCGGTGCCTGTCGTGCGGCAACTGCACCCTGGTCTGCCCCACGTGTTTCTGCAGCGACTTCCGAGACACGACTGACGTGTCCGGAGCCGTCGAACGAACGCGCACGTGGTCGTCGTGCTTCGACCTGGACCACTCGTACCTGCACGGCGGGCCGGTACGCGCGTCGACGTCATCGCGCTACCGCCAGTGGATGTCCCACAAGCTCTCGACCTGGTGGGACCAGTTCGACACCTCGGGCTGCGTCGGCTGCGGGCGCTGCATAACGTGGTGCCCAGTGGGCATAGACATCACCGAGGAAGCCGCCGCGATTCGAGGCGACGACGAGGCGGCCCGAGCCGTCCACGTCGAAGAGGAGGCCCGGTGACGACATCGATGACCCAGCTGCTCGAGGCGTATCCCCTGATGAACGGCCTCTCCAGCGACGCGATCGCCCTGGTCGCGGGCTGCGCGCGAAACGTGGCCTTCGAGCCCGGGGCGCTGCTCTTCGCCGAGGGCGCGTCGGCGGACACGTTCTACCTGCTTCGCCGCGGACACGCCGCGATCGAAGTGCACGAGCCCGGACGTGGCCAGCTCGTGATCGAGACCATCGGACCCGGTGAGGTCGTCGGGTGGAGCTGGCTCATCGAGCCGTACCGCTGGACGTTCGACGCGCGGGCCCAGGACTCGCTCGGCGCCATCGCCATCGACGGAGCCTGCCTGCGGGCCAAGTCGCTGGACGACCCGGCCTTCGGCTACGCGCTGCTGCAGAGGGTCGCGGGCCAGATCCTGGCGCGCTTGCAGGCCACGCGCATGCGCCTTCTGGACCTCTACGGTGAAGCCAATGAGCGCTGAGCGAAGCCCGCGCGGCGGCGGCGCGGCGGCGCGCGCAGACGCTCAGGTCGGCGCGATGACGCCGGTCGTGCACCGCGTCGTGGGCCGGCGGCGAGAAACCGATGACGTCGTGACGATCCAGCTGGAGCCGGTGTCGGGAACTCGTCTCGAGTTCCGTCCGGGCCAGTTCAACATGCTGAGCGCCTTCGGCATCGGAGAAGCCGCCATCTCCCTGAGCGGCGCACCCCGTGACCCCGGCCCGCTGCGCCATACGGTGCGCGACGTCGGTCCGGTGTCGCACGCCCTGTGCCAGAGCGACGTCGGCGACCTGGTCGGGGTGCGCGGCCCCTTCGGGAGCGACTGGCGAATAGGGGACCGCTCCGAGGACGGGCGCGACCGCGACACCGTCGTGGTGGCGGGCGGCATCGGCCTGGCGCCGCTTCGCGGCGCGGTGCAAGAGCTGGTGGCTGCGAGCCGCGAGAATGGCGGACGCGTCTTCGTGCTGGTCGGCGCGCGCGATCCCTCCCAGATCATCTTCAACGAGGACCTCCAGGCGTGGGCCGACGACGGCGCCTACGTCGACCTGACCGTCGACCGCGCCTCGGCGCAGTGGAGCGGGCGCGTGGGCCTGGTGACGACGCTGCTCGGCCGCGCCCCGTTCGACCCCGCCCGCACGAGGGCACTGATCTGCGGGCCCGAGATCATGATGCGCTTCACGGCGCGCGCGCTGGTCGACATGGGTGTCGACCAGCGCGCCATCCTGGTGTCGCTCGAGAGGAACATGGAGTGCGGCCTCGGCTGGTGCGGTCACTGCCAACTGGGTCCGTTCCTCCTGTGCCGCGACGGGCCGGTGGTGGCGTACGCCGGCGTCGTGAGCGATCTGCTGGCGGAGCGCGAGCGATGAGCGAGATCTCGGCGACCGACGCGAGGCCCACGCTGGCCGTGTGGAAGTTCGCCTCGTGCGACGGCTGCCAGCTCAGCCTGCTCGACTGCGAGGACGAGTTGCTGGCCCTCGCCGGCGCTGTGCGCATCGCCCACTTCACCGAGATGTCGCGGACATCGACTGACGGTCCCTACGACATCTCGCTCGTGGAAGGATCCATCACGACGCCCGACGACGCCGAGCGGATTCAACAGGTACGCAGGGACTCGCGTCATCTCGTCACCATCGGGGCCTGCGCCACAGCCGGGGGGATTCAGGGCCTGCGCAACTTCGCCGCCGAGGGAGCCTACGCGGGCACCGTTTACGCCCATCCCGAGTACCTGAAGACCCTCGAGACGTCCACGCCGATCAGCGACCACGTGGCGGTGGACTACGAGCTCCACGGATGCCCGATCGACCGCCGTCAGCTCCTCGAGGTGCTGCTCGCGTTCCTCGCCGGTCGGCGACCGGCGGTCGCGGGCCATTCGGTATGCCAGGAGTGCAAGGGCCGGAGCAACGTGTGCGTCATGGTCGCCAACGCCACGCCCTGCCTGGGTCCGGTGACGCGCGCGGGATGCGGAGGGCTCTGTCCGTCAGTTGGACGTGGCTGCTTCGGTTGCTTCGGGCCTTCGCAAAGCGCCAACACCATTTCTCTGGCCGACCAACTCTCGCGCAACGGCGCCACGGGCGAACTCGTCTCCAGGCTGTTTCGGACCTTCAACGCGAACGCGCCGGTCTTTCGCGCCGAGAGCGAGCGCCAGTCCGCCCGAGGAGACGCATGACGCACGGCTCGAAATCCGACCGCACCATCGGCATCGAGGGAATCTCGCGGGTGGAGGGCGAGGGCTCGCTGCGGGTGGTGATCCACGACGACATCGTCACCGACGTGGCGCTCGAGATATTCGAACCGCCGCGCTACTTCGAGGCGCTGCTGGTCGGTCGTCACTTCAGCGAGGCTCCCGATATCACGGCGCGGATCTGCGGCATCTGCCCGGTGGCGTACCAGATGTCGGCCTGCGCGGCGATGGAGGACGTGTGCGGCGTGACGGTGAGCGAGCGGGTACGGGCGCTGCGCCGCCTGCTCTACTGCGGCGAATGGATCCAGAGCCACGCGCTGCACGTGTACCTGCTTCACGCGCCGGACTTCCTGAGCTGCGCGGACGCGATCGAGTTGGCCCAGCGCGATCGCCGCGCCGTCGAGCGCGGGCTCGAGATCAAGCGCACGGGCAACCTGATCATGGAGACGGTCGGAGGGCGCGCGGTGCACCCGGTCAACGTCAGGGTCGGAGGCTTCTACCGTGCACCGGACCGCGGTGCGATCGCGGCACTGGCCGAGCCCCTGCGCCGGGCGCGTGACGGGGCCCTCGCCACCGTGTCGTGGGTGCACGGCTTCGAGTTCCCCGACGTCGTCGGCGAGTACCGCTTCGTCGCGCTTCACGAACCTGAGCGCTACGCCATCGAGGCGGGCCGGCCCAGCTCCTCGGAGGGTCTCGACTACACCGTGGCCCAGTTCGCCGACCTGGTCGTCGAGGAGCACGTCGCGCGCTCGACCGCGTTGCACGCACGCCTGGGCGGCGCCGATCACTACCTGACCGGCCCCCTGGCGCGCTACGCCATGAACAATGCTCAGTTGGCGCCCCTGGCGGCCGAGGCCGCTCGCGCGGCCGGCCTTGGCGACGTCTGCAGCAACCCGTTCAAGAGCATCGTGGTGCGCGCCGTCGAGCTGGTCGCCGCGTGCGATGAGGCCCTGGCACTGGTCGAGGCCTACGAGCCGCCCGAGCCCAGCGCGGACCTCGTGGAGCCGCGTGCCGGCATCGGCACCGGCGCCACCGAGGCGCCTCGGGGGCTGCTGTTCCATCAGTACGAGATCGACGACGCGGGGATCATCCGCAGCGCCCGCATCGTGCCGCCAACGTCGCAGAACCAGCTGACGATCGAAGACGACCTGCGTCGCGTGGTCCAGGGCGGCCTGGACCTCAGCGATCACGACCTGCAGTGGCGCTGCGAGCAGTCGGTGCGCAACCACGACCCCTGCATCTCGTGCGCGGCCCACTTCCTCGACGTGTCGGTGGTGCGCACGTGAGCGCGGCTGCTCGCAGCGCCCGGGTCGTCGTGGCCGGATTCGGGAGCCGGGACCGGCGTGACGACGGTGCCGGTCCGCTCGTCGCAACCCTGATCGCCGAGCAGTGCTCGCTGGCCAGGGACGTAGGTCCGCTCAGCGACCCGCTCGACCTGCTCGGCCAGTGGAACGACGCCGACCTGGTGGTGGTGATCGACGCGCTGCGATCGGGCGCGCCGGGCGGCACGATCCGCGTGCTCGAGGTGGACACGGGCGCGGCGCACGAGAAGACCAAGCCCGACGACGCGTGGGGCGTGACGAGCACCCACGGGATCGGCCTCGCCGGCGTCGTGCGCCTCGCGCGAGCAGTGGACCAGTGTCCAACGCGGCTGGTGGTCGTCGGGATCGAGGGAGAGAGGTTCGACTTCGGCGAGGGGTTGAGCCCCGCCGTGCAGGCAGCGGTTCCCGAAGCGGTCAGCCGGGTGCTCGGCCTGATAGATGAGGTGCGCGCATGTGCATGAGCCGCCTGCACCAGGTCGTTCGCCTCACCGGCGTCGGCGTCGCCGAGGTCGAGGACGTCGACGGCGCGCGCCACGTCGTGTCGCTGCTCGCCCTGGATGGCCCGACACCCGCGCCAGGGGAGTGGCTCACGGTGCACAGCGGCTACGCCCTCGACCGGGTGGACTCGGTCGAGGCACAGGCCGTGCGCAGCGAACTGCGGGGCCGGAACCCTGAGACTCGAAGAGACCACGAAGGTGAGGTGCGTTCATGAACGTCGACAGCCCTGCGGGCGAACGCGCGGCGAGCAAGCCGGTGCGCGGCGTCTACGTCGCGGGCGTCACCGCCGCGATCAGCGGAGTCTCGGTCTTCGTCAACAGCTACGGCGTAAGGGCCGTGTCGTCGCCGGCGGTGTACACCACGGCGAAGAACCTGGTGGCCGCGATGGTCCTCACGGTCGCCATGCTGGCCGCTTGGACCGCTCGGAGCCGGCGGGCCGGATCGATGCGGGCGAACTTCGCGACGCCCCGCGAGACGGCGAATCCCCACGAGCCGGGCGCCGCCGCGACCGCGACCAGGAGCCTCGCGGGCGTGGGTCGCTGGCTGGGCCTGGCGTACGTAGGAGTCATCGGAGGCGGGCTCGCCTTCGTCCTGTTCTTCAATGGGCTCGCCCAGAGCGAGCCGGCGTCGGCGGCCTTCTGGCGCGACACGCTCGTGATCTGGGTCGCCGTACTCGCCGTTCCCATCCTGCGCGAACGCGTTCGTTGGTGGAACGTCGCGGCGGTCGTGTGCTTGATGGTCGGCGAGGTCACGCTCACCGGAGGCGTCGGGCGCCTCTCAGCAAACCGCGGCGAGATGTACGTCCTGGCCGCGACCGTGCTGTGGGCGGTCGAGGTCGTAGTCGCCAAGCACCTGCTGCGCTCGCTGTCTGCGGCCACGCTGTCGGTCGTGCGCATGGGCGTCGGGGCCGCGGCACTGCTGGCCTACCTGGCCGCCACCGGTTCGCTGGGCACCCTGTTGACACTCAACGCGACCCAACTCGGCTGGGCGTTATGGACCGGTCTGCTGCTAGGCGCGTACGTCGCGACCTGGATGACCGCGCTGTCGCGCGCCAACGCGCTCGACGTGACCTCGGTGCTGGTGGCCAGCGCGCTCATCACCTGGCTGCTGGAGTTGGTGGCCGGCACCGCGACCGCAGCCGGGTCATCACTGGGGCTCGTCCTGATCGCGCTGGGAGCCCTCCTGGTCGTGGGGGCGAGCGTCCTTCGCGTGGCGCCACGGGGGAAGCTGCCGGTTAGATCGTGAGCCTCCACGCGCCGAGCGCGCCGCCGACGTCGGGACCGGAACTGTTCGCACGCTACGCCTATCCACCCAACGCGCTCGGCTACTGCGGTCCCAACGACCCCGCGGCGCTGCTCCAGGCCGCCGGCCAGGGTGGCCAGTGGGACCACTTGGCGAATTTGGCGAGGCAGTTCGAGGGCGCCTGGCCGTACCTGGAGCTAATTGCCGGCTGCAACGGCCTGCACGATCCCTTGGACCGGCGAGTCGTCGAGGCCTACTGGGTGGGCAACCGACTGTCGCTCCAGGTTCCGCCGACGGTGCTCGCAGGGTCTCTGGACGAGCGCTTCTCGAGCCGTGCCGGAAGGCGGTTCGAGCCCCTGGTGTCGGCGGCAGTAGCGGGCGGGGTGCCCCAGCACAGCTTCCACGTCTTCGCGGTCTACCCCTGGCTCGGACTGCTGCGCGCCGGCATGGAAGGCCCGCCGCTGGAGGTGCTGGACCGGTGCCGCATCCGCTGGGGGCGGGTAGAGGCCCTGCACGGCGACCTGGTGAGCGTCACCAGCCGCGCGCTGGATTTCGTCGGCTCGCGCCTCGTGCTGGGGGACGAGCGGGTCGAACAGGTTCGCCGAAGCCTGGACGGCGCCGGTTTCGTCGAACATCTGGTCGAGGGAGAGATGGTCTCGCTGCACTGGGACTGGGTGTGCGACCGGCTGACGCCCCGATCTCTCTCGTGGCTCCAGGCGTGCACCCGCCATAACCTGAACGCAGTGAACGCCCTGGCCGAACCCGGCCCGGCCGCGGTGTGTGGCGCCTAGAGCCAGGAAAGAGGTAGTTCTCGATGGAAATTGTCACTGAAGCCGTGGTGGCCGAGCGCCTGCGGGCGTTGCCGGGTGCAGAGCCGCGAGTCGTGGTGTCGGGGAACTACGCCACCCCCTGGGAGTTGGTGCGGATCCTGGAATCGAGCCTGCCGCGGTGCCGGGCCTTCGTGATGAACGTCCAGTCGGGCTGGCCTCGCCGGGACGGCTTCGTCACCGAGACCCCATTCGTGGGCCCCGGCGCGCGCGAGGACGCGATGCTCGACTACCTGCCGATGCGCCTGTCGCTCGTGCCGAGGCTCTTCAACACGACCCGACCGCCCGACGCGGTGCTCGTGCACGCGTCGACCCCCAGGGGAGGGAAGCTCTCGCTCGGCGTCGAGGTCAACATCCTTCCGGCCGCCATCGAACAGGTGAGGCGGCGGGGCGGTCTCGTGGTCGCTCAGATGAACTCTCACATGCCCTACACCCGCGGCGACGGCGTGATCGACCTCGACCAGATCGACGTCGCAATCGAGGTCGATCAGCCGCTGCCTTCACCGTCGGAGAGGGATCCCGACGACGCGGCCCTGGCGATCGGCGAACGGGTCGCCTCGCTGGCGAACGACGGCGGCACCCTGCAGATGGGAATCGGTCAGCTGCCCAACGCCGCCGTTGGCCACATGCTCGGGAAGAGGGAAATGGGCGTGTGGTCCGAGCTGGTGAGCGACGGGGTGATGCGTCTCGACCGCGCCGGGGCGCTCGACCCGGCGCGCAACGTGACGGCGTCGTTCCTCTTCGGATCGCCCGAGTTCTATGAATGGGCCGGCGAGAGCACCCAGCTGGTCATGCGTCGCACCGAGATCGTCAACGATCCGACCAACATCTCGCGGCACCAATCCATGCTGTCCATCAACACCGCGCTGCAGATCGACCTCTACGCGCAGGCCAACGCCAGCTACGTCCACGGAGTCATCTACTCGGGATTCGGTGGGCAACCGGATTTCGTGACCGGGGCCCTGCACTCCGCCGGGGGCCACGCCGTCATGGCGCTTCGCTCCTGGCACGACAAGACCGACTCGTCCACCCTCATCCCGCTTCTCCACGACCCGGTCTGTTCCTTCCAGCACTCGGTGGTGGTGACCGAGCAAGGCCTCGCGTCGCTGTTCGGCCGCAGCGAGCACGCCCAGGCGCGCCTGCTCATCGAGCAGGCCGCGCACCCGCGCGCTCGAGAGTCCCTGTGGAAGGCGGCGTGGTCGCTTGGCTTGCTGCGCACGGGCGACGAACGCTGAGGAACAGGCCCGAGCGATTCCGGATGGATTGAGACCCGGGGCAGGTTCCAGGGCGGACCGAACAGGATGGTCGGACGGCCCCGTGCGCAGTTGATCGTCAGTGAATGAAAGATTTCCCGGAGGAAGTCGCGATTTGGTCAACCTATCGGCTACTATCTCTATATCTGCTAGTGAATTACTAGAGAATATTAGAAGGAGCCTCGTTTATGCAGTTACGCCCGACCAGAAGGTTACGACTCGCGGCCCTAGGCGCCGCCGTGGTCCTGCCGCTCTCCACCCTGGCCTCGGTGCCGGCTCAGGCCGACACGACTACGACAACGACGCTCACGGCTTCGACGACGACGACTCTGCCGCCGACGAACGTGAATGTCGTTGGCTACTCGGTCGTGGGGCCGGCGTACAAGGCACTCGAGGCAGCCTTCCAGGCCACGCCCGCCGGACGTAACGTCACCTTCACGAACTCCTTCGGTGCCTCGGACACCGAGACGCAGAACGTGATCAACGGACAGGCCGCCGACCTGGTGAACCTCTCGTACCAGACGAACGTCACACAACTCGTGCGAGCAGGGAAGGTACCCTCGAACTGGACGAGTCAGGAGCTGACCTACGGCCACGTGAACGCCGCGCTGACCGGCAAGAGGCAGCAGACCAACTACTCGGCCAAGGGCATCGTGACCGATTCGGTCGTGGTCTTCGTGGTTCGCTCCGGCAACCCATTGGGCATCACCAACTGGGCCAGCCTGATCAAGAGCGGTGTCCAGGTGGTGACACCCAATCCGCTGACGTCGGGCAGCGCGAAGTGGAACCTGCTGGCCGGTTACGCCTCCCAGATCTCGCTGAAGAAGAAGCCCAATCAGGCTCAGGCCTACCTGAAGTCGCTGATCGCCCACACCGTCGCCCAACCGACGAGCGGCTCGGCGGCCTTGGCGGCCTTCGTCGCTGGCACCGGTAACGTCCTGCTGGACTACGAGGACGACGCGCTGGCGGCCGTCGCGAATGGCGACGCGGTGAAGATCATCACTCCGCCCCAGACCCTGCTCATCGAGAACCCGATCGCGCTCACGACGACTGGGGTCGCCAACGCCGGGGCCAGCGCGTTCTACAAGTACCTCTTCTCCGCCGCGGGCCAAGGGATATTCGCGAGCCTCGGCTACCGATCGGTGCTGAAGACGGTGTGGACCCAGACCAAGGGCGACTTCGCGGCCTTCAAGAAGCCCACTGACTTGCTGACCGTGGAGAACCTCGGCAGGGACGGCTGGAACACCGTCGACAACGAGTTCTTCTCCTCCAGCGTGCTGTTCCCCAAGAAGAGTAAGACCTACCCGTCCCAGGGGATTGTGACCTATCTGGAGCAATTTGCCGGTACTAGCGCTTAGTACCGAACTCTCGAAGCCCACCGAACAGCCTCCGCGCAAGTGGCGGCTGTTCGGTGGTGCCCGCGGGGCCGCGCGAGTCGTACGAGTCGCGGGCAAGAGCCTCGCCGTCACCTACCTCAGCCTGCTCGTGCTCATTCCGATCGCGGCGCTGGCGACCAACGCGTTCAGCAAAGGCCTCGGCTCCTTCTGGGACGCGGCCACCCAGCGCGAGTCGATCGACGCGCTGCGCCTGACGCTGCTCTGCGCGCTGGCGGCGTCGCTGCTCAACGCGGTGGCGGGCCTGGCGACCGCGTGGGTGCTGGTGCGCGACCGCTTCGCGGGACAGGGGATCCTGAACGCGATCGTCGACCTTCCCTTCGCGCTGCCCACGGTCGTGGCCGGCGTGACGTTCTACACGCTGTACGGACCGCTCTCGCCGTTCCACGTCAATATCACCGGGTCGTGGATCGGCATCACGGTCGCCATCATGTTCGTGACGTTGCCGTTCACCGTCCGGTCGGTCCAACCGGTCCTGGAGTCGCTCACCTTCAACGCCGAATCGGCTGCCGCCACGCTCGGTGCCTCGCCCGTACGCGTCTTTCGCACGATTACGTTGCCAGCGCTGGCGCCGGCGCTGCTGACCGGCACCGGGCTGGCCTTCGCGCGCGCCGTGGGGGAGTACGGCTCGGTGGTGTTCATCTCGAACAACCTTCCCTACCGCTCCCAGGTGGCAAGCTCGTACATCTACTCGCTCGCCACGTCGGGCCAGACCAACAGCGCCGCGTCGGTAGCCGTCGTGCTCCTGGTCCTGGCCCTGGCACTGCTCGTGGCCTTCAGCTACGTGTCGCGACGAATCGCGAGGGCCCGGGGATGAGGCGCTCCTCGATGATCCTGCGCGTGGTCGTGCTTCTCTACGTCGGAGCCTTGGTCGGGCTGCCGCTCGTCTTCGTCTTCCAGCAGGCGCTGATCCACGGGCTGGGCACGTTCTTCAGGGCGCTCGGCGACCACCAGATGGACACGGCGATGATCCTCACCGCGAAAGTTGCCCTGATCGCGGTACCCCTGAACGTGCTCTTCGGCGTCGGGGTGTCGCTGTGGATCGTACGCCACCCCTCGTGGCTGACCAGGGCGATCGACACCCTCATCGACATCCCGCTGGCCATCTCTCCGATTATCATCGGCCTGGTCCTGGAACTCGCCTACGCGCAGAACGGATGGTTCGGGTCCGGACTCGCCGCGCTCGGATGGCACGTGATGTTCTCGCTGCCCGGCATCGTAATGGCGTCAATATTCGTGTCGCTACCCCTCGTCTCGCGCCAGGTCATACCGCTACTGCGAGAGATGGGCAACCACCAGGAGCAGACCGCGGCGACGCTCGGGGCCGGACCGGTGCGCATCTTCTGCACCATCACCATGCGCTCGATCACCTGGGCGACCGCCTACGGCGTCTCGCTGACGCTGGCCAGGGTCATTGGCGAGTACGGGGCCGTGCTCATCATCTCGGGCAATATCGCCCTCGTCACCCAGACGCTGACCCTGAACATCGGCGCGAACTTTGATAATTTCAATGACTACCAAGGCTTCGTGGGCGCTGCGCTGCTCGCGCTGGCCTCGATAGTCCTGCTACTGATCCTGGGCGTAGCCCGGCACCGTGAAAGGAAGCGCCATGACTATCTCGCTTAACGGCGTGACCAAGTACTTCGGTCGCGACCTCGTACTCGACGACGTCAGCGACGACGTGCCCCAGGGCTCGCTGACGGCCCTGCTCGGGCCGTCGGGCTCGGGCAAGTCGACGCTGCTGCGCATCATCGCCGGACTCGAGCCCCTGAACAGCGGCCACATCGAGCTGGGCGGCCGCGACGTAACCAACGTGGCGGTGCGAGATCGCCGCATCGGGTTCTGCTTCCAGGACTACGCACCCTTTCGCCAGTTGAGCGTCTTCGACAACGTCGCCTATGGGCTGAAGGTCCAGCGCGTGCCCAAGGCCCAATTGCGCCGGGAGGTCGATGACCTGCTCAGCCTGGTTCGCCTCGAGGCGTTCGCCAACCGCTATCCGAGACAGCTCTCGGGAGGCCAGCGCCAGCGCATGGCACTGGCCAGAGCGCTGGCCATCAAGCCCGAGGTCCTGTTGCTCGACGAGCCCTTCGCCGCGCTCGACGCCCAGGTGCGAGGCGAGCTGAGGAGCTGGGTGCGCGAGCTCCAGCACGAACTGGGGATCACCACGATCCTGGTCACGCACGACCAGATCGAGGCCATGGAGATCGCCGACCGCCTGGTGATCTTGAACGAGGGCCGCATCGAGCAAGTCGGCACTCCCGACACGGTCTACGACAAGCCGGCCAACGACTTCGTCCAGGGATTCCTGGGTCCGATGACGGTCCTGAACGGCGTCGCCTGCCGGCCACACGACATCGAACTCTGTGACGTTGGACTGGGGATCGACGCCAGAGTCACCGACGTCGTGCGCCTCGGTTTCGAGGTCCGCGTTGTCGTCCAAACTAGCTCGGGGGAGTCGTCGTGGGTGCAGCTCACCCACGCCGAGGCGCAGCGGCGCAGTCCCTTCATCGGCGAGCACGTGTCACTGCGCGTACGAACGACGGCCGACCTCTTCCGCTAGCCCTTCGAGTTCTCGGAACTTGCTCGAGCACAGCTCCGCGTAGGACCGACGTGCATTGCGAGTCGGCCACGGTCGAGGCATCGCGGCCACGTTCACCGGTACCCCGGCCACTGGCGGAGGCCCCATCGTCGGTTGCCAGCACTCGCTCAACGGCGACGGGTGGAAGAACTCTCCCGACCAATCGGGACACAGTTCACCATCGCGAGCCTGAAGACGGGCACGTCGTAGCGGGTGGCGGTGAGGCCACGAACATCGCCGGAGTGAGGGCGTCCGCGTGCGCCGAGAGAGTCAAGGTCAAGCAATAGGGTCAAGTCCGCAGATAGTCCGCTCCATCCAGGAATGCCCGAAGGGGCGTTCAGGAATCTGCCTCCCTGAGCTCGCATCGATACTTCCTACCGCTACAGCTCACCTGAGTCTGTCTTTCACTAGCCGGAATCGTGATCTCTAGCGGAACTGTTTGAGGTGGGGAATTGTGACGAGGGGCCCGAACGGTAATACACCGACCCGGAAGAGGTGGCCACCGAGTCCTGATCGGATAATGGCGACCGGCTTCGCCTTTGTGCTCGTGCGTGTGATTGGTGGCATCCGCACCTCCATCTTCAGCACTGGCGAGTTGAGAACTTCCGCAAGTTTCGCAGTCGTCGGTCTCGCCTCGTTATCCATTGGTTGGAAGCGTGGAGGACGACTGCGACTACAGCGTTCCTGCAAGTAGCGATTCACGGATCCGGGAGAATTGGTTGACTCTCAAAGAACAGATTGCGATCGAAGATGCAGAATGTCTTTCGAGCGGTGTATTTACGTCTCCAACGTTCATTCGGCACGTTGAGGTCGACCCTTCGAAACTATTCAAGGCCATGGACGAGCGGCGAGTTTCACTTTCAGGGCGATATAGCTACTGTCAAATGCAACGATGGTCGTTTGGAATTGGTTGTCGATCACGTCCAGTTGGGCCTGGACTGACTTCGTGTCTTCCACTTGCAGCAACTCGCTCTCCAAGGTGTCGATTGAAAGTTCGTAGCGGTTCAACTGGCTATGCACGTCAGAGGGAAAAATCGTAAATGAGTTGAGGACCGACGATTGTTGCAAGAGGACGTTGTAGGCATCCCGTGCTGCCTGGGACATGCAACCTGGTGACGTCGACGACTGGCAAGTAGACACTGACGAATCGAACTGGTTAATCGCAGCGGAGATCTTGATGTTCGAGCCGTCCACGAGAGCGCGCGAGATGATTGACTTGAACGGTGTCAAGAGCAGGTCGTTGCCTCTGATCTGCAACGCGTAGATCGGAACGCTGAGCAGCAGTGCGATCACGACCATCACTCGGCCGGACTTGATGACGCCCCACCTTGTCGGCCTCGAGCCCGCAGTGAGGGTCGATAGCTGGTCTGCTTTCTGTTCTTCGCCATCGCCCAGGAATCCCTTGAACGGCTGTGTCGGCGTGAGCAGGCAGGCGTAGGCCAAGTACCGAACCTGGTAGCGCATCACTAGGGCGAGCGCTTGATGCAAAGTCCGCGACTCTCGGCCGACAACGATGCCCCAGATCCACATAACCAGCAGTATTGGATACGAGCCAAGAGAGAGCGCTTGGCCGACGATCCCCGCGGGAAAGGCGAGTACGCAACGAAAGAAGACCGACGAACGACGCAGGTCGGCGTGATCGACTTCGATAAGTACCTGGTCGTTCGCTCGTTCGTTGAGCGTGATGCCGGGCCATCGAGGGGTCAGAAGGAATTCGTAGGCGAGCAGGTTCGCGTGGAAGCGAAGCACCTTCGTGAGGAATCGTTGGATGCCTTCGGGTACGCGCTTCGTGAACAGTGCGGCGAACCAGGCCGCGATTGTCGCGAAGAAACCGGCAATCGCGATGAAGAACAGGACCACGAAAAGAGGGAGAGCGAGAATCAGTCGCAAGAAGACCGACCAGCGAGCCTGGCGAGGCGGGTCAAGCGAAATGCCAATGAGTACTTGGGCTTCTTCATTGGAGCTGACTGGCCGCACTGCTGGCATGGCAGCCGCGCGCGTAGGAGCGAGCAAGGCCGTGCCGCACACTACGCAGAAGCGCTGACCTGGAGAATCTTGGGTTCCACAATTCGTGCAGTACGCCACGAGTTACTCCTCTCAAAGACCGACTCCGTATGTTGACACGATTGGCTCAACCTGCCAGGGACCGGGACCCTGAGTCAAACTGGTCGGTCAAAGCGAAGGACTTGGGGCTGCTGACGCTTCGGGGGTCTCAGTTTTGGGGTCGGGTCTCCGACACGAAGTCTGATCAGTCGGGCAACCGCCAGTGTCGGGTTGCAAACCTGCTACGTCGGGCCTCCGACCCAAACAATCGTACCTTGAGACCGACTTCACTAAGCAGCACATTGAGTGAAGGAGTGCCGGAGACTTTCACCTCCCGCGACCCTCAAGCCAGCTGCTTACGAATGGCCATTTGGAGCCGCTCTTCTCGATTCTCGTCAACAATCCCATGACCGCAGCGCGTAAGAAGCCCTTATTGCTCCTGGCGGGTTGATCGCATCCCTTCCCGTGATGGCGACACATGTAGTTGAGCGAACCCTTGCCGTTCTGCACGGCGCCCCTGCGGCGCCCACACGGGCTGCAGAGTACGCGGCCCGAAAGCAGATCCTTGGACGGTTGGACGCCCTTGGCGAGACCCCGTTGCGCGGCGCGGCACTCTTCGTCAGTGATGCTCGTTTCTGACCGAGACGCTCAAAGACGTTGTGCTCGTTCGTTGAAGACACTAACTCGATGCGACAGCATTGTGATGGCCCAGCAGAAGTCACTCGGGAACATTGTCGCGACTGACTTCATCCAGCCGCATTCCATGACCACTCTCGACTTGAAGCGCTGTCTAATTCCGACCAATCTCGCTGTAGAGCACGCACTGTCCCGGGCCACGTTGCTTCGCCTCATACATTGCAGCGTCGGCAGCGGCGACCATTGCATCTGCCTCTGCAAACCCCTCCGGCCCCACGGCGACGCCCATGCTGGTCGTTATGCTCCGCCGGTCAGGCCCCATTTCGTAGGGTTCCCGGAGCGCCGCGTTGAGGCGGCTCGCAAGGACCAGTGCTGCCTCCGGCGACCCCACGTCGTCAAGAAGGACAAGAAACTCGTCTCCGCTCATGCGGGCGGAGCTGTCACCTACCCGTAGCACGCTGCGAATGCGCATCGCCACATCAATCAGCAGTTCATCTCCAACGGCGTGGCCCAAAGTATCGTTGGTCTCCTTGAACTTGTCGATGTCGACAAGGATGACCGCAAAACAAGAATGGCGTCGGTCGGCGAGACTCATGCGATGGGATAAACGGTCCCAGAACAAGGTGCGGTTTGGCAGGCCAGTCAGCTCGTCGTGAAGTGTTCGGCGGGTGAGTTCGTGCGTCATGACGTCAAGTTCGGCAGTTCGGTCTGCGACCTTGCGCTCGATCTCACTGTACGATGCCTCAAGCTCCTCGCCGAGAAAATTGACACCCGCCGCGACAGCATCGACGATGTCCCCGCGGGGGCTGACCTCGGCGCGAGCATCGAACCGGAGAACTGCGAATTCCTGGATCGTGCCCACGATTTCTTCCAGACGCCGCTCAACGTCGTGAATTCGCAAGTCGTCTCGGTCTGGGAGTGGTTCGATGACAGCCGGCGCTGATGCATCCAGGACTCGCGAAGAAGTCTTGTCCTCTGATTCTGGAGTCGTGCTCACTTCGTGAACTTCGTGAGCCAGGTGAGTGCGGAGGACTCATCATCGAATAGCCTCGTCGGTGCCATTGGTTTGCTTACGGCGATGAAGAAACTCCCCACCAACCGGCTGAGTGGAGTACCAGCAAGTATGGCGACGGCCGACACGAGGTCACCCCGGCGTGCGAACTCCGAGCGCGCAGACCGGTCTTGCGGTCCGGCATCGTGTGCGTCCACCAGCAGGGGGCATCGTTGCCCGCCAGTGAGTTTGGCCATTGCGTCGATAGCCGCGATCGCGTCCTCAAAACTCATGACCGTTGCAGGGACCCAGACGAGTTGAACGATCCCGTCGGGCCGGAGCCACATCTTGAACTTAGGGTTAATGATCTCTGCGGATTCGTTATCCATCGGGCGCCCCATGTACTTGAATGGTAGCCAATTCGCTCGCCACTCTTGCGAGCATGCGACTTTGATTGTACTTCCGGCGCTGGCAATCGCTTCGGCCGGTGTCCTCCTGATTCCCCGCCCTGCGAAGAACCACGCATAGCGAGTCCAGGCGCCAGGTAGGGATCATTGTCCCATCACCTGATTCGCCAGTCGATTGTTGCAATCGGTCCTCCCATACCAATCAGGACTTACGCGGCACGAGCCGCCAATGCATGGTGGGTGTCTGTTGCGTCGGGCCTCCGACACTGGTTAAGGATCGCCTCGCTATTCCCTTGAATCCAGTAGCCAAGCGGACAGCCATTGACAGCTTCAACTGGGTTGACGAGAAACGCCCACCAGTTCCCGATCGGATGACGGGCGCACTCGCCAGCGAACCAACTGCCCCGAATCGACCCGTTATGTACGCGCATCCGCGGTCCAAATTGGGTGTTGCAAACTCGACCATTGACTCACCTCCAACAACGTGCGTGCAAATCCTGTATGAGGCTCTGAGGAAGCCTACGGACCCTTGCTCCACCAGTCGAGATCCACTGGCCGGCAGTGCCACCTCGTATCGCGCCGTACTTACGGCTCCTGAGTCGAAGTTGTCGCTTGCTCATGGATCTCAGTGTCGTCACTCACAGAACTCAACTATTCCATGTTGCAAAGGCCTGAGCACGGTCAATTGGATCCCATAATGCCCACTTCCTTGCGGGGCGTCAGCATCTCAGCGCTGCCTCCGGCTTGGGCAAGGTGTCAGTGCCTGGTAGCAGGACGATGACGTCGGGCCACCTACAAAAGGATGTAGGACTATCAAACGAGCGCGACCCACAGCCAGGGCAAGGTGGCACTCCCAATGGGTCTGGTCACGGATTGAAAGGGATGCCAGGGCAGCCGCCTCCAGCCGAAGATCGCTTGCGTCTGACGTCAGACGTCCCGGTCACCTGGGTTGAGCGAAGTCCCCTGCAGTGACGGCCCCCGCCGCGGTGCGTGGACGAGCGCACCGGGTCAGGTCTTGCATCTCCAACTGCCCTTGACGTGAACCGTGCCGGTGGCGGCGCCCTCGTGAGCTCCCAGGGTGAGGTTGACCGTACCACTGTGGCTCGTAATGGTCATCGTCCCCTTGGTAGCAACCCAGGCAGTGAGGTTGCTCGTCTCAAGCACAAAGGAACTTTTCAGAAATTTGAACTTCGTGTAAGTGCCCGGCTTGGCGACGAAGACAGTAACCGACCAGGTCTTGTATTTCTTCGAGGAAAGTGAGGTAGTAAAGGAGCTGAGCGTGACGCCATTAGCACTGGCGTCGCATCCACTGTTAGGTCCGATCTTGAGCGTTCCCGTCAGTGCGCCGGTGACGACTAGGGCGTTCGCGGAACCTGACGCCGACGCGCCGGCGGCTGGCCCAATAGCCAGGGCCAAGGCGAGCAGCGGGACTGCACCAATGGCCACTTTCGATGTACCGCGAGGACTAGTGCAGGAGTCCTTCTTCTCGAAGAATTTCATCATGCCTTCTCTCTAAAGGGTCGGTCACCAATTGGTGATGGTGTTCGCTACGGACACGCGTCCAGTCACATGATGTCCACACTTCAAAACTAACCCAGGTGTCGAGGTCAAGCAGGTGGATCGGTCTTCCGCCGAGAGTCACGTTTCACATGAACCGCCTTGCCGTGGCCAGCGTCACTATCGGCGACACCGCAATCTCGCCACACACGAGGCTCTGAATGGCTGCACCGCCGTACGGTTCCATCTCGAGGTGGAGGTCTTGCGTAGCTAGATCGCCCGGTGGGGTTATCCGAAGCGTGTGGGCCGTCGGACACTTCGAAAGGCCGTAGCCGGTGCTATCGGCATAGCCCAACATGAAGGCCGCAGTGGCACCCGACTTGATAAGGGTGAGTCGCGCAGAGATGAGCGGCACCGTGTAATCCGAACCGAACGTGACCATGGTGGGGACCAGATGCTTCGTGCCCCCGATCATCTGAACGGTCGGGAACCCGTCGAGTTCGCACGTCTTGGCCCCGGTGTTCTTGACGACGAAGTACATCCCGACGTGACCTAACGCGACACCAATATGTCCTAACGTGATTCGCAGCTGCAATGTCGCGCAGACCGGTGTCACGAGGCTCTCCACCGAATGCTTGGCGGGAAGCGTCACCTTCTCCCACTTCACACCGCCGTCTGACGTTTCGTACGTCGTTTCGTATCCGTAGGGGATGGGGAGGGTGAGGAGCGCATCATTGGTGTTCAAAGCAGCCAAGTCCGATTGGTCGGTCGTAGCGGGCAGGTCCTTCATGCCGTAGGTGGTGATCCCAGCTCCGTCGGCGACCACGACCAGTCTCGTGGTCGCGCCCTTGGGCCCCGACTGGAGAATCCACCAGGTCGCGGGACTCGCTGCAGTGACGATAGCCACACGGCCCGACGCCGCGCGAACATCCAGACTGCACACCTGCGTGGCGGTCTGGGGGTCGATCGTCAGTGCTCCACTCACGTCGATTGGCAAATGGGAACCGACCTCAAGTTTCCAGGTCACGCCACCGTCGTGGGTTGCGTAGAAGTAGATGGCCTGGTGGCGGCCGACGGGATAGGCCACCGGCACTACGCCATTGAGACCAGAGAACTCCGGCTCGCCGTAGAGTCCGCGAGCGTTGCGCGCTAACGGGGACGGACGGGGGAGGGTCAACGTTGACCAGTCGACGCCGCCGTCCTGGGTCCACCAGAGGTGAGTGGAGTTGATGGCACTCGCCCACGGTGCGGAGGCGAATCCCACTGACGCCGACGAGAAGACTTCGTTAGTGAACGGGCACCAATTTCGAGGACTGGACGAACGGGTCGACCACGTCATTCCCCCGTCCAGGGTCCGCTGGAGTGCGTAATTGCCGTTGGAGCCAGTGCCTAACTGCTGACGCCACCCAACCTGAGAGTTGACGAAGCTGATCGTCTCCTCTCCAGCGTTGCTCCCCGTGTCGCCACCGGGTTGCGTGATCCAGGTTCTTCCTCCGTCGAGGGTGTGGCGCAGAATCGTCTGGGTGCTTCCTCCATTGCGAGCCAAGAGCCAGCCGACGGCTGGTGAGGTGAAGCTCGCGCCGGTCCAGACGCAGAGGCACGTGCCCTTCGGCATTGTCTTGGGAACCTTGAGCGGCGGGGTGATGTTTCGCCAGTGGATGAAGTCGGTGGTGAGGGAAACCTCGCTGCATCCAGTGTTCGGATTCGCCGTGGCGGCGACTCCGACGCCATGGCCAACGTAGAGAAGGTACGTACTAGTAGTTGCTGAGGTCGTGGCCGAGGCGATGTTCGAGAGTGGAACAACACAAACGAGAGCGAGCACCGCAGTAACCGCAGCGCTAAGCCGGTGCCACGTTGGATGGGTGGATCCGCACCGACTATCGCTCATTGCGGCTGATCCCAGTCCTCGTCGTCACAGCCCTCGAGGTTCGATGTCTCTCGGGTCTCTGAGTTCAATCTATAGGCCGATTTGGCTGTGGGGAGTGGGGATTCGACAGTGCTTAGGATCATGCGGACCCCAGCCGCTAACGCAGGTTGGCGGAACTGCGTCGGGTCAGCGAACGAACGCGACGACCGCCTCGCCGTCGCTTGTATCCAGCGCCCAGGTCGATTTCAAGCGAGGGTACGGTGGTGGACGGCACGGCAGTCTCCCTTGGTGACGGATCGCGATCTTGCGACGACCGACCGTAAGCAGGTCCCGTAAGGGTGATTTCTGGCGGCCCTAAGAAGCGAGAAAGTCTTCACTTCGGCCGCAGCCGTGAACGCCCTTCAAAACATCTCCACCTTCAAAACACGTTCGAACACGCCCTGGTCGGGCTGGGGAGATTCGAACTCCCGATCTCTCGGCCCCCAGCCGAGCGCTCTAGACCAAACTAAGCCACAGCCCGTGGAAATGAAAGCCTAGCCGGTTCGAATCTGGCTACGACTGCCGGTGCGCCCCGTGAGGCTGATCGGGATTAGTGAGCCACGCGCGGGCTTCGCAGAGGAACATGATCGTCTCTCCGGTGGCCTTGGCGAGCAGCGCCTGATGGATCCGCTCATCGAGCGCTTCGACCAACTCATTGACCTTCATGATTCTCCCTCTTTCCTCTAGCCGCCCGCGGCGGCGGTGACTATCTCCACCGAGGCTCCGTCGTGGAGCAACGTCGTGGGCCAGTCGCCCCGGCGCACGACCTCCCCGTCAACGGCGACCGCGATGCCCCGGGGATCGATGCCCAGACGCTCCAACAGGTCCGCCACCGTCTCGTTGAGCGCCTCGTGGCCCTCACCATTGACGCGGATCACGCGCCGCCCTCGACGAACGCCAGGGCGTGGCCCGCGGCGATGGGGGCGAGTGTCACGCCATGACGGTAATGGCCCGACGACCACGCCCATCCGCGCGTCTCGAGCCTCTCGAAGAACGGTCGAAGGTCGGGGCTCGCGGGACGCAGTCCAACGCGGCTCTCGAGCACGCGGGCCGTCTCGAGCTCGGGCACGATATCGAGCCCGTCGCGCAAGAGCCGCTGCAGTTCGCCGACCTGGACGGTCGGCTCGGTGCGCTCCTCGGCCGTCGCCCCGAGCACGCAGTAGCCGCCCGGACGGCTTACCATGTAGAAGGTCCTACCACGCACGAATGCCCTGATGGTCGGCAGGTTCGCGCGGTCGATCCCTTGCACCCGGGCGGTCACGCCGTGGACCGGGCGAATGGTGTGCGGCCCCGAAGACACCGCTCCCGTGGGCAGCCCGAGGTGACCCGTGGCGAGTATCCCCGTGGCTCCTCGGAAGCTTCCCGAGGCGGTCTCGGCGACGACGCCGTCCGCGTCGCCGTACACGCGCAGCACCGCCTCACGGACGATAGGAACCTTCAGTTGCTCCAAGGCCTGGGTCAGCAGCGCCACCGCCTGATCCGGGTCCAGCCACGCGTCGCCGCTGAGCAACAGGCCCTCACTAATACGGGGCGAGATTCGGTCGAAGATATCGGGCGACTCGGCCCGGCTCACCGGGCGACAGTCCGCGTCGAAGGTTGTCGCGACCTGGGCGAACTGGTCGATCAGGCGGCGATCGCTGGCGTCCCAGCCCACGATTAGCGTTCCGGTGTCGTGGATCTCCAGCGTGGATCCGGTCACCGCCAGGAGGTCGGCCGCCGTCTGGCGCCAGGCGGAGACGGCTCCCTTCTGCATCTCGTAGTTGCTTTCCTCGCCGGGCGATATTTCCGCAGATGGAGCGAGCATTCCCGCCGCCGCCCAGGTTGCTCCGCGAGCGGGAGTGGGGTCGAAGAGCGTCACCTGATGGCCGGACTGGGCGAGACGAAACGCACTGGTCAAGCCAATGATGCCCGCGCCCACGACGAGTGTTGAGCGTTGTGTTGAACTCATGCTTCCAGCGTACGCCGCATCCACGGCCGCCGATTTCGTTATAGTTGTTGCAGGGTCAGCGTTGCCCCGACAGGTAACGCTATGAAGAACTCACTCTACGACCCCTCTTTCGAACACGACGCCTGCGGCGTTGGCATGGTGGCGGACTTGACCGCCCAGCCGACGCACGCCACGGTGGTCGACGCCCTCACGATTCTCGAGAACCTCGAGCACCGCGGCGCGACGGGGGCCGACGTCGACTCCGGCGACGGCGCGGGGCTGCTCATTCAGATGCCCGACGGCTTCATTCGCTCAGTCTTCGAAGAGGCGGTCCCGCCGGCGGGCGAGTACGGGGTGGCCCACTGGATGATCCCGAAGGAACTCGACGCTCACGTCGTCTCGGAGACGATCGACGGCGTGCTGTCTCGGGTCGGCCTCGCGTCGATTGGCTGGCGCACGGTGCCGGTCGAGTCGAGCCTGCTCGGACCGACCTCGAGCGCCACGGAGCCGCTGTTCGCCCAGCAGCTGATCGCACGAGCGCAACCGGGCTCGTCGCTGAACCTCGAGCGCTCGCTCTTTTGCGCTCGAAAGGTGATCGAGCACACGCTGGACATCTATGCGTCATCGTGCTCGTCCAACGTGCTGATCTACAAGGGGATGCTCTCCTCGCCGCAGTTGCGCCAGTACTTCGACGATCTGCGCGACGAGCGTCTCGCCTCGGCCATCGCCGTCGTCCACAGCCGCTTCTCGACCAACACCCTGCCCCGGTGGGACTTGGCCCAGCCCTTCCGCTACATCGCCCACAACGGCGAAATCAACACCGTTCGGGGCAACCGAAACTGGATGACCGCCCGCGAGACGTCGCTGCGCAGCGACGTGTTGCCGTTGGCGGTCTCGGAGATGACCCCCATCATCACCGAGTCGATGAGCGACTCGGCCAGTTTCGACGAGGTCGTCGAGCTCCTCGTCCAGTCAGGGCGATCACTGCCGCACGCGGTGCTCATGATGATTCCCGAGGCGTGGGAGCGCTCGACCGCCATGAGCACGGACCGGCGTGACTTCTACCGGTACCACGCGGCGCTGATGGAGCCGTGGGATGGTCCGGCCTCGGTGACCTTCTGCGACGGCAAGGTCGTCGGGGCCGTGCTCGACCGCAACGGCCTGCGCCCAGCGCGCTACTGGGTCACCAAGGACCAGCGAGTCATCTTCGCCAGCGAGGTGGGCGTGCTTGCGGTGGACCCCGCCAACATCGAGCGCAAGGGCCGGCTCCAGCCCGGCAAGGTCTTCCTGGTCGACATCGAGCAGGGACGCATCATCGAGGACGACGAGCTCAAGGACGAACTGGGCTCTCGTGTCCCTTACGGCATGTGGCTGCGAGAGCAGCAGATCTCGCTCGACGAGATCGAGGCCCAGCCGATGCTGACGCCGAGCCACGCGTCCGTCGTTCGTCAGCAGAAGACCTTCGGCTACAGCGAGGAGGACCTTCGCCTCATAGTGCGCCATATGGCCCAGGTCGGCGAAGAGCCGATCGGGTCCATGGGCTCGGACGCCACGCTGCCGGTGCTCTCGAGCAAGCCGCGATCGCTCTTCGACTACTTCACTCAGCTCTTCGCCCAGGTGACCAACCCGCCGCTCGACGCGATCCGCGAGGAGCTCGTCACCTCGACGCGCGTCGCCATCGGCGGCGAGGAGAATCTGCTCACCGAGACGCCCGAGCACTGCCACCAGATCGTGCTGCCATCGCCGGTGCTGAGCACCGAGGAGCTCGCCAAGATCCGCTACATCCACGAGAGCGACCTGGTCAAGGGCTTCAACTCGGTGGTGGTCGACGGGCTCTTCGAGGTCGAGGGGTCCGACAGCCCCGGCGAGCGGCTGGCCCAGGCCACGACCAGGCTCACCGACGAGGTGGTCGAGCAGGTGCGCGGCGGCGCGCACATCGTGATTCTCTCGGACCGCAACACCTCGAGCACGCACGCGGCGATACCCAGCCTGCTGCTGGTCTCGGCCGTGCACCACCGCCTGGTCGCCGAGCACCTGCGCACGAGCGCCGCGCTGATCATGGAGGCCGGCGACGTCAGGGAGATCCACCACGTCGCGCTGCTGCTGGGCTTCGGGGCCTCCGCGGTCTGTCCGTACCTGGCGTACGAAACGATCGACGCGCTCATCGAAGAGGGCGAGCTGACCGAGCTCACCGCCTTCGAAGCCCGCTACCAGTACGGAAAAGCACTCAACAAGGGGATCGTCAAGACGATGTCGAAGATGGGCGTTAGCACCGTCGCGAGCTACGTCGGTTCCCAGCTGTTCGAGGCCGTCGGGATCTCCGACGAGGTGCTCAACCGCTTCTTCCCGGGGTTTCACTCGCGCCTCGGCGGCATCACGTTCGAGCACATCGGACGCTCCGTGCTGGCCCTGCACGCGAGCGCCTACGACCCGGCTCCCGGCGCGGGCGACGGACTCGTCAACAACGGCGAGTACCAGTGGCGTCGCGACGGCGAGCTGCACCTCTTCAACCCGCGAACGGTCCAGAAGCTCCAGCACGCCACGCGCGAGAAGCGCTTCGACATCTTCAAGGAGTACACCCGACTGATCGACGCCCAGGCCGACGGCAAGGTGACGCTGCGGGGCCTGTTCCAATTCGTCGCCAGTCCCAGGCCGATTCCCCTGGACGAGGTCGAGAGCGCGTCGTCGATCATCCAGCGCTTCTCCACCGGGGCGATGTCCTACGGCTCGATCTCCGAGGAGGCCCACTCCACGCTCGCCGTCGCGATGAACCGCCTCGGCGCCAAATCCAACACCGGCGAGGGCGGCGAGGACGAGGACCGTTTCGACACATCGGATCCGAACAACAACCGACGCTCGGCGATCAAGCAGGTCGCCTCGGGCCGCTTCGGGGTCACGAGCCGCTACCTCGTCAACGCCGACGACATCCAGATCAAGATGGCCCAGGGGGCCAAGCCGGGCGAGGGTGGTCAGCTGCCGGGCTCGAAGGTCTACTCCTGGATCGCCAAGACGCGCCACTCCACCCCCGGCGTCGGCCTGATCTCGCCGCCGCCGCATCACGACATCTATTCGATCGAGGACCTGGCCCAGCTGATCTACGACCTCAAGTGCGCCAACGACCGGGCTCGCATCCACGTCAAGCTCGTGAGCGAGCAGGGCGTCGGCACCATCGCCGCCGGCGTCGCCAAGGCCCACGCCGACGTGATCCTCATCTCCGGCCACGACGGGGGCACCGGCGCGGCGCCCCTGACCTCGCTCAAGCACGCCGGCACCCCTTGGGAGATCGGCCTCGCCGAGGCGCACCAGACCCTCGCCGCGAACGGACTGCGCAGCCGCGTCGTCCTCCAGGTCGACGGCCAGCTGAAGACGGGCCGCGACGTCGTCATCGCCGCGCTGCTCGGAGCCGAGGAGTTCGGGTTCGCCACCGCGCCGCTGGTCGTGTCGGGCTGCGTGATGATGCGCGTCTGCCACCTGGACACCTGCCCCGTCGGCATCGCCACCCAGAACCCCGTGCTGCGCGAGCGCTTCACCGGCCGGCCCGAGTTCGTCGAGAACTTCTTCCAGTTCATCGCCGAAGAGGTGCGCGAGTACCTCGCGATGCTGGGCGCGCGCACGCTCGACGAGCTGATCGGCGACACCACGCGCATCTCGGTCGACGCGCCGGACGACGAGTACAGCGACCTCGACCTGCGCCCGCTGCTGCACGCCGTGGCGCCCGACCAGCGACGCCAGAGCACCAAGCAGGAACACGGCCTCGACGGCGCCCTCGACTGGACGTTCCTCGACGACTGCGTCGCGGCCGCGGTGAGCGGCACACGCCTGAGGATCTCGTCGCCGATCCGCAACGTCAACCGCGCGGTCGGCACCCTCACGGGCAGCGCTATCACGCGCGCGCTGGGCGCGCGCGCGCTCGACGACGATCACATCGAGATCGACCTCGAGGGCTCGTCGGGTCAGAGCCTGGGGGCGTTCCTCCCGGCCGGGCTCACCCTTCGCCTCACGGGAGACGCCAACGACTACGCCGGCAAGGGCCTGTCGGGCGGCCGCATCGTCATCCGTCCGTTCGCTCAGTCGACCTTCGCCAGCGACGAGAACATCATCGCGGGCAACGTGATCGGCTACGGCGCCACCGCGGGCGAGATCTTCATCAGCGGGGTGGTGGGGGAGCGCTGCGCGGTGCGCAACTCCGGCGCCACCATCGTGGTCGAGGGCACCGGCGACCACGCCTGCGAGTACATGACCGGGGGCACCGTCGTGATCCTGGGCAAGGTGGGCCGCAACCTCGCGGCGGGAATGTCGGGCGGGACGCTCTTCCTCTACGATCCCGACCGGACGATCTACGACCACTTGAGCGCCGGGGTCTACGAGATCGACCCCCTCGAGTTCGACGACGACGAGATGCTCCACTCACTGCTCAGGCGCTTCGTCGACGAGACGGACTCGAAGAGGGCGGCGTCGCTCCTGGACGACTGGCGCGGCGCCCGGATGGCCTTCGTGCGCGTCGAGACGTCGGAGTACCAGCGCATCCGAGACGAGCTACGCAGTGGGTAAGCCCACCGGTTTCCTCGAGTTCGAGCGCCGGGGGCCCGTGTACCGACCCGTGCCGGTGCGCCTGCGCGACTGGCGCGAGGTGTACGAACCCCAGGACGACGCGGCCGTCGCCCAGCAGGGCGCGCGGTGCATGGACTGCGGTATTCCCTTCTGCATGCAGGGCTGCCCGCTCGGCAACCCGATCCCGGCCTTCAACGATCACGTCTACAAGGCCAGGTGGGAGCAGGCCGCGGCCGCGCTGTTTCGAACCAACAACTTCCCGGAGTTCACCGGTCGGCTCTGTCCCGCTCCCTGCGAGTCGGCCTGCGTCCTCGGCATCGCGAGCGATCCGGTGACCATCGAGCGCATTGAGTACGAGGTGGCCGAGCACGCCTTTTCCATGGGCTTCGACGTCGCACGGTTCCCCGCGAGCGAGACTGGTAGGCGGGTGGCGGTCGTCGGATCGGGCCCCGCCGGACTGGCGGCGGCCGCCCAGTTGCGCAGCGTCGGCCACGACGTCACTGTCTATGAGCGGAGTGACGCCGTCGGCGGGCTGCTGCGCTACGGCATCCCCGAGTTCAAGCTGGAGAAGGCGGTGCTCGATCGGCGCATCGAGGTGATGAGGAGCTCGGGCGTCGTGTTCCGCACCAGCGCGACCGTGGGGGCCGACGGCACACCGCTCGACGAGCTGCGCCGCGACTTCGACGCCGTGCTGCTGGCCATCGGCGCCACGGTGCCGCGGCTCATCGACGTTCCCGGCGCCGAGCTCGAGGGCGTGTACCCGGCTATGACCTACCTCGAGGCCGCCAACCGGGCCGTGGCCGGCGCCGGCGTGTCGCCAATCGACGCCGGTGGACGCCACGTGGTGATCCTGGGCGGCGGCGATACCGGCGCGGACTGCCTGGGAACGGCGCATCGCCAGGGGGCCGCCTCGGTCCTGCAGATCGAGATCATGGACTGCCCGCCGGTGGTGCGGCCGACGGACCAGCCCTGGCCCATGATGGCGAGGATCTTCAAGACCACCCCCGCGCACGAAGAAGGCGGCGAGCGGCGATTCTCCACCGAAACCCTGGAGTTCCGAGGCGACGGCCGCGTGAGCGAGATAGTGCTTCGCGACAACTCGAGCGGCGAGGTCGTCCACGTGCCGGTCGACCTCGTGCTGATCGCGGCCGGCTTCCTGGGTCCCGAGCTCGGTCGCATCGGCCTGGACGGCGCCGAGCTGGTGACGGCCCGTTCGACGCTGTCGGTGTCGGCGAACTGGCTACTCGAGGCGCTCGCCGGGCCGACGCCGGTGTTCGCCTGCGGTGACGCCGTGCGTGGCCAGAGCCTGATCGTGTGGGCCATCGCGGAGGGCCGCAGCGCGGCCAGCGCGCTGGACGCGCACCTGAGCGCCAGGCCCTCAACGCTGCCGGCGCCCGTCGCGCCGTACAGCCTTTCGTGGTAGTGCGCCCCCGAGGCGGCACAACTTTGTAGCATCGTCGTGAGCGCCATCCATCAGGGGGAACCATGAAGAGCACCATGCAAGACGCACCGCTACTGATCAGCGGGATAATCCGTCACGGTGAGTGGGTCTACGGCAACAAGAAGGTGTTCACGGTGACCCCCGAAGGGGTGAACGAGGCGACGTTCTTCCAGGTGGCCAAGCGCGCGGAGCAACTGGCCTCGGCGCTCGAGCGCATCGGCATCCGCAACGGCGACCGCGTGGCCACCTTCATGTGGAATAACCAGTCCCACATGGAGGCCTACGTCGCCATTCCCTGCATGGGCGCGGTGCTGCACACGCTCAACATCCGGCTCTTCCCCGAGCAGCTCGCCTTCATCATCAACCACGCCGAAGACCGGGTCATCATCGTGGACAACACGCTGATGCCGCTGCTGGCCAAGGTGCGCGACCAGATCCCGTCGGTCGAGTACATCATCGTCAACGGCCACGACGAGACCGGCGTCCTGGGCGACACGCTCGACTACGAGACCCTGGTCAGCGCCGAGGAGCCGGGCTACGACTGGCCCCGGCTCGACGAGCGCTCGGCGGCGATCATGTGCTACACCTCGGGCACCACCGGCGACCCCAAGGGCGTCGTGTACTCGCACCGCTCCACGTGGCTGCACTCGATGGCCTCGACCTCGGCGAACTCGATCGGGCTCAGCGAGCGCGACCGTTGCCTGCTCATCGTGCCCATGTTCCACGTCAACGCGTGGGGCGCCGCGTTCACGGCGTTTTTCTGCGGCACGGAGCTGATCATGCCCCAGATGTACCTGCAGGGGGAGCCCATCCTCAAGATGATCAAGGATCTGCGCCCGACCATATCGCTCGGCGTGCCGACGATCTGGAACGACGTGCTGCGCGCGGCCGAGAACAACCCCGACGCCGATTTCTCAAGCCTGCGCGGAATTCTCGCGGGCGGATCGGCCGTGCCCCGCGTGATGATCGAGGCGTACCGTGACAAGTACGGCATCGAAGTGATGCAGGGCTGGGGGATGACCGAGACGAGCCCGCTGGCCGCGGTCGCGATCCCGCCGGCCGGCACCCCCAAGGACCTCGAGATCGACTACCGCGTGAAGGCCGGCCGGGTCGTCGGCGGCGTCGAGTTGCGCCTCACCGCCGACGACGGCACCGTGCTGCCCAAGGACGGCCGCACGGTGGGCGAGTTCGAGCTCCGCGGCCCGTGGATCACCGGCTCGTACTTCGGGGTCGACGCGCCCGACAAGTTCCGTGACGGCTGGCTGCGCAGCGGCGACATCGGCACCCTCGACGGAGAGGGCTTCATGGTCATCAGCGACCGCACCAAGGACGTCATCAAGTCGGGAGGCGAGTGGATAAGCTCCGTCGAGCTCGAGAACACCGTCATGGCCCACTCGGCCGTCTTCGAGGCCGCGGTCATTGCGGTGCCTGACGAGAAGTGGCAGGAGAGGCCGCTCTGCTGCGTGGTGCTGCGACCCGAAGCCCAGGCCACCGCGGCGCAGCTGCGCGACTTCCTGGCCCAGCGCGTCGCCAAGTGGTGGCTGCCCGAGCGCTGGACGTTCATCGAGGCAATACCGAAGACCAGCGTCGGCAAGTTCGACAAGAAGGTGCTGCGCGCCCAGTATCACGATGACCTGCTCGACGTCATCGTCCTCGGCTAGTGGAGTCCCTGGGCGACCTGGCCGACGAGATCGCCAGCGTGCAGAACCGGGTGTCGGACATCATGTTCGACGCGCTGCGCGCCCAGTTGCGCGACAGCAAGGCCGACGAGGCCAAGGAGCTGGAGCGACGGCTCGCGAAGGTCCGCCGGAGCCTGCAGAAGGCCGAGACGCTGCTGCGGGGTGCCAACGAGG
The DNA here is from genome assembly GCA_003138815.1 of Acidimicrobiaceae bacterium. GTDB lineage: Bacteria > Actinomycetota > Acidimicrobiia > Acidimicrobiales > RAAP-2 > RAAP-2. The sequence continues at coordinate 119,915 of PLHD01000010.1, read as the reverse complement.
ACTAGGAGACCCAGCGGTTCGTCTCGTTGATCACCAGGCGAAGGTTGACGAAGTTCCGGCCCTCGAAGTCGAAGGTGATGACGCCGTCCTGCTCCACCCGGAAGCCCTCGCCAGCGGCGAAGCCCGGCGCGAGGGCGACCAGGGCAGCCAACTGATCCGCGGAGGGGAGTTGGCGCACGCTCAGGCGCCCCCGGCCGTCAACGATCTCGAAGGACACGTAGTTCGAGTAGAACCGGTCGATCTCCTCCACGGCCGCCTCGACGCTGTGACAGGTGTGCACCAGGCACATGTCGTCGACCCCGATGTAGTCGTCGGCGGCGATCGCGCTCTGGACGAACGTCATCCACTTCTCCCAGAACGTCCCCGCGGCGGTGTCCACGAGGACGACGGGCACCGGGTCGGTCTTGCCGGTGTGCAGCAGCGTCAGCACCTCGAACGTCTCGTCCATCGTGCCCAGTCCGCCGGGGAAGATGACGAAGGCCCCCGACGCCCTCGTCATGGCCACCTTGCGGGTGAAGAAGTACTTCATGTCCACCAACATGGTCTCGGTATCGATGTACAGGTTCGAGTTCTGCTCGAAGGGGAGGTCGATGTTCACCCCCAGCGTGTGCTCTCTTCCGGCGCCCTTGGCCGACGCCTCCATGATTCCCGGGCCGGCTCCCGAGACGGTGATCCAGCCCTGGTGCGCCATCACCTCGCCCAGCCGGCGGGCCATCTCGTAGAGGGGGTTGTCGGGCTTGGTGCGAGCCGACCCGAAGACCGTTACCTTGGTCCGGTCGACAAACGGCGCGAACACGGCCGACGCCTCGAGCAACTCGTCGAGGGCCGAGGCCGCGACCGCCACCCCCAGCACATCCGAGCCGACCTCGGCGAGCCGGGCCACGCGCGTCAGCAGCCGACGCAACTGCTCCAGCTGCGCCGGAGACTGCGCCGAGCGCGTGGCGAGTTCGGCGAGGAACTGCTCGATCAGCTCGTCGACGCTCACAGGGTCTGGTACAGGGTGCTGCGTTGGTGCAGGGGCCGACCCAGCGGCTCGACCAGGGAGCGCAGCGTCTCGACGTCCATCGCCTGGCCGTGGGTGGCGCCGGCCGCGCGCGAGATGTTCTCGTCCATCAGCGTCCCGCCCAGGTCATTGGCCCCCGCCTGGAGTATCCGCCGTGATCCGGCAATGCCCATCTTCACCCAGCTGACCTGGATGTTGTCGATCAACGTCGCGTAGTGGAGCCGGGCGACCGAGTGCATGAGCACCGCCTCGCGGAAGGTCGGTCCGCGACGCGAGCGGCCCTTCAGGAAGATTGGCGTCGCCATGTGCACGAAGGGCAACGGCACGAATTCGGTGAACCCGCCGGTCTCCTTTTGCAGGTCGCGCGTGCGAAGCAGGTGCGTGGCCCACTCGTCGACCCCTTCGACGGCGCCGAACATGATGGTGATGTTCGAATGCAGTCCCACGGCGTGCGCGGCGCGGTGCACCTCGAGCCACTGGTCCGAGTTGATCTTGTCGGGGCAGAGCACCGTCCTCACCCGGTCGTCGAGTATCTCCGCCGCGGTGCCCGGCAGCGTCTTCAGCCCGGCCTCCTTGAGGCGCGTCAGATAGGTCGTGAGGTCCTGCTCGGACCGGCGCGCCCCTTCGAAGACCTCGAGGGCGCTGAAGGCGTGGATGTGGATCGAGGGCGATCCGGCGCGCACCGCGGCGACCACGTCGATGTAGTAGTCGCCGTCGAACTTCGGATGGATGCCGCCCTGGAGGCAGACCTCCGTCGCGCCGAGCGCCTCGGCCTCGCGAACGCGCTCGCTGATCTCGTCAAGCGTCAGGAGGTAGGGATCGCCTCGAAGGTTGAGCGAGAGTGGGCCCTTGGAGAAGGCGCAGAAACGGCACTTGAAGGTGCACACGTTCGTGTAGTTGATGTTCCGGTTGATCACGAAGGTGACCGCGTCACCGACCAGGTCCTGGCGCACACCGTCCGCGAGGTCCGCGACGGCGTTGAAATCGGCGCCGCGCGCGCGAAAGAGCGTGACGAGCTCGTCGCGGGCGAACTCGTAGCCCGGCGTGTAGCGCGCCAGGATCGACGACACCTCGCTGGTCCTGACCTGGGACGTGGGGCGATCCGGCGGGGCGACGTCCGAACCCGAGAACCACTGGTCGTCGCGAGCCAGCGACGTCGAGTCGGCGTGCGCCAGGACCGCGGGACGCACCTTCTCGTCCAGGAAGTCCGGCGTGGCCTCGACGAACCGCGGGTACACGGTGAGCCGGGGAGCCAGCGTGAAGCCGCGAGCATCGCACTCGTCGCCCAGCACGTCCAGCGCCGGCCACGCCCGCTCAGGGTTCACGTGATCGGCGGTGACCGGCGAGATGCCACCGAAGTCGTCGATGCCGTAGGCGAGGAGCCGCGTGGGATCGTCACTGAGGTTCGGCGGAGCCTGCAGGTGAATCGAATCAGGCAGGATCAGTCGGGCCGCCGCGATGGTCCAGTGGAACTCCTCGTCCGACGGCGCTGGCTCGTTGGCCATGGCGGTACGGGCCTTGGGCAGGAAGTTCTGGATTATCACTTCCTGCACGTGGGCGAACTCCTCGTGTGACGCGCGGATCGCTTCGAGCGTGTCGAGCCGGTCCTGACGGGTCTCGCCGATGCCGACGAGCAGGCCCGTGGTGAAGGGTATCCGCAGCTCTCCCGCGAAGCGCAGCGTGTCGAGACGACGTTCGGGGTCCTTGTCCGGTGCGAGGCGGTGGGCGGGCAGGTCCGCCAACGACTCGAGCATCATCCCTTGCGACGCCGACACCGCGCGGAGCTGCTCGAGTTCGTGGCGATAGAGGGCCCCGGCGTTGACGTGGGGGAGCAGTCCGGTCGACTCCAGGACCATCTGGGCGGCGCTGGCGACGTAGTCGACGGTCGACTGGTAGCCGCGCGCGGCCAGCCAGCGGGCGGCCTCGTCATAGCGGAGCTCGGGTCGCTCCCCGAGCGTGAAGAGCGCCTCGGTGCATCCGGCCGCCAAGCCCGCCTGGGCGACGGCCATCACCTCGTCGAGGCTCATGTACGGGGCGGCGACGTGGGCCGGGGCCTGGGCGAAGGTGCAGTAGCCACAGCGGTCGCGGCAGAGCTTCGTCAGCGGGATAAATACCTTCGGCGAGTAGGTGACCACGTAGCCGTTGGCCCGGCGCGCCTGGGCGAAGGCGGCTCGCGCCAACTCCTCCAGCGGCTCGTGGAGGAGTTCGGACATGGTGGCAGCACCCGCGGGCTTGGTCATTTCAGCATCCTAGGCCTAGGGGAGAAGAACCTGTGCCGCGTCGGCGAGGTCGTCGACGATCAGTCACCGCGCCCGGCGGCCGGCGCGGTTCATGGCGTCGAAGGCGCTCGCGGCCTGGGTCATGCGCAGATCGTGGAACGTACAGCGCCGACCCGAGATGCGAATCGGGTCGCTCTGCGGGCGCTGGATGATCTGCACCAGGGCGGCCACGTCGGCGGGGCCGCCTTGGTGCAGCTGGCCCGTCGAGTGCAGGGAGCGCGGGCGAGGCTCGCGGTGGTGTTGGCATAGAATTCACCCACTGGCTCACGCAGCGCGGCGAGGTTCGCCGCCTCGGCGGGGGCCCGTAGGCCTGAAGCACGCTCTACGTCGAGCCAGCCACCGAGGTAACGCTCGGGGTCGCGCAGCCATCCCAGCGAGTGCGACGCCGTCGGCCCCTCGACCAAGCTGACGTCGCCGGCCAAGAGTCGCCGTGCGACCTCGTCGCCGGCCACGCCTAGGCCTAGCTCTCGAGCTTGGCGGAAACCGTGGCGAGGAGCTCCTCGTAGGAGTCGACGAACGACGACACGCCGTCGAACTCCAGCTTGTCGGTCACCGCGCGAAGTGGCACCTCGGCCGGCAGCTCGTTCAGCCGCGCGGCGGCGGCGTCGATCGCGGACGCGCTCGCCAGCAGCGACGAGCGGAAGTTCCCGTGGTCGAGCACGCCGGCCAGGGTGACGTCGGGCATCGTGTTGACGGTCTCGTCGCCCACGATGTAGTCGACGTAGAGCAGGTCGTAGTACGAGGGGTTCTTCGTCGAGGTCGAGGCCCAAAGCGGACGCTGCACCTGCGCTCCCGCCCACAGCAGCGACTCGGTTCGCGGGCTGCCCATGCGTTCACGGTAGAGCCGGTACGCCGCCGCGACCTGCGCGTTGGCCGTCGTACCCCTGCGCGGATCTCCTTCGGGAAGCAGGGCGTCGACGGCGGCGTCGACGCGCGACACGAAGAACGAGGCGACGCTCGCAATCGAGCCGAGGTCGTGGCCGTTGCGCTGGGCCAGCTGCAGCCCGTCCAGCCAGGCCGTGATGACCTCGTCGTAGCGCTCGATCGAGAAGATCAGGGTCACGTTGACGTTGATCCCTGAGCCGAGTACCTGGGTGACCGCGGGGAGGCCCTCCTTGGTGGCGGGAATCTTTATCATGACATTCGCCCGGCCGACCGAGGTCGCCAGTCGCCTCGCCGCCTCGACGGTGGCGTCGCCGTCGCGCGCGAGCCGGGGCGACACCTCGAGCGAAACGTAGCCATCGCAGTAGCGGCGCCTACCCGAACGGAACTCGTCGCGAGAGCCCTCGTGCACCGCGCCCAGCACATCGCACGCATCGCGCACGTCGCCAACCGCCAGGGCCTCGAAGACCTCCTCAGGGTCGGCGCCCCGCAGGTCCACGAGGTGTTCGTCGTAGGCCGAGCTGGTGGCGAAGGCCTTGGCGAAGATGGCCGGATTGGACGTCACCCCGCGCACGCCCTGGGACACGAGGCGGGCCAGGGTACCGTCGCTGAGCCAGTCCCGACGGATGTTGTCGATCCAGGGACTTTGGCCGTACTCGTCGAACAGGGCGTGCAGCGTCGTCACGTGGACCCTTCCAGCACCTGCTCGACGTGCGAGACCAGCGTCGAGGGAGCGATGTGGAAGTAGTCGAACACGTAACCGCCCGGTGCGGAGAGCCCGAAGGAGTCGATGCCGATCGCCTGGTCGACGTACTTGGTCCATCCAAGCGTCGCGCCGGCCTCGATCGAGACCGATGGCAGGTCGCGGCGAAGTACGCCCGTCCGGTAGTCCGGGGTCTGCGCGTCGAAGCATCTCCAGCACGGCAGCGCCACGACTCGTGTCACGATGCCCTTGGCCATCAGCTCGTCGTGGGCGCTCAGGCAGTGGGCCACCTCGGACCCGGTCCCCATCAGGGTGAAGACGGCGTCGGCCCGTTCGCGCAGCACGTAGCCGCCGCTGCGCGCGCCCACGGCGGAGGCCTCGGCGTCCTCGCCGCCCAGGACGGGCATGTCCTGGCGCGAGAGGATCAGGGCCGTGGTCGGAGGCTCGTGGGCGCTGAGGAACTGCTCCACGAGGTCGAGCGTCTCGTTGGCGTCCGACGGGCGCACCACGTGCAGGCGCGGCATGGCCCGAAGGGCCATCAGATGCTCGACCGGCTGATGGGTCGGTCCGTCCTCGCCCACGCCCACTGAGTCGTGCGTGAAGACGAACAGGACTCCCGCACCGCTGAGCGACGCCAGACGAATCGCGGGCCGCTCGTAGTCGCTGAACACGAAGAACGTCGATCCAATCGGACGGAGTCCTCCGTGCAAGGCCTGGCCCACCATGATCGCTCCCATCGCGAACTCGCGGACCCCGTAGTAGATCTGGCGTCCCCCGGGGTTCTGGGCGGACTGGGCAGTCGAGCCCGACAGCACCACGCCCGTGTTGTCGGTCAGGTCCGCCGAGCCCGCGGTGATTCCGCGTGCCTGGGTGAAGTAGCTGTCCATGGCCCGCTGCATCGCCTTTCGGGTCGCGACCGAAGTGCCCTCGTCGAACGCGGCGGCCCTCCGCGTGACCTGCGCCGCACCATTCGAGTCCAGTTGCTCGAGTAGATGAGCACCCTCGGCGCCCGCCGCGGCGACGCGCACCTCCCAAGCCAGGCGCTCGGCGCGGCGAGCGCCGAGCGCCTCGACCATGCGATGGGGAAGTTCCGGGTCCAGGTGGAAGGCCTCGTTCGGGACACCGAGGATCGCCTTCGCTGCCTCGATCGCCGACGCGCTGAAGGGCGAGCCGTGGGCTTCGCGCCGGTCCATCATCTCGGGCGAGGGAAAGCCGATGTGGGAACGGACGATTATCAGGGTCGGCCGGTCCGTTTCTTCGATCGCCGAGCGAACGGCCCGCTCCAGGACGTCGACGTCGTTGGCGCTCTCGGCGACGTTGATCACGTGCCACCCGTAGGCGGCGAAGCGCGCGGCGGGGTCGTCGTGCAGCGCCAGTTCGGTCGGCCCATCGATGGTGATGTGGTTGTCGTCGTAGAAGACCGTGAGGCGGTCCAAGCCAAGTGAGCCAGCGAGCGAGCCCGCCTCGTGGCTAATACCCTCCTCGAGGCAGCCGTCACCCGCGATGACCCAGGTCCGGTGGTTCACCAGGTCGGGGCCGAAGTCGCTGCGAAGTATCCGTTCGCCGATCGCCATGCCCACTCCGTTGGCGATCCCCTGACCCAGGGGGCCCGTGGTCACCTCAACGGTGGCGGTGACGCCCTTCTCGGGGTGGCCCGGCGTGCGCGAGTGCGCCTGTCGAAAGGCCCTGAGGTCCTCGGGCTGCACGTCGTAGCCGAAGACGTGGGCGAGTCCGTACTGCAGGATCGAGGCGTGCCCGCAGCTCAAGATGAAACGGTCCCGGTCGCTCCACAGCGGGTCGGAGGGATCGTGGCGCAGCACGCGCGAGAACAGCATGACCCCGAGCGGCGCCAGCGCCATGGCGGTGCCGCTGTGGCCAGATTTGGCCGCCGCGGGAGCGTCCATTGCCAGCGCCGAGATCTCGCGGATCGCCCGCCCTTCGAGTTCGCTCGCACCATTGAATAAGTCGTCGACCATGGCTACGACAGTACTGAATCCGCACCCGGGGCTCGGGGAGGTGGCAGTAGCCTTGGACCATGGCTCTGCAGATTCCGCCAAACTGTGACCTCACCCTGGGGCTGAATTGCATCGACAAGTCCGAGCCCGGCACCACGGTGTGGACCATGCGCGTCGACGAGCGTTTCCTCAATCCCGCCGGCATCGTCCAGGGCGGCTTCCTCGCGGCGATGCTGGACTCGGCCATGGGCGCCTCGGCCGTAACCGGGGCCGGGGAGCGCAAGATCAGCGTGGCCAACACCGAGATGAAGATCTCCTTCCTGCGTCCGGTCAAGGAAGGGTCCGAGCTCACCTGCACCGCACGGGTGCTCAAGTCCGGAAAAGTCATCTCGTTCCTGGAGGGGCGGATCGTCGACGCAGAGGGTCGCCTGGTCGCCACGGCCAGTTCCTCGTACCTCCTAAAAGAGCGCGATGAGTAGGCTGAGGACGTGAAAAACCAGTCCTGGCGCAAGTTCCTTCGAGGAGCCACATTCCAGCGCGACATCGAGGAGATCCGCGACCTGGCCATGCGCTACATCAAAGAGGAGACGATCCAGCCCGTCAAGGACATCGGCCGATTCGCCGCCTACGGCGCACTCGGAAGCCTCTTCGTCGGATTCGGCACGACCCTCTTGCTGCTGGCGGCGCTTCGCTTCCTCCAAGAGCAGTTCAAGGTCCTCGACGGCACTCTTTCGTGGCTGCCCTACGTGATTGTCGCCGTGCTGGCGTGCGGGGTCATCGCGTTCACCCTGTGGCGAATAGTGAGCGGTGCCGCCAAGCGCCGACTGAAGGTCACCAAGTGAGCGAGCAGTCCGCGACACGACGCGAGCTCGAGGCATCCATTCGCTCGCTCTTGCCCGATGAGTTGAGCCTCGGCTCAGCCGCCAAGTCCCAGCCGCCCACCGTGGCGGCGGTCGGTCTCGGCGGCCTCATGACCGGCTACGTCTGGGGCTGGTTCCGGGGTCGGCGTTCTCGTTCCGGGCGCAAACGTTGATCCTTCGACGAATCTTGCGGATCGCCACCTGGTCGGCACTCGGGCGCGCCTGGGCCCAGAAGTCGTCCAAGTGGCTCTCGATCGCGGGCGCGCTGGTCCTCTTGCGACTCATCGACCGGCGCGCGGCCAAGGCGGGCGTGCGCGCCAAGGGCGGGAAGGCGACGTGAGCTCCGCGGAGCTGAGGGCCGGCGAGCGCATCATGCTGATCGACGCGAAGGACCGCCACTACCTGATTACCCTGCGCGAAGGCGCCGCGTTCCACACCCACGCGGGCATAATCCAGCACGACGACGTCATCGGAGCCAGCGAGGGCTCGCTCATCAAGGGCAGCACTGAGCGCAGCTTCCTGGCGCTACGCCCGACCCTTTCCGACGTCGTGCTGAAGATGCCCCGGGGCGCCCAGGTCATCTATCCCAAGGACCTGGGAACGATCCTCATGCAGGCCGATATCGGGCCCGGCATGCGCGTATTGGAGGCCGGCATCGGATCCGGCGCCCTCTCGATGACCCTGCTGCGGGCCGGAGCGATCATCACCGGGTACGAGATCCGCGAGGACTTCGCCCAACAGGCGATCAAGAACGTCCACGACATGCTCGGCACGGACGTCGCCTACGACATCCAGATCCGCGACGTGACCCTGGGCATCGACGAGGTCGACCTCGATCGGATCATCCTCGATATGCCCGAACCGTCGGCGGTGGTCAAGCACGCGGAGTCCGCCTTGCGGCCCGGCGGGATACTCCTGGCCTACCTCCCGACGATCAACCAGACCCAACTCCTGCGCGAGACCCTGCGCCAGCACTCCTTCGGGATGGAAGAGACGGTCGAGATCCTACGGCGCACCTGGCATATCGACGGCCGGTCCGTTCGCCCCGACCACCGGATGGTCGCCCACACCGGCTTCTTGACCTCAGCCCGGCGACTGGTCGGCCGGCTCGAGTCCGACTAGTCGCGCTCGATGAAGATGCACTCGCCGGGGCACTCCTCGGAGGCCTCGATGACGGCGTCTTCGAACTCGGGCGCCACGAACGCCAGTCCCTCGGCCCCGCCGGGGGAACTCTTGACTTCGGTGCCCTCTTTGACGTAGGCGAGCCCGTCGTCGAGGAGGGTGAAGACGGTGGGGCAGATTTCTTCGCACAGGCCGTCACCAGTACAAAGATCCTGGTCGATCCAAACCTTCATGTGCTCGCCTCCGTGGCCTAACTGGTCCTTTGACTTTAGCGGGAGGGAACCCGGGTTCGTGACTTTCGCCGCTGGCCCCTTCTCACTAGGGTGAGGTTATGGAGCATTCAGAACGAAACCCTGAGTCTGAAGGCCAGGACAACGACGACCAGATCGTCGTCAGTCCCCGGCGCGAGCACGCCGCGATCGACGCCGAACACGCCGCGCGGCGCATCGAGATGCTCGAGGAGCAGCTGCTCGAGGCCCGAGGCCAGATCGCCCAGACTCGGTCCAACAACGAGAAACTCACCATCACGATCCAGCAGACGCGCGATCAGATCGGCGCGCTGCGCGACGAGGTGGAGAAACTCACCCAGCCACCGGCGGTCTACGGCACGTTCATCGACTTCAACGACGACGGTTCGGTTGACATCTTCGCCTCGGGGCGCAAGATGCGCGTGGCCTTGCATCCGGCGCTCGACCCCGGCCAGATCGAGCGCGGCAACGAGGTCGTGCTCAACGAGTCCTTCACCGTGATCGGCGTGCGGGTCGCCGACGGTCAGGGCGAGGTGGTGACCGTGAAGGAAGTGCTCGACGAGCGTCGCGTGCTGGTCTACGGCCGCGCCGACGAGGAGCGCGTGGTGGAGCTCGCCGACGCGCTTCGCGACGTCAAGCTGCGAAGCGGCGATGCGCTGCTGCTCGACCTGCGCTCCGGCCTGCTCGTCGAGAAGCTCGTGCGCCAAGAGGCCGAGGAACTCGTCCTCGAGGAAGTGCCCGACATCACCTACGCGGACGTCGGGGGGCTCGACGCCCAGATCGAGTCGATCACCGACGCCGTGGAGCTGCCGTACCTGCACCGCGCGCTCTTCTCGGACTACGAGCTTCCCGCCCCCAAGGGCATACTGCTCTACGGCCCACCGGGCTGCGGCAAGACCCTGATCGCCAAGGCCGTCGCGAATTCGTTGTCCCAGAAGGTCGCCGAGCTCTCGGGCAACCGCAACGTCCGCTCGTACTTCCTGAACATCAAGGGTCCGGAGCTTCTCAACAAGTACGTGGGCGAAACGGAGCGGCAGATCCGCATCGTCTTCCAGCGCGCGCGAGAGAAGGCCGAGGAGGGCATGCCGGTCATCATCTTCTTCGACGAGATGGACTCGTTGTTTCGCACTCGGGGCACCGGCATCAGCTCGGACATGGAGTCGACCATCGTGCCCCAGCTGCTCGCGGAGATCGACGGGGTCGAGTCGCTGCGCGACGTCATCGTCATCGGCGCAACCAACCGCGAAGACTTGATCGATCCGGCGATCCTGCGTCCGGGTCGCCTCGACGTGAAGATCAAGATCGAGCGTCCCAACGCCGAGGCCGCGGCGCAGATCTTCCAGCGGTACCTGCACGCCGATCTGCCGATCGATCAGGAGTTCGTGAACGAGTTCGGCGGGGGAGACCGCCACAAGGCAATCGTCGCCATGATCGAAGAGACCGTCGCGACGATGTACCGCGTCGACGACGAGAACCGCTTCCTGGAGGTCACCTACCAGGGCGGCGACAAGGAGATCCTCTACTTCAAGGACTTCGCGTCGGGCGCCATGATCGAGAACATCGTGCGTCGCGCCAAGAAGCTCGCGGTGAAGCGCGAGATCATCGACCAGGGACGCGGCCTTCGCAGCGCCGACCTCACCGAGTCGATCCGCCAGGAGTTCCGCGAGAACGAGGACCTGCCCAACACCACGAACCCCGACGACTGGGCCCGGATCTCGGGCAAGAAGGGCGAGCGCATCATCTTCATCCGCACCCTGATAAATCGAGAAGAGACCGACGTCAAGGGCGGACGATCGATCCAGCACGTCGGCACCGGTCAGTACCTGTAGATCGATGGCCATCCCCAAGGTGCTCGGCATCGAGACCGAGTACGGCATCGCGGGAGGCCCGGAGTTGGACCCGATCATGGCGTCGAGCATCATCGTCAACGCCTACGCCCAGCGGGGCCGCACCAGGGTCAACTGGGACTTCGAGGGAGAAACCCCCGAACTCGACGCTCGGGGGCTTCCCAGCCTCACGTCGTTCGCGCCGATTGTCGAAACCCACTTGGCCAACACTGTCCTCACCAACGGCGCGCGCCTCTACGTGGACCACGCGCACCCCGAGTACTCCTCGCCGGAGTGCCGCACGCCCTTCGAGGCCACGCTGTACGACGCAGCGGGCGAGGAGGTCATGCGCCGCGCCCTGCTGGTCGCCAACGAGTCGCTGCCGACCCACCAGGCGATCACCCTCTACAAGAACAACTCCGACGGCAAGGGCAACTCGTACGGCACGCACGAGAACTACCTGCTGACGCGCACTGTGGAGTTCGGCCACGTCGTTCGCGCCATGGTGCCGCATTTCGTGTCGCGCCAGATAGTCGTGGGCGCGGGCAAGGTCGGTGCCGAAACGAAGTACGGCCTCGAGAGCGACCCCGCGTTCCAGCTGAGCCAACGGGCCGAGTTCTTCGAAGAGATCGTCGGACTCGAGACGACGCTTAAGCGCCCCATCATCAATACCCGCGACGAGCCCCACGCCGACGCCGAACGCTTCCGCCGGCTGCACGTCATCATCGGCGACGCCAACATGAGCCAGGTCGCCACCATGGTCAAGCTCGGCGCCACCGCGCTGCTGCTCAGCGTGCTCGAGGACCGCGGGCCCGACGTCTTTCCGAGCCCTCCGCGTCATCCGGTCCAGGCGGTGCGAGCCTTCGCCCTGGACACCACGCTGACCCGGACCGTGCCCTGCGAGGACGGGCGACAACGCAGCGCCTGGGACTTCCAGGACGAGCTCTGGCACCTGGCCAACGACTACGCCCATCTCTACGGCGGCCAGGCGGTCGCCGCCGAGGACGAGGTCCGAGTCATCCTGGTGCAGTGGCGCGAGATGCTCGATGGCGTGCGCGACGACGCCGACGCCGTGGCCGACCGCGTGGACTGGGTGGCGAAGCTGCGAATACTCCACGGCTACCAGGGGCGTTACGAGCTCGGCGAGGGTGACGCGAAGCTGCGCGCGATCGACCTGCAGTACCACGACCTGCGCGCCGAACGGTCTTTGGCCCAGCGCGTGGGCCTTCGCTCCCTCTTCGATCCCGACGAGGTTCGTGAAGCAGTTCACAATCCGCCCTCCTCGACGAGGGCCTATTTCCGGGGCCAGTGCGTGGCGCGCTACCCCGACCAGATCGTGGCCGCCAATTGGGATTCTGTGGTCTTTGACCTCGGCCAGGGTCCGCTGCAGAGGGTCCCGATGATGGACCCGCTGCGGGGTACCGCCGCACTGACCAAAGACTTGCTAGAAACGAGTCCGACGGCTGATGATCTTCTCGAGAGGCTAGACAGGTAGAACTGAATATATGACTGAACAAGAGCGAATCCAAAAACAGCGCACCGAGCGTGCCGCCCCGGTGCACGATGACGTCTCGGTGGACGTGACCAAGGGCGACCAGCTGAAGGCAGACCTGGACGACCTGCTCGACGAGATTGACGAGGTCCTCGAGGAGAACGCGGAGGAGTTTGTCCGCAACTACATCCAAAAGGGCGGGGAGTAGCGATGGGGCTGCCCCTCTTCAGCGCTCACTCTGACCCGGGGCCGTCTTTCTTCCACTACGCCGAGAAGGCCGGGCTGACCACCCAGGTCGGGCTCGGCGAACATGATTCCGCCCACGCCACGACGGTCATCGCCGTGCGCTACGTCGGCGGCGTCGTGATGGTCGGCGACCGCCAGGCCACCAGCAACTACATTGCGAGCCGGGACGTCCGCAAGATCGAGCCGGCGGACTTCTACACCGCACTGGCCATCTCGGGCACCGCCGCGCGAGGCATCGAGTTCATCCGGATGGCCCAGCTGTCCTTCGAGCACTACGAGAAGATGACCGACTCCGCGCTCAGCCTCGAGGGCAAGGCCAACTACCTCTCGCCGATCGTCCAGCGCAACAACCTCACAACGCCGCTGCTGGTGATTCCGATGCTCGCGGGCTGGGACCCCAGCCACCAGGAGGGCCGCATCTTCGAGTACGACGGGGCGGGCGGGTGTTACGAACGCCTCGACTTCGCCACCATCGGATCAGGGTCACCGTTCGCCGAGAGCACCCTACGACTCGGCTTCCGGAGCGACCTCGACCTCGACGGGGCACTCGACCTCGGGGCGCTCGCCCTCTACGAGGCCGGCGACAACGACCCGAGCACTGCCGGCCCGGACTTCGTTCGCAACCTCTTCCCGATGATGGTCACGGTTAGCGAAAATGGCTTCCAGGAGCTGACCACCGACGAGGTCGCGAGCCGCTTTCGCGTCATCAATGATCGACGGACCCAGTCCGGGGGGATCGCGGGAGGCACGTTGCGATGACCATGCCGTTCTACGTCTCGCCCGAGCAGCTCATCAAGGACCGCGCGGAGTTCGCCCAGAAGGGCATCGCCCGGGGACGATCGATGGTCGCGGCGATCTACGACCGCGGCGTGCTGCTGGTGGCGGAGAATCCGTCGGCGTCGCTCTACAAGATCTCAGAGATCTACGACCGCATCGCCTTCGCCGGTGTCGGCAAGTACAACGAGTTCGACCGACTCCGCGAGGCCGGCATCCGCTGGGCCGACGGCACGGGATTCACCTACTCTCGCGAGGACGTCGACGCGAGGGCCCTGGCCAACTACTACGCCCAGCACCTCGGCGACATGTTCACCGAGGGCCAGAAGCCTCTCGAGGTCGAGATCCTGGTCGCCCAGCTCGGCAGCAACCTGCGCCCCACCAAGCTGTACCGCATCGCCTACGAGGGAACGATCGCCGACGAGCCCCGCTTCGCGATCCTGGGCGGCGACGCCGAGACCATCAAGGCGCGCTTCGCCGAGGCGGACGAGACGGTCCAGCCGCTCGCGCGCACGCTGAAGGACGCGGTGGCGGCGCTGGCCGGACCCGAGCGCACCCTGCCGACGTCCGACCTCGAGGTGGGGATCCTGGAGGACCGCGGGAACCGGCGCACGTTCGTGCGCCTCACCGATGAGCAAATTGACGAGCTTTTGAGCTAAGGGGATCGGCAACTCACCATGCTGCGGCGCATCTACGGGATCGAGACCGAGTACGGAATCACCTTTTCTCTCCGCGGGCAGCGCCGGCTCAGCCCCGACGAGGTCTCGCGGTTCCTCTTCCGCAAGGTGGTCGCGTGGGGACGCTCGAGCAACGTCTTTCTCGAGAACGGCAGTCGCCTCTACCTCGACGTCGGCAGTCACCCCGAGTACGCCACGGCCGAATGCGATTCGCTGCGCGACGTGGTGGCCCAGGACAAGGCCGGCGAGGCCATCCTGCGCGAGCTCGTCGACTACGCCCAAGGCCAGCTGTCCGACGAGGGGATCCGCGGCGACATCTTCCTGTTCAAGAACAACACCGACTCATCGGGCAACTCCTACGGCTGCCACGAGAACTACTGCATCGAGCGAATCGACGACCTGAGCCGACTCGAGCAGGTCTTCATCCCGTACCTGATCAGTCGCCAGATCTTCGCCGGCGCCGGGAAGGTCGTCACCAACGCCAAGGGCACGGCGTACTCGATGAGCCAGCGCGCCGAACACATCTGGGAGTCGATCTCGTCGGCCACCACCCGCAGCCGACCCATCATCAACACGCGCGACGAGCCCCACGCCGACCCCGAGAAGTATCGGCGGCTGCACGTGATCGTTGGCGACTCGAACATGAGCGAGTTCGCCACCTACCTGAAGCTGGGCACCGCGTCGGTCGTGCTGGCGATGATCGAGGACAAGACGACCGTGCTGCGCGACTACAACATGGCGTCGCCCATCAACGCGCTGCGCGACATCTCCTACGACCTGTGGAGCAAGGAGCCCGTGAAGCTCACGAGCGGGCGTGACATGACGGCGCTCGAGATCCAGGAGGACCTCTGCGGGCGCGCGGAGCTGTTCATCCAGAACCACGATCTGCCCGCCGACCAGGTCCACGCCGTGCGGCTCTGGCACGAGGTGATCGAGCAGTACCGGACCGATCCGATGGGCCTCGCCGACCGCGTCGATTGGATCGCCAAGCTCCAGATCATCGAGCGCGAGCGCGAGCGCCGGGGGCTCGAGTTGAGCGATCCGAAGATAGCCCTCATCGACCTGCTCTACCACGACACCAACTACGAACGCGGCCTCTACTACCGCCGCCAGGCGCGGGGGCACTTCCGGCGCGCGGTCACCGACGAGGACATCGCGACCGCATCCCAGACGCCTCCCGCGACGACCAGGGCCCACATGCGTGGCACCTTCATCAAGGCCGCCAAGGAGTGGCGCCGCGACTACACCGTCGACTGGGTGCACCTGAAGCTGAACGACGAGATGCAGCGCACCGTGCTGCTCAAGGACCCCTTCAAGAACAATGACGAGAGATTCCAGAAGCTCCTGGCCTCGCTCGAGCGTCACTAGCGGCGCGGCTAGGGTTGCCGGGTGACTGATTCGACTCCTGACGACCTACTCGGCGACACCCCGCCGGACGAATCGACCCCGAACCCGCGGCCCGTGAAGCACCGGCGCCGGGCCGTGCTCGAGTGGGGCATGATCATCGTCATCGCGGTGGTGGCGTCGTTCGTGGTGCGAACATTCCTCTTCCAGACCTACGTCATCCCGTCGGGCTCGATGGAGCCGACCCTCATGATCGGCGACCGCATCATTGTTGACAAGCTCAGCATCGACTTCGGCACGATCCACACGGGGGACATCGTGGTCTTCAGGGCGCCCGCCATCGCGCTGCAGCAGTGCACTTCGCCCGGCGTCACGGTCTTCGTCAAGCGCGTCATCGGAACCCCGGGCGACCAGTTGACCTCGAAAGGCAACACCATCTACATCAAGACGCCGGGCAGCACCACCTTCCAGGCACTTGACGAGAAGTGGCCCCACACCGAGCCGCTAGGTCCGCCGATCGGGCACGTCACCGTGCCGGCCGGCCAGTACTTCATGATGGGCGACGACCACAACAACTCCTGCGACAGCCGCATGTGGGGCACCGTGCCCAAGAAGAACCTGATTGGCAAGGCCTTCGTGAGGATCTGGCCACTGTCAAGATTTGGCTTCCTCTAGGCAGTCCGCCCACCAACCCCACCTACAATGGGAGCGTGCTCAGTCTTAGCCCAATAAAGATCATGGTGGTTGTCGCCGTGGCGTTGTTATTGCTAGGGCCAGACAAGCTCCCGGAGGTTGCCCACAAACTGGGTTCGACTTGGAGGGCCTTCAAGCAGCTCCAGGAGAAGGTCGAAGCCGAGGTCCGCGAGGCGATCCCCGATCTGCCCAGTTCGAGCGACCTCGTACGCATCGCGCGCAGCCCCGTGAACATGCTCAACCAGCTGGCCAACATGGCCGAGGCCCGCGACGCGGTGGCGGCTCAGGCGAGCACTGACGCGCCCGAGCCCCCGGTGACCGACGATGAGACTGGCGAGAGTCCGCCCGGCCCCCTCCCTCCCGGGCCGCCGCCGCCACCGCTGTCCGTGCGAACGGACTACGCGCCCCCACCGCCCGACCCCTCTCTGAACTAGGGGATCAGTGTCTAGATTCCGAAAAGCCGCGACCGGCATGACCTTGGCCGAGCACCTGGCCGAGGCTCGCTACCGGTTCTTCGTCTCGACGGCCACGGTGCTCGCGCTCGCGGTCCTCTCGTTCATCTTCTATCCGAACATCCTGCACCTGCTCCAGGAGCCCTACTGCCGCGCCACTCCCAAGCGCTGCACCTTCCTGGTCACCAACCCGCTCGACGGGCTGACGCTTCGCGTCAAGATCGCCTTCTACGGGGGCTTCTTCTTCTCGTTGCCCGTGCTCCTGTGGCAGTGCTGGCGATTCATCACCCCGGGGATGAAGGCCCGCGAGCGCAAGTACGCCATTCCCTTCGTCAGCTCGTCGATACTCTTCTTCGCGGCCGGCGTTGCCATCGCGTACTACAGCTTCGGCCACGCGATCCGCTTCCTGGAGTCCATCGGCGGCAAGGAGCTGGTCACCTTCTACAACCCCAACCAGTACCTCAGCCTCTTCATGCTGATGATGTTCATCTTCGGCTTGACCTTCGAGTTCCCCGTCGTCCTAGTCGCCCTCGAACTGGCGGGGATCGTGACGCCCAAGCAGCTGCTCAGATCGTGGCGTTACGCCATCATCGCGATCACCGTCGCGGCGGCCGTGTTCACTCCGAGCGGTGACCCCCTTTCGATGCTGGCCCTCGCAGTCCCGCTGACCATCTTCTACTTCATGGCCATCGGCGTCGGCAAGCTGTGCAAGAAATGACCATCAGCGACTACCGCACCCAGTTCATTGACGCCCTCGGGTTCGGTCCCGACGACTTCCAGATCGACGCCATCGAGGCCATCGACCAGCACGTGAACGTGCTGGTCAGCGCCCCTACCGGTTCGGGCAAGACGCTGATCGCGAACTACGCCATCGGGCGCGTCCTCGAGCGCGGCGAGCGCGCCTTCTACACGACGCCGCTCAAGGCCCTGTCGAACCAGAAGTTCCACGAGCTGAGCGCGCTGTTCGGCGAGCAGCGCGTGGGGCTGCTGACCGGGGACATTTCGTTCAACCGCGACGCCGACATCATCGTGATGACCACCGAGGTGCTGCGCAACATGCTGCTCACCGAGTCCCAGCAGCTGATGACGCTGGGGCTAGTGGTGCTCGACGAGGTGCACTATCTCCAGGACCCGTTCCGCGGCGGCGTCTGGGAGGAGGTCCTCATCCTGACGCCTCCCGCGGTGAGGTTCGTGGCGCTCTCGGCCACCATCGGCAACGCCAAGTTCGTGGGGGAGTGGTTCGCGGCCGTGCGCGGGCCCACCAGCATCGTCGTCGAGGAGAACCGCCCGATCGAGCTGCACAACCACCTCGCCGTCGTGAAGCGCGGCCACACCAGCGCCGACATCCTGGACCTGCTCGACGGCCAGCGGCTGTCGGACGATTCGCGCCGCATCGACAACATGATGAAGGCCACCCGGCGGTTCCGTCCGGGCCCGAGGTGGCAGGGCCCGAAGTCCAGCGCCCCGCCGCCGCCGTTTCGCGCGCCCCGGCGCAGCGAGTTGCTCCTGGCGCTCGAGCGCGACGACCTGCTGCCGGTCATCGTCTTCATCTTCTCTCGCGCGGCCTGCGACGACGCCATGCACCAGTGCCGCCGCGACGGCCTGCTCTTCACCACCCCCGAGCAGCGCCGCGAGATCGAGTCGATAGCGCTGTCGCGGCTGACGGGATTCACCGACGACGACCTCCAGGCGCTGGAGTACGCCGACTTCATCGACTGCCTGCGACGAGGGCTGTCCGCCCACCACGCCGGGATGGTGCCGGCCTTTCGAGAGATCGTCGAGATCTGCTTCGAGCGCAACCTCCTCGCGGTCGTCTTCGCCACCGAGACCCTGGCGCTCGGAGTCAACATGCCGGCGCGCTCGGTGGCCCTCGAGAGGTTCTCCAAGTACTCCGACGCCGGGCGCAAGTTCCTGACCAGCGGCGAGTTCTCCCAGATGACCGGACGGGCGGGTCGCCGAGGCCTCGACGACGAGGGCCACGCGATCGTCTGCTTCGCCAACGAGGTCGCCCTGCACGACGTGGGACGGGTCGCCCTCGCGGCCCCGTCGGACCTGCACTCCTCGTTTCGGCCCACCTACAACTTCACGGCGAACCTGATCAATCACTTCAAGTTCGACACCGCCCTCGAGGTGGTGCAGCGTTCCTACGCCCAGTTCGAGACCGACCGGCGTCCCGCCGGTTCCAAGCGGCCACTCGGCGAGCAGATGGTCGCGCGCCACCGCGTGCTCGAGGAGCTCGGCTACGCCGAGGGCTGGACGCTCAACCGCCAGGGCCAGCTGCTGCGGTCGATCTACCACGAGTGCGACCTGCTGATCGCCGAGTCGATTACCTCGGGGGCGTTCGAGGGCCTCGAGGCCGCCCAGCTGGCCGGTCTGCTGTCGTGCTTCGTCTTCGAGTCCAAGCGGGCGTCTCGTACCTCGAACGCCGCCAAGCAGGTCACCACGAAGAAGCGCCGGTCGCTCAACGACCGCCTGGGCCAGGAGCGTCGCGGGAGCATCAACGAGCGCCTGCGCGCGATCACGGTCACCGCGGCCACGATTCGAGAGGTCGAGGACCGCTTCGGGGTGCCCCACGCCAAAGAACCCGACGGCAAGTTCGCCACCACCATCGCGGCCTGGGCGAGGGGGGCGTCGCTGAGCACCGTCCTGGACCTGGCCGACGTGGAGGTCGGCCAGACTTCACCAGGGGATTTCGTGCGAAACGCCAAGCAGGTGGCCGATCTTTGCGAGCAGCTCTCGCGGATGAGCCACCTGACCGAGGTGGCCGCCATCGCCGGAGAGGCCCGCGAGGCGGTCCTGCGCAGCGTCGTGGCGGGCGCCTCCAGCGTCCACCCGCGCGACCAGTTTCCGCTCTAATCTCGTAACTCCATGCACCCCTACGTCGCCGAAGAGTTCACCGATGCTGAGGTGGCCGTGCTTCGGCGCTACTTCACGAATCTCGAAGGTCCCGTCTTCGCCCTGGTGAACCTGCCCGAAGTGGTGAAGGGGGCCCTCTTCGCACGATATTCACGCTCCTCGAAGAGCCTGCGGCGGCTGTTCCTGGACGAGTTCGTGGGCGACCTCGACCTGACCGGCGACGCGAGCATCGACGCGACGGTTGGCCTGGACCGGGCCGACGAGCTCTACCAGCGGATCTTCTACGAGTACGGCGACGACTCCGTCGCTCAGCTCGGCGGCGTGCACCTGGCCTGCGAGCAGGCGAGCAACGTCCTCACCAAGGTGCTCGAACGGGGCCGCCTGATGAGCTACCTGGAGCAGTCGACCCGTTACCTCGGCTACGACCGGCGCCTCGGCAACGGACACTACCGCTTCTACCGCGACAACGACGTCCTGGAATCGCGCTTCGGCGCCCGCTACATCGGCGAGATGGACCGGATGTTCGATACGTACGCCGAGCTGCTGCCCGAGCTGACTGACTGGCTGGCCAAGAAGTTCCCGAAGACCCCCGACGACACCGACTTCGTCTACCGTCAGGCCATCCGGGCCAAGGCCCTCGATGCCGTGCGGGGACTGCTACCCGCCAGCGCCCTCTCCAACCTTGGCATCTACGCCTCGGGCCAGGCCTACGAGGCACTGCTGCTGCGCATGCGCGCCCACCCGCTGCCCGAGGTGCGCGAGTACGCCACCATGATGCTGGACGAACTGGTCAAGGTCATCCCTTCGTTCCTGAAGCGCGTGGAGGTCGCCGAAAGGGGAGTGGCGTGGAGCCACTACCTCGCCAGCACCAAGATCGCCACGCACCGCCTCATCGAGTCGATGTGGCCCGACGTCGCCGCCGGCGAGCCGGGCGAGCACGTGCGCCTCGTCGCCTACGACGCCCAGGGTGAGCAGCGAGTGCTGGAGGCGATCGTCTTCGGGAACTCCTCGATGTCGAACGACGAGGCGGTGGCGCGCGTCGCGGCGATGGATGGCGCGCAGCGCGGCGCGCTGCTGTCCACCTACGTGGGCGAGCGCACGAACCGCCGCCACCGACCGGGTCGGGCGTTCGAGCGCACCGACTACCGCTTCGAGCTCGTGACCGACTACGGGGCCTTCCGGGATCTGCAGCGACATCGGATGCTCACCATCGAATGGCAGCCGCTGACCGTGGAACTCGGCTACGACGTGCCCGAGGTCATCCGCGAGGCCGGCCTGGCCGCGCGCTACGAGGAGTCGCTGGCCCGGTCGGGCGAGCTGTTCGTCGACATGCGCACCGAGTTCCCCGAGCAGAGCCAATACGTCGTGGCGCTGGCCTACCGGATCCGCTACGTCATGCAGATGAACGCCCGCGAGGCCATGCACCTGATCGAGCTGCGATCGGGCCCCCAGGGTCACCCCAGCTACCGCCGCGTGGCCCACGAGATGGCGAGGCTCATCCGCGACGAGGCCGGCCACGCAGCGATCGCCGGCGCCATGCGGTTCGTGGACTTTTCCGACACCGACCTGGAGAGGCTCGAAGCCGAGCGCGCATCGGAGCGAAATCGCCTCAATCGGGAATAAAAAAGGTATTTAGTCACTCTTTGGGGCAAATATGCTTGGCGGTCGGTCAAATCGGCCTACAATGCCTGCGCTACTAAGAAGGAATTTGAAGATGAGTGATGGCGACAGAGATGAAGCGTTCGACGAGGAAGAGCTCGCGGAGGGCTTCGACGAGGAAATTGTTATCGAGGAAGAGCTCGTAGACGCCGATGCCGAGGGCGACGACGTGATCGAGGTCGACGACGAGGAGGTCCTCGTCGAGGTCGCGGTGCCCGAAGAGGAGGAGGACGTCCCCGACGACGCCGACGTCGAGTTGGCCCTGGACGAGGTCCTGGCCGAGACCATCCGTCGCACCAGCACCCCCGAAGACGACGACGAGATCATCGGCGAGGTCGACACCACCGTCGACGCGGCCGAGACCATCCTGCCCAAGCAGGACGACGAGTTCCGCTGCTCCTCGTGCCGGCTCCTGAAGAAGACGAGTCAGCTCGCGAACCGCGCCAAGACGCTCTGCCGCGACTGTGTGTGACCGCTAGTCGCCACGGAACGTCACGCGTGATCGTGAGCGTCGCCACGCAAGCCACGCCCGACTTCCTGGTCCTGTGGAACCGGGCGCTCGGCGAGACGGTCAAGTGGCGCGGCGGGCGAGAGGTCGTCGAATCGATTCGCGAGGGTCAGTCCGATGACGAGCGAGCCGAGCAGCTGGTAGCGGCACGCGATGTGTGGGTGGCCCGCGACGAGCACGGCGCGCTCCTGGGTTTCGCCCTCTGCCGCGGCGGCCTCATCGAGCTGCTGCACGTTGATCGCGCGCATCGACGCCAGGGAATCGCTCGCGCAATTCTGACCACGCTCGCTCGCAGCGACAACCCTCCCGTCGACGGCCTCGCGCTGCCGGGGGACAGGGCGACCAAGTCGCTCTACGAGTCCGTTGGCTGGAAGGCGCGGCTTCTTACGATGCGCGGCGAGTAACCGCACGACGCGGCGGTCGCGTCGGAGGCGGTGGCGGTGGCACTTTCATGCCCAAGAGCTTCGCCAGTTCGGGTATGGCTCCTGCGTTCTTGACCGCGAGAGCTTTGCAGGACTCGTCGGCCGGGATGCCTTGCGGCTTCACGTTTCGACGAATCGACGTGTCGACCGCCAAGGTCACGATTTCCTTCCACAGAGCGACGTCCTGCTCACCCGTGAGGGCCTCAGAGGTCAAGGCGACGACCCGGGTCGCCATCTCGCCGCTGACGCGGGTCGACATGTCCGGCGGACTCGCCACCAGTCGCAGAGCCTCGGGAACGTTCTTGGAGCTGATGGCGGTCTCGAGGCGCTCGTTCCACTGGACCCGCAGCGCTTCGAGACGCATCGTCAACGCCGCCTGCAGTTCCTTCAGCTGGGCGCGTGACTCCTCGTCCAACGAGACGGTCTTGGCCGACGTCACGACGGCGCGCAGGTCCCTCAGACGAAGTTCCTTCCCGGCACCGACGGCGCCGGACGCGCGGTCCTTCCAGAGCGCCAGAGTCGTCCTGCCGAGCAGGTCTTCCGCGATCCGGTCAATGGTCGCCGGATCAATGGTCGTGCGGCCCTGGGCGGTGGCGTTCTTATTCTGCTCGGCGACGGCCGCACGAACGGCAGGCATGCCGCCGCGCAGCAGCTGCTCGGCGACGGGCAACTGCTCTGGAGAGAGGGTGGCGAGGAGTGCGTTGCGATGGGTCGTCGTCATCGGCGGCTGGGTGGGCCCGTTGGGACGCTCGCCTCGGCCTGGTCGGCCAGTGCGCCCGGCGTGCTCGCTGCGAGGTCCGCCGCGTCCGGTCTCGACGCGTGGTCCGCCGCGTCCGGCGCTATCACTGCGTGGTCCGCGCTCGGTTCGCTCTGGACGCGGTCCGCGCTCGGTGCCTTCGGCGCGTGGTCCGCGCTCGGTTCGCTCTGGACGTGGTCCGCGCTCGGTGCCTTCGGCGCGGGGCCCGCGATCGGGTCGGTCCGCCGAGGCGGGGCGATCCTTCGAAGCCGGACGACTGGAGGGGCGCTTGGCGCCGTCACGGCGGCCTTCGCCGTCTCGTCGCTCGCCGTCACGGCGCGCGCCGCCCCGTCCCTTGGGCGCGTAGGTCACGATCACGTCCGGGCCGGTCTTGACGGTCGGAATGAGTTCGATGCGTTCGTTGCGGGGGTCGAGGGGAGACGCGGTCTTGGGCGCCATCACCGAGAGGATCTCGATGCCCTCCATCATCTGTTCGATATCGGCCCGATACACGTTGCCCACGACCGGGCCTCCGGGCACCAGGGATGCGCTGAGCACTCCCTTAGGGAGTTTTGCGCCCGCGGCGCGCCACGTTGCGACGTCGCCCTGCAGGCTAGTGATTTCGATCTCAATTCGGCGAGACATAGGTTTCCAATCTAGTCGCTGGGCTACGGCGAGAAATTTCACGCACATTTAGATCAAATTTACGTTGGGGACCTAATATGTCGTCGTGAGCGATATCCCAATTGAGAGCCCTGACAGCACGCCCCAAGTGGAATCCTCTGAAATATCGGACTCGGTCCACGAGGTCCACCCTCCCGAGGTGTCGCTGGAAGGCGACCGGCAGTTGAGCGCGACGCCGCACTGGTCGGGCGCAGACCAGGGGAGTGCCCACGAGGCGGAGCAGGAGTCGGCGGTCCATGATTCCGCTGCGCCGATGGTAGACGCAACGCCGCTCTCCTCTCAAGGTCGTCCTTCGCGGATTCCCTGGTCAGGACGTATTTCTTTGCTACTAATCGCGGCCTTGGTCGGCGGGCTCGCCGGGCACTACGCGGCCCCGTCCTCGAGCGGCCCCGGTGGCGTGACGATCAACGCCGTCACCAACGCACCGGGCGCGGCGGTCCTGCCCAGCGGAATGAGCATTCCTGCCCTCGTGCAGAAGCTGCTGCCTTCAGTCGTCTCCATCGACGTCACCGGCGGGGGATCCGAGGACCAGGGCACCGGCATGATCATCACGAAAGCTGGTCTCGTAATCACCAACAACCACGTGATCGCCGCGGCAGTCGGCGGCGGCACGATCACCGTGACACGCTCGGGGTCCACCAAGAGCCTCCCGGCCACGCTGGTCGGGACCAATCCCATCGATGACGTCGCTCTCATTCGAATCAACGGAGCGTCGAAGCTCCCCACGATCACGTTCGGCAACTCCAACGCGCTCGTGGCCGGTGATGCCGTGGTCGCGATAGGCAACGCGCTCGGCCTCGCCGCCGGCACGCCGACGGTGACCCAGGGGATCGTCTCGGCGCTGGGCCGCACCGTGACGGCCGGCACCAGCACCACCACCGAGACCCTCAACAACATGATCCAGACCGACGCGGCGATCAACCCCGGCAACTCGGGAGGGCCGCTGCTCGACTCGGAGGGTGACGTCATCGGGATGAACACCGCCGTCGCCGGCACGCTGCCCGACGGCACGAGTGCTCAGAACATCGGCTTTGCCATTCCCGCCGCAACAGTACAGTCACTCCTCAAGTCGCTGATGGCCGGCGAGAGCGTGGTGAACCACCACGCGTTCATCGGGGTCGAGATTATGTCGAATACCCCTGCGCTCCAGGCGGAGTACGGCTTTAGCCTCTCCACCGGCGCGGTGGTCATGAGCGTCATCGCCGGAACGGGCGCGGCGACCGGCGGCGTCAAGCAGGGTGACGTCATCATCGGCATCAACGGAACCACCATCAGCGGCGCTCAGGACCTCACAAGCGTGCTATCGGGTATGCACCCGGGCGACCGGATCACCCTGCTGATCGTGCGCGGCACCAAGCACCTCACCCTGCACATTGCGCTGGGCACGCAGCCGTCGAGCTAGGCGAGCGTCGAGATGCCACCGTCGACGGGAAGTACCGCCCCGGTGATGTAGCTCGCCGCCGGTGAGGCGAGGAATATTGCGGCGCCGGCCATGTCCGAAGGGCGGCCGATTCTCTTCATCGGCGCACTGGCGGCGATCTGGTCGCCGAAGGCGTCGAGCGTCGCTCGCATCATCTTGGACTCGAAGGGGCCCGGAGCGATCGCGTTCACGGTGACGTCCGGTGCCATGAACTTGGCGAGGTGGCGCGTCAGCTGGTGCACGGCGGCCTTGGACGCCGAGTAGGCGTAGGTCTCCAGCGCCGGCACGTGCAGTCCGTCGATTGAGCCGATGTTGATGACCCGAGCCGGGCTCTCTGGACTGCCAGCCGCCTCGAGCAAGGGCCGCAGGAACTTGGTCACGTGAAAGACCGCCTTCACGTTGAGCGCCAGGACACGCTCGAAGGCGGCCTCGTCGTAGTCGGCCATCGGAGCGCCCCACGTCGCCCCAGCATTGTTAACGAGCACGTCGAGGCGGCTTTCGCGCGAGGCGACCTCGCCCGCGAGGCGACGGCACTCGGCCTCGGTGGAGAGGTCAGCGGGCAGGGATACGCACGCACCGCTTTTGGACAACTCGGCCGCCAGCAAGTCGCACGCGTCGGCCTTGCGCGACGAGATGTAGACCTTGGCACCGGCCGCTACGAAGCCTCGCGCGATCATCTCGCCGATGCCGCGGCTGCCTCCCGTGACGAGTACGACCTTGCCTGAGACGTCGAAGAGAGGATTCATAGCCGAAGTGTAGAGCAGCGCTAGCCGCTGGTCTCGACCACCAGGAAGGCGGTCCGGGGCCGGGGCAGGTCCGGACGCAGCTCGTGGGCCGCTACGAGTGCCTCGTCGGTGTCGTGCGCCAGAATGACCCCCTGGGTCAGCCCCTTGAAGGGGTCACCCCACAGAACCCGGAAAAGGACCGGTTCGATGGGGCTCACGATCAGTTGACGACGCGCAGATTCGTTATGGCGGTGGCGATCACGTTAGACCGGTCGGCACCAGCCATCTGGGCGTGAATGGACCACACACCATCGGCTGTGAAGTTGAACGCGCACTCCGCATGGCTCTTCTGTATCTCGCGGTATCCGCAGACGAGGTTCGAGACGCCAGAGCCGTTCGGTGCCACCGCGACAATCCGGATGGCACCCGAGGAGCCCCCAGGCAGCACATTGACGATGATGTCGAACGGTCCGCCACTAGCCGAGGCGGCGTTGGAATTATTGCTGTAATCAAAAGAAAGTGAACTGCTCACCGATCCGGAACCAACGATGTCGGCTCCCGCCGGACTGGCAAAGAAGCCGATTGAGGAGACTGCCAACAAGGCAGCGTAGAGAGCTCGACGCATATGAACATTATAGTTACCGCCCTCCATCTGTGACGCCGATAATGTACGTTATGTAAAGTCACACAGAGACATCTCGAGATCGTGAGGTCGATCGATCCGGAGCCCATCTCCCACTTTTCCGGCTCCAGTAGTTTTGAAGTACCGATGCGCGCCCACACAACTCTCAGTCCCAAGCAGCTGGCGCTCGCAGTGCTCGCCGTCGCTTGCGGCGGCGCGGCCGGAACGATCGCCCGCGACCTGCTCTTGAAACTCGAGCCGCAGGCCGTCGGACCGGACTGGGTCGACAGGATTCCCTGGGTCTTGCTCGCGATCAACCTCGTGGGCGTCTACGTCGCCACGAGGCTCCTGCGCGGGCCGCTGCGCCACCATGATCCCAACAACCTCACACGACTTCTCCTGATCACAGGCCTTTTCGGCGGCTTCACGTCCTATTCGAGCCTCTTCGTTGACCTCGCGGCCATCTGGCACGTGTCAGTACTCGGGAGCATTTTCATGGCCCTCATGGCGATCCTGAGCGGCGTGTTCGCCGCGTGGCTCGGGCTGTGGCGGCGTGCGCGATGACCCTGCTCCTCATCGCCGTCGCCGGCGCGGCTGGATGCGTCGTCCGCTTTGTCTCGGAGTACGGCGTGCGTCGCCACCATCCCACGCTGCGCCCGTGGGCGACGGTTGCCGCCAACGCGGTCGGCAGCGGCATCGCCGGATGGGCCGCGTACAGATTGATCGGAAACAGTGACCTACATCTTCACGAGATTGTAATCACGGGTTTCTGCGGGGGACTGACCACGTTCTCGTCGGCCCTGGCGATCCCCGCCCTCCTCCAGCGCGAGCACCACCTGGGTTACTCGGTGGCCCTGGTGGTCACTACCCCACTGCTCTGCGCCGGAGCCTTCGCCGTCGGCATGGGACTCGCCCATTAAGCGATCGAAAAGATCGGACCCATCAGTCCGTCGGACTATGCGATCGTGTCGAGCAGCGTCAGCTTTCACTTGCCGCCCAGCGACGTTTTCGTCGTCTTGCTATCCGTCATTGTCCCCCGATTTGATTCTGATCCGCCCCGTCTGGCTTCAGCCGTTGCGAAGCCGTACGGGGTCAAACGACCTACGTCGAGTCATTTCCTGAGACGAATACCGGCTTCGCGCACGAGCCATACGAACATTGGGTCGGGCGCTTCGAGGAGTTCGGGGTGCCACTGGACCGCGAGCAGATTCCCGTCGGGCGTCTCGAGACCCTCCACCACGCCGTCGGGTGCGGTGGCCGAAACGGTCAGGCCCTCGCCGATCGTGTCGACCGTCTGGTGGTGCAGCGAGTTCACCGGCCACTGCTCGGGCAGGAGCTTCGAGGTCATTGTGCCGGCCAGGACCTTCACCTCGTGGGTGGCGGTTCGCCCGTCGACGTCCCACTGCGGGTGGCCGGACCCCTCCTCGAGCTCGACGTGCTGGTGCAACGTGCCGCCGAAGGCCACGTTCACCAGCTGGAATCCCCGACAGATCGCCAGCACGGGCAGGTCACTCTTTCGCGCCGCCATCAGCAGCGCCAGTTCCCACTCGTCGCGCTCACGTTCGAGAGATCCGAGATTGGGGTGGGACTCGCGACCGTAGAGGGACGGATCCAGGTCCGCTCCCCCGCTCAGCACCAGCCCGTCGAGGCGATCGACGATTCCGTCGACGTCCGCGTCGCGGGCCAACTCGACCGGCAGTCCCCCGGCGGCGGCAATCGACCTCGGATAGTCCGCGAAGTGCAGGTCGAAGCGCAGCGAGCTCATCGCCGCCGGCAGGTGCGACCCCAGGAGCGTCGCTGGCAGCCTGCGCCCGGAAATGCCGATTAGGGGTTTGGCCATGTGGCCATAGTACGGGCCGCGGCCCCAATGTGCCGTAATAGCACAATCCTTTGGAAGCAAACAGAGGCTTTGCTCGAGGGAGCCCCATGACAGAACCGCTGAGAGACATCACTTCGCACGACACGTACGTCGACGGCGTGCCCCACGAAACGTTCGCCTACCTTCGCGCCAATGACCCCGTGCATTGGACCGAGGAAATCGACGGCGGTCGGGGTTTCTGGAGCCTCACCAAGCACGAGGACGTCGTCTTCGCGGGCCGTCACAGCGAGATCTTCTCCAGCCGACAGGGCACCCGTCTCGAGGACACGGACGAGGAGGAGACCGAGGCCCGGCGCACGATGATGGAGATTGCCCCACACGAGCTAATCGGCGGGTACTTTCGATCGGTGGGCACCACCTTCGCCGGCGGCCGAACGCTCGAAGCCTATAGATGTCCAAGAAGATCGCCAGTTCTCGTGCCTCGGTCGTCTCTACGGCTGAGCAGGATATACGCAGCCGCCTCAGCGATCACGAGCTCGACTTCACGGCCATGAGCGCAGTGTCAAACATCTAGCGCTCCGGGTCAGCGATCCGCAACCACATGGAGCGCTCAGTGCTGAGCGACTACGACCTCAGTTGGGCGGCCTTCACTGTGCTGTGGGTCCTTTGGATATGGGGCACCCAGGAGACCGGCCACGTTGCATCTGAAGCCGGCATCACCAAGGGCACCCTCCCCGGAGTGATCAAGACTCTTCATTCGCGTCGATTGATTCGTCGCATCCCCCACCGCGACGACAAACGTCGGGTTTCGATCAAGCTCACCAAGGCCGGCGAGCGTCAAATCGAGACGCTGTTTCCCCAGTTCAATCGCCACGAGACACTCGCCGTCGGCGCACTCACCCCTACCGAGCAACGTGAACTGGCACGGCTATTACGCCTCGTACTCGGCCAAATCAGCGCGGTCGACGAGCCGGTTAGTCTGCCTTCGAACATCCTGGGGACCGATACGGCATGACGGTGCGTGCGGGTTCACGTCGGGCCACAGAGCAGAACCCGCACGGTCTAGTTCAATGGCCGGTGCGTGGTCGCATTCCTAAAGGGTATGGCACGTCACGCCGCCCACTCCGCACACGCCCCAGAATTCATCTCATCAACTCAACAGCGATCAGGATACGCGAGCGACGAACGTCTTAGCGAAAGCGATGAGATCAGATGCAGGTGTCGTGCGGTGAGACTTGACAGTGGCGTCATATGGCCTCCGACACCGGGTCGCTCGATGCTGGCTCTTCTTGCGTGGGATCAACTGTGAAGACCAGCAACTGCCGCGCAACAGAAGAATGGCCACGTCCAATGCGCTTACAGATCCGTGTGACGCCGATCGGCTGAGGCGAGACCACATCCTGTAACGCTGTCGCAACCAAGCAATGGTCTTCTATTTTGGAACGAATACAACGCGACCGAGCGGATTATGTCATGTAATTGTGACGATGTTGACAACTCGACGGCCATATGAGGCGACAATGGAAGATCGATTCACGTCTCTAGGGACTTCGATCGACGATGTCAGCAGTTGATTTCGAACATCAAGTGACATGTGCGGAATAGGTCTTCGCGTGCACATCGCTTTCCGAAGGGCAGAAGCGTATGAATCATGGTCGATAGATCTACAACAAATAGGGTGGTCAAGAATAGAGTCGATGGTTTAGTGACGTCCACACCTCCTCGTCAGAATCTTGGCGCGCGCCTAACTATCACTGATAGTCCGTAATGACGATCGCGGGATCCCCCAACGTGACTGCGCCGGCAAAGGTACATCGCTATCTTCGACGTGCGTCGTCCGACCTATTCCAGTTCACTTCGGAATTGGCGGCGATCCTCGTAGTGGTCACGTACGTGACACTGCTCCTCACCGTTCGTCTCCCTTACTCAATCGACTCGGTGTCGTTGTACAGCTGGTTGGAGTGCCTCGCCCTCATGGCGCCGGTCGTTCCGATTCTGACTCGCCTGAAGAACTACTCTGCGCTACGTGGTGCCTGGCTCCTGATGGGTCTGGGCATCCTGCTCTTCGACCTCGCCGACGTTCTCCGACTACTGAGCCTCGCGGGCGTGACCCCGTTCTCGACCTCTACAACTCGTGACGCCGTTCTCGTCCTGTCCTACTTCGCCGTCGCCGTCGCCGTCGCCGTCGTCATGCAACAGTCCTTCGGCCCTCGAGCTATCAGCGTCCGTCTCGACGGGCTCATCGCTGGCCTGGCACTTGCCGCCTTGGCGTCAACGTATTGGTTCCGCCAGTACATCGAGGTCAGTGGCCGGCCGTTGGTCTCCGAGCTGAACATCTTCAATCCGATACTGGTGATCGTCCTCCTGGTCCTACTCTTCGCTGGACTCATGCCGAGTCACTTCCGCCCCAACAGGCCCACCGTTTGGCTCATCATCGGACTCATCTCGATCGGCCTCGGTGACTTCGTGGAACTCAACCAGGTTGCGACGATGTCCCACTTCGTGGACTCTTTGGTCACCTCGTCACGCCCGATTGGGATGTGTTGCCTGGCGTTGGCGGCGTGGCCCAGGGTCGACCGTCGAGGCGAGTCACGGGAGAGACTTGTTTCCCCTTGGGGTTTGAACCTTATTCCCGTCATCTTCGGAGCCCTGTCGATTGCCATACTCGCCAACGCCGTCCACCGAACGACCTCCAAGGCGACGACGTTCATGGCGCTTGGGTCACTGGTCTTGGTGATTTTTCGTATGGTCATGACTCAGAGTGAGGTGCGCCAGCTCGGACGTTCGCACTTCGTCGATGCGCGGACCGACCACGTCACTGGTCTGTCCAATCGTCGGGACTTCCTGGAAGATGGTGAGTCGAAGCTCGCCTCACTCCGGCCGGATGAACAACTCGCCATCGTATTGGTCGACCTCGACGGATTCAAGGAGGTGAACGACTCGTTGGGTCACGCGAAAGGCGACGAGCTCTTAAAGATCATCGGCCGCCGCTTCGCCAAGAAGATCGGTAACCGAGGACCGATGGCTCGCATAGGGGGCGACGAATTCGCCTGCACTCTGATGATCGAGGCCGAGTCGGACCCGATCGCGATCGCCACTGAACTGGCGAAAGCACTGGCCGACCCGGTGGCGGTCGACGGAACCAAGGTGCGCGTGAGCGCGAGCATCGGGGTCGCCGTCTGGCCCCAGCACGGCACGACGCACGTTGATCTTCTTCGCAGTGCCGATGTCGCAATGTACGAGGCGAAGCGCAGCCGAGACGCTGTGCGCGTCTACAGCGATGGCATAGACGACAACACCAGGGAACGCCTGACAGTGATCAACGATCTGCGAACCGCGATCGACCGTCGCAGTCTGATTTTGCAGTTCCAACCGACTCGCCACGTGCTGACCGGGTCAGTGCACGGGGTGGAGGCGCTCGTGAGATGGCAGCATCCGACACTAGGTCTTCTCCAACCGGACGACTTCATACCGCTCGCCGAGAGAGCTGGTCTCATCTCGCCGCTGACCCGGGCGGTGCTCGACCTGGCAATCCACGAACTAGCCCGCCTTCATCGAAACGGACATGCGCTTCAGATGAGCGTGAACATCTCGCGCTGGGACCTGATCGATCCGCAGTTGCCCGACTCGATCTCTCGCATGCTCGAGTGGTTCCGCCTCCCCGCGGACCGATTAGTCCTAGAGGTCACCGAGTCAAGCCTGACCCAAGACCCAGCTCTGGCGAAGAGGAGTCTCGAGAGGCTCAGATCCTTAGGGATCAAGATCTCCATTGATGACTTCGGGGTCGGATATTCGTCGATGTCACAGCTTCTGGAACTGTCAGTGGACGAACTTAAGATTGACAAGTCGTTCGTCTTGGCCCTCGACACTGACAGCCGAGCGATCTCTCTCATTCGTTCCATGATCGAGATGGCACGCGCCCTTGGCCTTACCGTAGTCGCCGAGGGCATCGAGTCTTCGCGATCCTTCGATTCGCTGAGCAGTGTCGGCGCAGACGTCATCCAAGGAAACTTCGTCGCTTATCCGCTCACCAGCGCTGAACTCGACGTCTTCCTTCTCAACGAGGTGGCTCGGGACACAGTGACGATTGCGGACCCACTACGATCGGCGGTTGAACGCGACCCCGGCATCGCGGCCGTGTGATGGGTTCGACGGTGGTACTGCCGGCCATCGACACACTCCAGGCAGGGCACTCGACCCCCTTCTCGTTCCGGGACTGATTCCGGACTCCGAAGGCTGAACGAACGTCAAGAACCTCTTGGCCGACGGCCGGAATCTTCTCCACCTGATTAGTCTGGTCCACCGTGCACGTGCCACGCTGCAAGTCACCATTAGATTGTGGACGTCGGCCCTCCGACGCTAGGAAGCCGACACATCTTCAACTTCGCCGAGCGCGCGGCATCGATTCAAATCAAACTGGCCCTGCCTTATCCAGCAGAGTCTTCTTGACGCTAAACATAAGTCCAGGACCGTCCGGTGTCCTTGCGGAATCAATTCTGAAATCAGCAACTTTGAGCTCGTTGAAGTCAATTTCTCGATCACGCAACCACTTTGCAAACGTATTTCGCCCGCTTTCGCGTGCTTCGGTATCTGTCCCCAAAACCTTGACTGCGGGCTGCCACTCTGCGGAGAAGTTCACGCATCGAATTGTTACACGAAATTGGAAAGGTCCGTAAGGGTTCTTCACCCAATTAGGTGCCAATGCAAAGTTGCAGATCCAATAGGTCTCTGCAGCCACAATCTCCTGCTCCGTAACTGCGGCGATACAACGGCAATTGAGGCGCCCGGTGTCCTTCGATGCGGCTTGCGTCTGCTGTGAAAAAGGGATGGCAGCCAATCCGCATTCATTGCCACTGGCTCAGCGGCAGGTGTCGCGTCAGCGCGTCAGTCTGAATCGGATTCTGGATGCCAAAACCAATGCATACCGTGCCCATGGTTAAGCCAGGTAGGGCTTTGAGACTCCAGCGATTGCATCCACGCGCGCGCTTCCAGACCGACCTCTTCGTCTATCCACTTTCGAATGCCGGCTCGATGCTCGGACGGCCCGGCCCGGACGGTCAGGACGTACCGAGGCACAGCAGTACGGGGTTCCCGTGCAACGCTAAGACATGGTGGGTGACGAGGGACCCAATCCTTGAGTCCTGCTGTGCTGGGGACCCAGTTGGTGTAGCCGACTCCCGGAAAATACTCCTCAACGTCTGACGACTCGATCGGGAACGACCAGCCCTTAGGGAGTCCTGGTTGCGTTCGCATCAGTTCAGTAGACCAGAACTCTCCGACGCCAACCGCACACCTCGTTCGGGATATTGACCTTTTCCGATCCGCCAGTGCATGGTGGCATTCTGGCTGCGTCGGGCCTCCGATACGAGCCTCCGAAGTCAGGCAGCCGTCACCGTCAAACAACTGGTTGGCAGTGTCCAGCGCCAATTCGGTCTCCGAAGCTTTCCTACTGGAGGGGCTTTCGCTTTACGTTCCCATCCATTGAGCCCCGGCTCCAAGTTTGAAGGCGTTCATTCCGAAGCTAGATTTTTCAGAGAGCCCAGGATGATGAACTCACCTGCAGAAGCACGAGCCGGTGGTGTGGTGAGAGCGAAGGGAGAGCGGTATGCAACTTTTTCGTTCGGAAGCCGATAATCGCGCAACCGTCTCGTGCGCGCGATGTCACTTGTGGGCTGAGCAGTCATGAGCACCGTCGGCGTGCTGATTGCCGCCCTAGCGTTGCTAGTTCTCGTCTTCTCTTGGTCAAGCCGTTACGGAGGTCGAGGAAGAGGGGCCGGAACCTCACTTCGCCGCGGTCCGCGTGCGCACACAACGATGAGTGGTCAGTCCAAGATGGGCTACGCGAATCGCGACGAGGCTGAGGGGCGTGCTCGGCTATTGATGAAGCGAGACGGTGCGCCAATGAGTGTCTATCGATGCGGCACGTGCGCCAAGTGGCACGTGGGTCACGAGAAATAGCGATTGACCATGCGCCGGTGTCGAGCACAAGACTTGCTGCGTCGGGCCTCCGACACCCGAACACAGGACGGCCCAATGAGTCGGGCATCATCGACAACCGAGACGTGCGACCTTTGGATCAATTTGTCAGTCGAAATGACCTGGAGACCGCCGGCGAAACTGAGTTCGCTGGAACGTTCACCAAGATGTCGAACATCGACTTCAGGAGTCGCCGGCAAGAGCAGTCAGAGGTTCATCCGAGCCAGGATCAAGTGGGCGCACTCAATCGCAGACGTGTCAGAAGTGTCAACTTCGACGTCGTAGTTCACTCCTTCGTGTACGAGGCTCGACTGGGTCCTCGCCATCCCCCTTACGCGATTCGGGCGAGACAGCTCTCGCGATGATGCGATCTCCGGGTCGCAATGAACACCTACCCAGAGCACCTTTAGATCGCCAAGCGCCGAACTCAACCGAAACTGGGATGCTCCGCCGCCCAGGAACGCTTCGTCGATGATGACTCCGGTGCCCGATCGAGCAATCGCTGCCAGGCCTTGATACCAAGCGTCCTCGGCTTGACGGAATAGCTCGCCGGCGTCGACCCCACCGTCAGGGCTAAAGGTGATCACCGAACCCGATCCCGTCGCAGCGGGCCCCAAAGCATCTATGAGGTTGTCAACTCCAAGCGTCAACCACGGCTTGGCCAGAAGGGCTTGCAGGGAGCTGGCGATCATCGACTTGCCCGCGCTCGACCCGCCGTTGAGGACAACCACGTCTGTATGCACCCCACAAACCCTACCTCCATGGTCGATTCCCTCCACGAGCTGAGTCAGACGTACTGCCGCTAACTCGACCACAGACGAGGGCAATCGCCGATGCATGGTGATGTCTGTTACGTCGGGCCTCCGCCTCTGGTCAGGCCTTCAGTGGCACAGTCAATCCAAGGTGGCATTTCTTTCAAGTCGAGCCTCCGACATCAGCGAGGTTCAACCTGCGAATCGCAGGAACTGGCGTTAGCGTGAAGAGATGAACATTGCGGACGAGTCGATCTTCGATTTTTCCAACATGGCCGTGAACGGGCTCAAGGTGTTGGCCGAAGGTCTTGCGGAAATGCCGATGCCGCTCGACTCAAGTTCCGTTACCCCCCTCGCTTACTGGAAGGATTCGCACTGCGGAGCGGTTCTCTTCCTTCGTTATTCGACGAACGACGACGGAACCTTGACGCCCGTGGTGATTCGAGGAGCCTTCCGTCGTGAGCGACAGAATTGGAAGCCTCTGCACCACTGGTCCGGATCGGGATGGTCCCATGATCCGATCACAAACCCGGATTCGCTCGCGGATCTCGACGCTCAAGCAATTGGGGCGGGTGGTGGCCAATTCACGGATCAGCCGAAGAGTGACGCACCGGCAATCGTCATCTCGGGGCGCCACTCGCCGGATGTGAAGGATATTTCAGTCATTCAACGGGGATTCAAGCTCACTGCTCCGGCCACCGGTCATTATGGTGCATGGATCGTTTGCCTTGATGAATGGGCGCCGTACGCAATCGAGGCAAGCGACGAGAATGGTGCTGTGCTGGGTCGGCTTCAAGGTCCTCCTCGATTGCCAGGTCGCGAGCGAATGAAATAGGTCTTCCAACTCGGCTCCACGCCAAGGGCCTTCTTCCTACAAGGGCGAGCTGTGAACCTTGCGCTTGGTCGCGCGGAGTCATTCCGACGCAGGATGTCCCCCAGTCGCGCACGCCGTCACGTCGCCAGGGGAAGGTGGCAGCGATGTTGCGTCGGGCCCCTCATGTGAACCCGCAACCAACACGACAGTCGATCGTGTCTGGAGCCTGCCGAGAGTGGGCCAAGCTCTACCGAGAAGCCGCGTCCTCCGTAGGAATCAAGTGGCGCGCCGCGCGCGCTTCGTCGACCCTTGAGACGGGCGTGGTCTGGGGCGCACGATGCAGCGACTCGGGATCGTTGCTGGCCCTCTTCTCGATTCGCTCGATCGCCTCGGCGAGCGCTTCGAGGGTTTGGAGGCTCTCGGTCTCGGTCGGCTCGAACATCAGCGCCTCGTCGACGATCAACGGGAAGTAGACGGTCGGCGAATGGAAGCCCTCTTCGAGCAGGCCCTTGGCGACGTCCAGTCCGCGTACGCCGTACTTGGCCTTCAGCGGCGCCGCGGTCAGCACGCACTCGTGCATGCAGACACGGTCGTAGGCGGCGGGCAAGGTTGCGCTCAGGCGGCTGCGGAGCCAGTTCGCGTTGAGCACCGCGCGCTGGGCCACCCGGGTCAGCCCGTCGCCGCCGTGCACCTCGATGTACGCGAGCGCCCTGGCGAGCACCATGGCGTTGCCGTGCCAGGCGTGCACGCGTCCGATCGACTTGGCGGGCTTGACCCAGTCGTACCAGTCCTTCTCGACGCGCGTGGCCTTGGGCCCAGGCAGGAACTGGGCGAGACGCGCCGAGACCGCCACCGGTCCGGCGCCCGGTCCTCCCCCGCCGTGGGGCGTGGCGAAGGTCTTGTGGAGGTTCATGTGCACGATGTCGAAGCCCATGTCGCCGGGGCGAACGACGCCGAGGATGGCGTTCAGGTTCGCGCCGTCGTAGTACAGCAAGCCGCCGGCGTCGTGCACCGCCGCGGCGATCTCGGTGATCTCCTCTTCGAAGAGGCCCACGGTGTTGGGGTTGGTGAGCATGATGCCCGCCACGTCGGGTCCAAGCGCCGCCTTCAGGGCCGCGAGGTCGACCAGGCCGCGGTCGTTGGAGGGGATGGTCGTCACCTCGTAGCCGCCCAGCGTCACCGACGCCGGGTTCGTGCCGTGGGCCGAGTCGGGGATCAGGACGCGCGAGCGCGGGTCGCCGTTGGCGTTGTGGAACGCGCGCATGAGCAGCAGTCCCGTGAGCTCGCCGGCCGCCCCGGCCGAGGGCTGCAGCGTCGCGGCCGCCATTCCGGTGACGGCGCAGAGCTTCTCCTCGAGGGTCACGAGCAGCTCGAGCCAGCCCTGGGTCAGCTCGGCGGGAGCGCCGGGGTGCACCGAGTTGAGCCCGGGGTCGGCGGCGACCGCATCACAGAACTTCGGGTTGTACTTCATGGTGCACGAACCCAGCGGGTAGGCGCCGAGGTCTACCGAGAACTGGCGGTGAGTCAGGCGCGTGTAGTGCGCGACCAGGTCGCGCTCGGAGACCTCGGCGAGCGCGACGACCTCGGGGTTGAGATGGGCCGCGGGGACGAGCTCGTCGAGCGGCGTCGCCGGGACGCCGGTCGTTCGCAGCTGGTAGGCCGAGCGTCCGGCCACGGACATCTCGAACACCGTCGGCTCGATCTCGTGGCCGAGGATCGGAGCCGACGCGGCGCGTCCGCCGGGCAGAGCATTGCTAGACATCAGTCGACCGCCTTTCGAAGCGCCTTGACGTACTGCTCGATATCGGACCTCGTTCGACGCTCGGTGGCGCTGACGAGTATGACGCGCTCGCTGTTGGCGACCGCGTCCATGGCGCCGCCGGCGTTGAGCGCCGCGTCCGAGAGGCCACCGAGGATGCCCCGGTCGGCCATGCGCGACAGGACCTTCGACGCCTTCTTGGGCACGCGGATCGCGAACTCGCGGAAGAAGGGCTGAGACGAGACCGGCTCGACGCCCTTGATCTTGGTGACCTCGTCGAACAGGAAGTGCGCGCCCTGCGCGCAGCGCGTGGCGACCTCGCGCAGGCCGTACGTACCGAGCCAGCCGAGCTGTATCGCGGCGGTGACCGCCATCAGCGTCTGGTTCGTGCAGACGTTCGACGTCGCCTTCTCTCGGCGGATGTCCTGTTCGCGCGCGCGCAGCGTCGTCACGAAGGCCCGGCGGTCGTTCGAGTCGACCGTCTCGCCGACGATCCGTCCGGGCAGGCGGCGGATCAGTTCGAGGCTGCAGGCGAAGAGTCCCAGGTACGGACCCCCGAACGACACGGACGTGCCGAAGGCCTGTCCCTCGCCCACGAAGACGTCGGCGCCCCACTGGCCCGCCGTCTTCAGCACCCCCGCGGCCACGGGGTCGCACGCCAGCACGAAGAGCGCCTCGTTGGCGACGGCCAGCCTCTTGGCGCCACCCATGTCCTCCATCACGCCCAGGTAGTTCGGGTAGGCGCCGACTACGGCGGCGGCACCGGCGGCGACCACGCTCCCCCAGTCGGTGACGCCGTCCTTCAGCGGGACCTCGACGATCTCGTGTCCCGTGCCCACGGCGAAGGTGCGCGCCACGGCGCGCCAGTGCGGGTGCACTCCGGCCGAGACCAGCATCCGCTGGCGACCGGTCGCGCCCGAAGCCATGTTGAGCGCCTCGACCAGCGCCGCCGAGCCGTCGTAGAGCGAGGCGTTGGCGATCGGCAGGCCGCTGAGCCGCGAGACCATCGTCTGGTACTCGAAGATGGCCTGGAGCACCCCCTGGGCCACCTCGGGCTGGTAGGGCGTGTAGGCCGTCACGAACTCCGAACGTCCCGCGAGCGCCTTCACGACGGCGGGCACCTCGTGGTCGTAGGCGCCCGCGCCGGCGAAGCAGAGCATCTCGGGGGACTTGGCCTGGTTGGCCGCGCTGAAGCGTGCGAACACCTCGGCGACGTCGGGCTCGCTCATGCCGTCGGGCAGGTCCAGGCCCTGGGAGAGTCGCACCGCGGCGGGAATGTGCGCGAAGAGCTGGTCGAGCGAGTCCATGCCGAGGAACGAGAGCATCTCGTCGACCTCATCGCTGGTGTGGGGTAGATAGTCGGCCACGTCACTTTACCTTTCGAACGAAGGGAAGGGGGGTCACCGTCGCAGGGATCTCGCGCCCGCGAAGCGAGACCGACACCGGCGTGCCGACCTCGATCTCGCCGGCGAGCAGCCCCATGCCGATCCCCCTCTGGAGGACCGGTGAGAAGTTCCCCGAAGTGAGCTCGCCGAGCGAAGCGCCGTCGAGCATCACCTGGCCGCCGTCGCGCAGCGGCTGGCGGCTGTCGACGAGCACTCCCGTCAGCAGCCGTCGCGGACCGCGCTCGCGCTCCTCCTCGACCGCCCGGCGTCCGCGGAACGTCTCCTTGTCCCAGCCGAGCACCCAGCCGAGGCGGGCCTCGAGGGTGGTCGAGGAGAGGGTCAGCTCGTGGCCGTAGAGGGGCAGCGCCGCCTCGAGGCGCAGCGTGTCGCGCGCGCCCAGCCCGGCCGGCGTGATGCCCGCGTCGACCAGCGCCCGCAGCAGCGCGTCGGCGGCATCGTTGGGCACGGCAATCTCCAGGCCCGCCTCGCCGGTGTAGCCGGTGCCGGCCACGCGCACCTCGACGCCCCGGTAGTCGAACCGGGTCACACGAAAGCGCCCGACGTCGGCGAAGCGCTGGTCCACTGCGGCGACCTTCGCCCGCGCCTCGGGTCCCTGAACCGCGAGGATGCAGCGCTCGGAGGTCACGTCGACGCCCGGCAGCGCCGAGGTCACGCCCGAGGTGTTCGAGGCATTGGGCATGACGTCGAACTCGTTCTCGCCCACCCACCACACGATGATGTCGTCCACGACGAATCCCTCGTCGTTGAGCAGGTGCGTGTACTGCGCGCGCCCGGGACCGATCTTGCGAAGGTCGTTGGTCAGGGTGCCCTGGAGCGCCTGGAACATGTTCGGGCCGTCGCAGCGCACCGTTCCGAGGTGGCTGACGTCGAAGACCACCGCATCGTGGCGGCACGCCAGGTGCTCGCTGACCGTCCCGGAACCGTACTGCAGGGGCATCTCCCAGCCGCCGAAGGG
This sequence comes from Acidimicrobiaceae bacterium, assembly GCA_003138815.1. GTDB lineage: Bacteria > Actinomycetota > Acidimicrobiia > Acidimicrobiales > RAAP-2 > RAAP-2. The sequence goes on along the minus strand of PLHD01000010.1, from coordinate 80,246 downwards.
GACGATCCTGGCCCCCAGTTCCACGTGCGTCTGGTAGAGAAAAGGACGGCGATCACTCATGGGACCAACTCTAGGCTGCGTCTCCCGTGCGACCATCCAAACCGTGTCGCGCGAGCAGCTCGTTGAAGCCCCGCTGGTAGACGACGAGGAGCTTCACCTCGGGGTAGAGCACCCGGAACTGGCGGATCTTCCGGTTCTTCCGAGTGACGTTGCGCTGCTCGAGCACGGTGAGCTCGATGAAGAAATTGCGCTCGGGAAGGTAGAAGTCGGGACGGAAGGCCCGGATCGGTTCCCCCTCGTCGTTCCACACCAGGGGGAACTCGATCGGCTCGTAGACCCACTCAATCCCGTAGAGGTCGAGCAGGTTCGCGAAGACCCGCTCGCTCGGGTTCGCGAAGACAGCGCTCGTGGCTCTCGAGCCGCTCGGGTGTCGACGACGAGACTCATCGATCGACAATGGATTGGTCACGCCGTGAGCGACTCCCTCTCCGACGTTGCGAGCTGCGCCTGACGGATCGTGGACGTAAGTTCGGCGACCACGCCGGCCAGGGGGATGATGTTGAAGACGCCTTGGCCGCCGCGAAGCAGGTCCACGAGGTCACCGTCACTGTGCGCGAGCACCGATCCGGCGTCGCTCATGACCAGGCTCGCGGAGGCGAGGTCGGCGCCAAGCGATCCGCGCAGGCATTCAACGGCCTGGCGGGCCCGGGCCAGCGACAGGCCCGAGGTGAGCAGCGACTTGATGACCTTCACCTCCAGGACGTCGGCGTAGGAGTAGGCGCGCTTCGAGCCGCTGCCATTGGCCGCCGTGATCGAGGGTGTGACCAGGTTCGTGCGAGCCCAGTAGTCCAGCTGACGGTAGGTCACGCCCGTGAGGCGGCACACCGTAGGGCCACTAAATCCAGCAGTTGGAGAATCTGTCATATGGGGTCACTCCCGACCGAGTCAGGTCCAGATTACCGCGAAAGACTACATGATTGTAGTTACGGGCCGACTATTCCACAAATAAATCTGGACGGCCCAGCGACGGCGACGAGGCCTCCGCCTGCAGCCGGGGCGGGATTCGCCCGGCCCGCCGGGCCAAATACCCACTCCAGACCGCGTCGCGGATCGCCTCGGCCATCATCACCGGGTCCAGGGCGCGGTTGATGGCCGAGGCGACCAGCACCCCGTCGCATCCCAACTCCATCGCCAACGCGGCGTCCGAGGCCGTGCCGACGCCCGCGTCGAGCAGGACCGGGACGCTGACGCGCTCGGCGATCAAGGAAATCGCGTGGGGGTTGCGGATGCCCAGACCCGATCCGATCGGCGAGCCGAGCGGCATCACCGCGACGCAGCCGAGCTGCTCGAGGCGCAGCGCCGCGATGAGGTCGTCGGACGTGTACGCCCAGACCTCGAAACCCGAGCGCACCAGCCGCTCGGCGGCGACCAACGTCTCGGCCGTGTCGGGAAGCAGCGTCACGTCGTCGCCGATGACCTCGAGCTTGACCACGTTGGTCGAGAACGCCTCGCGGGCGAGCTCGGCGACCTTCACGGCCTCGCCCGCGCTGAAACAGCCGGCCGTGTTGGGCAGCAGCGAGACGTTGCGGCGCTCGAGCAGGTCGTAGATCGAGCCTTCGACGCTCGGGTCCACCCGTCGAAGCGCCACCGTGGCGATGGTCGCCCCCGACACCGCGAGCGAGGCGTCGAGGACGTCCATGGAGCGGAACCCGCCCGTGCCCATCACGAGCCGTGACGTAGAGCTGATCGATCCGACCTGAAAGAGTTCTCCCACGGTCCCAGCGTACTAACCCCCGCGGCGACGTCGGTAGGGTTGACGGCGTGGAACCAATCGTCGCCCTCACCATCGCCGGGTCCGACTCCGGCGGAGGTGCCGGCATCCAGGCCGACCTGCGCACGTTCGCGGCGTTCGAGGTGCACGGGACCTGCGCGATTACCGCCGTCACGGCCCAGAACACGCTCGGCGTCAGCGACGTGCTCGCCGTGGACCCGGGGCTCGTCGAGGCCCAGGTGCGCGCCGTGGTGGAGGACTTCGCGGTCACGGCGGTCAAGACCGGGATGCTTGCCCGCCCGGCCACCGTCGAGCGCGTGGCCGAGCTCGCCCGCGAGGGACTCCTCCCCCACCTCGTCGTCGATCCGGTGCTGGTGTCGTCGACCGGCCACGCCCTCATGGACGCCGGCGGCGCGAGGGCGTACCGCGAATCGTTGCTCCCCTACGCCACGGTCGCGACACCCAACCTGCGCGAGGCCTGCGTCCTGAGTGGCGTCGACGTGCGCGACGTCACGACCTACGACGACATGGTGGCGCTCGCCACCACCCTGCTGGCCTTCGGTCCGACGTACGTGCTAGTCAAGGGGGGCCACTTCGCCGAATCGACTCTGACCGAGCGGCGCGCCCCGGACATCCTCGTCGGCGCCGGCGACGTGGTGGTCTACGACGCTGAGCGCGTGAGCACGTCGAACGACCACGGCACCGGCTGCTCGCTGTCAGCGGCGATCTGCGCCGGGCTCGGGCTCGGCCGTTCGCTGCAGGACGCGACCCGCGACGCAAAGTCGTTCGTGCTCGCCGCTCTCCTGGGCGGCGCCTCGTGGCGACTGGGCGCGGGGCACGGGCCCATCGACCACCTAGGGTGGAACAAGTGAATGACGAGATCAAGCCCCCCCTGACGACGACCACCAGCATCTGGCCAGCGGCGGCGGTACTGATCCTCGCGGTGGTGATGCTTTTCGTGTTCATGGCGATAAATATGATTTCTGATCAGGGAGTAACCACGACCTCGACGACCATCCCGGTCGTGGTGGGAGGGCTCGGCACCGACGCGACGAGCACCGTCCTGGAGAACTGCCACCAGTCCGCCAACCCGCCCTCGGACATCGTGCGCGCCCTGATCGTGCCGCTGAGCACGCACTCCACCGGTCCCACAGTCCTGCCCAACGAGGGCGCCGGCGACTTCGACTGCTACCGCCCCCTCGTCACCCAGGCCAACGCCAGTACGCTGCTGGCCTACTACGCCGCCCACCTTGAGGCGCTCGGCTGGAACCTCTTCTCGACCGGCGCCAGCAACGGCTCACCCCAGTCGCTCTTCCAGAAGGGTGGCTCGGATGGCTTCTACTGGATCGTGGGGATCACCGTGAACTCGTCCACCAAGTCCAGCTCGAACTGGACGTACCGGATCTACCAAAACTCCGAGACCATCTGAACCGGCACGGGCGGTGACGCCACGGGCTCGCGACAGACCCAGGACCAGAGCGCGAAGTTGATGGGGTAGATCACGTAGCCAATGCGCGTCGCCGACGCCACGCACATCAGCACCGCGAAGCTCAGGCTCATGAGGCCCAGCAGCTGGGAAAGCGAGAGGGGCCAGTGCCGCTGGAGGTACTTGGCCACGAAGTAGCCGCCGAAGACGAAGGTGACCGGCGCGAGGATATGCCCCAGCGGAGACCACCACGTGGTCAGGATGTGCCCGGGCAGCGCGCTCGCGGCCGGCGAAGCCACCCCGGCGAGGCCCAGCGGGAAGGCGAAGACGTTGGAGACGAAGGCCCACGGCGCGTGCAGGACGAAGGGCGTGACCGTGACCACGACGATGGCGGTGATCAGAATGGCGACCTTGCGCCACGCCGTGCGGCCGTCACGCTCGCGCGCCACGAGCAGCGCCCCCGCGGCCATTGGCCACGCCGTCAGCTTCATCGCCGCGGCCAGCCCCATGCTCACGCCGGCCACGTAGTTCGACCGACGCTGCAGCCCCGCCACCCCCAGCAGCAGCAGCGCGAGGATCGGCATGTCGTCGCCGCCGGTCGCGAGGAACAGGGCGCCGGTGGGCAGCGCGAGCAGCACCTGGGCGATGCGGACCTTCTGCTTGCGCGATGCGCGCAGCAACCCCAGGGCCAGAACGCTGGTCAGCAGCGTCATCAACGACATCACGATCCGCGCGTCGCTGAGTTCGGTGGGCTTGCGGGTGAGCGCCGAAGGGAGCCCGAAGACGCTCATCAGCGGGAAGTACGGGAAGAACGACTCGTACGCCGGCCGCCCGGGCACCTCGTCGACGACGCGGCCGTCCTTCACGTAGGCGCGGTAGGGATCCTTACCCTTGCTGACCAAGGCGGCCGAGCGCTGGATCACCGCCACTTCGGGCTGGGCCTGGCGCCATCTGGCCTCGAGGCCCAGGGGGATCGCCACCGCGCCCAGTACCACGAGCGTCAGGAGCGCGAGGCGCGCCATCGCCGCGCGACGCAGCCTGAGCCGGCTGAGCACGAAGGCGGCCGCGGCGACGGCGAGGTAGGGACCCGCCGCCAGGTAGCCCCAGTGCCACTGCGCCGCCTGGCCCGACGTCCAGCCCAGCACCAGCGCGAACACGCCCGAGGCGGCGTAGAGAAGGGCGTCGCTGCCAAGTCCGTTCAGCGCTACCCACCGGTGAACGACGTGAGTGCGCACGTTCGAGAGCCGCGCCAGCATTGCATCAAGTGTAGTGACCGAGGCCGGAATTTCGCGGCTTGGCCCCCGCCCGGCCTAGGGAGGCGCGCGCCCTCAGTCGTCGTCAGGCTTTCGCCTGATCGGCATATAGGTCTTTGGGGGGAGTTGCGACCGCAGGAAGTGCCCGATGATGCGGCCGCTCTCCCTCGGTCGCTCCCTCAGGACCTCGTGCGAGGCGCCCGGCACGATGCACAGCTGGGCGTCGGGTATCGCCTCGTACATCGAGCAGGTGTGCGCCAGGTCGATCGGCTCGTCGTCACCGGCCATCACGAGCACCGGCGCGGTGATCGACGCCATGTCTTCGACCGTGAGCGTTGGCTCGGTGGCGAACATCTTGAGGGTCTTCTCGACGACGACGCGTGCGTGGGCGATGCCGTCGGGCGACTGCTTGGCGTACTGGCGAGACCACTTGTCGAACGATGGTCCCTCGACCTCGAACGAGTCGATCGGGCCTAACGCGCGGTAGTGGTAGTTCGCGCCGACCGCGACGACGCGGCGCACCAGGTCGGGGCGGCGCATCGCCACCAGCAGCGCCACGATGGCGCCGTCGCTGTGGCCCACCAGGTGCGCCGGCTTGGCCAGGTACTCGAGGAACGCGATCGTCTCACTGGCCATCAGGTCGTAATGGAACGGGGCCGGCGTGTCGCCGGTACGGCCATGCCCGCGCCGGTCGAAGGCGCAGACCCGGAAGCTGCGCGCCAGCCGGGGACCCACCGTGCCCAGCATGCCGGCGCTGCTGTCCATTCCCCCGTGCAGCAGCACCACCGTCGGGCGCTTCTTCTTGCTGATCGAGGCCCAGGTGGGATGGTCATTGAGCGCGAGTGTCGTCATGAGCCAATGGTATTGGTGCTGGCCACCCGCTCGCCGTAACCTGCGGGTATGAAGGCCTTTCTAGTTAGCGAAGTTGAAGGTGTGCTCAGTTGCGGGGTCGACGAGGTCGAGCCGACCCCGAAGGACCCCACGGACATCCTGGTGCAGGTGGACTACAGCGGCGTCAACTTCAAGGACGCGCTCGTCGCTACACCGCGCAGCCGCGTGCGCCGATTGGCCCACATCGTGGGCGGCGTCGACGCCGCCGGGGTCATCGTCGTGTCGTCGGACCCCGCATTGCCGGTCGGCGCAAGGGTGGCCGTGCACGGCGGCGACATGGGTGTTGGCCGCGACGGCGGGTTCGCCCAGTTCGTCTACACGACCGCCCAGTTGGTCAGCCACCTCGCCCCGGCACTCAGCACCCGTGACGCCATGATCATCGGCACGGCCGGCTTCACGGCCATGGAGTCGGTCCTCGCTCTCGAAGCCCACGGGCTCGACCACGAGGGCGAGGTGCTCGTCACCGGCGCGACGGGAGGCGTGGGATCGCTGGCGGTGGCGTTGCTCGCCGCCAAGGGGTACCGGCCCGTCGCTTCGACCGGCTCGTCCGATGAAGCAGCCTGGCTCCAGGGACTCGGCGCGACGAGGATCATCGCCCGAGACGAGATCAGCGACCGGCCCGATCGAGTGCTCGGCTCGGAGCGCTGGTCGGGCGCCATCGACTGCATCGGGGGCGACACCCTGCACCAGATCCTGCGCTCGCTGCGCTACGGAGGAGCCGTCGCGGCCAGCGGACTCATCGCGGGCACCGACCTCACCACGACGATCTACCCGTTTATCACACGAGCGGTGAGCCTGCTCGGCGTCGACTCGGTCGAGGCCACCAGCGCGACGAGGGCGCGGGTCTGGGCCGCGCTCGCCGAAGTTGCCCCCTCGGTCGATTTCGACTCCTTGGTCGACCGTGTCGTGACCTTGGAGGAACTTCCCGAGGCCCTCGAATCGATCAGGAACGGCGAAACCCGGGGCCGGATTCTGGTGAATCCAACCCCGGGCTGAGCCGTTGGCTCGCTGAACTATTCGTCGGCGACGATCGAACCCACGCGCTCCCCGATGCCTGGGTCGCGCTTCACGAGCACCGATGCGTAGATGAACGCCAAGACCAACACGCCGAGCGCGATGTAGGGGTACCAGTTGAAGGGAGTCGGCTGGCCGGGCTTGGCGAGGTAGTAGAGCGGCACCAGGATCACGATGATGCCGAGACCCGGCAGGACACCGTGGCGGAAGGCGTTGAACTTATCGGGGTGGTGCTTCTTGTAGTAGAAGGGCAACGCCAGGTTGCTGAGTCCATAGACGATCAGCACGAGGATTGTTCCGAAGGTCGACGATTCGACGAACATAGTCAGCGCGCTCATCTGGCTCGACTCCGGGTGCCCACCGATGATGTGTCCGAGTCCCCACACACCGATGATCAAGAGGCCCAGGCCGAGGAAGGTAAACAGCGCATTGACCGGCGTGCGGCGCGTGCTGTGGACCTTGCCGATGAACTTCGGCAGCAGTCCCTCGCGCCCGGCATTGAAGAGAAGCCGGGCCTGGGAGTTCGTGCCTGCGATCAAGGCGCCAAGCGTCGAGGTCATCCCAGCCAGGAACGCGAAGAACAAGAGCACCGCGGCGACTTCACGAGCCACGGTTAGAAAAGGAATGATGCTCGGATTCGACAGTTTCGTCACGTTGTCGGAGAAGCCGACCACGGTCGAGAACGCGAAGAACGTGTAGGCCACGAGCATGATGACAATCGAGGTGAAGACCGCCTTGGGCACGTTCTTGCGGGGGTTGTCCGTCTCTTCTGCGAGCGCCGCCGAATTCTCCCACCCGATGAAGAGGTAGATCGCCAGTGGGAATCCTTCGGCGAGGCCCTTGAAGCCGCCAGTGATGTTCTTGGGTTCGAACGGGGTGAAGTTGATGTGCGCGTGGAACTTGACCAGCGACACGATGCTCACGATGATCATGATGATCATCTCGAAGGCGAAGAAGAACCCCGCCAGCTTCGTGGAGATCGAGATTCCTCGCACCATCATGAAGGCGGCAAAGGCGAGGAAGATCATGACCCAGATGATCCACGGCACGCTCTTCAGTCCGCCGACGTTGTAGTTCTGAAGGATTATTTGGAAGAAGCCTCCAACGATCGCGATTACCGACGCCATGGCGGCGATGTATCCGGCGCCCGTGAGGATGGCGGTCGTGACACCGGTGCGGGCGCCGAACGTCTTACCGATGAAGGAGATGAACCCTCCAGTCGACGGCATGACCTTCGTGAACTCCGAAAGCGTGTTGCCGAGGAAGAGGATTGCGATACCGGCCGCGATGATCGTCAGCGGCGAGGCGAGGCCCGCGGTGTACGCCAGGAAGCCGAATCCGAAGTAGAAGCTCATCGCCGGACCGATGTTCGCCATGGTCGCTGCGGCGATGTCCAAGAGACCAAGGACTCCCCGTCGGAGACGCTCATGCTCGCCCGGGACGAACTCCAATTTCGCGCCTAATGATTCTGGTGTAAATCCTTCACTCATAGCTCCCCTTTGAACCGATCGGTGATCGATCTTCGACGCACTGGTCAGCGTCTCGAAATCACTTCATCTGAAAATAGCGGAGATTGACACGTCGCAGCGATTACTGCTCCGTATTCCTCGGGACTAAAGGCCCTTGTAGAAGGGGCTCGCGTAGATTTGGCCGTTGTCGCACGGCTGGAGGGAGTACTGGGGCGTGAGGGTCACGGTCGAACCGCCCGCGGCGATCTGCACGCTCAGGGTCACCGCCGACGGGCACGAGGTCTCGTTGCCGGCCGGTACGTCGGAGTAGGCCAGGGAGAACGAGGCGGTCGAGCCGTGCAGCAGCGTCAGCAGCGCGGGCGCCTGGCTGGCCTGGGTGGCCTGGTACTGCACCGGTGGGTTCACCGCGGTGTCGACGGTCGACGAGTGCAGCAGCGCGCCGGTCTTGTCCTGGAGCGTGAGAATCGGCCAGCCCTTCATCGAGCACGAGCCCGGCGTCGTCTTGGTCAGCGTGACGCTCGCGGTGATAGTCCCCGCCGCACCCTGTCCTTCGTTGTAGGTCGCGCTGAAGTCGCTGCCCTCGCAGGACGCGGCCTTGGACGACGTCGTGGTGGTGGTGACCGAGGTCGAGGAACCGACCGGCGTGGTAATGGTCGTGGTGGTCGAACTCGGGCTGAGGGCGTGGCGGCTCAGCGCGTAGATCGCCACGAACGCGAAAAAGATTGCCAACGACTTCAGCGCTCTGCTCACTGGTTGAAATCCTCGGGCCGGATCGTGTCAAGAAAATCGCGCAGCTCCGCCACGAGATCCGCCTCCGAGCGCCCCTCTGCCTCGTCCAGGTCCTCGTCGCCGTCCTCATCCTCGTCGTCGAGGCTCATGACCCGACCCTCGGCGGCCATCAGCTCGTCGTTGACCAGGATCGGTGCGCCGACGCGAAGCGCCAGCGCCACCGCGTCGCTGGGACGCGCGCTCACGTTTATCTCGGCGCCGGACCGAAGCAAGCGAAGGTTCGCGAAGAAGGTGTTGTCGTTCAGTTCGGTGATCTCGACGGCGAACACCTTCGCGCCGAGCGCGGCGATCACGTTGCCCAGGAGGTCGTGCGACATCGGGCGCGGTGTCGCGACGCCCCCGAGCGCGTAGGCGATGGCCGTGGCCTCGGGAGCCCCGATGAAGATCGGCAGAACCCGGCTGCCACCGACCTCTTCGAGTAACAACAAAGGTGTCGACGTTCCTACGTCGACCCGAACCGCCCGCAGTATCACCTCAACCATGCAACCAGCCTAGACCTCGGGCGGGCGAAATGCGGGCGAGTCAACCGCGCAGGTACTCGCCCAGGGCGCGCTCCATGAGAATCGAGCGCAGGACCGCGACCTCGGTCGCCACCGAGGCCGCCACGTCGTTGGCCCCGCGGGCGCGAACCTGGCGCACCCGCACGCGCAATGGCTGGGCGAGGTCGTCGATGACGCCGATCTCGCGCTCGACGTTGCGGCGAAGTGACCCCAGCAGTCGGACGTCAACACCGCGCCCGAGCAGCCCGCTAATCGCGCCGGCGACCCGGACGTCCAGGGCGGTGAAGGCCGGCTTGCGCGCAATCATGACCGGCGCGAGCAGACCCAGCGACTCGAGCTGCGTGACCTGCGCGTGGTCGAGTCTCGTCGTCTTCAGGAACTCGTCCAAGGACCAGTGCTGCCCTCCGGGGTGCGCGGGCCGCGACGAGGGGTGCGCGGGCCGCGGCGAGGGGTCCACCGGCGGCGAGGGGTCCACCGGCGGCGAGGGGTCCACCGGCGGCGAGGGGTCCACCGGCGGCGCTACGGCCGCAGGCACCACCTTCAGCGCCGGCCGAGACGCCGGGTTGGTCGTCGTGGTCGTGGTGGTCGCGGTGGGCACCGCGATCGAGACCGCGTTGGCGCTGGCTTCGCGCGCGACCTGACGAACCGACGGCGACGTGGGCTCGTCGTCCAAGAGTCCCTGCTCGATCAGCCGCACGCGCACCACGCGCAGCGGCACGAACTCCTCCTGGGCCAGACGAATCGCTTCACGAAGGCACGCAACGTCGCGTTCGGAGTACAGGCGGTACCCCTTGCGGCTGCGGGCGGGCTGGACCAGACCCTTGTCCTCGTAGTAGCGGATCTTCGACAGCTCGATATTGGGGTAGTCCCTGCGCAGCAGCGAGTGCACTTGTCCAATACGTATGGTTCCTATGTTCACACTCACAGCGTTGCCCCCCAAAAAACAAGCTTAAATTTGCCAATCTGCACCTCGTCAGCCGAGTGCAGCACCGTCTCTTCGACCCGCTCGCCGTTCACGTAGGTCCCGTTCAGCGAGTTCAGGTCGCGCAGCGTGATCCGTCCGCTGGCCGTCCGGGTGAACACGGCGTGGCGACGCGAGACCGAGACGTCATCGAGCAGGATGTCGCTTGCCTCGTGCCGGCCCACCGTCGTCATCTCGTCCTTCAGCTCGAACCGGCTGCCCGCCTGCGTACCCGAGGCGATCACCAATTCGTCACGGTGTTCACCCATTGGATTCTTGTTCGCCTCGGGATGCAGCTCCTCGAGCGTGTTGATCACCGGTACGGCAATCGTCTCGGGCGACCTGGTGTCGAACTGCGGAGCCCCGCACGACCAACAGAAGCTGGCGTTGGCGTTGAGGATTTCACCGCATCGTCGACAGTTCACGGAATCACCCTACTGAAATTTCCACGGGCCTGTCTGAGTTAATTATTCGTGAGCGTTTGGTACGCGGTGGCGTCGAGCAGGGCGTCGAAATCGCCCGACGTCGACGTCGTGATCTCGCAAATCCAGCCCCCGCCGTAGGGGTCGCTGTTGACCAATTCCGGCGCACCGGTGAGCGCGTCGTTCACGGTCGTGACCGTCCCCGACACCGGAGCGTAGATCTCGGAAACCGACTTGGTCGATTCCACCTCGCCGAGCGTTCCACCCGCGCTCACCGCCAGACCGATCGTGGGCAGGTCGACGAACACGACGTCGCCGAGGGCGTCCTGGGCGTAATCCGTGATGCCGACTCGGACAATCTCACCGGTGGCCCTGGCCCACTCGTGGTCACTGGAGTATCGAAGTTCGTCAGGAATGTGCATGGGGAAAATCTACAAGATTTTCCGACCCTGGCGCCCGGACCTCAGGGCCGCCAGCGCTGGCCTCACGTAGCCAAAGAGCACCAGCCAGGCCAGCGCCAGTCCGAAGACCCCCGCGACCCAGTTGAGGTCACGCACGACGTGCTGCCAGGTCGCGAGCGGCGCGTGGTGCGGATTGGTCGTGAGCAGGAAGATCGGGTAGCACGACATCAGCACGAACGTCGACACCTTGCCCCACCACAGCACGTCGATCCGGGCGGCTCCCAGGGCCGCCAACGCGAGGGTCAGGCCCGAGACGAGCAGCTCGCGCGCCAGCGTGGCGATGGCGAACCACCACGGCACGCCGGCGGCGGCCGCCACCGCCAGCAGACCGACCATGACGAGCAGCCGGTCCGCGACCGGGTCGAGTATCTTGCCGACCTTGGAGACCTGGTGCAGCCTGCGCGCCAGGTAGCCATCGACCCAGTCGGTGGCGCCGAGGGCGGCTAGCATCCACGCCGCGATCGCGCGGTGGTCCGTGGAGAACAGGAGCCAGACGAAGACGGGCAGCAGGACCAATCGAATGGTCGTGACCAGGTTCGGCCACGTCCAAGGACCGGCGTCGGCGACCTCGTCAGCGCTCATGGCCGAGCGCGGCTAGGCGACCGTGATCGACTGGTCCAGGTAGACGTCTTGGACCGCGCGCACGAGCGCCGCGCCGTCGTCGATTGGACGCTGGAAGGCCTTGCGGCCCAGAATGAGGCCCTGTCCCCCGGCGCGCTTGTTGATGACTGCGGTGCGCACCGCGCCGGCCAGGTCGTCAGCCCCCTTGGACTCTCCACCCGAGTTGATCAGGCCAATGCGCCCGGCGTAGCAGTTGACGACCTGCCAGCGGGTGAGGTCGATGGGGTTGTCGGTCGTGAGTTCGGAGTACACGCGGGGATCGGTCTTGCCGAAGTGCAGCGCGTTGTAGCCGCCGTTGTTCTCGGGCTGCTTCTGCTTGATGATGTCCGCGCCGATGGTCACACCCAGGTGGTTGGCCTGGCCCGTCAGGTCGGCGCTGACGTGATAGTCCACGTCCTTAGTCTTGAAGGCCGGATTGCGCAGGTAGCACCACAGCACGGTGAACATGCCCAGCCGGTGCGCCTCGGCGAAGGCCGCCGAGATCTCCTGGATCTGGCGACCCGATTCGGGCGAGCCGAAGTAGATCGTCGCGCCCACGCCCACCGCGCCGAGGTCGGCCGCCTGCTGGGCCGAGGCGAAGGGGATTTCGTCGTAGGTGTTCGGGTAGTTGAGAAGGTCGTTGTGGTTGATCTTCACGATGAAGGGGATGCGGTGAACGTAGCGCCGCGAGACCGAAGCCAAGGTCCCGAAGGTCGAGGCGATGGCGTTGCAGCCGGCGGCGATGGCCAGATCGCAGAGGTGGGCCGGGTCGAAGTAGCTCGGATTGGGCGAGAAGCTGGCCGCGGCCGAGTGCTCGATTCCCTGGTCGACGGGCAGGATGGAAAGGTAGCCGGTGCCGGCGAGGCGACCATGGTTGTACATCGTAGCCAGGTTGCGAAGCACCGTCGGAGAACGGTCGCTCTGGGAGAAGACGTCATTCAGGTAGTCCGGACCGGGAAGGATCAGCATCTCCTTGGGGAACGCGGTGGCCTGGTGATCGAGTAGTGACGACGCTTCGTCACCCAAAAGTGCGGCAATGTCCATCTACCAATCCTACAAGATGGTCAAACGGCTCCCGGGCGCCGGGTCGGGGCCGCCGGGCGTCGTTGCGCAATACTTCGACCATGGGCCTTGCGTATCGTTCCTCGCTCCTGCGTCGCCTTCGCGCGGTGCACTCGCTCTACGCGGACGCCTGCGACACCATGACCCTGGAGCAGGTCAATCGGGTCACCCTGCCCGGGGTCCTGCCGATCGCGTTCTCACTCGTCCACCAGGTGCTGATCGAAGACGCGACGGTGGTGTTCGCCGGGGGGCCGTTGCCGCAGTTCGACGAGCAGTGGGCGCAGCGCATGGGTCTCGCGATCAATGACCACGGAAAGGAACGCCCGGTCGAGGAGATGGTGCGCCAGCGTATCGGCGACTACGGGGCGTTCCGGGAGTTCCAGGGCCTGGTCTTTCGAGCCACCGAGACCTTCGTGGATGCGATCGATCCCACGAGCTTCAGCGACATCATCGTTCCCTACCCCTACGTCGCGAGCGTCGCCAACACGTTCTCCGCGCGGGTCGCAGGTGAGGCGGGCATCAGCCGCAGCGACGCCGTGGAGTGCTGGATCTACCAGCACGCGCTTCGCCACATGGGCGAGATAGAGCACGCTCGTGCCCTGGTCGGCCTGGCGGGCATGACCTCGTAGGTTCGTGACGGCGCCGGTCGCCCTCGAGGCGAGCATCGCCGGCGAGGAAAGGTCGCGGGCACTACGGCGGATGAGAAATCGCGTTCGCACCACTGGATGATCGCCCTCTCCGAGGAGGTTTTGGGACGAAGTCTGCCCGGCGCGATTGGGAGGCTCGGCTCGTTGACAGATTGGTTACTTGTTTCTCTCGTGGAAGATGGATCGGCCTTTCTGGACAGCCACTCCCACGAGACGGAATCGTTTGCCACAGATGCCTCCTGCGCCGATTCCTCCGGCCGGATCATTGCCCGACGAGGCGTCGAGACCGGCATCGCCCACCTCGGCGGTGACTCCACTCGTCTTGGCCGCCTGGCAGAGGCAGAACGGATTGCCATCGAATTGGACACCACTCGTGGGCCGGAAGGTTTAGCCCCCACAACGGGGACATCTCTGGGGGCTGAAAACGGATTGGCTGACCGAGCATATGTGGGCGATCCGAAAATCGTGAAACCCGACCCCTCCGCACTTCTCGCAGGTCTCCGTCCGATGCCTCCATCCCGAGACACCTCAACCTACCCGTCGGTAGCTGCGCCAGTCCGGGCGAACGGACCGCATCAAGTGCGAGAAGCCGAGCCTGGTGCTCCCGCTCCGCTCAGCAGCGGAGGAGGCCAACGCGAGGCCTCACACGGACAGGGTTCGCTCCCGATTCCGATGGCTTGTGTTCGACGGGGACCAGAGTCAATTGACGGTGGAGAAACTACCCCATGCGAAGGCACCGTCGGCGGCGAGACGAGGGACCGCCGTGGCGCTCTCGCGGGAGTTCAGTCGACCTTCTTCTTGGACACCGACGTCGTGCGGCGCTTGCGGTTCTTGCGCGGCGCGCCCGCACCGAGCTCGGCCAGGCGGGCCGCCGCGTCGTAGGCCTCGGGTTCGGCGATCACCACGCGCGCGAAGAGCTCGCGCGCGCTCGTCACGTCGCCGGCGCGGTCGAAGATGTCCGCGAGCGCGTACCAGAGGCGAACGTGGCGAAAGGACGGATTGCGCAGCTGCTTGGTGCCCCCGGCCCGGGTCAGCAGCTCTATGGCTTCGGCGTACTTCTGCTGGTCAGCCCAGGCCGAGGCCATGACGATGCGGCCTTCGATGAGGACCTCAGCCGTGGGTTCGCTCTCCTCGAGCAAGGCGAAGTTCTTTTCGACCGCGCGGTAGCGGCGACTGGCCCGGTCGCAGTCCATCACCAGCGGAAGGTGCTCCGGATCGCCGGTGATCGTGAAGTGGGCGCTCAGGTGGATCTTGGCCATGTTCCAGCGCTCCGCCCGGTAGGCCGCGAGGCCGGTGAGCTCGCGCACCGACGCCACGCCGGGCGTCGCGTCGGCGACGGTCCGTCCCAGCCGCAGGGCCTCCTCGTAGCGCTTGCGGTCGTAGGCCTCGGCCGCCCTGGTCAGGGTCATGACCATCTTCTCGCGCATGTACGCCGTGCCGATGAAGGCCCTGCGCACCTCGGCGGCCACGTCCCCGGGCAAGGCGTACTTGACCTTCGGCTTGGCCGTGGCGAGCGCGGCGGCCCTGGTGGGACGGACCTCTTCGACCCACTCCGAGAGCGGGTCCGGCGTCAAGCCCGCGGAATGCGTGCTCTCCATCGCCGGGCCTTCGCTGCGGATGCTGACGGCACCACGGCGCGCGACGCCACCCCAGCCCTTCTTCTGGCCGTGGGTGTCGGCCTTGCGGCGCTCAATCTCTTCGGGCGTGAGCTCGCGTGGCGGTCGCGACGACGGGCGACCGCCCGCGAATCGCCCGCGGTCGCTCGGGGTGCTTCGCTGCCCTCTCGGCGCCTCGCTCGGGCGCCGGTCGGTGCGCTGGTAGCGCTCGTTTTCGCCGCGCTCACCCGATCGGGTCTCGTAGCGTCGGTCCGAGGACGGCCGGGCGTCACGACCGCCGGGACGCACCGAGGGGCGGGCCCCACCAGGACGAGGACGCCGGTCGGCGTCGCTTCGCTCGTAGCGGTCGCTCGGTCGACCTTCGTTTCTGCGCTCCGACGAGGGCCGGGCGTCACGACCTCCCGCGTAGGGAGGACGGCCCGAACCGCCGGGACGGGGACGGCGCTCAGCGTCGCTTCGCTCGTAGCGGTCCGAGGACCCGCCGGCGTAGGGAGGGCGCGGCGCGCGCGGCGCATCATCGCGGTCACGCCGCGGCGCCCCCGTTCGCGAAGAACCCGATGCGCTTCGGTCAATTCGCCGTTCCGCCCCGTCGCGCGGGTCGCGGCGTGCACCGCCCTGCCCGGCGCCTTGGCGAGTACCACCCGATCCCCGCGCACCGGCTCCGCTGCGGCCACCCGACGGTGGTCGTCCGGCCCCAGAGGCGCGACGGGGTGCGGGCTTAGGTGAAGGCATGCATCAATCCTACTTGGGCGTCGGGCGCCCGCAAGAAATGGCGCGGGCTCCCGAGGGGCTCCGGCTCCCGTGCGGCCGGACCTCGCGCCCGTGCGCCGCTCACGACGACGATCCTCCAGGGGTCGACGATCCCAGCGTCGGCAGCTTCTCGTAGAGGGCCACGCCGTCCCTGCTTCGCACCACCCGATACTCGACCGATATCGACCCGAAGACATCCGGGTTCTCGCTGCTGTCGAGCGGATAGGGAAGCATCAGGTATTGAACCTGGCTCGCCACGGGGAGGCGGGCCCCGGTGTCGGTCCCCAGCCCCCAGTTGGCCGCGCTGAAGGGCGTGGGCCACACGTAGACCTGCGTGCGATGGTCGACGTGGGCAACGTACGGGTACCACGCCGAGACGACGGCGTTCGCCGGCAGCGCCTGCTCGACGTAGGTCACGGCCCGGCCCAGTGCGCTGTTCGGGCTCCAGCCGGGCTCGATGGCGTTACGCGAGAAGGGCGCCAGTCCCCAGAGCGCGCACGAGCAGAAGGCGCTCGCCGCCACGAACACCGCCACCAGCGTGCGACGCTGGACGTTCTTCACCGCGCCCAGCGCAAAGACGGTGCCCATGGCGAGGACCGGCACCAGCGGCATCGAGTAGTGGTACAAGATCTGGTGCATGTAGGGATCGTTGCTCATGACGTTCTCCAGGAGCACGAGGAACGCGATCGCCGCGACCTCGGGGGCCAGCAGGAACGCCCATCCGAAGGACGCGCTCATCTGCCACACGTAGAACGGCCGCCCGCCCGACCAGATGTACGAGAAGAACTGGGCGGGCCTCTCGAAGGTGGTGCGCAGCAGTCCCCCGAGGCCGCCGAAGGGGATCCGGCCGGTGTAGAAGGTGTTCGACCCCAGGAAGCCCGGGATGATGAACTCGTTGGCCACGTACGCCCACAGCACTCCCGCGCCGACGATCCCGAGTCCCACCTTCCTGTTGCGCCGCCAGGCCACCCAGAGCCCGAGGGGCACGACCAGCACGGCGGCGTCCTCCTTGACGAGCAGGGCCAGCGCGACCATCACGCACGCCAGCACGAGCCTCGACTCGATCGCCGCGTAGATCGCCACGCTGATGATCAAGACCTGGAGCGCCTCGGGGTGGAACTGCTCCAGGTTGCCCTGCTGCAGGGCCGGGTTCAGGAGGTACGCGGCCACGACCAACGTGGCGGCCGTGGTGCTTTTCACGAGCTTCGTGGCAACCAGGTAGATGGGCACCGCCGCCGCGCCGAGGGCGACGGTCTGGATGATCAGGATGCCCTGGGGCTCGGGGAACAGCCGGTACAGGGGTGCGATGAGCAAGAGGATGAAGGAGGTGTGGTCCCCGAAGAGGTTGCGGCCCATGACCGTGACGAACGGCGTGTGGAAGTGGGTGATGAGCCACAGGCCCTGGTCGAAGATCGCCAGGTCGAAGGGCGGGTCGCCGTAGCCGTTGTACAGCTTCAGGCTCAGGTAGCTGAACCACACGACGTAGGCCACCACCAGCAGCGCCACCGGGAGGTGCCTGCGCCTCGAGTCCCGCGCCCAGGACCCCGGGAACGTCGCGGCCGTCCCGGCTTCCACGCCGCCACCGAGCGTTGCGTGCCCGGCGCGGAGGTCGACCTCGTCGGCGGTTCGATCGGCGCGCGGCGGCCCAGTGATCAGTTCAGCGGCGCCTTCGCCATCGTTGGGCAACACCCGCGACTCCTCTCGCCTCCCTCCATTGCAGCCCACGCGAGCACCAATGTTCAAATCCGGCGCCGGGCGACCGCGGCGAGCCGGCCCGACGCGCTAGATCTCACTCGCGGCGACCAGTCCCTCGAGGACCGCCTCTTCGAGCGTTCGCGGGGCCACGCAGTCGCCCACCCCCACGGCGGGCAGCCCGGACCCCTCCAGTTCCGTGAGCAGTCCCGACACCGACTCGTGGCCGCACGCCAGCACCACGCCCGAGATCCCTTCGAGGACGATCGGCTCTTCGGTCAGCACGTGCTGGAGGTACACGCTGTCGCCATTGACGCCGAACAGTCGAACCAGCGCGGTCACCTCGATGCGCTCGCGGTGCAGGGCGGCGAGCTGCGCGTCGCGCACGTACTGCTGGAGCGACTCGCCCGCGCCGTAGCCGTTCACGCAGAGCGTCACCCGGTGCCCCCGGGCCGCGAGCGTGCGCGCGGTGCCGACGCCGGTCCAGTCCCCGCGCCAGTCCACCACGACCACGTGTCCGCCCGGGAGACTCTCTCCGCGCAGCACCTGCCAGGCGTCGAGCACCACCGGCTCGCCCATCAGCTCGAGGGCCGGGCGATAGGGGCGCGCACCGGTCGCCACGATGACGACGTCGGGCGCCAAGCTGCGCAGCTTCTCGACGTCCAGCGGGCTGTTCATGAGTACTTTCACCCCGGCGCGACGCGCCTCACGCTCGAGGTTCATCGAGGCGCCGCCGAACTCCTCCCGGCCCGGCAGCAGCTGGGCCAGCAGGACCTGGCCGCCCAGGTGGGCGGTCGCCTCGTGCAGCGTCACCCGGTGCCCCCTCTCGGCGGCGACCGCCGCCGCCTTCATGCCGCCGGGACCGCCCCCAACGACCACGACGTCGCGGGCGGTCCGCGCGATCTGGCGCCGGCCGTAGCGAATCTCCCGGCCGGTTTCGGGGTGCTGGACGCACGAGATCGGATAGCCCGCGTGGAAGTGGCCGATGCACGCCTGGTTGCAGCCGATGCAGGCGCGTATGTCCTCGTCACGGCCGGCCGCCGCCAGGTTGGCGAGCTCGGGGTCGCAGATGAGCGCCCGGGTCATGATGCAGGCGTCGGCCTGACCGGCGTCGAGTATCCGCTCGGCCTCCTGGGGCTGGTTGAGCCTTCCCGCGACGAAGACCGGCACCGCGACGCGGGCCTTCATGCGCTGGGCGAGCGGCGCCGTGTAGCCGTTGGCGAAGTGCATCTCCGGGACGATGTGGTCCGAACCGGCGAGACCCGCTGACGTGCCGCTCGTCACGCTGACGTAGTCCACCAGACCCATCCGGTCGAGCGACGCGCACGCGTCCAGGGCAATCTCCTCGTTGAGACCGTCGGGGTCGTGCTCCCCGAGCGAGATGCGCAGCCCGACCACCAGCTCCTCGCCCACGCGGCCTCGAATCTCTCTCAGGACGCGCTCGAGGAAGCGCAGCCGGTTCTCGGGAGTCCCCCCGTACTGGTCGGTGCGCAGGTTCACGTGGGGGTTGAGGAACTGGGCCGGCAGGTAGCCGTGGCTCGCCACGATCTCCACCCCGTCGAGGCCCGCGCGCGCCAGGCGCTCGGCCGCGCCCGCGTAGCCGTCGACGATCTCGTCGATCTCGCCGGCGCGCAGGGCCCGGGGCATCACGTGGAACCGCTCGTTGGGCACGGCCGAGGGCGCCAGCGCCACCGGCATCGAGCCGTCCTGGGACTCCATGACCTCGCGGCCAGGATGGAACAGCTGGCCGAAGATCTTGGCACCGCCGGCGTGCACGGTGGCGGCGAGCCTCGCGTAGCCGTCGACGCACGAATCATCGGTCGCCATGAGGATGTGTGCGGTGTAGCGGGCGCTCTCGTGCACCCCCGCCACCTGCACGACGACCAGCCCCACCCCGCCCTCGGCGCGCGCGGCGTGGTAGGCGATCAGCTGCTCGGTGACCGCTCCGTCGTGGACCATCACCGTGTCGTGGCCCGAGGACACGATGCGGTTCCTGATCGTGCAGGCGCGCAGCGCGAGAGGACGAAACAGGTTCGGGTAGCTGCTCATGATCTCCTGATCCCTACGTCGGTCCGCTCTCGTTCCTAGCACCCTTGACGCGACCGCGACAAACTGGCGCGGCGCGGCGGCGAGGGCTGCAACGCCTATTCACGACGCCCGGCGACCGCGACGTCACCAGTCGTCGATGCGAACCATGCCGCACCGGCGCAGGATGTTCGCCGCGGTGCTCACCGCGCCGAGTCGTTCGCGCAGCTCGCGCCAGTTCACCACTTGAGACTGGAATGCGAAAGACCCCCACCGTGAGGTGGGGGTCTTTCTAGAAATCCCGGCGGCGACCTACTCTCCCAGGGGGGGACCCCCAAGTACCATCGGCGCTGGTGGGCTTGACTGCTGTGTTCGGAATGGGAACAGGTATATCTCCACCGCCATAACCACCGGAAACCTTGCGCTCGACCACTTCCGTGGTCCGAACGGGCGTCAGCCCGCTCCTTGAGCGTCCTAGAACGAGCACGAACATCAAACTCCAAGCCCTCGGCCGATTAGTACCGGTCAGCTGAATGGGTTACCCCACTTACACTTCCGGCCTATCAACGTGGTGATCTCGCCACGGGCCTTACCTGGTTAACCCAGTGAGTGAACTTATCTTGAAACGGGCTTCGCACTTAGATGCTTTCAGCGCTTATCCCACCCGCAGGTCGCAAAACAGCCATGCCCTTGGCAGGACAACTGTCACACGAGAGCTGCGTTCGTCCCGGTCCTCTCGTACTAGGGACAACCTTTCTCAATTCACTTGCGGCTGCATCGGATAGGGACCGAACTGTCTCACGACGTTCTGAACCCAGCTCGCGTACCGCTTTAATGGGCGAACAGCCCAACCCTTGGGACCGGCTTCAGCCCCAGGATGCGACGAGCCGACATCGAGGTGCCAAACTTCCCCGTCGATATGGACTCTTGGGGGAAATAAGCCTGTTATCCCCGGCGTACCTTTTATCCGTTGAGCGATGGCGCTTCCACAAGCAACCACCGGATCACTATGCCCTACTTTCGTACCTGCTCGACCTGTAAGTCTCGCAGTCAAGCTCCCTTGTGTCATTGCACTCAACAGCTGATTGCCAACCAGCTTGAGGGAACCTTTGGGCGCCTCCGTTACATTTTAGGAGGCGACCGCCCCAGTCAAACTACCCGCCTGACGCTGTTCCTGATCCGGATTACGGACCAAGGTTAGGGTTCCGGCGTAGAAAGGGTGGTATTTCAACGTTGGCTCCACACCGACTAGCGTCGATGCTTCAAAGCCTCCCACCTATCCTACACAAACTAAACCAAAACCCAACATCAAGTTGTAGTAAAGGTGCACGGGGTCTTTCCGTCCTGATGCAGCTAACGAGCATCTTTACTCGTACTTCAATTTCGCCGGGTCCGTAGTTGAGACAGTTGGGAAGTCGTTACGCCATTCGTGCAGGTCGGAACTTACCCGACAAGGAATTTCGCTACCTTAGGACCGTTATAGTTACGGCCGCCGTTTACTGGGGCTTAGGTTCTCAGCTTCGCCCGAAGGCTAACCGATCCCCGTAACCTTCCAGCACCGGGCAGGCGTCAGAGCGTATACAGCGTCTTACGACTTAGCACGCTCCTGTGTTTTTGGTAAACAGTCGCTTCCCACAATTCTCTGCGACCTTCTCACGCTTCGGACGCGAAGTCCTACACGCTAATAAGGCCATCCTTCTCCCGAAGTTACGGATGCATTTTGCCGAGTTCCTTAACTACGGTTATCCCGATCACCTTGGTATTCTCTACCCGCCCACCTGTGTCGGTTTGGGGTACGGGCGCCGTGTTCACTCGCTAGAAGATTTTCTAGGGAGCATGGAATCAGTGACTTCGCCTATTGGCTCGGCATCGTGTCTCAGGCTTAATGAAGCGCGGATTTGCCTACGCCTCGCCCTACGCACTTACCCCAGGACAACCAACGCCTGGGCTCACCTATCCTCCTCCGTCCCTCCTTTGCTTTCCGCCGCAGGGCTGGTCGGTTCGACCCGAAGGTCAGCCCCTTAGTATCCCCACTTTGGAATGGACGCGAACGCGGCGGTACAGGAATATCAACCTGTTGTGCATCGACTACGCCTCTCGGCCTCGCCTTAGCTCCCGACTTACCCTGGGGGGATTAGCCTTCCCCAGGAACCCTTGGGCTTACGGTGGAGGGGTTTCTCACCCCTCTCTCGCTACTCATACCAGCATTCTCACTCGAATGCGCTCCACGTAGGTTCACACCTCCGCTTCACTGCACATTCGACGCTCCCCTACCACTACACACATAAGTGTGCAATTCTAAGCTTCGGCTCTGGACTTGAGCCCCGTTACATTGTCCGCGCAAGACCACTCGACCAGTGAGCTATTACGCACTCTTTAAAGGATGGCTGCTTCTAAGCCAACCTTCTGGCTGTCTGAGCGTTCTCACATCGTTTTCCACTTAGTCCAGAATTTGGGGCCTTAGCTGTAGATCTGGGCTGTTTCCCTCTCGACCAACGAAGCTCATCCCCCGTGGTCTCACTGCCAGTCTCTGGAGCATCGGCATTCGGAGTTTGGTTGGGTTCAGTAAGCTTGTAGGCCCCCTAGCCCATCCAGTGCTCTACCTCCGATGCTGAACGACTGACGCTGCACCTAAATGCATTTCGGGGAGAACCAGCTATCACCGAGTTTGATTGGCCTTTCACCCCTAACCACAGGTCATCCCCCTCATTTTCAACTGAGGTGGGTTCGGTCCTCCACGGGGTTTTACCCCCGCTTCAACCTGCCCATGGCTAGCTCACTCGGCTTCGGGTCTGCAGCACGCGACTGATCGCCCTATTCAGACTCGCTTTCGCTTCGGCTACCCCTCTCGGGTTAACCTCGCCACGTACCACAACTCGCTGGCTCATTCTTCAAAAGGCACGCTATCGAGGCCACATCCGAAGATGTGACGACTCTCTAACTGATTGTAAATCAACGGTTTCAGGATCTATTTCACTCCCCTCCCGGGGTACTTTTCACCTTTCCCTCACGGTACTTGTTCACTATCGGTCGTCTATGAGTACTTAGCCTTATCAGATGGTCCTGACAGATTCACGCCGGCTTTCCCGGATCCGGCGTTACTCGGGTGTTTACTCAGAGATCTCAACGTTTCGCGTACGGGACTATTACCCCCTTTGGTCTACCTTTCCAGGTAGTTCTGCTACGTATCGATTTTGTAACTCTGTGAAGATTGCTGGTTCCTTCAAGTAAATCCCACAACCCCGAACTGGCAACGCCCAGTGCTTTAACACCAGCTCGGTTTAGGCTCTTCCCGTTTCGCTCGCCGCTACTCAGGGAGTCACTTTTGTTTTCCTCTCCTCGGGTTACTGAGATGTTTCAATTCACCCGGTTCCCTCTACCCGCCCTATATATTCAGACGGGAGTTACACCCCATAACGGGTGCAAGGTTTTCCTATTCGGACACCCATGGATCAATGCTTGGTAGACAGCTCCCCATGGTTTATCGCAGTCGCCCACGTCCTTCTTCGGCTTTAGACGCCAAGGCATCCACCGTTGACTCTTTGTAGCTTGGAGAAATTGATATTTTTAGAAATATAGATGCTCGTGCTCGTTCTAGAATTCTCAAAGATCAGCGCTACGACGCTCGACCTACGTCCAATCTCCGGACAGTAGGGATCATCGTGGGACGAGAGGCCCGGTGTTCGGGGCATCGTCCAAGGAGCTTGTCGCTCCTCCAAAACGGAAGACGAGAGTCCAGACCTACGTAGCAGTCACCTGACGGGCGCGGTGCGGAGTACAAGTACTCGGGACCGTTAACCCCAGTGGTATGACCACGTAGCCGACTAGCCAGCATTCAACTCGGTAGCTGTCTGTCCCTAGTGGACAGATGTGCTCCTTAGAAAGGAGGTGATCCAGCCGCACCTTCCGGTACGGCTACCTTGTTACGACTTAACCCCAATCACCAATCCCACCTTCGACGGCTCCTTCCTTACGGTTAGGCCACCGGCTTCGGGTGTTACCGACTTTCGTGGTTTGACGGGCGGTGTGTACAAGGCCCGGGAACGTATTCACCCCGGCAATGCTGATCCGGGATTACTAGCAACTCCAACTTCATGCAGGCGAGTTGCAGCCTGCAATCTGAACTGAGACCAGTTTTAGGGATTGGCTCCACCTCGCGGCTTAGCAGCCCTCTGTACTGGCCATTGTAGCATGTGTGCAGCCCTAGACGTAAGGGGCATGATGACTTGACGTCGTCCCCACCTTCCTCCGAGTTGACCCCGGCAGTCTTCTACGAGTCCCCACCATTACGTGCTGGCAACATAGAACAAGGGTTGCGCTCGTTGCGGGACTTAACCCAACATCTCAC
This sequence comes from Acidimicrobiaceae bacterium, assembly GCA_003138815.1. Classification (GTDB taxonomy): domain Bacteria; phylum Actinomycetota; class Acidimicrobiia; order Acidimicrobiales; family RAAP-2; genus RAAP-2. The sequence continues at coordinate 56,549 of PLHD01000010.1, read as the reverse complement.
GACACGAGCTGACGACAGCCATGCACCACCTGTGCTGAGCCCCGAAGGACACCGTATCTCTACGGCTTTTCCCAGCATGTCAAATCTAGGTAAGGTTTTTCGCGTTGCATCGAATTAAGCCACATGCTCCGCTGCTTGTGCGGGCCCCCGTCAATTTCTTTGAGTTTTAGTCTTGCGACCGTACTCCCCAGGCGGGGCACTTAATGCGTTAGCTGCGGCGCGGAAACCGTTGAAAAGTCCCCACACCTAGTGCCCACCGTTTACGGCGTGGACTACCAGGGTATCTAATCCTGTTCGCTCCCCACGCTTTCGCTCCTCAGCGTCAGTATTGGCCCAGATCACCGCCTTCGCTGCTGGTGTTCCTCCTGATATCTGCGCATTCCACCGCTACACCAGGAATTCCGTGATCCCCTACCAAACTCTAGTCACGACAGTTTCGGATGGCTGCCACAGGTTGAGCCTGTGGATTTAACACCCGACTTATCGAACCGCCTACGAGCTCTTTACGCCCAATAAATCCGAATAACGCTCGCACCCTATGTATCACCGCGGCTGCTGGCACATAGTTGGCCGGTGCTTCTTCTACAGGTACCGTCATTATCGTCCCTGTCGAAAGAGGTTTACAACTCAGAAAGCCTTCGTCCCTCACGCGGCGTTGCTGCGTCAGACTTTCGTCCATTGCGCAAGATTCCCCACTGCTGCCTCCCGTAGGAGTCTGGACCGTGTCTCAGTTCCAGTGTGGCTGATCGTCCTCTCAGACCAGCTATCCGTCGATGCCTTGGTGGGCCATTACCCCGCCAACAAGCTGATGGACCGCGAGCCCCTCCCGAAGCGAAAAAACATTTCTTCCATCGACCATGCGGTCATTGGAAGGCATCCAGTATTAGCACCGGTTTCCCGGTGTTATCCCAGTCTTCGGGGCAGGTTGCTCACGTGATACTCACCCGTTCGCCACTAAATCTTCCAGAGCAAGCTCCTTGGATTCCGTTCGACTTGCATGTGTTAAGCACGCCGCCAGCGTTCATTCTGAGCCAGAATCAAACTCTCCATCAAGATCTTTCAGGAACCGAAATCCCCTACGAATCAGAGAGCCAGATGAAAGACTCTAAGTTTCATCTGACAACAACGAGATTCACTAGGTGAACCCGTTGCCTACTACTTACTTCTTTTGACGAACGACGCGTCCGGTTAGATCCGTCCATCGTCGCCCGTACTGGCTTTTGGCTCTCGTTCTTCCGTTTTCAAGGAGCGACGACACACGCGAGCAAGCTCGGAGGTGTGAAGTACACCATCTCGGGATTTCTCCCTCGAATCTGCGGTTGAGTTACCTCAACCTCAGGGATGCCCACCTTACCAGCGCGGTCTGCCTTCGTGCAAATGCACTGGCCGCCGTCTCTGTGGTGGGATAACCACTGTATCAGTTCCGAGCGGTCCTTCGTACCACTTCGAACCAACTAATTTCCGCTCCGCAGCGCGGCCCCATCGAACCGCACGGCCGGCGAGCCCGGCGACGCAGCGCGTGGCTCGTACCGCCGGTCAATGTGAAGATTCTCACTAAGGACGCCGCCGCGAAGGCGGCTGCGCGAGTCTGCAGCCAGGAGCCCGCTCGCTAGGGCGCGGCGTGCTCGACGAAGGCGCTCAGGGTACCGATGAGGCGCATCTCTTCGATGGTGCGCGCGCGAGAGTTGAGCAGGTCCTCGGTGCACACCAGGTACGCCAGGCAGCGGGCCCGGCTGACCGCGACATTTAGGCGATTCCTCGAGAAGAGAAACTCCGGGCCCCGGGGCATGTCATCTCCCGAGGACGTCGTCATGGTGAAGAACACCACCGGAGCCTCGCGCCCTTGGAACTTGTCCACGGTACCGACCTGGACGCCGTCGAGGGCGCTGGAGCGGCGCAGCTCGCGCTCGATCAGGCGCACCTGGTCGTTGTAGGGCGCCACCACCATGAAGTCGCTCGCCAGCAGCGGCGTCGCGCCTCCCGCCTGGTCGGTCCTGGTGGATCCGAGCATCGACAGGATCTGTCGCGCGACGATGTCCGCTTCCTCCTGGGACTCGGTGGAACGCTCGGCGTGGTGCGCCTCGAGCCAGCGCAGGCCCGTGCCGAACTCGGTGGACTGCTGTGCGCAGCTCTCGTGGCTCGACAGGCGGCCTTCGTAGATCTGGGCCGAGATGAAGTTGCAGACGTCGGGGTGCATCCGGCGGGTCTCGGAGATGAAGACTCCCTGGGTGGCCGGAATCGTCGCGTGGCCGCAGAGCACGTGCTCGAGCACGCTCGCGCCCGATCCCCCGGGATGCTCGGCCTGGGACACCTGGGCGAGCTGCAAGGGGTCTCCGAGCAGGATCAGGTTGCGCGCGCCGTTGGCCGCGGCGATCGTGTCGGCCAGGGCGAGTTGCCCGGCCTCGTCGACCAGCAGCACGTCGACCGCGTACGGGCGCATCCCCTGGCGGGCCCAGAGCCACGTCGTTCCGGCCACCAGGTTGTAGGCGTCACTCTCGGCCTCGGCGGGCTTGGCGGTGTAGCGAACGCCCTCGAGCGGCCCGTCCTTGGGCTTGTCGCCGCGGCGCAGCGCTCGCAGCAGGTGGAGCTCTCCCTTCTCGGCGAAGACCGCGTACGCCGCGTGGAAGAGGTTGTCGATCGCCGCGTGGCTCATAGCGGTGATGCCGACGCGCTGACCTTGCTTGATCAGCTCGTAGATGATGTGCGAGCCACTGTAGGTCTTGCCCGTGCCCGGCGGCCCCTGGATGGCCACGTAGCTCTCGTCCAGGTGACCGACCCACGTGAGCGTCTCTGAAAGGTCGTCGGTGAACACGCCGTCTCGGGGACCGTAGCCGGGCTCGAAGCTCGGCCGCTGCCGAGCGAGCAGCGCCATCGAGACCCGGCTCGGCGGGTCATCATCGTTCGCGGCCAGGACCTGCTCGGCCAGGTGGACGAGCACGCCGGGCTTCTCGCCCGGATGCACGTAGTCGTTCACCGCGACGACCGCGGGCACGCCGGGCGACTGGTCGGGGCCGTCGCCCCAGGTGAGCGTGAGCGTGCGCCTGGCTGGGTCGAGCTCGGGGGCGTAGGCGTAACCCTGCTCCACCCCGACGCCGGTGAAGAGCAGTTGGGTCTGGCGCTTGAACGACTGGTCCACCTCCTGGTCCGGCCAGGTGAACGACGCTCGCTTGCGTCGCCGTCCCCTGGCGTCCTCGGACTCCTCGATCGTGGTGGTGGGCATCAGGTTCGCAATGAAGTCCCTGTTCGGGTAGAGCGAGGCGAAGTCCGACGCCGCCTCGGCGAACTTCGGCGTGGAGCCGGCCACCCGCTCGCGTCGCCAGTAGTTGAGCAGGTCGCCGAGCAGGCGCTGAGGGCTGCCCTCATCGTAGACGCTCAGGCCCTGGACGAGCTGGTCGGTGTCGAGTTCGAACCCGGCGACCTCGATCACGTCCTCGCGCCATTCGAGATCATTGGGGCGCTGGGCGACCAGCCAGTCGCGCAGCGCCATGGTCGCTCGCACGTCGTCGTCGTTGTAGCCGGCAATCTTGGCGAGCAGCTGGGGATCCCTCGTGCGCATCCACTCCTCGTACTGCACCACCGCGCCGGCTCCCCCTTCGATGTCGCCGCTGCGCTCGTAGCGGGCGAGGCGCTCGAGGTGCTTGAGGCCGTAGGACTCGGTGCCGACGCGCACCGCGTTCCGGGCCACTACGAAGAGGTCCACGAACAGGCCGCTCTCGGCCAGCTGGCCGAAAAGGCTCTCGGTCTCGGTCCCCTTGGTGAGGCGCTCCAGCGAGGAGCGCTCGGTGTGGTTGTAGTGATAGACGTGCATGCCGGGGAAACTCCGGCGCCGAGCCGCGAAGTACTCGACGAGCTCCTTGATCATCAGCCTCTGCGCTTCGAGGTCGTGCGCCCAACGTGCCTCGTAGGACCACCGGCCTGACGGGTCGCGCAGGCAGAGTCCCGCGAGGAAGAAGAGGTCGTGCTGCGCGGTCCAGAAGGGATGGCCCTCGAAGTCGAAGAAGACGTCGCCCTCGTCGACAGCGGGCATCAGGTTGAAGCCGTGGCCGTAGACCGGGTCCTCGCTCGGCGCGACAACCTCGAATACCGGCGGGGCGTCCGGGTGCTCGCGCGAGAGTACCTGCAGCGCCGCCTGGCTCGTCAGCCGCGCGAGGCTCTCGTCGTTGACGTTCGCCACCGGCGTCTCGCGCCGGGCGAGCTCGACCACCGTAGAAACGCCCGCGCCCTCGAGCGCCGCGCGTTCCGGGGGACGAATGTTGGCGACGTAGACCAGGGAGTCCTGGCTGCGCCACTCCCTCTCGCACTCGCCGGCGAACTCGCAGATCTCGCAGTGACTGCACGGTTCGGGTCGGGTGTCGGCCGCCTGCTCGTCCTGGTTGAGCAGCACCGAGAGCTGGCGGCGCAGCCGGCGCCAGTAGGGGCTGAACTGCTCGACGACGAGCGTCTCGAGTTCGCCCGAGCCGAGCCATAAGTGCATCCGCCTGGGCGCGGCGCCGCTCAGGGCGGCGATGGCGTCGGCGTAGAAGCACAACTGCAGCACGTGGCCCGGCTTGCCTTCGGATCGGGTCAGCTTCGCGTCGATCGGCTCGTAGCGCGAGAAGCCGTCCTCGGCCTCGACGCGCACCAGGAAGTCGGCGATGCCGCGAATGCCGTCGTGCACGAAGGGCATCTGGTAGATGACGTCGTGCCCCTTCTCCATGGGACTGCCGATCCGCGCCACCCACTGCGCGAACGACTCATCGGGACTTCGCCCGGGCACCTGGTAGACGGAGCGACCCTGTCGTTCCAGGTCGGCGAGGCAGTCGCGTTCGTGGGCCGAGCCCTTCTCGACCAGGAGTTCGGCGAGCTCGCCCCTGGGTGTCGGCTCGACCCGCAGGGTCCCGGCGTCGGCCCGGTTACGCAGCGAGAGAAAGTGGGCGCACTCCAACCACGCGGTGATCTTCGAAGGGGTGAGAAGACGTTCGGACATGCAACCTCACTGTAGATTCGTCGCTGGCGAAGAAGCGCCATCGGGTCCACTCTGTCGCGTGCGTGTGACACGCACGCGACAGAGCCGAGTCCGTCGCCATGTCTCGCTAGCCCAGTCGACCGCTGGTCGCCTTCAGCGCGGCGAGGAGCCGCTCGGACTGCTCGTCGGCCGCCAGTGGTCCCGACGCGCCTGGCGAAGTTCGACGCTGCAGTGCGCTGCCGGCGGCGAAGAGGTGGGCGAACTGGGCGAACTCCTCGTCCGTCGCCACGACCTCGCCGAGCGACTTGCCCTCGCGCACGGCTTCAGCCACGAGCCGGCCCACCTTCTCGTGGGCCTGTCGGAACGGGACGCCCTGCTCGACCAGCTTCTCGGCGACGTCGATCGCGACGAGGAACTGGTCGTCAGCGGCGAACTGGGCGACGCCCTCGTTGAAGGTCATCGAAAGGTACGCGCCGGTCATGGCCGAGAGCATCAGGAAGATCTGCTTGATGGAGTCGAACAGCGGCTCCTTGTCCTCTTGCAGGTCGCGATTGTACGAAAGCGGCAGCCCCTTCAGGGTCACGAGCAGCCCCGTGAGGTTGCCCACCAGCCGTCCGCTCTTGCCCCGGGCCAGTTCGGCGACGTCGCTGTTCTTCTTCTGGGGCAGCATCGACGAACCCGTGGTGAAGTCGTCGCCAAGGGTGGCGAAGTTGAACTCGGCACTCGTCCACAGCACCAGTTCCTCGCCCATCCGCGAAAGGTGGATGCCGACCATCGCGATGTCGAAGAGGGTCTCGGCGACGAAGTCGCGGTCGCTCACGGCGTCCATGGAGTTGGCGAAGGGCTCACGGAATCCCAACAGGTCCGAGGTCACCTGGGGCTGTATCGGCAGCGACGTGCCGGCGAGCGCGCCGGCACCGAGCGGCGAGATGTTCATCCGCTCACGCGCGTCCAGGAGCCGCTCCACGTCGCGCAACAGCGACCAGGCGTGCGCGTTCAGGTGATGGGCGAGCAGGACCGGCTGGGCGCGTTGGAGATGCGTGTAGCCGGGTAGGTACGCCCCGGGGTGCTGCGCACCGACCTCGATCAGGGCGTTGATGAGCTCCAGGGTGTCCTGGGCCACCGCGGCGACCGCGTCGCGGGTGAAGAGCCGAAGGGTCGTCGCCACCTGGTCGTTGCGGCTGCGCGCGGTGTGGATCTTCGCGCCGACGTCGCCCGCGATCTCGGTGGCACGGCGTTCAATGGCCATGTGGATGTCCTCGTCGCCCTCAGCGCGCACGAAGGCGCCGCTCTCGAACTCCTGGGCGATCTGATCCAGGGTCTCGAGCAGCAGCTGGCACTCCTCGGCGCTGAGCAGGCCGGCCGACTCGAGACCGCGCACGTGGGCCTTGGAGCCCATGATGTCATGGGCGTAGAGGATGTGGTCGAAGGAGTAGCTCTCCGACAGGTCCCACAGGGCCCGGGCCATTGGCGTCGAGAAGCGCCCGCTCCAGAGCGTCATGACGCGGGCGGCGTGGCGTTCTTGGCGCCTTGGCGAGCAGCCCACGTCTTGACGCCCAGGCCGTAGATCTTGACGAAGCCCTCGGAGTCGGCGTGGCGGAACGTGTCGGCCGCGTCATAGGTCGCCAGTCCGTAGTCGTACAGCGCCACGGGGCTGCGACGTCCGACGATGCGCATCAGGCCGGGCGCTTCGAAGCGCACGCGGACGTCGCCGGTGACGTGTCGCTGGGTGTCGGCCATGAAGGCGTCGAGTGCCTCCTTCAGCGGCGAGAACCACATGCCGTCGTAGACCAGCTCGGACCAGCGAGACTCGAGGCGGGCCTTCTCGTGGTGCAGGTCGCGTTCGAGCACCAGGTCCTCGAGGTCGGCGTGCGCCGCGATGATGGCCAACGCCGCGGGACACTCGTAGACCTCGCGGCTCTTGATGCCCACCCGGCGGTTCTCCACCATGTCGAGCCGTCCAAAGCCCGTCGCCCCCGCTCGCGAGTTGAGTTCCTGGATCAGGTCGCCCAGCGACGACTCGCGACCGTCGACGGCGACTGGCAGCCCCCCGCGGAACGAGACCGTCATCTCGACGGGCTCGAGATTGGTGACGCGCGTCAGCGTGTAGGGCTCGTCGGGGGGCGCCACCCACGGGTCCTCCATCGCCCCGCACTCGATGGCGCGGCCCCAGAGGTTCTCGTCGATGGAGTAGATCTTCTCCTTGGTGGCCTTGATCGGAATGTCCCACTTCTCGGCGTAGTCCACCGAATCGGCTCGGGTCATGCCCCAGTTGCGCGCCGGCGCGAGCACCTCGAGGTCCGGTGCCAATGCGTGCGTGCCCACCTCGAAGCGGACCTGGTCGTTACCCTTGCCGGTGCAGCCGTGCGCCACGGCCTGGGCATCGAACTTGCGGGCCTGGTCGACCAGGTGGCGCACGATGACCGGGCGCGACAGCGCCGACACGAGCGGGTACTTGCCCTCGTAGCGGGCGTTGGCGAAGATGGCGGGCGCGCAGAACTCCTCGGCCATCTCGTCGCGCGCGTCAACGAGCACGCAGTCGATGGCGCCGGCCGCCATGGCGCGACGCTTGATGTCGGCGAGGTTTTCGGAACTGTCGCCGTCCTGGCCGACGTTCACGAGCACGCAGGCCACCTCGACGCCCCACTCCTCGATCATCCATCGCACGGCGACCGAGGTGTCGAGCCCTCCGCTGTAGGCGAGCACAACTCTCTTGGTCATGATTGTCTTCCCTTCTTCGTCGGCACCACTGCTTCGTTGAACCCCGCCAGCGCTCGGAATTCGGCCGCGAGCGACAGGCCGCCGCGCTGCTCGCTCGCGATGACCAGGATCGTGTCATCCCCCGCCACACTACCGAGCACGCCGTCGAGCACGCTTCGGTCCAGGGCCGAGGCGACGACGTGGGCGCAGCCGGGAGGCGTGCGCACGACGACCAGGTTTCCCGAGCTGTCCACCGAGACGACCCACTCCCCCATCATCCGGCGCAGGTGGTCGACCGGCGCGGAGGTCATGTTGGGAGCGCTCGCCACGACAATCCGTCGCGACCCGTGCTCGTCGCGGACCTTGATCGTGCCCAGTTCCTGCAGGTCGCGCGTCACCGTCGCCTGCGTCGCCGAGATTCCCTCCGCCTGTAGGCGGGCCACCACCTGAGCGGCGGTCGATATCACGTCACGCTCGAGCAGCTCGCCAATGCGGTGCTGACGCTGTGTCTTAGTCATTACTCTCCCCTTTGATCCAACGCAGGATTCCGATCATGGCCGATCTGCGGTGAAAAACCTGGCGCCACACGAGCGAGCGAGCGCTGTCGAGCACGTCGTCGGCGATCTCGTCGCCGCGGTGCGCCGGCAGGCAGTGCATCACCACCGCGTGGGGGGCGTGGCTCATGAGCGTCGCGTCGACGCTGAAGCCGGCGAAGTCGTTCCGGCGTTGGGCGGTCTCGGCTTCGACCCCCATGGAGACCCAGGCGTCGGTGTAGACCACGTCGGCGCCCGCCACGGCGTCGGTGGCCGAGTCGGTGAGTCGCAGGGTCCCGCCGCCCTGGACGGCCCGGGGGTCCTCCGCGCCGCCGGCGACCAGCTGGTACGCGTCGGGGGCGCCCACGGTGACGTTCACCCCGAGTCGCAGCAGCGCCACGCAAAGCGACCGGGCCACGTTGGTGGCGTCGCCGACGTAAGCGACCTCGAGGCCCTTCATCGCCGTGACGTCCCCTCCCGCGAAGTGCTCGGCGATGGTCAGCACGTCGGCGATGGCCTGGGTCGGGTGGGCCGCGTCGCTCAGTAGGTTGATCAGCGACAACCGGTCGTCGGTCGCGGCGCGCATGCGCTCGAAGACGCCGTGGTCGCGCACTCGCAACGCGGCGATGGCGTACATCTCGCCCAGGGTCCGGGCGACGTCCTCGGCGCTCTCGCGCCGGTCAAGTCCAATCTCCTCGTCGCTGAAGAACGTCGCGAACCCGCCGAGCTCGTGCACGGCGGTCGAACTCGACGCGCGCGTGCGCAGGCTGGGGCGCTCGTAGACGAGCGCGACGCCCTGGCCCTTCAGCGTCTCGTCGTCGAACGGGCCGATGGCCAGCTCGCAGACGGCCCGCAGGTCCCGCTGGTCCTGGCCCTCGATGGTCATGAAGTGACGTGTCATTGCACTACCTCTGTCGTTGGGATCGATGCCTCCAGGGCCCCGCGAAGCGCGTGGGGGCGGGTGCCGTTGGCCATGAGGATGCGCTGGGCGCCGCCCGCGAGGGCGTCGAGCGCGGCGATCATCTTGGGCCGCATGCCCTCTCGCGCGGCTCCCGAGGAGATCAGATCGCGCACCTGGGCGCTGGTGACCAACGCCAACGCCGACGCCTCGTCGTCGGGGTCGCTGCGCAACTGGTCGATGTCGCTCAGCAGCACCAGCGTGGGGGCGCCGAGAGCCGCGGCGAGCGCGCCGGCGGCGGCGTCGGCGTTGCAGTTGAGCAGCTCGCCGCGCTCGTCCACCGCGACCGAACTCACGATCGGGGTGAGACCCGCGGCCCACAGCGCGGCCACGACCTCGCAGCGCACCTTGGGCGCGCCGCCCGCGCGGTCCCAGGGGCTGCCCAGCGACGTGGCGCTGAACAGCCCCGCGTCCACGCCCGAGAGCCCGGCGCTGGCGAGCCCAGCTTGGTTGAGGGCCGCGCACAGATGCAGGTTGACGCGGCTGAGTGCCATGGCGACGTACTCCATGCTGAGCGGATCGGTGACGCGCAGTCCGTCCTGGAAGCGGCTCGCGACGCCCACGCTGGCGAGCAGCTCGGCGATCTGCGGTCCGCCGCCGTGGACCAGGACGACGTCGGTGCCGACGGCGCGCAGATCCTGCACGTCCCGGGCGAGGTCGACCAGCACCGCCGAGCGCGGGCTCAGCGAGTCCAGGGCGTGCCCGCCGAGCTTGACGACGAGTCGGGTCACGGGGTCACGCCCGACATCGGAAGCCCGGTCGTCTCGCCGCGACCGGTCGCCACGTTCCAGGCCTGGATAGCCTGGCCCGCGGCGCCCTTGATGAGGTTGTCGAGCGAGCTCATCGCCACCACCCACCCCGTGCGAGCGTCCACGCGCGCGCTCACGAGACAGAGGTTGCTCCCGACGGGGTCCTTCAGCGTGGGCGGCTCATCGATCACGACGATGCACGGGTCGTGGGCGTACCTCTCGCGAAGCACGCCCAGCGCGTCGGCGGTGCTCAGTGACCTCGAGGTGGCCCGCCCGTAGGCGGTGACCAGCATGCCGCGGCTCGCGGGTACCAGGTGCGGGGTGAAGAGCAGTTGCGCGCCGATCTCCTGCTCGATCTCGGGGGTGTGGCGATGCCGGAGCAGTCCGTAGGCCTCGGCGTTGCCCGTCATCCGCGCGAAGTGCAGTCGGTCGCTCGGCGCGCGTCCGGCGCCCGAGACGCCGCTGAGTGCGTTGACGACGACGCCGGTCCTCTCGATGAGCTCGGCGTCGAGCAGCGGCCCGAGGGCCAGCGCGCTCGCGGTTGGATAGCAGCCCGGCGCCGCGATCAGCGACGCGCCCACCAGCTCGTCGCGGTGGCGCTCGACGAGCCCGTACACCGAAAGATCGAGCAGCTGCGGCGCGAGGTGCGCCGCGCCGTACCAGGTCTCGTAGTCGGCGGGATCCTTGAGACGGAAGTCGGCGCCGAGGTCGACCACCTGCACGCCGCCGGCCATCAGCCGAGGCACGAGCTTCTGGCTCTCGCCGTGGGGCAGGGCGAGGAACACCACGTCGAGGTCCGCATCGAAGACGGCCTGGGTCGGCGCGAAGACCAACGACGGATACAGCGCGCCCAGCGCGACGACGTGCTCGGCGACGCGCCTGCCCGCGTTGGACTCGCCCGTCGCGACCACCACCTCCAGGTCAGGGTGCGACGCGCACAGCCGCAGGACTTCCGTCCCCGCGTATCCCGTGGCACCGACAACTCCGACTCGCATATGACATTTTATGCACACAAGATACTAAAAGTGCAAATTGGCGCCGCGACGCTAGGCTGAGCCCATGTCGAAGCGATCGTGGGCCCTTTTCCTGGCCATGGCCGTCATCTGGGGAATCCCCTACCTGCTGATCCGCGTAGCGGTGCGCGGCCTCGATCCCGGTGTGCTGGTGTTCTGGCGCACCGCCCCTGCCGGCCTCTTGATGCTGGCGCTGGTGGCGCACCAGCGCCAGTTCCAGGTGCTCCGCGACAACCTGAAGTGGATACTCGTCTTCGGGGTCATCGAGTTCGGCGTCCCCTGGTACCTGATGGCCACCGCCGAGAAGCACATCACCAGTTCCCTGACGAGCCTGCTGATCTGCTGCGTGCCGCTCATGGCCGTCGTGGCCCAGCTCATACGCCGCACCGAGGAGCGCATCGCCCCTCGTCGTCTGGCCGGGCTCGGCGTGGGCGCACTGGGCGTCGCGTTCCTGGTGGGGCTCGACCTGGGCGGAGGCTCGATCAAGTGGATCGGGCTGATGCTGGCGGTCTGCGTGGGCTACACCATAGGGCCGATCATCCTCGCCACCAAACTGCCTCACGTACCCGGCTACGTCATCGCCGCCGGGGCGACGTCGTTCGTGGCGCTCTGCTGGACCCCGTGGGCGTACGTCCACTGGCCCCACCACATCTCGGGCGAGACGTGGAGCTGCGTCGCGGTGCTCTCGCTGGTCTGCACCGCCGGGGCCCTCATTGTCTTTCAGAAGCTGGTCCAGGCGATCGGCGCGTCGAGGAGCGTGGTCGTCACCTACTTCAACACCGCCATTGCGGTGGTGCTGGGGATCGTCTTCCTGTCCGAGCCGCTCACCGCCGGCATCATCGTGGGATTCCCGCTGGTGCTGATCGGCTCCATCTTCGCCACGAGCAGGAGGGCCGAGGTTCCTAGCTCGGTGGGCTGAACCGCCCCGAGACCCTGACCGAGCCGTCGACCGTGAGCCACAAGTGGCCCGCACTGGTCACCAGGGTCACGTCATCGCCGTCCTCCACCGAACCGTGGTGGACCATCGACGCCGAGGCGAGGAGGCCGGTTGCCACCTCGCTCATCGCGAGCCAGAGCGCGGCGTTGTTCACGTGCCCGAGAATGTCGAGGTCGCTGCGCCGCAAGAGCCACGGGCGCCTCGCCGCGTCGTCGGGCACCGACGCCAGCGCCACGCGACCCGAGACCTTCCGACCGCCCACCGCCTCGCCGTAGGCGTCGAGGAAACTCTGGCGCAGGCGCTGTATCCGCCCCGTGGCATCGATGGGCACCCACAGCGACGCGGTCTCGATCATCGTGCGGCCGCTGACCTCTATGTCCGTGCGCCGCTCGGCCCACGCGCCACCCGTACCGCCGCACCAGGTCGTCAGCGTCACCAGCTCACCGTAGAGGGGCCAGCGACCGCCCTCGGTGACCCGCAGCACCGTGCGCCGCACGACCCACGTAAGGTCGCGGTCGATGTCGAGCTCGTCGTAGTCGTCCGTGGCGACGTCCTGGAGGAAACGGGCCGCGCCGTCCGGGCGCAAGCTGCCTCCGGGTCCAGCGTCGCCGAGCCGCACGCGCCGGGTGTGGCTGAAGCGCCGACCACGCTGCGGCCGGGCGACGAACTCGGTCACGGGCGGGACCATCCGAGTCGGCGCGGCGCTCGCATCTAGCGAAGTACCGCGCCGAGGCGCGCCGCGGTAGCGATCAGTGCCTCGCGCAGCGCGCCGATCTCCTGGTCGCCGAGGGTCCGCTCGGGCGAGCTGAGCCGCACGCCGTAGGCCACGCTGCGCGTTGCCTCGGGCAGGTTCGCGCCGCGGTACACGTCGAAGAGCGTCACGTCCTCGACGAGATCGGAACTCGCGACCAACGCGCACGCCAGGTCCTGGGCGTGCACCGAGGTCGGCGTGACGAAGGCGAGGTCGAGCGCGGCGCTCGGAAAGCGGCTCGGGACCACGGCGATCTGCGAGCGACGCGTCACCCGCGACCAGTCGGCCAGGATGTCCATGTCGACGTCGAGCACGCCCAATCGGCGATTCACCACCGACGGGACGAGCGTGGTCACGAACTGGGCGTCGACTTCGCCGACGAAGCCGAGCCTCGTGCCGGTGACGCGGTCCACCAGCGCCGCGCTTCTCGTGGGGTGGAATCCGGCGGGCGCGTCGTCCACGCTGCGCACGACCACGTCACTCAGGCCGAGGCGGTCGCCCAGCGCCGCCCACAGCGCGACGCTGGTCGTCGCGTCGTCGTCGGCGCGCCCCAGGACGATCGTGAGTCGCTCGTTCTCGTAGGGCAGGCTCAGAGTCACCGAGCCTCCGACGCCGCCCTTGGTGGTGCGCGCCTCGTTGGTCGAGCCGGGATGGGTGAAGACCATGCCGATCTCACCGAGCACCACGTCGCCGGTGCCGCGCTCGACGTTGCGGCCCCACGCGTTCACGAGGCCGGTAAGCATGGTGGCTCGCAGCACGGACTCCTCGGAGGCGAGCGGGTTGGTGACGCGCACGCGCTCGCGGCCCGCGCCCAGGAGGTCGAAGTCGGCGTCGCTGCCGAGCGTCGGGGTCCAGGCCTCGCACATCCCGAGGTCCACCGCCACGTCGCGCACGAGCCTTCGCATCTTCTGACGCGGGCTGAGGCCACCCGGCTCGGGCCACGTGGGGGTCTGGCGTGGCAGGCGGTGATAGCTGTGCAGGCGCGCGATCTCCTCGATGACGTCCGCGCGCCCCGCGGCGCCGCTTCGAACGTCGAGGCGCGACGAGGGCGGTGTCACCAAGAGGCTCTGATCTCGCGCCACGACCTCGAAGCCGAGTCCTTCGAGGAGAGAGGTCACCTCGGCGCTCTCGAGGTCGACGCCGAGGCCCCGCTCGATGTCACCGGACCGCAACTCTATCGTCGGGCGCTCGGGAATGGCCCCCCACACGTCGAGAGGGCCGGCCAGCCACTGCAGGTCGGGAACGCTCTGGGTGAGGATCTCCACGAAGCGCGCGGCGGCGCGCAGGGCCAGGTTCGGGTCGACGCCCCTCTCGAAGCGGTTCGAGGCCTCGCTGCGCAGGCCGTGCCGCTTCGACGAGCGCGCGATGGTCATCGGGTCGAAGAACGCGGCCTCGAGCAGGACGTCGATGGTCGAGTCGCTGATCTCGCTCGACGCGCCGCCCATGATGCCCGCGAGGCCCATGACCCGGTCGTCGCCGTCGACGATCACGAGGTCCTCGCCGGTGTCACCGAGACCTCGCCCGGCCCGGGCCAGTTCCCGGGTCACCCCGTCGAGGGTCTCGAGGGTCTCGCCGGGGGTGGCGCGACGCACGCGGATCGCGTGGCCGGCCACGTGGTCGGCGTCGTAGGGGTGGGTCGGCTGGCCGAGCTCGAGCATGACCAGGTTCGACGCGTCCACCACGTTTGAGATCGGACGCATCCCGGCGCTCTTGAGGCGCCGTGCGATCCACGAGGGCGAAGGTCCGACCGTCACCTCGCGCAGCACCGAAACGGTGAGCCGCCCGCAGAGGTCAGGGTCGTCGACCGCCGCCGAGGCGAACGTCGAACTCTGGAGCGGCGAGTTGGGGATCGCCAGCGACGGCGCGCGTAGCGGGCGGCCCAGGCGCGTCGCGAGGTCGCGCGCCACACCCTCGACCGACCAGGCGTCCGGGCGGTTGCCCTCGACGCTGATGTCGAACACGACGTCCGGCGTGATGCCGAGGCACTGGAGCAGGCCCTCGCCCACTCGCGGCGTCGTGAGAGCGTCGAGCACCATGAGTCCCTGGTGGTCGTCGTCGAGTCCCAGCTCGCGTGATGAGCAGAGCATTCCGTTGGAGGTGACCCCGCGCATCTTGCGCAGGGCGATTTCGAAGCCCCCGGGCAGGACCGCGCCCACGGGCGCGAACGGCACGTGGTTGCCCACCTCGAAGTTCGTGGCGCCGCAGACGATCTCCACCGGGCCGTTTCCGGCGTCGATCACGACGAGACGAACGCGGTCGGCGCCCTCGATGGCCCGCACCTCGTCGATGCGGGCGACCACGACGTCGGCAAGCCCCTCACCCACGCGCTCGATGCCCTCGACGACCAGGCCGAGGTCGTCGAGGATCGTGCGCAGGTCGTCGGTACCCTCGGTGAGGTCGACGAACTCCTCGAGCCACGAGCGCGGGATCCTCACGAGAACTGCCTGAGGAATCGGGTGTCGTTCTCGATCAACGCTCGCATGTCGGCGATCTCGTGGCGCATCTGGGCGCAGCGGTCGATGCCGAATCCGAACGCGAAGCCGCTCCATTCGTCGCCGTCGATGCCCACGGCGTCGAACACGGCGGGGTCCAGCATGCCGCAGCCTCCGAGTTCGATCCAGCCGGTCTGGGAGCAGGTACGACATCCCCCTCCCCGGCAGATCGTGCAGGTGACCTCGAACTCCGCGGAAGGCTCGGTGAACGGGAAGAAGCCCGGGCGCAGGCGCGACTCGATGTCGGGTCCGAAGTAGGCCCGCGTGAAGGTCTCGATGACGCCCGCCAGGTGCGCGAAGGTGATCCCCCGGTCCACGACCAGCCCCTCGATCTGGTGGAACGTCGCCAGGTGCCGGGCGTCGGGCGTGTCGCGGCGGAAGCACCGCCCCGGCATCACCGAGTGGATGGGCAGGGTGGCGGACCTGACGGCCTCTTCCATCAGGTGGATCTGCGTCGGCGACGTGTGGGTGCGCAGCACCACGGTCTCGGGCTCGCCGAGATCGACGTAGAAGGTGTCCCACAGACCCCTCGCGGGGTGCGCGGGAGGGATGTTGAGCGCCTCGAAGTTGTACCAGTCGCTCTCCACCTCGGGTCCGTCGGCCACGTTGAAACCCATGGTGACGAACACATCTTCGAGCTCGCGCTGGGTCGAGGCGACGAGTCCCGGGTGCCCGACCGCCGCCGGGACGCGCAGGGCGCCCAGCACGACGTCGCCGAGGTCGAGCCGGTCCGCCTCGAGCAGCCGCAGCCGGGCGTCGCGAGCGAGCAGGGCGCGGCGCTCTTCGAGCGCGGATTCGACCACTCTGCGGGCCTCTTGGAGCAAGGCTCCGGCCTCGCGACGGGCCTCGGGCTCGAGCGAGCCGAGGGACTTCTGCAGGCTCGCGAGGACCGAACGCTTGCCGATCAGTCTCGGCTCGGCCTCGCGCAACTGCTCGAGGGATTCCAGCGCCGCTATCGAGGCGAGCAACTGGGACTTCTGGTCGGCGAGACCGGCGAGGGGCGAGGACGTCATGACCCCTCAAGGCTAGGGCGTGGCGGCGAGGAAGTCGCGTCTTCACGCTGCCACAGAGCCTCGAACGCGATCAGCGACGCGGCGACGCCGGCGTTCAGCGACTCGCTCGCCCCCGTCATCGGAATACTCAGGCGGTCCTGGCACATGGCGATCGCCGCCTCGTCCAGGCCGCTGGCCTCGTTGCCGATGACGACGACCGAGGGGCCCGTGAGGTCCACGCTGCGCAGGCTCGCTCCGCCGTGCACGACCGTGGCGAACGTCCGCGCGCCGCGCGCGGCGAAGTGTGCGAGGGTCTCGTCGAGCGTGCTGACCGCGACCGGCAGGTGGAACACCGAACCGGCCGTCGCACGCAGGGTCTTGGGATTGAAAGGATCGACCGATTGCCCGGTGAAGACGACGGCCCGCGCGCCAGCCGCGTCGGCCGAGCGGATGATCGTCCCGGCGTTGCCGGGGTCGCGCACGTCGTGCAGGACGAGGACCAGGCCATCGGCCGGCACCTCATTGAGGTCGGTGACGGGCAACCGGACAGCGGCCAGCACGGGCTGGGGGGTCTGGGCGTCCGCGACCTTCTCCAGGACTCCCGGGGCCAGCGCGAACACTCGCACCGACGACGATGACGCTCGCGCGACGACGTCGGCGACCTCGCCGGCGCTCGCCTGGGCGGCGTCGACGAAGATCGCCTCGAATTCGACGGCGCTGTCGAGGGCTGCGAGGACCAGGTCGGGGCCCTCGAGCACGCATACCGCCTCGCTCCACCGCAGGGAGCGCTTCTGGATGAGGCGTCGGAGCCGACGCACTCGCTGGTGTGACGACCCCAACGCCTCGATCAGGACGGCCTACTTCGCCAAGGCGGCGCTGGCCTGAGCGACGATCGCGGCGAACGCGGCGTTGTCGTTCACGGCCAACTCCGCCAGGATCCGGCGGTCGACTTCGATTCCCGCGGCGTTCAGCCCCGCGATGAAGCGGCTGTAGCTCATGCCGTGTGCGCGGGTCCCGGCGTTGATCCGCTGGATCCAAAGCTTGCGGAAGTCGCCCTTACGCGCGCGGCGGTCGCGGAACGCGTACACGCCAGCGTGCTGGACCGCCTGGTTGGCGGCGCGGAAGGTGCGGCTGCGGTCACCGTAGTAACCCTTGGCCTCCTCCAGAATCGCCTTGTGGTGCTTCTTGGCGTTTACCGCCCTCTTGACACGTGCCATGTCGGTCTCTCTTTCCTAGCTCTTTCTCTACAGGCCCATCAGGCGCTTGACCTGCTTCTCTTGGCCCGGTGACAGGTCCGTCTGGCGACCGAGGCGGCGCGCGCGTACCGAGGTCTTGCCCTCCATCAGGTGTCCTCGAAAGGCCTTGCCTCGGCGAAGCTTCCCGGTCCCGGTGATCTTGATCCGCTTCTTGGCACCGCTGTCTGTCTTCATCTTTGGCATCTCAGCCCTCCTCAGGCGTTACGTCTGCCGAAACACTCGGCACGACCTCTTGTTGCACGATCCCTAATATCTCTTCTTCTGACGCAGTCTCCGGCGCCGCGGGCGGCTCCGGCGCCGCGGGCGGCTCCTTGGCGGCCTGCGGCTTCAGCGCCGGCTTGGCGCCCTCCTCGCTCTTGGGCTTGGGCTTCTTGTCCGGTCCGAGCACCATGATCATGTTGCGCCCATCGAGCTTCGGTGCCGATTCGACCTTGGCGATGTCGGTCAGCCGCTCGACGATGCGGTCCAGTATCTTGGCGCCGAGCTCGGGGTGGGCCGACTCGCGTCCACGGAACATGATCGTGACTTTCACCTTGTGACCTTCGGTCAGGAAGCGCTCGACGAGCCGGGTCTTGGTGTCGAAGTCACCGGGGCCGATCTTCGGGCGGTACTTCATCTCCTTGACGCCGACGTGCTGGGTCTTGCGGCGCGACTCCTTGGCCTTTTGGGCCTCGTCGAACTTGAACTTTCCGTAGTCCATGATGCGGCACACGGGCGGGCTCGCCGTCGGGGCGATCTCCACGAGGTCCAGGTCCAGGCTGCGCGCCAACTCCAGCGCCTCGCGGGCCGATACCACGCCACGCTGGTTTCCCTCGTTGTCGATGAGACGAACACTTTCCACCCGAATGCGCTCATTGACGCGGTGGTCTCCAGGCACTGTTGCGATAACTCACTCCTTGCTCTACGCGACGCCTAGATGGCATCGCCACGGCAAGCGGGGCGCAAACTCCTGGGAACCCATGGCACTCTTCATGCCTAGGTGGACGCTGGCGATGCCAACCTCACTTGCTGTGAACTGCCCAATAACTGTAGCAGAAGGCCCGTCACGGTCGGCTCATCTCAAATCCTCCGATAGAGGGCTATTTTACTTCTCATGACCGACCAGCCCGAGACCAGCGAGAACCTCAACGACGCCGACGAAATCGAGATGCTCCGCTCGACGCCGGTGGAGGTGGTCCTCGGCAACCACATCTTCCACCTCGTTCAGTTGGCCGCGGTGCACCTCGCCTCCACCCCGCCCCAGCTCCCCGAGGCGCAGCTGACCATCGACGTGATCGCGGCGATGCTAAAGGCCGGCGGTGAGCGGCTCGGCGAGCACGTCGACCTCTACCGAAACGCCCTCGCTGAGGTCCAGCAGGTCTACGTGCGCGCGGCGACGACGGCGCACACCTAACTGGTGGCGACGAGCGCGTCCGACGACACCTCCCCTGGAGGTTCGACGCCGCGAGGCGCGCACGCGCGCCGGCCAGCGGGACCTACACGAAGCAACGCCCTCCGTCGGTTGGACGAAGGGCGTTCACCTCAATTTCTCTGGGAGAAGAGAGCCCGAGGGGGGACCCGGACCCTCTTCTCTCAAACCTTGTGCTGGATCTCGGCGTCCGGGTCCACCTGGCGGTAGTGGCGCACTCCGAGCAGCGTCAGCACCAGCATGCACAGTCCGAGCACGAACGACGCGATGGCGGCGTACAGGGCGATGACCCCGATGAACCCGAAGGCGTACGCGTTCAGCAGCAGGCCGCGCAGCGTGTCGCCGCGAAAGACGAGCTCAACCTGCGAGGCCAGCCCGGCGTTCGAGGGGTCCTTCTGCGCGGCGGTGCTCAGTTGCGAATAGGTCTTGCCGCCGCTGATCTGGTTGGTGTCGACGCCGATGATGTCGTTGGCGAAGATCTGTGCCTCTGATCCCGTGAGTACCTGCTCGCCCGCGTACTGGGTCAGGTGCGCGCTCACGAGGTCCTGGTAGTCCTGTCCTCCGACCTTGGGGAAGAAGACCTTCTGTTCCAGCAGCTGGGACTTCACCTGGTTCGACGTGAAGGTGTAGCCCACGATCAGTCCCGCGCCCGCTACGAAGAGCATCAAGGTCAGCAGCACGCCAACCCAGTTGAGTAGTAGGTCCAATGTCTTACGGCGCATATCAACAACTCCTATGGTTTCGAACTCTCAATAGACTGTCATGCGCTCAACGAACGACCGTAGGGCAGAAGGTCCTTTTGGATGCATTGTTCGCTGCCGGCGAGGATGATTGCGCCGAAATGTGACTAAAGGCCCGGGTGAAGAACCGGCCGCAGGGGCCGTCAGCGTCGCGGGTCAGATGAGCGGACCGGTGCTGCGTGGCCCCGTGTCCGGCCCGAGATGGGACCGCTCCCTGATGACCCTCTGCGCGGCGTCGGGATCGTCGGGGGTGATGAACGGCTTGACCCTCTTGCCCAGGTCGAGGATGAGCGCGACCCGCTTCTTCGGTCGCTGCGGATCCAGGTTGGCCCAGTAGCCCGGATTGGCTGTGCCCCAGATTCTGGCCCGGCCGGTGAAGGTCGCGATGTCCACGCTGCGAACCCCTTTGATCGAGCCGTAGGGAATCCGCTTCGTCCCCCACGGGAAGTAGTAGCCGCGAAGGCACACGCCACTCGCCACGCACTGCACCCTGGGGTCCACGTAATCGTCCACGCTGGCACCATACTTCGACGTCGCACGCGTCGGTGACCTTGGTGTCTGGCACCCGAGTCGCGGAGGTCGCCCGTGGCGCCCGTCAGGCCAGCGAGCGCACCGAGACCACCTCGTCGTGGCCCAGGTGACCGACGGCCCGGCGCCCCTCGGCGCGCACGCCCGGTGAAATAGAGCGCGAGCCGTCGGCGATGGCCACGCAGTGGAAGTAGAAAACGACGCCGTCGCCGCTACGCAACAGTCCGTCGCCGCGGCGCTCGTCGAACGACTCGATGACCCCGGTGATCACGCGTGGCTCTCGAGCGACCCCTGGCGCAGCAACGACACCATCTCCAGAGCGGTCAGCGCGCACTCGCGGCCCTTGTTGGCCTCCCCCGGCGCGGACCGCTCGAGGGCCTGGGCCACGGTGTTGGTCGTGAGCACCCCGAAGGACACCGGCACGCGCGTGCTCAGCTGCACGTCCTGGAGTCCGCGAGCGCACTCCCCCGCGACGAACTCGTAGTGACCGGTATCGCCGCGGATGACCGCTCCGAGCGCAATGACCGCGTCGTAGGGGCGGTCGCCGTCGGCGTAGGCCAGGGCCAGCAGCGGAATCTCGAAGGCCCCCGGGACCCAGCCGACCGAGATGTCCGACCGGTCCACGCCGGCCTCGCTCAGCGCGTCGAGCGCGCCTTCGAGCAGGCGCGTCGTGATGGCGCCGTTGAAGCGCGCGCACGCAATGGCGACGCGCAGCCCACGGCCGTCGTTCTGCCCCTCTAGGTACTCGCCGACCCGCCCGCGCAGCGCTCCGGCCTTCTTCGGGTCGAACTTCGTGTCATCCGCCGAGGTCATCTAGCCCCCCGAGCAGGTGACCCATGCGCTCCCGCTTGGTGCGCAGGTAATCGATGTTGAACTCGGTCGGCAGGCTTTCGATCGGCACGCGTTCGACGATGTTGAGCCCGAAGCCCTCGAGGCCGCCGTACTTGCTCGGGTTGTTGGTCATCAGGCGCATCGAGGTCACGCCCAGATCCACGAGGATCTGGGCGCCGATCCCGTACTCGCGCGAGTCGACCGGCAGGCCCAGCTCGATGTTCGCGTCCACGGTGTCGTGGCCGTTCTCCTGGAGCGCGTAGGCGCGGATCTTGTGCCCGAGCCCGATCCCGCGGCCTTCGTGGCCGCGCAGGTACACCACCACCCCCGCGCCTTCGGCCGCTATCTTCGCGAGCGCCGTGTGCAGCTGGGGACCGCAGTCGCAGCGCATCGATCCCATGACGTCGCCGGTCAGGCACTCCGAGTGCACGCGCACGAGCACGTCGCGCGTCGTCTTGAGGTCACCGTAGACCAGGGCCAGGTGCTGTTCACTGTCGAGCACCGACTCGAAGACGTACGCCTGGAACTGGCCATGCTCGGTGGGCAGCGACGCCTCGGCGACGCGCTTGACCAGCTTCTCGTGGTGGCGACGGTACCGGATGAGGTCGGCGATGGAGATTATCGGCAGGTGGTGCTTCTGCGCGAAGACCTCAAGCTCGGGCAGGCGCGCCATACCGGCCTTGTCGGCGGTGACGATCTCGCAGAGCACGCCCGACGGGTACTTGCCCGCCAGACGGCAGAGATCGACCGTGGCTTCGGTGTGTCCGGCGCGCTTCAAGACGCCGCCCGGCCGGTAGCGAAGGGGGAAGATGTGACCGGGCCGGCTGAGGTCGGTGGCCCTGGTCGCGGGGTCGATGAGCGCACGAACCGTCGCCGCGCGGTCGTGGGCCGAGATGCCCGACGTCGTACCGTGGCGGTAGTCCACGGTAACGGTGAAGGCTGTGCGCTGGGCCTCGGTGTTCACCACCACCATCAGCGGCAGGTCGAGCTCGTCGGCCCGGCTCGATTCGAGCGGCACGCAGAAGACCCCGGACGTGTACTCGAGGAAGAATGCCATGCTCTCGGCCGTGACGTCCTCGGCGGCCATGATGAGGTCGCCTTCGTTCTCACGGTCCTCGTCGTCGATCACCACCACCATGCCGCCCTTACGCAGCTGGTTGAGCGCCTCTTCGATCGTTGATAACGCCATTAGACCTCCACGTCCACACGTACATCTTCGCCGATTCGGCGAAGATCCACCAGTCGACCCCGGCGAAGCACGCTGATCGTGGGCGTCGACAGCCCCCGAAGCGCTCCGACGGTGCCTTGGCTACCGCCAAACGCCGGTGCCTGGTACCAGACCACGTGATTGACGAGCCCGGCCTCGAAGAAGGCGCTGGTGGTGGTCGGTCCGCCCTCCACGAGCACCTGGATCACGTCGTGGTGCGAGAGTTCATCGAGGATGAATCCGAGGTCACCGGACCTTTCGAGGCAGGGTCGAACCTTCGCGTCGTCGGCGGCGCGGCCGAGGACCACCCGCAACGGCTCAAAGACGATGTCGTCCAGACGAGCGGTAAGGCGGGGGTTGTCGGCGCGCACGGTTCCCGCGCCGATGATGATCGCCTGGCTCTGGGCGCGCAGCACGTGCGCGTCGCGACGCGCCGCCTCGCCGGTGATCCACTGGCTGGTGCCGTCGGCCATCGCCACGATCCCGTCGAGCGTCGAGGCGATCTTGGCCACCACGTAGGGCCGGCCGGTCACCCGGTGCCACAGGTACGACGCGAGCTGGGCGCGAACGACCTGCTCCTCGACGCCGACCTCCACGTCGACGCCCGACGCGCGCAGCAGCTTGATCCCCTGGCCGTTGACCCGGGGATCGGGATCGATCGTCCCGACGACGACCTTGGCGATACCGGCCTTGACGATCGCCTCGGTGCAGGGTCCGGTTCGGCCCACGTGGCAGCACGGCTCGAGCGTCACCACGAGGGTGGCTCCCTTCGCCCGGTCGCCCGCGCGGCGCAGCGCGTCGATCTCGGCGTGGGCCTCGCCGGGGACCTGCGTGTGGCCCTCGCAGATCACGACACCATTCTCGTTCACGACCAGGGCTCCGACCCAGGGATTCGGCGGCGCGAGGTAGCGGGCCTTCTCGCCGGCTTGCACGGCGAGCAACATGAGGTCGATGTTCGAGTTCATCGCCGGCGCCCGGCCTCGGCCGCGGCCCGCAGGGAGTGGGCGGCCTCGAGAGGAGCGGGACGCGAGAAGATCGCCGAACCGGCCACGAGCACGTTAGCCCCGGCGCGCACCGCCACCGGCGCGGTGTTCAGGTCGATGCCCCCGTCCACTTCGATGTCCACGGGCAGCGACTGGACGTCGACCTCGCGGCGCGCGGCGCTGACCTTGGTCATGACGTCCTCCATGAACGATTGGCCGCCAAAACCCGGAAAGACCGTCATCAGCAACAGGAGGTCGATCTCGCCCAGGAAGGGTGCCACCTTGTCGAAGGGGGTGTCGGGGTTCGCCGCCAGTCCCACGCGCAGTCCGAGCGCCCGAGCGTCGCGTATGAGCGACGCCGTGGCGCCGACCTCGACGTGCACCGTGCATCCGTCGGCGCCGGCCTGGGCGAATGCCTCGAGGTAGCGCCCTGGTTCGCTCATCATCAGGTGGCAGTCGAAGAAACGAGTGCTGTAGCGACGAAGCGACGCGACTACTGGTGGTCCGATCGAGACGTTCGGCACGAAGTGGCCGTCCATCACGTCGACGTGGAGCCAGTCGGTCTCGGCGTCGATCTCGTGCACCGCGTTGGCCAGCGAACCGAAGTCCGCGGCCAGGATCGACGGAGCTACTCGCAGGGAGCCAGTGGGACCGGCATCGATCAATGTCACGTTTTCAGCCTAGGGCGCGCGCCCGGCGGCTACGTCCACTGCGAGCCGTCCTCGCTGATGCGCGCACCGGCCCACCACGCCGACACCGCCATGGGCCTCGAGCCTTCGGGCTGGACCTCGTCGAGCGCGATGCCCCCGTCGTTCGCCACGAGGCACACCGAGTTGTCGACCACGGCCAGGGAGCCGGCAGCCCCCTCGAGCGGTCCCACGGCGTGCGCGCGCAGCACCCTGATCCTTCGCCCGTTGATGAACGTGAACGCCCGCTCCAGGCGCACGGTCGCGAGCAGCGCGGACTGGCTCATCGAGGGCACCAGGTGGAAGGTCTCCTTCGTCAGCTTCTCGGCGTAGGTGGGCGGGCCCTGCTGGGGGGCCGGATGCTCGAGCAGCGCCGGCGAGCCCAGCACCTCGACCAGCGCGGCCGCACCGATGTCGGCCAGCTCGCTCATGAGCTCGTTCGACGTCTTGTCGCCAACGGCCACGCGCCGCTCGAGGTGGACCGGACCGGTGTCGAGCTGCGCCTCGAGGGACATGACCCCCACGCCCGTCTCCTCGTCGCCGGCGAGAATCGCCCGCTCGACCGGTGCGGCGCCCCTCCAGCGGGGCAGCAGCGAGAAGTGCACGTTGAGCATGGGGATGCGTTCGAGCACCGCGGCGGGAATCATGGCGCCGTAGGCCACGACGACACCGCGTTCGACGTCGAGTCCTTCGAGGTCGCTCACGCGGTGTCCTACGCGAAGTCCCAGCGCCAGGGCCTCGGCCTTGACCGGACTGGGTGAGAGTGCGCCGCCCCGACCGCGCTTGCGGTCGGGGCGGGTGATCACGATGACGATGTCGTGGCCGACGTCGACCAGTGCACGAAGCGAGGGAACGGCCGCCTCGGGTGTTCCGAGGAACGCGAGGCGCATCTACTCGCCGAGTAGCCGGTGCAGACCGTCGGGGTCGTTGGCGCCAATCTTCATGCGTTGCTCGCGCAGCAGCTTCTTGGCCGCACGCCTCTGATCGGCGTCGAGCCGCTCGATGAGCAACACCCCGTTGAGATGGTCCATCTCGTGTTGGAAGATCCGTCCTTCGAACTCGTCGGTCTCCACGCTTATCTCTTTGCCGTCGAGGTCGAAACCAACCAGGTGGATGGCGTTGGGCCGCGTGATCTCCCAGCTCAGGCCCGGCACCGAAAGGCAGCCCTCCTCGTAGGTCCACTCACCGTCGGATTCGACGATGGACGGATTCACGACCACGACCGGCCCGTCGCCCTTGTCGTAGACGAAGATGCGCTTCTGGATACCGATCTGGTTGGCCGCGAGCCCGACGCCCGGTGCCTCGTACATGATCTCGATCATCGTCTCGGCGAGGACGGCGATCTTCCCGTCGATGTTCTCTATCTCGGTCGAAACCTCGTTCAGCACGGGGTCGCCGTAGAGACGGATTGGAAGGTTGCTCACGTCTCTACGATACCGCCCTCGTCGCGAAGCGGGCTCCCTCACCGACGCGACAGTGGCGCGCCTCGCACACCGGCCCCTCGCGGGCGCCGCGGTGCGCTCAGCAGGCCGCGATGACCGCGATGGCGCAGGGAGTCTTCGGGGACTGCACGCAGACGTAGCCCGTTGAGGTTCCCGAATTCGCCGTCACCTTCGATTCGAACCCCGCCTTCCCGCCCTGGCCGGCCTTGAACGTCGGCTTGACCATGACTTGAAACATCGCGGCCGTCGCGCCCACCACGTCGTTGCCGTCCACGGCCCGGCCGTGCTTGGCGGCGCGCCACGGCGTTGCGACTCACCTCAAGCGCGGTGTCGTCGAGCAAGGGGGTCGTCTGCGCGGAGCATGGAACAATGCTTGGGGCCCCGTTGACCTCGCTCGGGAAGCGCACGCAGATCGTGCGATACGTGGTCGGGTTCATGAGCCCGACCACGCGGGTGTAGCCGGGTAGCCCGCCCAGGTTGAACATGAGGCTGAGTCCGGCGGTGTTGACGAGCGTGGCGGCGACGGCGTACCTGACGATCGTCAGACTCACCGGAGTCGACGTCGCGTCAGTGGCCGGGACCGCGACACCGAGCAACGCCGCCGCCGCCGCCGTGCAGGTCACCAGCGCGTGCGCAATTCCTCGCACCGCGGAGAAGCGCCCTGGGGTCGTGCGCACCTGGTCGACGCCTCATCCTCGTCTCCGCTCCATCTGAATGTTCATGGGACTCCCCTGTTCACCCTTGTCCCCTCGTGCGGGCCGCGTGCATGAAGTGTCCGCTACTCGACCGCGATGCGCAGTTTGCCGGGCGGTCGTGGCGCGGCGCGTAGGGCCGACGTGAGCGTGTCGACGTCCTTGGCGCGCACCACGTAGCCGTCGGGAGTCTCGTACGTGGTCAGTTCGCCGCCGGGCAACTGCGCCACGAACGCCCCCGCGGCGTCCCCGGTCACCTCGGCCATCGCACCGTAGGGCGCCAGCGCCAGCAACTGGGCGGTCGCCGAGTCCTCCTCGACGATCGCGTCGAAGTCCGCCTCGCGAAGCGCGGCGATGACCTGGTCGTCGCCCCGCCTCGTCTGCAGGACGACCTCGCCACGCGCCTCGCGCCGTGAACCCACCAGGCGCCCCGCCTTGCCGACCGCGGTGACCGCCGCTCGCCGGGCCGACTCGCGAGGCGCCAGCAGGTACTGGTCGAAATCGACGAAGATCACGACCCCGCACCGGCGCACCCGCTGCCAGACCGCCTCGGTGCCCACGACGACGCGCGCGAGCGGGGCCTGCGCGTCAGAGCCGGCCGTCACCTCGCTGACCGGCTGGGACAGCTGGGCCGCCACGTCACGGGCGAGCGTCGTGACCCCGACGCGCACGCGCTTGAGGTTCGTCGCCCCGCACGACCGGCAGAAGTTCGCGCGCAGCTCGTGGCGGTCCCGGCAGGCCAGTTGGCCGTCGACCTCCTCCTCGCCTTGGGCGCACGTGGCGCAACGAGCCAGCTCGCCGCACTTCTTGCAGGCGAAGAGCCGGCCGGTTCCCAGGCGCTGGAGAACGACGCAGACCGCCACGGGCTCATCGCCGCGCAGCGCCCGGTGCGCGGCGTCGAGCGCGGCGCGAGACAGGGCGCCGTCGCGCGGGTCGCACATGCGACGGTCGACCACCTCGATCCGGGGCCATCCGCCGACGAGGTCGCCGTCCTTCTCGTACGCGCCGCGGTCGAGCAGCGACGGCGAGGGGATCATCGAGGTGCACCATAGCGGCGCGCCATCGCGCGCGCAGCGCTCGCGAAGCATGGTCACGGCGTCCCAGGTCGGTGCCGCCTCCGAACGGTACGCCTCGTCGTCGGCGTCGATGACGACCGCCCCGGCGACCCTGGGAACCGGCGCCAGTGCCGCGCCGCGAGGCCCCACCACGACGGGCCATCCGGCGCGCATCCGGTCCCACTCGCCGTCGCCCGAGGCCACGTGGCACCCGCGCTGCTCGAGTCGGCCGCGCATCCGCCCGGCCCAGGCCTCGGTGGGCACGAGCACCACCAGCGAACCGTCGCGCGCGAGAGCGTCGCCGTAGGCGCCGAGAATCAGGGGCAGCGGATCGGTCGTGGGCGCGAGCTGGAGCACGCCGGGGCGCCGCGCGACGGCCTTGGCGGCGACGACGCTCGAGAGCGGGGCCTTGGGCGCGGGCTCGGGCAGGACCGTGATGAGTCGCTTGGGCGACGTCGAGACGAGGAAGCGCGACAGCGGGCTGCACCAGCGCCCGCTCGCCCACGAGAGCAGGTCGAGCAGCGACGGCGGCGGTCCGTACCCGAGCCACTTGGTGAGGGGCTTCAGTTCGCGATCGGGCTCCACGTCGCCGGTAACCCAGCCGCGCACCGATCGATTGTTGAAGTCGACGCGCACCCGGTCGCCCGGCGCGACCTGGCTGGTGACGTCGGTGACCGCGTAGTCGAACGGACGGTCAACCGCGGCGACCTCGGTGACGACACGAACCGCGCGCGAGGCGCTCACTGGGGAAGTGACAGTTCCCGGCGTAGGTCGTCGAGGCGGGGCGTCTGCTCCCAGGTGAATCCCTGATCGCTTCGCCCGAAGTGGCCGTAGGCCGCGGTGCGCTGGTACATGGGCCGGCGCAGGTCGAGGTCACGGATGATGGCCGCGGGACGCAGGTCGAAGATCGCGTCGACGGCCTTGGCGATCTTGGCGCGGTCGACCCGCTCGGTGCCGAACGTGTCGACGTTCACCGACACCGGGTGCGCCACGCCGATCGCGTAGGCGACCTGCACTTCGCAACGCTGCGCGGCGCCCGAGGCCACGACGTGCTTGGCGACCCAGCGCGCCGCGTACGCCGCGGACCGGTCGACCTTCGAGGGGTCCTTGCCCGAGAAGGCGCCGCCGCCGTGACGGGCCATGCCGCCGTAGGTGTCGACGATGATCTTGCGTCCGGTCAGGCCGGTGTCGGCGTGGGGCCCGCCGAGGACGAACTTGCCCGAAGGGTTCACGTAGACCTTCATCGAGCTGGTATCGAGGTCGCTGGGCAGCATCGGTCGGATCACGTGCTCGAGCAGGTCCGGCCGGATGACCGCCTGGGCGTCGTACCCGTCCTCGTGCTGGGTGGAGATGAGCACCGTGTCGATCGCGACCGGACGCCCCTCCTCGTAGACGACCGTCACCTGGGTCTTGCCGTCGGGACGCAGGTAGGGAACCTGCCCCGAGCGGCGCACCTGGGCCAGGCGCATCGAGAGCCGGTGCGCCAGCCAGATCGGCAGCGGCATGAAGTCCTCGTTGTCGTCGCAGGCGTAGCCGAACATCATTCCCTGGTCGCCGGCGCCCAACGCGTTGAGCTGATCCTCGCCGCCCGTGCCCGAACGCTGCTCGAGGGCGATGTCGACGCCGTGGGCGATCTCGTGGCTCTGCTGATCGATGGAGACCAGCACGGCACAGTTCCTGCCGTCGAAGCCCTTGGCGCCGTCGTCGTAGCCGATGTCGATGATGGTCTTGCGCGCGATCGACTGGATGTCGACCGTGGCGGTCGTGGTGATCTCGCCGGCCACGATGCACAGCCCCGTCGTGAGCAGCGTCTCGCAGGCCACGCGCGCCATGGGGTCCTGGGTGAGAATCGCGTCGAGCACGCTGTCGGACACCTGGTCGGCGATTTTGTCGGGGTGTCCTTCAGTCACCGACTCCGAGGTGAAGAGGGTGCGGTCGCTCATGGGGCTCCTTGGGATAACAATGAAGCCACCCTAGTCAAGATCTCAAGCGAAATGGCATCTTTCGAGCGAAGCGAGACCGTTTGGGCGACCTCGTCGCGGTCCAGCAGCGTCACTTCGTTGGTCGAGTGCCCGAAACCGACCCCCTCGGCCGACACGTCGTTGACGACCAGGAGGTCGACCCCCTTGCGGCGCAACTTGGCCAGGGCGTTCTCGACAACGTTGCTCGTCTCAGCGGCGAAGGCGACGATCACCTGGCCGGCGTGGCGGTGCGTCACGAGGTCCACCACCACGTCGATCGTCGGCTTCAGGGCCAGCGTGGGCGGACCAGCGTCCTTCTTCAACTTCTCTCCCGCGGGACTGAGCGTGAAGTCCGACACCGCCGCGGCCATGATGACTACGTCGGCGTCCCTGGCCCGCGCCATCGTGGCCTCGTGCAGCTCGGCGGCCGTGCTGACGCGAACGAGCTGCACGCCGGCGGCGACGTCCAGGGCGAGCGCCAGGTCGACCGTGGAGATCAGGGTCACGTCGGCGCCGAGACGGTGGGCGACTTCGGCCAGCGCGTAGCCCTGGCGGCCCGAGGACCGGTTCGCCAGCACGCGCACCGGATCAACCGGCTCGCGAGTTCCTCCGGCCGTGATCAGGACCTTCTTGCCCGTGAGCGGCCCGCGGTACCCGCGCACAATTCTCTCGATCAGCTCGAAGATCGCTTCGGGGTCCGCGAGACGGCCGGTCCCCTCGTCCCCGCCGGCCAGGCGGCCGCTGTCGGGTTCGAGTACCAGCACGCCTCGTCGTCGCAGCGTGGCCAGGTTCTCTTGGACCGAGGGGTGTTCCCACATCTCGGTGTGCATCGCCGGGCACAGCAGCACCGGTCCGCGAGAGGCCAGCAGGGTGGCGCTCAGCAGGTCGTCACCGAGGCCCATGGCGTAGCGGGCGATGAGATGAGCCGTCGCCGGAGCCACGACGATCAGGTCGGCGCGCTGGGCAAGGTACGTGTGGGGAATCGGCGTCGAAGGGTCGCCGTAGAGGCTGGTGCGCGCGGGTTCGCTGGCGAGCGCCGAGAACGTCACCGCCCCCACGAAACGCGTGGCGTCGGGGGTGAGCACCGGGGAGACGAAGTAGCCGCCGTCGCGCAGACGGCGCAGTAGCTCGACGGACTTGTACGCGGCGATGCCGCCGGCAACTCCTAGGACAATGCGGGGCGCGTGCGAACTAGGCGTCGCGCAGGGCATCGGTGAAGGCATCCAGGTCGTTGTTAGCGTCCTGGCGTGCCTGCTCCAACGCTTCAACTTGTAGGCGCTCGGCTTCGATCTCTTCGGCGGTGGGTCGGTGGAACTCGAGCTTGCCCTGGTAGAGCTCCTCGAGGGCCAGCGACAGCGACTTGTTCGACAGCGACGTGACCTGCGGCGGGATCAGCGCGCCATGTCCCTGTCCCAGGCCGTTGTAGTACTCGTTGATCTCGCGCGCGCGGATGGCCGAGACGGCGACCAGCGTGAACTTCGAGTCGCCGACCTTGTGCAGCAGGTTCTCGATAGGTGGGTCAACCAGTGTGGGGCGTTCTGCGCTCACGGTATTAGTCCTTTTCCGGGGGGTTTCGTCGATGACGGCGAAGTTCCTCCAGTATAGAGAGGATTTCGTCCGCCGCCCGCTCGACTTCGTCGTTGACCACCACGTAATCAGCCAATTCGTGGCCCCTGGCCAGCTCGTGGGGCGTGCTCGAGAGCCGCTGGGCGACGTGTTCCGGGCTGTCGCCGCGGCCCCGGAGGCGCTGTTCGAGTTGGTCCATCGAGGGGGGCAGGATCAGGAACACGACCGAGTCGGGGTTGTGGCGGCGCACCTGCTCGGCGCCCTGGACCTCGATCTCGAGCAGCACGTCGGCCTCGCTGGGCGAGGTCGGCAGCGGAGTGCCGTACAGGTTGCCCTGGAACTCGGCCCACTCCAAGAACCGGTCGTCGTCGATCGCCGACTCGAACGTGGCCCGTTCGACGAAGACGTACTCGTCGCCCTTCTCGGTGGCCCGCTTGGGACGGGTCGTCCAACTGCGGCTCAGCCAGAGTCGATCATCCTTCTCGACCAGGCGCTGGGCCAGCGTTCCCTTGCCCACTCCACCCGGGCCGATGAGCACCGCCAGCAGCGGCTCAGCGCACAAGGGCCCGGAACAGTTCTGCGCGCTGCTTGGGTCCGAGTCCTCGGATGCGGCGGGTCCGGGCGATCGACGCCTTGACCATGATCCGGCCGGCCTTCACTTCGCCGATCGCGGGCAGGGCACTGATCAGGTCGTAGGCGCGCATCTGGGCGACGCACTCCTCGTGATCGGCCAGCTCGAAGAGCTCCTCGAGTGAAAGGTCTCCGGACTTCACCAGGCGCTTGACCTCGGCGCGGCGTCGGCGATTGGCGACCGCCAGGCGCGATGCTTCGACGCGCTGCTCTTGCGACAGTAGTGGAGGAGTGGGAGTCACGCGCCCAGTTTACTCCTCTTACGCGCCCCCTTCCTAGAGCAGGGCTGCGCTCAGATCATCGCGCCAACGCTGGGCTGCGTCGCGTAGCGCGGCCCGGTCCGGTCCGGCTTGGAGAATCGCCCGCGAGACGCTCGCCAGCACGGTGGCCGGGGGGCATCGGTCGAACAGTCGCGCCACGTTCTGCGCGTCGGCCCCCTGGCTGCCCACGCCCGGCACCAGGAACGGACCGCCCAGCGACGGGAGGTTGAACTCGGGATGGTCGCGAGTCGCTCCGAGGACGACGCCGAGCGAGCCCAAACCGTCGTCGCGCCGGTTCAACTCGGCGATCGAGCGCAGGATCAACTCCTCGACCCTCTCGTTGTCGTCGGTGCGCGCGCGCTGGAGCGACCGTCCCGCGTCGTTCGAGGTCGCCGCCAGCACGAACACTCCCCGACCGTTCGCGCTCGCCATTTCGAACAGCGGCGCCAGGGCCGCCACGCCGAGATACGGGCTGGCGGTCACCGCGTCGGCCACCAGCGGCGAACGGTGACCCAGCCACGCCTCGGCGTAGCCATCGTTGGTCTCGGCGATGTCGCCGCGCTTGGCGTCGGCCACGATCAGGATGTCGGCGTCGCGGGCCTCGGCCATCAACCGCTCGAGGACCCGGAATCCCTCCGAGCCGAAGCGTTCGAAGAACGCGACCTGGGGCTTGATCGCAGCCGCTGTGTCGAGCACGGCCTCGAGCACGGCGAGGGAGAAGAACTCCAATCCCTCGACCGAGTCGGGGCGGTTCCACGACTCGAGGATCTGGCGGCTGGGATCGATGCCGACGCAGAGCGGGCCGAGAGCCCGGATCCGTTCCTGCAGTCGTGCCCCGAAGGTGTCAACCATGCGCCGCTCCCACTATCTCGTCGAGGGACGTGACCCCGTGTCGCGCCATCCACTTGGCCAGGCCCTCTTGAACCATCCACGGCGCACGAGGGTTGGCGAACGTCGCGGTGCCCACTTCCAGGGCGTTGGCCCCCGCCATCAGCATCGCCACCGCGTCCTCGCCGCGGCTGACGCCGCCGACCCCGACGATCGGCGCATCCGGGAAGGCGGCGCGACACTCGAAGACGGCCCGCAGCGAGATCGGCAGGATCCCCGGTCCGCTCACGCCGCCGCCCCCGTTGCCCAGCGCCGCGCGACGATGCTCGATGTCGATCGCGAGTCCGAGCACCGTGTTGACGAGCACCAGGGCGTCGGCCCCGGCGTCCAGCGCGGCGCCAGCGACCGCGACCAGCTCGGGCGTGTTGGGGCTCAGCTTCACCCAGAGGGGCACGCCCGCCGCCCGGCTGGCCTCGACGACCGCGCGGGTGGCCTCGGGCGAGTGCGCGAAGATGAGCGAGCGGTTCTCCAGGTTGGGACAGCTCGCGTTGACCTCGAGGGCCACGACGCCGGCGCCCCTCATGGCGTCGGCGGCCTGGGCGAACTCGTCCACGTTGCGGCCCCAGATCGACCCGACGACACGCGCTCCTCGCGCTTCGAGCTTGGGCAGGTACGTGGCCCGCCAGGCCTCGACCCCCGGGCCCGCCAGTCCCACGGCGTTGAGCATGTGCTCGCCCGACGCCGCGACCCTCGGCGGCGCGTTGCCCTCCCAGGCGAAGGCGGCCAGCGACTTGACGACGACCGCGCCGAGCTCGGCCAGGTCGCCATAACCCGCGAGCTCGTCGCCGTATCCGGATGTCCCGGCGGCCGTCAGCACGGGGCTGGGCAGGCGGACCGCGCCGACGCTGGTGGCGATGTCGGGCCCGCTCACGGGTGCAGCTCCTGGAGTGACCGCACGCGCCATCCGCGCGTACGGGTGTCGGAGATGCCCTTGGCGGCCGCGAATCCGGCGCTGAGGGTCGTCAGGCACGGCACCGAGTGCACGATGCACGCGCCCCTGATCTGGGCCCCGTCGGCCCGCGCCCCGCTGCCCGAAGGGGTGTTCACCACGAGATGCACCTCGCCCGATGCGATCATCGACACGGCGTCGACGCCCAGGTCGGCGAGTCCCACCTTGCCGACCAGCGTGTCCACGGCCACGTCGTTGGCCCGCAGGAACCCGGCGGTGCCGACGGTCGCGGCGATGGTGAAGCCCAGCGAGGAGAGCTCTCGCGCCAGCGCGAGGCCGCTCACCTTGTCACGGTCGGCCAGCGACATGAAGACCTGGCCCTCGTCGGGCAGCTTGGCGCCCGCGGCGAGCTGGGCCTTCGCGAAGGCGATGCCGAAGCTCTCGCCGATGCCCATGACCTCGCCGGTGGAGCGCATCTCGGGACCGAGCACGGTGTCGACGCCGGGGAACCGGTTGAACGGCAGGACCGCTTCCTTGACGCTGACGTAGGCCGGCACCGGCGTGGTCGCGGACACGAGGCCGGCATCTCGCAGCTGGGCCAGGGTCTGGCCCATCATGACGCGAACCGCCACGTCGGCCAGGGCAACGCCGGTTGCCTTGGCCACGAACGGAACAGTGCGGCTCGCGCGCGGGTTGGCCTCGAGCACGAAGACCTCCTCGTTCTTCACGGCGAACTGGATGTTGATCAGGCCCACCACCTCGAGCGCGTCGGCGATCTTCTTCGTGTACTCGCCCAACGTGTCGAGCACAAGCTCGCTGAGCGACTGCGGCGGCAGCGCGCAGGCCGAGTCGCCGGAGTGCACGCCCGCCTCCTCCACGTGCTCCATCACCCCGGCCACGTAGAGGTCGCCGGCCGCGTCGCGCAGCGCGTCGACGTCGACCTCGATCGCGTCCTCGAGGAAGCTGTCCAGGAGAATCGGACGGCTCTGCGAGACGCCCCCCTCGCGCGCGAGCGATCCGCTCACGCTCGTCAGGTCCTTCATCACCCGATCGAGCGCCGCGTCGTCGTAGACGATCTCCATGCCTCGCCCTCCGAGCACGTAGCTCGGTCGCACCAGCACGGGGTAGCCGATCTTCTTGACCACCGTGCGCGCCTGGGCGAGCGAGAGTGCCACGTCGCCGGGGGGCTGGCGCAGTCCCAGCGACCGGCAGATCGCCGACCACTGCTCGCGGTCCTCGGCGGCGTCGATGGACGCGACGGCCGTGCCCAGCACGAGCGACGCGTCGATCGAATGCGAGAGCTTGAGCGGCGTCTGGCCGCCGAGGGCCACGATGACCCCGAGCACGCGCGCACCGTCCACGCAGGCGGCCTGCTCGGCGAGGATCACCTCGGCCACGTCCTCGGGCGTCAACGGCTCGAAGTAGAGGCGGTCCGAGGTCGAGTAATCCGTCGAAACCGTCTCGGGATTGCAGTTGACCATGACGGTCTCGTAGCCCATGTCGCGCAGCGCCATCGACGCGTGCACGCAGCAGTAGTCGAACTCGATGCCCTGGCCGATCCGGTTGGGACCCGAGCCGAGGATGATGACGCGGTCGCGCGACGACGGCGCGACCTCGCTGGTGTCCTCGTAGGTGCTGTAATGGTACGGCGTCGCCGCCTCGAACTCGGCGGCACACGTGTCGACGGTCTTGAAGGTCGTGTGAACCCCGGCCGCGCGGCGCAGCTTGGTCACCTCGATCCTCGTCGTGCCGGCGAGCCCGGCGATCTGGGGGTCGGAGAAGCCCCACTGCTTGTACCGGCGCCATCCCCGCGAGTCGAGGGTCCCGAGGCTGAAGCCGCTGGCGAGCTCGCGCTCGCGCTCGATGATCCCGGCGAGCTGGTGCACGAACCAGGGATCGATCCGCGTCCGGCGCGACACCTCCTCGATCGAGACGCCACGCCAGAGCACCTCGTGCAGCGCGAAGAGCCGTTCGGGGGTCGCCACCTCGCATCGATGCCAGAGCGCCGCGTCGTCGAGTGCGCGGAACTCGTTGTCGACGCCGAGCGCGAAGCCCAGGCGCCCCTGCTCGAGCGAGCGGATGGCCTTCTGCAGCGACTCGGCGAAGTTGCGGCCTATGGCCATCACCTCGCCGACGGACTGCATCCGCGTGCCCAGTTCCGGCACCGCTCCCGGCAACTTCTCGAAGGCCCAGCGCGGGATCTTGGTGACCACGTAATCAATGACCGGCTCGAAGCTCGCCGGAGTCACCTTGGTGATGTCGTTTTGGATCTCGTCGAGCGTGTAGCCGACCGCCAGCTTCGCCGCGATCTTGGCGATGGGGAAGCCCGTCGCCTTCGAGGCGAGCGCGCTGGAACGGCTCACGCGCGGGTTCATCTCGATCACGAGGCGCTCGCCGTCGAGCGGGTTCACCGCGAACTGCACGTTGGATCCGCCGGTCTCCACCCCCACCCGGCGCAGTACCGCGAAGGCGTCGTCACGCATCGCCTGGTACTCGACGTCGGACAGGGTCTGGGCCGGCGCGACGGTGATCGAGTCGCCGGTGTGCACCCCCATCGGATCGAAGTTCTCGATGCTGCAGATGACCACGCAGTTGTCGGCGACGTCGCGCATCACCTCGAGCTCGTACTCCTTCCAGCCGGCGATCGACTTCTCCACGAGGATCTCGCCGATGGGCGAGGCGGCGATCCCCTCGCCCGCGAGGCGCGTCAGGTCGCCGTCGTCGTGGGCGATTCCCGTGCCCGCCCCGCCCAAAATGAAGCTGGGACGGATGATGATCGGATAGCCGATCTCGTGGCCGATGCGCACGGCCTCGTCGACCGAATGGGCGAAACCCGACTCGGGAACGCTGAGCCCGATGTCGGCCATCGCCGCCTTGAAGAGTTCGCGGTTCTCCGCGGTCTCGATCGCCTCGGGGCGCGCGCCGATCACCTCGATGCCGAGCCGCTGGGTCACACCGCGACCCACGAGCTCCATGGTCAGGTTGAGCGCCGTCTGTCCCCCGAGCGTGGGCAGCAGCGCATCGGGTCGCTCCTTCTCGAGGATGTCGGTCAGCACGTCGGGGTCGAGCGGCTCGACGTACGTGACGTCGGCGGTCGCCGGGTCGGTCATGATCGTCGCGGGATTGGAGTTGACGAGGATCACCCTGTAGCCGTCGGCGCGCAGCACCTGGCACGCCTGGGTGCCCGAGTAGTCGAACTCACAGGCCTGGCCGATCACGATCGGCCCCGATCCGATGACCATGATCGAGTGGATGTCACCGCGACGGGGCATTACGCGCTCGCCATGACGCCGAAGGTCAGCAGCGACTCGAATCGATCAAACAGGTACCGCGAGTCGTGCGGACCGGGACCCGCCTCGGGGTGGTACTGCACGGAGAAGCAGCGGTCCGCCGGCGAGGACACGCCCTCGATGACCCCGTCGTTCAAGTTGACGTGGCTGACCACCCCGCGCACGAGCGACTCGGGCGTCACGGCGTAGTTGTGGTTCTGCGCGGTGATCTCAATGCGGCCGGTCGCGAGGTCGTGCACCGGATGATTGCTGCCGTGATGGCCGAAGGGCAGCTTGAACGTCGAGGCCCCCAGGGCGAGCGAGAGGAGCTGGTGTCCCAGGCAGATGCCGAAGATCGGCACGGTGCCGAGCAAGTCTCGAAGCACCGCGACGTTGGCGCCGAGGGCCGCGGGGTCGCCCGGGCCGTTGGAGAGGAACAGCCCGTCGGGGCTCAGGCTTCGCACCTCGTCGGCGGTCGTGAACGACGGAACGACCGTGACCCGGAAGCGCTGGGCCAGCTGGGCGACCATGGCCGCCTTGATGCCGTAGTCGAGGGCCACCACGTGCAGGGCACCCGCGCCACGGGAGTAGGGCTCGGGGGTCGTGACCTCTCCCACGAAGTCCATGCCGTCGGTACCCCGGGCCGTGGCGGCGGCCGCGCGCACGGCGGTCGGGTCCGCGTGCCCGAAGGCGCCCGCCAGGGCGCCGTGGGCCCGCAGGTGACGGGTCAGGCGCCGAGTGTCGACGCCCACGATCGCGGGGACGCGGTGGCGCGTCAAGAAGCCCTCCAACGGTCCCGTGGATCGCCAGCTCGACGCCAGTTCCGACAGCTCGCGAACCACGATCCCGCGGCACCACGGTCGCGGCGCCTCGTCGTCGAGCGCGGTGACCCCGTAGTTGCCGATGTGGGGGTAGGTGAAGGAGATGACCTGGCCGGCGTAGCTCGGGTCGGTGATCACCTCCTGATAGCCGCTCAGGGCGGTGTTGAAGACGAACTCGCCGGTCGTGACGCCGCTCGATGGGAGGTGACCGGCGGCGTAGCCCTCGAAGGTGGCGCCATCGGCCAGCACGAGAACCGCGGGAGTTCGGATCACGCCAGCTCCCCCTGATCGACCACGAGGCGGCCCCTCGCCAGAGTGGCGCGCACCTTGCCGGTCATAGCACGCGCGTCGTAGGGGGTGTTGGTCGAACGGCTCGCCAGGTCCTCTCGGCGAACCGTCCAGCGCTGGCGCGGATCGAAGACCACCAGGTTCGCGTCGTCGCCCGGGTTCAGGGCGCCGCCCTGCGCGCTGTGGCGGACGCGGTGGTCCCCGTGACGCAGCTGGGCGATGCGCGCCGGTCCGCGACTGAGCAGTTGGAAGAACGTCGTCGGATCCGACGACTCCGCGCCGAGAGCCTCGTAGGTCAACGAGGCCGCGTGCTCGAGGCCCAGCATTCCCGCGGGAGCCTCGTCGAAGGGCAGATCCTTCAACTGGGGCGCGTGGGGCGCGTGGTCGGTCGCCACGGCGTCAACGTCGCCGCTCACCAGGGCCGCGCGAAGGGCCGCCACGTCGCGCAGGGTCCGCAGCGGCGGGTGCACCTTGAACATCGAGTCGAAAGTCGCGCACGAGGTCTCGTCAAGGGTGAAGTGGTGCGGAGCGACTTCGAAGGTCACCGGCAGCCCCTCGCCTCGCGCCGCGATGGCCATGGCCACGGAGCGCTGGGTCGAGAGGTGCAGGAAGTGCACCGCGCCGCCCGTGAGCCGCACGAGTTCGATGTCGCGCAGCACCATCAGCTCCTCGGCGAGCGCGGGACGTCCGACGAGGCCGAGCCGGCTGCTCACAGCCCCTTCGTTCATCGAGCCGGCGCCAGCGAGGAGCTCGTCCTCGCAGTGCTGGGCCAGGCGCACGCCCAAGGGCTTGGCGTAGGTCAGCGCGCGACGCATGAGAGAGGGATCCTGGACGCCAACGCCGTCGTCGGTGAACAGTCGCACCCCCAGCGCCGCCATTTCGGCGATCGGCGCGAGCATCTCGCCGCGGCGACCCTGGGTAATCGCCCCCGCGACCGCGATATCGATGGGCGTGCGCGCGCCACGGTCCAGCACATAGGAGACCAGGGCCACGTTGTCGAGCGCTGGTTCGGTATTGGGCATGGCCACGAGAGCGCTGTAGCCCCCGAGCGCGCCGGCCAGTGCGCCGCTTTCGATCGTCTCAGCCTCTTCGCGCCCCGGTTCGCGCAGGTGCGTGTGCAGATCCACGAAGCCCGGTCCGACCCAGCATCCCGTGGCGTCGATCTCGTGGGCTCCGTTCGGGGCATCTATCCGCGTTCCTACCGCCGCCACCAAGCCGTCCACCACGAGGACGTCACCGACCTGAGGTGTCGCGCCATCGACGATCAAGCCTTGGCGAAGAATGAATGCCGTCACTTTGGCGACCCTTCCTTGGACCCGGCCACCGTCAGATACAACACCGCCATGCGAATCGGAACGCCGTTGGTCACCTGGCGCTCGATGACCGCTGCGGGCAGGTCCGCCACTCGCGAGTCGATTTCCACGCCGCGGTTCATCGGCCCGGGATGCATGATCAGCACTTCCGGACGCAGCCTTCTCGCGCGCTCGAACGTGAGGCCGTGGGTCTGGGTGAACTCGCCAAGACTCGGCACGAACGAGCCGCTGCCGCGCTCGCGCTGCAGGCGCAACAGCCCCACGACGTCGGCCCACTCCAGAGCCTCGTCGAAGTCATCGGCCACGCTCACCGGCCAGTTCTCGATGTCCTCGGGCAGCAGGGTTCCCGGCGCCGCCACGCGGACCTGGGCGCCCAGCGCCACGTAGGCCGCGATGTCGCTTCGCGCGACCCGGCTGTGGCGGATGTCGCCCACGATCAGGATGTGCAGATTCGCAAAGAGCGCGGCCCCCGTCTCCAGCCCCGTGGTGCCCCGGCGCTCGGCGAGCGCCTGACGAATGGTGAAGGCGTCAAGGAGCCCTTGAGTGGGATGCTGGTGCAGACCGTCGCCAGCGTTGATCACGCGCACGTGCGGCACGTAACGACTGACCTGCAGCGCCGCGCCGCTGGACTGGTGGCGCATCACCACCGCGTCGATGCCGAGCGCGTCGATGGTCGCGATCGTGTCGCGCAACGATTCGCCCTTCTTCACGCTGCTCGAAGCGACCGCCAATGACAGCACGTCTGCGCTGAGCCTCTTGGCTGCGGTCTCGAAGCTCAGTCGCGTGCGGGTCGACTCTTCGAAGAAGAGCGAAGCCACGACGCGCCCCTTGAGAGCAGGAACTTTCTTGATGGACCGCTGGTTGACCTCGACGAATGATTCGGCGGTGTCGAGTACCTCGACGATGGCCTCGCGCGAGAGGTCGTTCAGGGATAGCAGGTTGTCACCGCGGATCGAGTCGATCATGCCGGCACCTGCGTTCCGATCCAGACTCCGTCGAGAGTGGCGACGATCGCCTCGTTGTGCGACGTGGGGAGATTCTTGCCCACGTAGTCAGGCCGGATGGGCAGCTCGCGGTGCCCGCGGTCGACCATGACCGCCAGTTGCACCGACTGAGGCCTGCCCCAGTCCGAGAGAGCATTCAACGCCGCTCTGATGGTGCGGCCCGTGAAGAGAACATCATCGACCAGCACCACCGTCTGGCCCGTCAAGTCGTGGTCGATCGCGGTCGTCGACGACACCGGCACCGGATTGATGGAGAGATCGTCGCGATAGAACGACACGTCAAGGAGGCCCAACTGCACGCTCTCGCCGAGGATCTCCCCAAGGAGAGAGGCAATCGTGGTGGCGAATGGAATCCCGCCCGTCTGCAGTCCGATTACCGCAAGGTTGCTGTGCGAGTGATTGCGCTCCACGATCTCGTGGGCCATTCTTCGCAGCGCCCGACTGACGTCATCGGCCGACAAGAGCTGGCTCTTCGCCAAAAACGTCAGGCCGCCTTTTCGCGCCTGACGTTGTTCATTGATGTTCATGGTTCTCCTGTCGTGCAAGCCTCACGGGACTCGCTTCACGACGCTCGGTCACCACGGTATCAGACGAGACAGGAGTTTCCAGCATTCCGGATTGGAAGTTGGCACCGCTGCGCCCGCGCGCCCGCGAGGTTTCCCCGGCCCGCAGGACCGTTCGGCTGCTCGTCGCTGGCCACGCGATCGCGTCACGGCGAGGTGTCGGAGCCCTCCTTCGGTGGCTCCGGTGCCGGGGAGGACTTGGCCTGCTCGACGGCCAGTGCGCGCTGGTGCTCTTGCCAACCCGCCAGCATCCCTTCGTACTCGGGCGCAATGGCCGGCTTGGGTTTCTTGCTCTTCTTTGCTCCGTCGCCACCCGGGTGCAGGAATTTCCACCACATATAGACGGCGAATACCGCGAGCAACGGCCACTCGAAGACGTAGGCCCAGCTCAGCGAGTTCCCTCGTTCGGCGCGACCGAGCTCGAACCAGAAGGCGAGGGCGCACAACACGAGTCCGCTCACCAACGTCGCGTGGAGTTTCACGGCCGCGAGCCCCGTCAGTCGGTGTCTTGCGGCCTCGCTGGATGCCCCGGACTCGGCGTTCTCAACGTCATCCACGTGTTCAGGCTACTCTCGAACACCAATCAACCGCGCTCAATCTGCGGGCTTGCGCGCAGCTGGCGTCGTGCAATGCACGCAGGGTTGGATGGTCGAGGAGACGGGGACCATGGCCCGTTGTCCGTTCGTCGCCTTCAGTAAGGTACATGGAAACGAGGAACGAGTGGCAACACGATGACGAACAGCAACGCAGAGCCGCCGGGCCCCTCCAAGGAACTGTCGGAGGAAAAGCGTGCGGCCGCCCTACGCGCGGGTCGCACGCCAGTACCACCCAAGTTCATCATGTGGGCAGTGGTTACCTTCGCCGTGCTGGGACTGGGAGGAGTGGTCGTCGACCACTACTTCGGCAGCATCGCGCCCACGCCGACCACCGTCCCTACGAACAGGGCGACGACCACGACGCTGGCCGAGCCACCAACGTCGGCCCTGACCCCCGCCCAGTACATCGGACTGAAGCTCATCGACAACACCAAGGAGTTCCCCTTCACGCTCTACGACCAGTCGGGCGGTCGATGGAACCTCGCCAGTACCAAGGGCAAAGTCGTCGTACTGACCTTCTAC
Organism: Acidimicrobiaceae bacterium; assembly: GCA_003138815.1. GTDB lineage: Bacteria > Actinomycetota > Acidimicrobiia > Acidimicrobiales > RAAP-2 > RAAP-2. The sequence continues at coordinate 15,081 of PLHD01000010.1, read as the reverse complement.
AACTCGATCTGCAACGACATCTGCCCGGTGCTGGGCAGCGAGATCAGCCAGGCGATAACGCTGCTCGGCCCAAAGGCCGCCAATGTTGATTTCGCCATTGTCAACACCGACCCCCATGACCTCGGCGTCGCGTCCCATCCCAAGGCGCTCAGCGTTCCCAAACTCGCCAGCACGCCCTCGGTCTACTTCTTGACCGGACGACTCAGCGCGCTCAACTCGGTATGGTCTCGCTACGGCGTCGTAGTGAAGGTTGGTGCCATCGCCACTGAGGTGACGCACACGAACGTGATCTACTTCATCGCTACGAACGGCAGCATCGTTTCGCTCGCCGAGCCATTCGGCAAGCCCAGCCGGTCCGGAACCTACAGTCTCCCCGCCGCTGATGTCCACCGTTTCGCCACGGGAATCGCTCAGACGGCAAGTAGTCTTGTCGGATGACGAATGGCGAGAGCTCGAATCAGACGACGCCCTACAACCCCGCCTCAATGCCAGCCTCTTCGCTGGGATCAGTCAAGGCCATCTGGTACAAGCGACCCTGGTTCTTGACAACCGTGGCCATCGTCGTCGTCGTCGCAGTCTCCATCATCACGGACCTGCCTCATCCAATTTCGAGGGCCGAGGATGCTTCCTCGCAGAACGCCAGCATCAAGCAGATCAACACCGACACCGCTCCCTGCGCCTTTGCGGTCAAGGAGGCCTTCAGCTTCTACACCGAGGACGTCACGGGCAAGATGAGCGCTGCCAACCGCCCCCAGGCCGTCACCCTTCTCGTCGGCGATCAAACAGCGTGTTCCTTCGCCAGTGGCGGGCTGTCCGACTTGACCAACAACCTCCAGGTGAATCTCACGGCAGCCGGAAAGTACATCGTCAGCATGGGCAGGGCGGTTCAGATGTGGATGACCGACTACTCCCTGGCGGCCATCGAGGACATCCAGTACCTCTTCGTTCATCCCGGAAACCAGAAGAAGATAGCGGACCTGGCCGCCGAAGAGGTCCAGTTGTCCGCCACTCGTCAACAGGCGTACGCCGACCTTCAGCGCGCCGAGGCAATAGTGGCTACCACCCTGGTCCAGATCAAGCTGCCGGTGCTGGCCCACCTACAAGGCACCTGAGAACACTGCCGCTTGACTGAGAATGGCGGACCAGGCCATGCCTGTGCTCACGACATGGCCACTGCAACTCACACTGTCGTAATGGCGGAGACTGAAGCAATCGTCAGCTAACTGTTGGTACCGAAGAACCCGCGAGTGTGATCCTGGCGGACCAGTTGGTAGAGCTCCGCATCAGGATCCTCTTCGGACTGGAGCCAATGAATCAAGTTCCAGAAGACCACCGGCAAGAAAGCCGACGCGGACAGCAGCCACATGAAGCCGGCCGTCAACTGCTGATCCGCCGACAGTGAAATACCTTGACCCGCAACATGGTGAAACGCGCTGTACCAGGAATCATGCGACATCGCCTGCAGATACGCGACAACCCACACGGTCCACATCGCAGCCGCAGTCATGCCAATTCGATACGGTCGTGCAGTTGCCGGGCTCACGGGTGGCGACTCGATCAGGTCCAGCCACAGCACGATCCCTGCAACCAACATCGTGCTGGCTTCAACGATCTCCAGCCACGGGTGGCGCACCATTGCATCCGCCACCGGTGCAGAGCGCCACAGGATTGTCAGTGCGATGAACGAGAGGACCTCCAGCACCGCCCGGTTGTTCCCCCTTCGTCTCGCACGCGCGAGCGCCATCCGATCGACGATCAGTGGCTTCGTCGGTGATATCAGGGCCCCGTCGGGATCGAATCGGTACGGGGTGCCCGAGGCAAGGCCCAATCGGCGCCAAGGGGATCCCGCGACAAATAGTACGGGCACCACGATTGCGAATACGTCGAACTGAATTGCCTGGACGAAACCGTACCTTATGGACCAATTGGTGAACGGAGGCGTCAAGCAGACGAGCAGCAGCAGCAATCCGAGCACCGTCAGCACGTTGCGGAACCGGCGATGGCCGGCAAGCTCACTGACGGAACTCATCGCGGTCACTCGGACGGACGACGCTGGAAGAACCCCCACAGCACTACACCAATGAATACTCCCAGCAGAACCACCATCGTCTGCACTTGCGGACCAATATAGATATCGATACCTTGCATCACCACCACACCTTTATGGGTTGAACAGCCGTCTCACAATCAAACTCCGATCTGCCACCCTGGCAGTTCGAACTACAGCAGATAGAACATCGCAAACAACAGCGTGCCGCCGAGGGCCACGAATCCCATCCAGTACGTCATCGATGCGACGTTCGCCCTGAACGACTGCGCCGAGGCGTGCATCGAGAGTTCCGGAGTGGCTCGTCCGAACTCCTTACGCATGCGCAGCGAACGCGCGAGCGTCGTCTCCAGCCAGTAGACCGAGATGGCGAGCGTGCCGATATTGATGACGGCGTAGCCAATGAACGACGACGCGTAGCCGCTGGATCCCGGGGCGAACGGGACGGCCGTGAACTCCCAGACTTGCAGGAAGAGGGCCAGGAGTCCCGCGCCGAAGGCCGTCCAGCCGGCAACTTGCCAGTCAATCACGGCGCCCTTGCGAAGACGCCACTGTCCGTAGATCACCATCAGTGCCGCCAGAAGCGTCAGGGAGTAAATGGTCCAGCCGTACGCCGTGGGCGCCGTGACGTGATTGGGGCGCCATAGCAGTCCATTGTTGCTGGACCTCAGGTAGAAGTACGAGAAGGCCAGCGATGCCAGCAGGAACGTATACATCCCGATGAAGAGTCGACCCCCTGACCACAGCGAGCCGATATGTGCTCGCAGTTCGAACTCGCGTTCCTCGGGGGTTTCACTCATTCCCTTTGGTACTTTGGATGCTTCGGTCATAGCGCTACTCTCCACTCGCTACTAGGCCGGGTCGCTGCCGGTGGTTGAAGAACTGCCTAACGGGGCTGGCGGCCCATCGCCGAAGTCGGCGAGCGCTGGCGCGCCCACTTCGCCGTAGTGATAAGGGTCGGTCATGATCACGGGAATACGCTCGAAGTTGTAGCTGGGAACCGGAGTGGCCGTCTGCCACTCAAGGCCCAGGGAATCCCACGGATTCGCCGGAGCCATCACCGGGTTGATGTACATCGACCACATGAAGTTCACGAGGAAGACGAGGAACGATGCTCCCAGGAGGAACGCACTGACGGATGAGAAGTCATTCAGTCCCTGCAGGTTCTTGGCGTACGTGAAGACGCGACGTGGCTGTCCGAGCAGGCCGATGATGAACATCGGGAAGAACGTCAGATTGAAGAACACCAACATGGTCCAGAAGTGGACCAGTCCGAGCTTCTTGTTCATCATTCGACCGGTCATCTTGGGCAGCCAGTAGTACAAGCCACCCATGAAGGCGAACAGTAGCCCTCCCATGATGGTGTAGTGGAAGTGCGAGAGGACGAAGAATCCGCCGTGGACGGTGACGTTGACCGGCACGTCCGAGAGGAAGACCCCGGTGATGCCGCCTATGAGGAAGTTGAAGAAGACGGCCATGCAGAACAACATCGGAACCTCGAAGCGGATCTTCGCTCTGTAAAGGGTCCCCATGCCGACCAGGAAGATGAAGCCGGTCGGGATCGAGATCAACTCGGTGGTGAGCATGAAGAGCGGCCGCATGTCGGGGTTGATCCCGCTCTGGAAGAGGTGGTGCTGCCACACGAAGAACGACAGCAGGGCCACGCCGATCATTCCCGCCGCCGCCACCTTGTAGGCGAAGAGCGGTTTACGGCAGAATACCGGAATCAACTCACCGACAATGCCGAATCCCGGCAGGGCCATGATGTACACCTCGGGGTGGCCGAAGAACCAGAAGAGGTTCTCCCACAGGAACGAGCTACCGCCGTGCTCGGTGACGTAGAACGCGGTCTGGGCGGTCTTGTCGAGCAGGCCGAAGAGCCCGCCGGCGAAGAGGACCGGCGTCGCCAAGGTGAGCAGCGCAGCGGTGGCCAGAAGCGACCATACGAATATCGGAACGCGGCTCCAGGTCATGCCGGGAGCTCGGTAGTTGATGATCGTCACCGCAATGTTGAATCCCGCTGCCATCATGCCTAAGCCGATGACGGCGAAGCCCAGCAGATAGGAGACCATGCCCGGACCCGCCTGGGTCTGCAGCGGCGCGTAGCCCGTCCAGCCGGTAGGGAAACCGCCGTACGGCAGCGCCGAGAAGATGACCATGTAACCCGCGATGAAGACCCAGAAGCTGAACGCTTCAATTCTCGGGAACGCCATGCGCCGCGCTCCGATCATGAGCGGAACCAGGTAGTTGCCCAGCGGACCGACGATGATGGACGTGGCCATCATCATCATGATGGTCCCGTGCTCGCTCACGATCTTGATGTAAGTGTCCGCGCTGAAGACGTGGGTCGTGGGGTTCAACAGTTCGGTGCGGATCGCCATCGCCAGCAGACCACCGGTGAACAAGAACAAGAGCACGCCGACGATGTACTGCATTCCGACGACCTTGTGGTCCGTGCTGTAGCGGACATACTTCGTCCAGCCCTTGGCAATCACTTCCTCCGGAGCTGATCGGCCCACGATCTTGGCCAGTGGGTAGTTCAAGGCACCGATGCCCAGCAGCCATCCGAAGGTCATGAAGATCAGCGCCAACGCGTCGGCAATGGAGTTCTGCCCGCTGTTGGCGATGTAGGTGTAGCCACTCGCTACGTAGTTTCCCAGCCAGTGGCCGAATACGTAGCCCAGGACCGCTCCCACGATGGCGGTACCCAGGTGCTGGCTTAGCCAGCCGCTTCTCTGGCTCCACGGCGTTTTAACCGGCGACGACGGTGGCACCACGGCGCTGGTCACAACTTCCGTCGTTGGTTCAGCGCTAATTGTCATCGCGCGATCTCCGTTTCTTTCGTCATTGCCAAATCGTCATTGGTGGTCGTGTCGTATCTCACGGTGCGGACTGCTTCGAACCGTAGATTTCGACCGTGCTATAGGGAGTTACGTTCCCGTCCGTGTAGTAACCACCGGCGGCTCCGTTGGCGTCGGGAACGTAGGTCCAGGCGAACGGGGGCAGGTCGGCCGTGTTCTGCGCGTTCGCTTGCTCGGTCGACTGCGCCCAGCTCATGAATGCGGCCTCGGACACGACCTTGCCCGAGTTGAACATCGTGCCGTGCCAGATGCCGCAGAGTTCACTGCAACGAACGGTGAAACTACCCAACTGCTTGGTCTGGGTGAAGGCCACGTCGTTCTGCTGGGGGTTGGCGTCGGCCTTGACGTCCAGTTGGTACGCCCAGAAGCTGTGGATCACGTCGAGCGACGTCACGTTGAAGGCGATATTCGTGTTCGCGGGAAGGACCAGCTGGGTGGTCTCGAAACCGCCGAACTGGGGATAACGGTAGGTGAACTTCCACTGCTGGGCGATGACCTGGACCGTCAGGACCTGATTGCTGTTCGCCGACCACGAGGCCTTGGGCGTGAGGGCGGCGGCTTCGGCCTTCGTGGCACCAGGGGGCGTCCAGATGGGGTTCGGGCCTTCGCCGCCACCCGATCCCTGGCTAATCACCAGCTCGACCGTACCAAAGCCGGCGAGGAAGAGAACCGCCACTGAGGTGATCACGATCCACGACACCTGGGCGGTCTTGTTGGTGCGGGCATTCGGTCCCGTCATCGGCTCTTCGGCACCCGGCCGCTTGGCGCTCCAGATCCTAATCGCGTAGCCCATGTAGACCCAGACGCCGATGAGCACCGGAAGGGCCATGAGGCACAGGAACGTGAAGTCGAATTGGTTGCCCTTGGCCGAAGACGTCATCGTCCCCGGGGGAACGTGAGGACCGACCAGGAACCAGAACAGTAGGTCTACGATCACCGACAGGATCAACCAGATCACCGTGATGTTTCGCAGGTGGTGGGTCTCGTTCGTTGAGTTCTCATTCGCCATGGCTATTGCACCACTTCCAGTTGACCGCCCATGTAGTTCAGCGTTGACATTGGCCCCCCGTTTCCGAATAAGTAACCGAGTCCGCAGGGAACGAAGCACTGCCAGGAGTAGCTACCCGGTCCTGGCGTCTTGAAGCTGAACGTGATCGTATTGTGCGGTGAACTCGTCATGCACGGCGCGGAACCGCACACGCTGTCGCTGCTGTTGACGCCAATCAACGGCACGCTCAGGCCCAACGCCGGCACCGTGAAGGTGTGGCCGACGCCGGTGCCGGTGTTGGAGTTGTAGGCGCTGTAGCTCGTTCCGTTCAACGTGGCGGTTCCGCCGATCGTCCCCTGCACCTGCCCCCATTCCTGGTTGCGAAGCGGGCTGCCGGAGTCGTACTGGAGAATCGTCATGTCGATCACGCTGTTCGCGGGGAGCTTCCAGGTCGTGTCCTGGACCCACTTGCCCGTCGAGGGGTCCTTGACCAGGTAGGACACCCACGTCGGATGGGGTCCGAATCCAATCGCCCCCACGGTCTGGGCCGTCAGATCAACCGGCTGGCCGGCGGCGTGGCCCTGGGTGAAATCCATGACTCCGCCGGGCACGCCCGGACGGATGAAGGACACGACGCCCCAACCGGCCAGAGCAACCGCAACCAGGAAGAGCCCGATCACCGTTGCAAGTCTCCCTCGCATAGACATACATGACTCCTTGCGACGTGGCGTTTCTCGTGAAACTCACACCCGAGAGTAACGTTTTGCACAACGAATGTTAAGAATTACGTTGGAGGAAACTAAGAGAATTCTTGGATTCAGCGGCGGTCTTATCCCCAACGATCGAGCTCACTCTCCTGCGCTCGCCATCGCATTGGACAGCACACCCGGCGTCAATTTCGGTGGCCAGGAGCGCGTCGAGAGATGGTCAACGCTCTGCGCGCGCCGTCTATACGTGGTACAAACACACGAAACATACGTCCGAGCCGCCCAACCCCATCTGGACCGGCGCAGCCGATCCAGACGATTGCGCGCCCACGCTACCAACGAGTAACTCAGCCAAACGATCCGTGCACACGGCGGCGCACGCCTTCACCGGTGTCGTTTCTCCTGAGAATGCTCTCAATCTCCTGGCGCGGCGCGATTGGGAAGGCGCCGAAAAGCGACGGGCTGACCAGCCTCATTGGTTCGACTCGAAAGATGCTGGCGCACCTACGTGGTCCTCTAGCGAACGCCCGACGACGTCAGGAGACTCACGAGCTCCGATACGGCCGATGCCTGGCCGGAGCTGCTGGCGATCGGGTCGTCGGGAATGACCCAGCGCAACTGGCCGTTGGGACCGATGATGAACATGAAATCCGAGTGGATGCTCATCTTGTCGGTCGGCTTCATCGTGACACCGATGCCGTAGCCCGACCAGACTTTCTTCACCACGGCCAACTTGCCCGTCACGAAGTAGAAGCTCTTCACGTGTTCGAGGCCGTGGATTTCCATGAAGTGGCGCACGTCCGATATCTGTTCGTGATACGGATCGGCGGCCACGGCAACGATGTCGAGGTTGGCGTTGGCCGAGAGCTTCGCACGCACCTGGGCGAGCTGATTCGCGAGCAACGGGCAGTCCGTCCAGCAGTGAGGGTCGAGGAACGTCAGGAGGGTGTAGTGACCCTGGTGCTCGCCCAGCGTGTACGGCTTGTCGGACTGGTCGACCAGGCTGAAGGTGGGCGCCGGACCGCTCGTCGCCGACGCGGGACCGTTCTGAGCCAGAAAAAGGGTGGTCTCGGCACCCGCGAACGAGGCCCAGGCCATGGTGACGCTGGCGAAGAGGATCATGACCGATCCGAACGTCGCCACGACGGCGCCCGCGCTGCTCGTGATCTCGCGCTGGATACGCCGCTCGCGCGCCTCGAGGGCACGCAGGCGAGGCGAGGCGCACCACGCCAGCAGCGCGAGCGGCAGCAGCGAGTTGACGTCGGTCGCCAGCCCCCCGAAGAGGGAGGTGTCCTCGCCCACGAACCAGAAGAAGACGCAACCGATGACCAGCGTGCGCACCGGCCACTGCCAGCCGGTGTGCGCGGACCGCCACAGGCCGAACGCACAGGCCAGCAGCCACAGAATCACCACGATGTTGAAGCCGCCGCCCATGAGCGCCGAGAGGTCGCCGACGTGGCGCAGCGACCAGGCCAACCAGTGGGGTTGGGCGATGCTGGTCATATACGTCGTCATCTGGGTCATGGCATTGGCGTTGCCACCGTGCCAGAACCCGGCCGAAGGCAAGCACTGGAAGAGCACCGCGACCGCGAGCACCACGCTCACGAACCGCAGGGTGACCCTGGAGAACTGTTCGCGAAACGTTGCGGGCTTGACGAAGAGCCAGAAGCCGGCGATGGCGTAGAACAGCGTCGCTCCAGGCCAGCCGAAGAGAATCGTGGCTCCGTGGACGAAGATCCCCCCGGCACCGTTGCCGATCAGCCATATCAGCGCGGCCCACAGTCCCGCGATGCCGCCCACCCACCGGCCCGTTCGGCCGTTGGAGACGAGAAGAATCAGGCCGATCCCGACCTGGAACCACGCGACGCCCACGGCCATCGTGATCGGATGGCTGTTCCAGATGAAGATGCCGTGCTCCATCAGTGAACGCAGGAAGCCCGGTGTGCCGGTGGTCATTGGCGCGACCACCTGGTTCGCGAGCCCAAGCGGCATCGATGCCTGGAACTGGAGGATGCCGTCGATGAGCCAGAGGGCACCGAAGCCCCATCGCAGGTACGTTCGCGCCCGCGGCTCTGCGATCCCGTCGGGCGACATGTTGAAGCGCATGATGAGCTTGGTCGCCACGATGACCACCATCAGGGCCACGGCCAGGCCCGAGAACCAGAGGAGACTGGTGGCAAAGAGCGAGTGGCGAAACAGCGACACCACCAGGGCGTTGGTCAGGTCGAGGGACCGCTGGCTCATGCCCGGCACTGCGATTCTCCTTTACGGGTGGACGGGTATCACTCTAGATGCGCCGCACAAGCCGCCAGGACTCCGTTGACGAACGAGGCCGATCCGTCGGTCGAGTAGACCTTGGCCAGCTCCACCGCCTCGTCCAACACCACCGCGATCGGCGGGCCGTCGTCCATGAGCATCTCGCCGATGGCGATTGTCATCACGAGTCGGTCGACGAGAGCTATTCGCTCCAGCGGCCAATCGATGGAGTAGCGCGAGATCAGGGAGTTCGCCTCCTCCTGGTGGGCCTCTGCGGCGGTGAGCACCTCCACCGTGTACTCGTCGGGTCGCACGGTGAGCTCGTTCAGCACGGTGGCGACCGAACGCCCCTTGATGCTGGCTTCATAGAAGATCTCCAACGCCCGCTCTCGCGAAAGATGGCGCTGGGCGCCGCGATCGCCCACCCTACGCTCGCGTCATGTATTCGCCAGTCCGCGTGTCGACCTTGATGCTCTCGCCGGGGCCGACGAAGAGCGGAACCTGCACCACGAATCCCGTCTCCAGCGTTGCGGATTTGCGGGCCCCCGATACGCGGTCGCCCTGGACGCCGGGCTCGGTCTCGGCTATCACGAGTTCCACCGACGCCGGCAACTCGATGCCGATGATCTCGTCGTTGAACTGGATCAGCATGGCCTTGCCCGTCTCCTTCAGGAAGTTCGACGCCTCGCCGAGGCTGTTCGAGGGTACCGCCACCTGGTCGTACGTGACCTGGTCCATGAAGATGTAGTCGTCGCCGTCGCGGTACAGGAACTGGGTGTCACGCTTGTCGATGATGGCCTGCTCGAGGCGCTCGTCGGATCGGTAGGTTCGCTCGATGACCGCGCCCGAGCGCGCGTTGCGCAACTTGGTGCGCATGAACGCCCCGCCCTTACCGGGCTTGACGTGCTGGAACTCTATGACGGTGAAGAGCCCCTCGTCGATCTTGATGGTAATGCCGTTCTTGATATCACTCGTAGAAATTGCGGCCATGAGCCTCGAAGCCTTTCGCGAAAGTTGCCTTTCCCAGTCTAGGCAGCCGGCCCGAATGGCCTACTGCGCGCGACCCTGCAGCAGGCGTCGCACCGCCTCGAGCGCCAGGTCGTAGCTCGTGGCGCCGAATCCGGCGATCGTGCCGTTCACGACACCCGCCAGCGTGCTCACCTGTCGAAACGGCTCGCGGGCAGCCGGGTTGGAGAGGTGCACTTCGACCTTCACCCCGGGGAACGTCGCCAACGCGTCGGCCAACGCCCAGGAGGAATGCGTCAACGCGCCGGCGTTGAGCACGATCGCCACGGCGCTGGCGCGTGCCTCGTGCACCGCCTCGATCAGGTCGCCCTCGAAGTTCGACTGAAGGTGGCGCACGCTGTAGCCGTGCGCGCTCGCCTGCTCGGTGAAACGTGCGACGTGCTCGTCCAGGGTCTGAACGCCGTATATCTCGGGGCTGCGCGAACCCAGTTGATCCAGGTTCGGTCCTGACAACAGCAGAATCTCGTTCTTCATTGCTCTCCTCGAAAGCTCGCCAGCGCGTCGGCCACGACCGAAGGGTCCACGGCTCGAACCACCTCGAACCCGTCGGCGCCGTTCAGCACGAACGTTAGGTCATGGTTCGCCTTCTTGTCGTGGCCCATGGCGCGGATCAGTTCATCGACCTCGAACTCCTCGGGCAACCATCCCGAGAGCCCCAGCGCCTTCAGGACCTCGTCGTGGTTGACGATGTCGTCGGCGCCGACCCGGCCGAGGGCGTGGGCTAGACGAACCGCGAAGGCGAGGCCAATGGCCACTGCCTCGCCGTGGCGCAGGTCATCGGTGCCGCGCTTGAGAGACAGAATCTCGAGGGCGTGCGCCAGGGTGTGCCCGTAGTTCAGCAAGGCGCGCTCGCCCCCTTCGAACTCGTCGCCCGAGACGACCCTCGCCTTCAGGCGCACTGACATCTCCACGAGGTCGCCCGTCGACTCGTTCGTGAGCTGGCCCGCCCGGCGACCCTCGAGCAGCCAGCACTTGGCGACCTCGCCGAGGCCCCCCAGGCGTTCGCGCTCGCTCAGGGTCTCTAGGGTCTCGAAGTCGCAGAGGACCCCCAGCGGCTGGTGGAACGAGCCGACCAGGTTCTTGCCGGATCGAAGATTCACCGCGGTCTTGCCGCCGATGGCCGCGTCCACCTGACCGACGAGCGACGTCGGCACCTGGACCAGGGCCACTCCTCGCAGGTAGACCGCCGCCGCGAATCCGGCTAGGTCGGTGGTGGCTCCACCGCCGACCCCGACCACCACGTCGCTGCGCGACAGGCCCAGTTCGGACAGTCGCTCGCAGAGCGAGTCGAGGACCGTGAGCGTCTTGGCCGACTCGCCTTCGGGAACCTCGAGCACGTGCTGGACGAGGCCCGTTTCGAGGTCGAACCACGGCTGGCGCGCCAGCGACGGCGAGGTGACGATCGCGGCCGCCCGGGCCCGAGGGGCGCGCTGGCTGATCAGCGCGGCGAGCTGGCGCCGCGCGCCGTCGCCCAGCACCACGTCGTAGGAACGACCGGCGAGATCAACCGTGATCCTCACTGGTCGAGCCCGCCCACCGCGTCAAGTATCAGTGCCGTCACGTCCTCCAGTGTTCCCGACGCATCGATTCGCGCACGCGATACCTCCTCGTACCACGCGCCTCGCTCGTCGCGAAGCGCGCCCAGCGACGAGAGGGGTTCGTCGCCCAGCAGGGGGCGGTCCGCGTCACCGAGTCGCGGCGCGATCGCATCGTCGTCGCAGTCGAGCCAGAGCGTCACTTCACGGCCCAGCAGCTCACGGGCGCGCGGGCTGGTCACCACCCCACCGCCGGTCGCCACGACGGCGTCGCTCTCCAGCGCCGTCTCGAGCGCGGCGAGCTCGGCCTGGCGGAAGGCCTCGACACCCCTGCGGCGCAGGTACTCCCCGGCCGCGCAGCCCACCGCCTCGGCGAGCACGTCGTCGGTGTCGAGTGCGCCACAGCCCCAGACCCGTGCCACCCTCTCGGCCAGGGTCGTCTTGCCCACGCCGGGCAGCCCCACCAGGACGAGCCGGGCCACCGCTACTGGCTGCGCGCCGACGACGACGTGGAACCCAGATTCGCAATGTACGACGCGTGGTTGCGGGTGAACTCCTCTACCGAGTCGCCACCGAACTTTCGTAGCGCCTCGCTGGCCAGCACGAGGGCCATCATGGCTTCGCTCACGACGCCGAGCGCCGGCACGGCCGTCACGTCGGTGCGCTCCCGGAACGACACGGTCGACTCGCCGGTGGCCACGTCGACGGTCTCGAGCACCGGGCGGTTCAGCGTGGCGAGCGGCTTCATAGCCACCTTGGCGATGATCGGAGCGCCCGAGGAGATGCCGCCTTCGAGCCCACCGGCGTGGTCGCTTCGTCGGATATAGCCGCCCCCGCGCTCGAAGGAATCGTCTACCGCGATCGCGTCGTGGGCCACGCTACCGCGCTGGGCGGCCTGGGCCATGCCGTCGCCGATCTCCACGGCCTTGACCGCCTGAATGCTCATCAGCGCGCCGGCCAACAGGCCGTCGAGCTTGCGGTCCCAGTGGACGTAGCTGCCCAGCCCCACCGGCACCCCGTACGCGATGACTTCGACGATGCCGCCGAGCGAATCCCCTTCTTTGGCGCAGGCCTTGATCTCGCGGATCATCGCTTCGGCGCTCGTCAGGTCGAAACAGCGCACCTCGCTCTCGTCGACCCGGTCGCGCTCGCCCGGCACGGGCCGCACGTCACCGGGCGTCGACACGGTGCCGATACGCACCACGTGGCTCAGTACCTCGACGCCGATGGTGGCGAGCAGGGCCTTGGCCAGGGCGCCGACGGCGACGCGGGCCGCGGTCTCTCGGGCGCTGGCCCGTTCGAGCACGTCGCGCGCGTCGTCGAAGGCGTACTTCTGCATTCCGGCCAGGTCGGCGTGACCGGGGCGCGGCTTGGTGAGCTTCTCGTTCGGAGTGCCCGGGGCCGGCGACATCTCCTGCTCCCATTTCGGCCACTCGGAGTTCAGGATCTCGATCGCCACCGGCGAACCGAGGGTCCGTCCGTGGCGCACGCCCGCGCTGAGGCGAAGCTCGTCTCGCTCGAAGCGCATCCGCGGCCCGCGGCCGTAGCCGAGACGTCGGCGCGACAGCTCGTCACCGATCTGTTCGGCCGTGATGGCCAGACCCGCGGGAAGACCTTCGACAATGACCGTCAGCGACGGCCCGTGGCTCTCGCCAGCGGTAAGGAAGCGCAACATCGTCCAATTCTAGGGCGCGTGCCCCGGGACCTAGTTCTCGTTGGCGTAGAAGGGGTTGTCACCCAGGGCGTGGTCGGTGACGTCTACCACAGCGGTCAATTCGGGAATGGCGTCGCGTAGGGTCGCCTCGATGCCCTGGGTCAGCGTCATGCGGCTCATCGCGCAGCCCTGGCAGCCACCCGACATCTTGATGTAGGCGACCTTCTTCTCCTCGTCGAGCGCGACGAGGTCGGCGCGTCCTCCGTGCGAGGCGATCGAGGGATTTACCTGCTGTTCGAGCACGCTGATCGCGAACACCGCCGTGGGCCCCTCGAGTCCGAGGGCCAGGATCTGCGCCGGCACGCCCGGGTTTACCTCCTCGGGTGTCGGGATGTTCGGGTTGACGAGGACCAGCCCCCCACCGCCCTCGCTCGCGAACTCCAGGCGGCTACCGCGAAGCCGCTCGATGCTCTGGGCGGGCACCACAATGGTGATGTCGCCGTCGTGGCCCACGGCGGCGTCGCTGGGCGCGTCGCTCAGGTCCGAGAAGAAGAGATCGTAGGAGTAGCCCGCACCGCGCGTGCCAGTCACCTCGATCCACAGGGCCAAGCCCTCGCCCTGGTCCTCGCTGGCGAGCGCATCGAGCACCACGTTGCGGGCCTCATCGGTGAGCTTCAGGATGTCAAAAGTCTCTACGGTGGTCATGGCTCCAGTGTAGAGGTGGCTCGTCACTTCGCTCACGCCCACTAAGTTTCCGTCTGTGACTTCTATTCCGAACGACGCCCACGAGTGGGTCAGCTTTGAGGACAACAAGCGCCAGCGCACCTGGATGTTCGACGTGACGTTCCTGGAGAGCAACTGGACGTGCATCTTCGGCAATGGCTGCCAGGGCGTGCTCACCGGCCCGACGCCCGAGCTCGTCCAGGGCTGCTGCAGCTACGGCGCCCATTTCACCGACGAGAAGGACCGCCAGCGGGTCGAAAAGGCCGCCAAGCGCCTGAGCGCCGACCAGTGGCAGTTCAAGTCCAGGGGCAAGAACGGCACGACGCGGGTGAAGAAAAACGGCGAGATGGTCACCAGGCTCGTACAGGACGCCTGCATCTTCTTGAACCGTCCCGACTTCGCGCGCGGCCCCGGCTGCGCGCTGCACGTCATGGCCATCGACAACGACGAGAGCTACATCCCGTTGAAGCCCGAGGTCTGCTGGCAGCTACCGCTGCACCGCTCCGACGAGGTCGAAGAGGGCGGGCACGTCATCACGCGCATCTCGCAGTGGAACCGCAGCCACTGGGGCGAAGGTGGCGACGAGTTCCACTGGTGGTGCACCGAGGCACCCGAGGCCTTCGTCGGCAAGGACCGCGTGGTCGACACGATGGCCGAGGAGCTCACGGCGATGGTCGGCAAGGTCGTCTACGGCCAACTGCTCGCCTACATGGACAACCGGACCGCCCAGCCCAAGGCCACGCGTCTCGAGCATCCGGTACTGCGACGAAAGGCCTAGCCTTCGGCGTTCAGGGGATCTTCCTCGTTGAAGGCGGTTCGAGGCAGCGAACCGAGAATTTCGTCGAACCGATCTTCTTCGGCGAGGCACCACTCCGCATGGACGTCTTCCGGTGCGGCACCACACTCGACACACGTGGTGGCTCGGGGTCCAGTTGAATGCTTGAGTTCGCGAGCCTCAACAAACCGACGATGGCGGCNNAACTCCTCACTGGTCGCGGGCCATAACTGGCAGCGACCGTGGCGCAGCGAGACTGCGCCCGAGTAGCCATGATACCAACTCGGCGGTTCGAAGCGAACCCTCGGAGCTCTATCATTGCCCTGTGAGCGAAGCCTTTGATCCAAACGAGATGATCCTGCGGTTCCGTGAGAGGGCCGAGGCCGTGCGGCGCCGGGGCCTGCCGCCGGTGGAAGGCCCCGAGCGCCAGCTCTTCCTCGAGGCCGCCAAGATCGACTTCCAGGACTACGCGATGCTGGGCGACGCCACGGCCACGCTCGAGGACGGCA
>PLHD01000041.1 GCA_003138815.1 Acidimicrobiaceae bacterium | reverse complement strand
GCATGGCATGCAAGGGGTCAGGGGTTCGAATCCCCTTACCTCCACCACAAAATACCTGTTAAAGAGGTATTTCCTAACTGGCAACTTGACATAATTCCTTTAGCAACGTCAAAATTTGAGCAAAACCTTCCGAACGCGCATGAACGGAAGTCGAAATCGAGATCTTCAGCGAGGTCCAACGAAGAGCTTCACGAATGTGCTGAGAGGCGGCGCCCACGATCGACCGAGAACTTGAGAAAGCGGGCTTCCTCCAAACATATGAACATGCCGGATCAAAGAAGCGACTGGGGCTACTGGCGGATTACTTGTCACCATTGACTTTGGGCTCGCGGTGAACTTCAACAGCGCCTTTAGCAATGCAATCGCTCTGGCAGTCGCTGAGCTCGTTCGACGAACACGCCAGCCGGCCCTTCAACTTCCTGTTGAGGTTAAGGGTCCGCGCGACGTAACTGACAGTTCAGTAAGAACTTTCGCGATTGCGACTGCTACTTGAACGAAGTTGAATTATGTCAACAGCTAGAGGACGTCAGCGTATGCCGCCACGATCTCGAGACACGAATCGAACGATGGCTTACTGGCCGAGGGCCAGACGAGCTGTCCGAGTACCTGTCGCTCGTACGCCTCTCGGGCCACACCAAGAAGACTTCCACCCGCAAAGGCCGGGCTCTGAGCGAAGCCGCCCTTGGGCCGACTGAGAGCTGGTCGATCCGCAAGTGTCGAATAGGAGACGACATCGGAGGCGATGAGTGCCACGCTCTCAGGATCAAGGCGACGCACGATGTCATCGCGACCCAGGAGTTGATGCACGTCGTAGTAGTGGCGGGCGTTTCGCGACGCCTCGCGTTCGTCACTGCCCGAGTGCGTGGTATGTAGGAGAACCAGTTTCTCCACCAATGTTCGCAACGGGTCCATGACGAGGACGTCGACTGGCGTGGCTTCGGGCATTCCGAGGATCCGGTCGCCGGCGTGTTGGCCAATGAGTGAGAGAATGGGCCGCCGGTCGGTCGGCAGCACTCCCCCGCGTGATCCAAGTTCTAGGAACACTCCTTCGCTGAGGCCGTCGCCGACCTGGCTGGCTTCGCGGTAGTAGAACCTTGCCCCCCGTTTTGCTCCCGTGGTGGTGGAGTTCGCCACCGACACCGGGTCACGCAGCGTCGAGCGCTGCGCTCCCTCCACCAGCGACTTCAGAATCCGGTCACGGCCACCCTTCGTGTCGTCAACGGGCAGCACCACGAGCACGTCCACGTCTTCTGAGAAGCGCTGGATGATCGAGTAGGCCTTGGAGAGACTCGTGCCTCCCTTGAAGATCACCGGAACCCGCAGAGCATTTGCCGCGTCGACGACGCCCCGCAGGACTTCGGTCACCCAGAAGTCCTTCTCCACGTGTTCAACGGGAATTCCTATCTGCGCCGCTACCTGGGCAGCGAGCGCGGCGACGCCATCGGGGTCTTCGACGAGCCGGTCGGTCACGACGAGACCATCCGCCATCGCTCGCGAGCACCGCGGTGACGCTCATCACGTATCACCTCGTCAATGGCGTCTCGGCGAACGACGTTCCCAGAAATGAGACCGGCTATCCGGTGACTGATGTCCGGCCAGCTCTCTTCACTGGAGTCCGGGTAGCGAAGCAGTTCGATGACCGCCACCTCCATCGGTGTAAGGCGGTGTTCTCGACGAGCGAATGAACGCGAGCGAAAGCGCACTCCACTCACGGGATCTGGAACTTTACCCGGAACGGCGACTTCGACAACGCTGGGTACTTGGGTGGTCAGGCCCAGTGCGCGAGCGGCGCTCACTCCGCTCGGTCCGGCCCCGGGGCCCGCGATCGCCAGAGCTGCGTCAAGCGTGGAAGGAGCCGTCATGCCAAAGCGAGTTCGCTTACCGACCCAGTACAGTCCGGGGCGAACGCGAACCAGTTCGCCCTTGGCGAACAGTCGACTCAGGGCGGTCTCGACGGCGCGGTCGGTGCCGGCGAAGTCCTTGCGGCGCAGGAACGTCCCCTCGGGTGCCGACAGCACGCGCTCTTTCGCGGCACTCGCCACCGAAGGTACGGGTCTCGTGATAGTCTTCATGTAAGAAAACACTACCGGATACCTCGCAGATATGCAACTGGATCCACGCCGAAATCATTATTATCTGACCTATGAATCCCGATTCCTTTGAAGATCTGGTCCAGTCGGCAGCGATCGCCGAACTGGCAACTGGACCATTAGAAATTCTCGAGTTGGTGGCTCGCCTTCGTCGCAGTGGCGTACTGGCCCATCTTGAAAGCCTCGACGATGAGCAGTTGACGCTAGAACTCGACGAAATTCTCCTCGGCAGTGACGGCATATGGACTACTGATGATGGAACTGTCGCCTCGACCGCGGCCTTGCTGAACGGAGTGAACTTCAGCCATCGGGTGACGAGTTCGGAGTTGGAACGCGGAGTCCTTGACGCGATCCCCGACTTGAGCGTTCTTGATTTTGACATCGCTGGTTCTCTTGCCCTGGAGAGTGGGGGTGAACTCAGCTTCTCTTTCGAAGATGACCCAGAATTCAACGAACACGGCTTCTTTGTTGGACCACCAGGCTGGCTGGGCAAGATTCGCGCACCCGGGACGGTTGTCGTGTCTCGATCTGGAACAGTCGTGTCAATTCACGCCGGCGCAGAACTAGGTCGAGGTGACGCCGAAGAAGAGGCCTTGCGCCAAGCCTTTGACCATGAATACGTGGGGGGTATTTTGGTCGAGCCCGCCGAAATTTTGCTGAACGCACTCTGTCGCAACCCGTCACTGTTTCGCTCGCCGATCGTTCCCGTAAGCGAGTTGTTTGAGCGAGCCGGACTCGAGTGTCGCGGAGCGTGGGTGGCACGCCAAGGAGAGTCAGCAAAGCCCCCGGGAGTGATCTACCGCGAGCGCATGCTCAGCGCGTTAAGCGAGGAATACGACTTTGATCGTTGTTGCACCGATGCGTTCGAAGAGGTGCTCGCCGAGTGGATGAATTTTATCCTGCATCAAACTGTGCCCGGTGACGCTCGTGGCACGGCACGCGCCCTGGCGCACGGAGGGGTGGCGCCAGCGTTCGCCGAGTACGTCCTGGGCGACGATGACTTTGGGTCAGAACTTCTAGACGAGTTCGCGACTCATCTGGTCGCGCTGGGCGGGAAGTCCCCGGCCCCTGGTCACTACTTGCGGGCGCTCAACGCCGAACGCAACGGTCGCACGACCGACGCCGAACGAGAGCTCCGGGCCGCAATCGCAGCCGACTCCGGTTACGAACCAGCACTCCTCGAATTGTCCTGGTACGCAGCGGATCGAGGTGACGCCCGCCAGGCTCTAGCCCTCCTTCGGCGTGCCGGTGTCTTAGAGAGTGACCCGGAAGTCGAGTACCTGAGATCGCGTCTCGGTGTGCCAGTCATAGGTGTGGGGCGCAATGATCCCTGCCCTTGTGGTTCGGGCCGCAAGTTCAAGTCGTGTTGCATCAACGGGCGCCGCCAGTCGATCGAACAGAACGCCGATTGGCTTTGTCACAAGATAATGTTGTTCTCCTTTCGACCTCAAAACCGCTGGCGTCTCGAAGAACTACTCGACGTCGCGACAGACGCCGCTGGCGCGGAGTCGCCCGCGGCGCTCTTCCCCGTTCTGGCCGATCTCGCAGCCTTTGATCGCGATGCACTGGGTGAGTTCATTGCGGCCAGGGGCGAGTTGTTGGCCGACGATGAGCTCGGGCTCGTTCGCGCGTGGCTCGATACGAAGCCGACGTTATGGCACGTCGTCGCCGCCGATCCGGGGTCGTCAGTCGAATTGTTCGACACCCAAACCGGCGAGAGCGTTACCGTTACAGACCACTCAGCGTCACAGGGTCTGCAGGTCGGCGACTACGTGTTCGTCCATATCGTACCCACGGGTTCGAACTGGTTGTTCACCGGTGAGATCGTACGCGTGCCGTTAGCTCATCGTGCATCACTCTTGGAACTTCTAGGGGCCAGCGCAGAAACCCAAGACCTGGCTGCGTGGGTCGGCAGAGTGTTCGCACCGATTCAGATGGCGAACTACGAAGGCGACGACGTGGTGCTCTGCCGCGCAGTCTTGTCTCCGGTGACAACTTCTTGGGAGGATCTCACCGACACATTGGACCGAATCTTTGGAGAGCCTGACGACGGCAGGTGGACGGAGTTCGTTGAGATCAATGGCTCCAGCGTGGTGAGGTGCTTTCTTCGCCGCGAACTCGAGACCCTCGTAGTCGAAACGAATTCAGTCGAGCGCTTTGAGCGAATCCTCAAGGTCCTGCGAGAGGAAGTCGGCGATCTGGGGATCATCGAAGAGGTGCGCACTGATTTCTCCTCTATTAGTGACCTGGCGACTCGGGCCGACGCGAGTTTGGAGACGTCCACCGACGAAGCTCTCCCGCCCGAGGTTCTTCAAGCGGTTCGCAATCTGATGCGTGAGAAGGAGGATGCGTGGCTCGACGAGTCCATTCCGGCGCTTGGGGGCTTTACGCCTCGCCAGGCGGCAGCGGATCCGACTCGACGTGAAGACCTCGCCGCCCTCCTCAACGAATTCGACCGTTATGGCGCGGTCCCTTCCCAAGCGGTGACCTTCGACGTCGCATGGCTCCGCCAGCAATTGGGTATCTTCAATTCATAGGACGACGACGCCCGGCGCCGTCAGCGTCGGCTAACGACTTTCTTTACGCGAGGGTCGGATGGCGCCGTGTACCTTCCCGTCACGGTCCCAGGGTGCCGATAGGCAAGACCATTACTCCATCGGGCCTCTGGTAGGCGTAACCCCTCGCCGTGACCACGGCCAGGAACGCCGGAGCACCAGAGGAGGCCTGGTCTATACGGTTCGAGAATGCGAGGAGGCTCTTCGCGCCTTGGTCGATTTGATTGCTACCTAGTTTCACTTCAATGCCGGCCCAGCGACCATCATTCTGCTCCACGATGGCGTCGACCTCGAGTCCGGTGTTGTCGCGGTAGTGAAAAACCTTGCCGTGATGTAGTTGCGCGTAGACGCGCAGGTCCCTCACGACGAGGCTCTCGAACAACAGTCCGAGGAATTTGAGATCGCTGAGAAGTCTCTGCGGGCCAGCCCCCAAAGCAGCCGCGGCGAGGCAGGGATCTATGAAGTGCCGTTTTGCTGCGGTGCGCATGCTGGAGCGAGACCTGAGCCGCGGCGCCCACGCTGGCTGGTCCTCGATTATCCAGAGTCGCTCGAGGGCGGAGAGGTATTCTGGAACGGTCTTGCGGGCGACCGGCTCGTCTTCACCGGCCGTGTCGGCAGCGATTACGGTTGCGGCGGCCTGAGTGGCGACATTGCGCGCCAACGATCGGATGACACGAGTCACCTTGTTGGGGTCGCGGATGACCCCATCGACTCGATTGATATCCGTTCGGGCTATCTCTTCGAGATAATTGCCAAGTGCTTGTTGCGCGACGGCCACAGGGAGGTTGTGTATGGCCGGCCAGCCACCGGTGCAGATCAGCTCCGCGAGTTCGGGGATGGTGACATTGGAATTCGCTGGTGCGGGAACTTGGCCCTCTAACAAGTCACCCAAGGAGACCTCCCCGGCGCTGCGGCCCATCTCGAACAGCGTCATTGGTCGCAGCCTCACCCGGGCCATGCGTCCGGCACCGGTGTGTCTGGTGACGTCGTCGCTGGGGGCGGCGGAACCGGTGAGGATGAACTGGCCAGGAACCTGGCGGTCATCAACCTCTCGGCGCACTTGGTTCCAGACTTCGGGCACGAACTGCCACTCGTCGATCAGGCGCGGTGTCGGTCCGGCGAGGATCAGGGCCGGATCAATCTCAGCTGCTCCGCGAGCGGCCAGGTCGGAGTCGAGGTGCACTTCGCTGGTCGCTTGTTGGCGCGCCGTTTCGGTCTTACCGACGGCTTTGGGTCCTTCAAGGACAACCGCCCCCATGGCCCTGAGTTGCCGGGTGAGTTCTTTGTCAACAATCCTTGGTTGGTAAGCCATTCTCTCCTTCACCGGTGTACTCTTACCTTGCCAATCCGCCTGGCAAATGTCCTCAACGCCCAGATTAGAATATTACTGATATCCAGATTATAACCTAATCAGCACCCTCTTTATAACTATATCAACGCCCATTTTAGAACACCCTCTTCGGAGTGCAATCCGGTCCACATCCCAGCGGAAAGTAATAGGTGGGTTGAATGTGAGCGTCTATGCGACTTGACGGCGGGCCGGGCCCTGGTATGAGTTATGTGAAGTTTGGTATTACCTTCTGCGTGAATTTCGTACTGTACGCTGCGTGATCGGACGGGCCAGATGCGTGGCTACTACTACAAACTCCCCTCTTTACGGGGTATACTGCAGGGTTAATTGGTAATTAATACTTCATAACCCCCCGTTATCAGGATATAATGCAGTTATGGAACGCAACATGGCCCGAGACCGCTTCGCAGGACTCGCCGAAGAGCAGTGGGGGCTCGTGACCCGCCGTCAACTCGAACTCGCTGAAATCCCAGCAACGACGCTCGAGCGCCTTACGGCCCCAAACTCGCGACTGGAGCGAGTCGCCTACGGTGTCTACCGGCTCGTCGGTTCACCCACGCCAGATCACATGGAACTGAGAGCCGCGTGGCTCCAACTGGCTCCAGACGTACCCGCATGGAAGCGCACTCCCGCAGAGGGCGTGGTGTCGCACCGGTCGGCGGCGGCGCTCTATGGCATAGGCCACCTCCCCGCGGACCGCCGCGAGTTCACGCTTGCCCGGCGCAAGCAGAGTCGACGGCGAGATGTTCGTCTGCATCAGCGCCCCCTCGCGGACGGAGAATGGATTCAACTTCGCGGACTGCCAACGTCCCGGCCGGCACGAATCGCCTCTGATCTGCTGTACGACCACGAGGACCCCGGGGCCGTCGCTCAGATTGTCGTCGACGCCATCCGCCCGGTCTTCGATCACCCCGGAGCCTTCGCAGTGAGCCTCGCGCCCCACGCAGGACGATTCGGACTGCGCCGCGACGATGGGCTCGCCCTCCTTCGCTGGCTGCTCGAGCTCGTTGGTGATGAGAACACTGAGAAATGGATGCAAGAGGCCCACAACTCGATGACGCACTCTCCCTCTGTGATCCGACTCCCTCACTTTCAGTGTGACGATTGGGACTATCGGCACGAGCGAGCGTCAGCGTACCCATGAACCTTACGAAGGAGAATGCAACTGCCCGCGAGCTCCTATCTTCGATCCATATGACCGGCGTCCGGCACCAGATGTGATGCATCGGAAACCTGACCATTTAAACGGTTTGCAATCGTATTTCCTTTAGCAACCCCTTTAGCAACGCCAACGGTTACGTGCGGTCACGCCTGAACGCCGGCGAACTGAATGCCCAATATTGCAACCGCTTATGGTCGCC
>PLHD01000070.1 GCA_003138815.1 Acidimicrobiaceae bacterium | reverse complement strand
CCAGCTTGAGGGGCTGGTGCCCTCAGGGGCGTGCGGGTTCAAGTCCCGCCTTCGACACCAAATGTGATCTGTCGCGACATAGGGGACAGACGAACCCACGCTGGCGGCTCTTGCATTTCGACACCTCGAAGAAGGGCCGAGTCTCAGTACTGACATCGAGCTGCGTAGGCGCACATCCACCGATGGGCCGCGTCCAGTAGTTCGCGCTCGACCAGACGCCAGTCGGCACTGAACTAAGCGGCGGTGTTTCCAATGATGGCGAACCCCGGAGCCCCGTCGGAAGTCTGCAGCACCGTCGCCGAGGGCACGCCCGGTAGGTGCCCGAACCGTTCGCTCACTCGGAGCCTTCGTGGGATAACTTGAGGCTTGGCCTTCGGCCACGACCATCACGCGGGGGAGTTTCCATGATTGAAACGGCGGTTCGCCCGGCCGAAGTCGAACAGGTGATCGAGCACTTCGACGTGCTGATCGTGGGTGCGGGCATTTCGGGCATCGGCGCCGCGCACCACCTCTTGGAGCAGCGCCCGGAGAAGAGCTTCGTGGTGCTCGAATCCCAGCTCGGCTTCGGCGGCACGTGGCGCACCCATCGGTACCCGGGAACACGGTCAGACAGCGACCTCTACACCTACGGCTACCGTTTCAAGCCCTGGACGGGTGCGCCCATTGCCTCCAAGGACGAGATCGTCAAGTACCTCGCGGAGGTGATCGAGGCGGAGGATCTCGAGCGGTACATCCGCTACCAGCACACCATCACGGCGGCCGAGTGGTCCAGCGACGATCGCCGCTGGACGCTGAGCGTCTCACGGGCCGACACAGACCAGCGGGTTCAGTTCAGCGCCAACTTCCTGTGGATGTGCCAGGGCTACTACCGCCACGCCGAGGGCCACACGCCCACCTGGGAGGGGATGGACCGGTTCAAGGGTCCCATCGTGCACCCCCAGTCGTGGCCGGACGACCTCAACTACGTCGGCAAGAGGGTCGTGGTCGTAGGCTCGGGTGCCACGGCGGCAACGCTCATACCCGCAATGGCGCCGGACTGCGCGCACATCACGATGCTGCAGCGCTCCCCAACGTTCTTCTTCATCCGTCCCAATACCAACGAGGTCGCTGACATGCTGCGAGAGCTCGACGTGCCCGAGGAGTGGGTCCACGAGATCGTCCGTCGAAAGATCCTGCTGGACTTCGGGGCGCTCACCCAGCTGGCGCTCGACTACCCGGACCTCGCCCGAGAAGAGCTGCTGAGGCCCATTCGAGAGATCCTCGGCGACGACTACGACATCGAGACCCACTTCAATCCTCACTACCAGCCATGGCAGCAACGAATAGCCATCATCCCCGAGGGAGACCTGTTCGAGGGGATCAGGAGCGGCCAGGCTTCGGTCGTGACCGACGAGATCGAGTGCTTCACCGAGTCGGGCATCCTGCTCAAGTCGGGGGCGACCCTCGAGGCCGACATCATCATCACCGCAACCGGCTTCGACATGAACGTGCTGGGCGACATTGGCTTCGTGGTCGACGGTGTCCCGCTGGACTTCGCCAGGACCATCACGTACCGGGGCCTGATGTTCACCGGGGTACCCAACATGGCCGAGGTCTTCGGCTACTTCCGGGCGAGCTGGACCCTGCGGGTCGACCTCATTGGCGATTTCGTGTGCCGGCTCCTGGGGCACATGGAGGAGCTCGGGGTCTCGGTGGTCACGCCGACGCTGCGTGACGAGGACCAGGACATGACGCTCCTGCCCTGGGTCGACCCCGCCGACTTCAATCCCGGCTACCTGGCCCGGATGATCGACTCGCTGCCGAGGCAGGGGGACCGCGATCCGTGGCGCCACGCGTCCAACTACTACGAGGAGAGGGAGGCGCTGCCGGTCGCCGATCTCGATGATGGCGCCCTGCGCTACGTGTAGGTCCTGTCTCGAATCCTCCGGCGACCGCTAGGCCCAGCGGGCGGAGGGCAGGTCGGCGGCCTGGGCCGGCGGCGAGGGAGCCAGCCGCGTGCGAAGCAGGGTCGCGGTCGCGGTGGCGTCGAGCGGCATGCCGAGGTGGTAACCCTGGGCGAGTCGGCAGCCCAGCTTGCGTAGCCGCGAGGCCTGCTCCGGCCGCTCGACCCCCTCGGCGATGGGGACCAACCCCAAGGTGTGGGCCAGTTGGACGATCGCCTGGGCCAGGTCGGGCATGTTGTCGCGCTTGGTCATGACGCTCAGGAATGACTTGTCGATCTTGAGTATGTCGATCGGCAGGCGCTCAAGGTGCGAGATCGAGGAGTAGCCCGTGCCGAAGTCGTCGATGGCGATGCGCAGTCCCAGCGCCCGAAGAGCCTCCAGGTTTTGCACGGCCGCCTCGATGTCGCTCAAGACCGCGCTCTCGGTGATCTCGAGTATCAGGTGCTTGGCTTCGAAACCGCTGCCGTCGAGCGATGTGGCGACGCTGTCCTTGATGCGCGCGTCGGTGATCTCGCGGGCCGAGAGGTTGACGCTCACCAGCAGGTTGGTCGCGACCAGACCGTCGTCCTGCCAGGAGCGGGCCTGCGAGCACGCCCGGCCGAGCACGAAGCGGTCAATGGACTCGATGACGCCGATCTCCTCGGCGAACGGGATGAAGGAGTCGGGCTGAAGGAGCCCCCTGGTCGGATGCTGCCAGCGCACGAGGGCCTCGAAGCCGACGATTGCGCCGGTCTCCACGTCGAAGATGGGCTGATAGTGGACCACGAACTCGCCGTCGAGGACCGCCTTTCGGAGGTCGGCCTCGAGCTCGAGGCGCGCCAGCACCGCCGTGTGCATCTGGTCCTGGAACTCCTCGTAGCGGTCCTTGCCCTGGGCCTTGGCCAGGTACATGGCGAGGTCGGCGTTTCGCAGGAGCTGCTCGCTGGTACTGCCGGTGATCCCGAACGTGATGCCGATGCTCACCGTCGCCGACACCTTCTTGGCGGCGATGGTGACGGGGTGGCGCAGGACCTTCATGATGCGGTTCGCCAGGCGCACGACCTCGTCGTGGTTGTCGACGTCCTCGACGAGGACCGCGAACTCGTCGCCGCCGAGGCGAGCGGCGGTGTCCGAGCGGCGCAGGCACTTCGAGAGCTTCTGGGCGACCGCGATGAGGACTTCGTCGCCCGCGGAGTGACCCAGGCTGTCGTTGATGGTCTTGAAATTGTCGAGGTCCAGGAACAGGACGGCGACGTACTTGCCGGTGCGCTCGCTGCGCGCGAGGGCCTGGGTCAGACGGTCGCTGAACAGGGCACGGTTGGCCAGCCCCGTGAGGGTGTCATGGAAGGCGAGGTGCGCCAGCTCATTCTCGAGCTGCTTCTGCTCGGTGATGTCGCTGAAGCTCCACACCCGTCCCACGACCGATCCCGCCACGTACTGCGGCTTCGAGAAGCGCTCGAATACCCGCCCGTCCTTGAACACCAGCGTGTCGTTGCTCTCGGAGTCGCGCTGCGAGTAGAGCTCGTCGACCCGGGCGAGAAACGCCTCGGGGTCCGGCAACTGGTCGAGCACGAACGTCAGGATGGCCTGGTCGTCGCCGGCCGACAGGAGGGATTCGGGCACCTGCCACATCTCGGTGAATCGGCTATTGAAGCTCGTGATCCTGCGATCCATGTCGACCACCAGCAGCCCGTCGGCGGTCGACTCCAGCGTCGCGTTGAGCAGCGAGAAGGTGTCTCGCAGCTCGAGCTCGGTCGAGACCCTGGCCGAGACGTCGTGGGCCGTGACGACCAGGCCTCGAACGGTCGGGTCGTCGACGAGGTTGACGATCGACAGCTCGTACTCCACGGCCTCTGAGCCGCCGCGGCGAAGGAGGCGCAGCTGCTGGGTGACGGGCTGGGTCGCCGTCGACCCCCGCAACGCTTCGGCGATGGCGACGCCGAGCGCGGGCCGGTCGTCCTCGGCCACGATGTTGGCGAGTGGCCCGTTCTCCACCTCTTCTGGGTCGTGGCCCAGCAATCGGGTCAGCGCGGCCGAGACCGACTCGACGTAGCCGTTCGCCGAGACCAGCATCATGATCGTGGCGGCGTTCTGGACGAGGGATCGGAAGCGGTCGATGTCGTTGCTGGCGACCTCGAATCGCCGGCGCGTCGTCAGGTCACGAAGGCTGAACAGCACCGCCCCCGCGGCGAACCAGCTCACCGGGGCGCCCACCAGTTCGATCAGGCGCCAATCCGATCCCACCTTGACGCGCACCTCTATGAGGTTGCCGATCTCCTTGTCCTGGACCGACTCGAGGGAGCGAAGCACCAGTTCCAGGTCATCGGGATGCACCAGCTCGAGCACCGACCGGCCAACGGCGTCGGCGAGGGTTCGATTGAAGAGCCTCTCGGCCATCTGGTTGGCCCATAGGAGATTGCCCATGGCGTCGAGCACCACGACGATCTCGGGAAACTCGGCGAGCAACCTCGCCAGGGACTGGCCCTTCACCGCCACGGTGCCACCGGTGTCTCGAGGGCACGCGCAGGCTGGCGATCATCCACGAGGGCTCGACTTCGCGTCTGGGGCGATGAATTCCATGAAGAGAACCGTATCGTATGGCAACTGGGCTAAGTGCTGAGTTGAGCGTTTTTGTAGCGACGGCACCAGGAAATTGCTCGCCGATAATGACTCGAGACGGGCGTGCCCCGGGGCGTCGCGGTGCTCGGCCGGCGCCCGAACTCGATGGCGTCAGGGCGACCGGGCTGGCGAAGGAAAGCACCGCAGGGCCGGGTGGTCGGCCGAGGCCGACGTCAAGGCCCCGCTCCCGCCCCGCCGCTCACCGCCAAGAAGATTGGAGCCCCGTCGGACCTGCACGCTGCGTAGGGCGCGCCGGACGATGTCTCGATCAGAAGGCCGACGAGCCCGGTGGTGCTCGAGGCCGGGTTGCCGCGACGTGACCACTCGGGTCGACGTCGCGGCGGCGTGTGCTGCACCGGGCCCGTTGGGAAAATGCCGGAGCGCGAGCAGTAACCCGACTAGGAGCGCGACAGCTCCACCACCGGGATCACCCGGGTGGTCTTGACCTCGTACTCGGCGAAGCCCGGGTAGCGCTGGGCCTGCACGGCGTAGATTCGCGACCGGTCAGGCTCGGCCAGGACGGCGGCGGTGGCCTCGAAGGTCTCCGTCCCCAGCTCCACGGTCACGCGTGGTGTGGCCACGAGATTGTGGAACCAGTCCGGACTCGTATCGGCACCGGCCTTGGAGGCGAAGACGTAGATCCGGTCGTCCAGGTTCAGGTACATCATCGGATTCACCCTCATGAGCGAGGACCTGGCTCCGGTGGTGTGCAGGAGCAACACCGGGGCGCCTTCGAACTGCCCGCCCACCCTTCCTTCATTGGACCTGAACTCCTCGATGATCTTCGCGTTCCAGTCCTGCATCGAGGGGGCCGCATCCCCACTCGGCGTGTCGTTATCGCTCATGCTCTCTCCTTTCGGCGATTGGCCGGACGTCCCACGAGGTGCAGCCAATCTGGTTCGTTCTCAGACTAGGCGAGGGTGCCCCGGGTGGGCCCGCTCCACGGCGTCCGGTCCGGTTGGCCCTCACGCGACGCCGTCCGCCGGTGCGCTGGCGTGGGGGCCCGGGACTAGACGCGGCTCGGGGAGCCA
>PLHD01000048.1 GCA_003138815.1 Acidimicrobiaceae bacterium | reverse complement strand
AGACCCCAGACGTCCTCGAGGATGCGGCGGATCCAGCCAGAGGCGTGGTCCCAGCCCTCCCTCGGCGTTCCCGGTCCGTACGCGCCGCCGCGCACCACGACCAGCACCGCCGGCTTGCCACCCAGCGGCTGCGCGCCGCCGGCCATGCGGGGATCGGTCAGGACGAGGTCGACCCAGGTCTTGAAGTGCTGCGAGACGCCGAAGTTGTAGAGGGGAACCGCGAAGAGAAGGGCCTGCGCGTCGACGATCTCGTCGACGAGGGTCGCGGCCAGCGCGACGGCGCTGCACTGTTCAGCGTTTCGCGCACTCGCCTCCACTCCACTCGCGGAGACGGCGAGCGCCCAGGCGTCCGAGGGAAGGGGCTCGAGGCCGACGTGGCGACGAGTGACGTGGACGTCGGGCTCGCCCTCGCGCCATGATGCCTCGACAACGTCGGCGATGCCACGGCTGATCGAGCCCTCGGAACGGATGCTGGCGTCGAGTCGGTATAAAGACATTGGTGGCTCCTGGTTGGTGAGGGGTTCTGGAACTTTCACAATACCTGGTACTTGTAAAAACAAAGCCGCTCGCCTTGATGAAGCGACTGGTACTATCGGCTCAGTGGGAACCTACGAGACGACCGTGAGCCAGACGGCTGGCCAGCCCGGCCCCGGCGAGGAGCCATCGAAGTCCTGTGACGCCGCGCTGGCCCAGGCGTTCAAGTTCCTCGGCAAGCGCTGGAGCGGCGTGATCCTCGGGACGCTCGCCAACGGGCACGCCGGTTTCGCCGAGCTGAAGCGAAGCGTCAGCGGGATCAGCGACTCGGTCCTGTCCGAGCGCCTGACCGAACTCCAGGGCGCCGCCCTCGTTCTGCGTTCGGTCGAGCCCGGTCCGCCGGTCTCGGTCTCCTACGGCCTGTCCGACGCCGGGGCGGCCCTTCTCCCCGCGATGCACGCGCTCAGCGCGTGGGCCTCGCAGAACCTTCCCGACGCGGGTCTCGCGACACACTAGGAAATAGGAAAGTAGATACCCATGGACAATCAACTGAAGGCACTACGTTCGTCGGTGGAGCACCTGAGCGCCGTCGCTGCGCGCATCGATCCCTCGAAATTCGATTCACCGGCCTATCCAACGGAGTGGTCCATCGCCGACGTCCTCTCGCACATCGGCTCCGGCGCCGTGATCCTCCAGCGCCGCGCCGACGACATCGTCGAGGGTCGGGCGACCGACGACGGCTTCAACCAGTCAGTCTGGGACGAATGGAACGCGAAGCCGGCGGCGGCGCAGGTCGCCGACGCCCTCGTCGCCGACGCCGCGCTGCTGAAGTGTCTCGAATCACTCACCGGCGACCAGCGCGAAGGGTTCAAGTTCCAAATGGGCCCGATGACCCTGGACTTCGCGGGCATGGTGGGGCTGCGGCTCAATGAGCACGTGCTGCACACCTGGGACGTCGAGGTCACGCTCGACCCCGCGGCGGCCCTGCCGGACGACGAGGCCAGTGCGGTAGTCGACAACCTCCAGATGATCGTCCAGTTCACGGGCAAGCCGTCGGGCGAGACGCGCGTCTGGCACGTGCGCACGACCAATCCCGCTCGCGACTTCACGCTCTCCTTCGGCCCGGAGTCGGTGAAGCTCTCCGCGGGCGAGCCCAGCGGTGCCGCGGACCTCGAGCTCCCGGCCGAGTCCTTCGTGCGACTCGTGTACGGCCGCCTCGACCCCGACCACACGCCGTCGACCATCGACGGCCGCGACCTCGACGAGCTGCGCCGGGCCTTCCCCGGAATCTGACGTCCGGTCCCGTGGGCGCTCGCGTTGCGCTGAATCAGCGTTGCTTCATTTGGGCGATCCAACCGGTGGAGTCGCGGGATTGCACGGCAAGGAATGCTCATCGTGGGCCCGCAATCGCCTTCGAACTGCGCGACGTGCACGCCACCGTGGCTGTTCAAACCTTGGTGGCTCCTAGGAGAACGGGCGCCCGCCGCTTGAATCGAGATTCAACAGCGCCACCTCTAGCTCGCAATTGAGCTGGGCCACAGCGTCCGCGCTTCGTACGCCCCACCAGAACAGATTCTTCCCGTCGACGAACACCGTTGGCGCAATAGCCGAGAGTTCGGGGAGCTGGCGCTTCGAGAAGGGATACGGCTCACTCGGAGCAAGCACGACGTCCGGGGCACGCGAAGCGATGTCATCGAGCGCAACCCGTGGATAGGGCCCCTCCCCCGCGATCACATTCTCCACTCCGAGATGCGACAGCAGCGAGTCTCCGTAGGTGGGAGCTCCGAGGGCAATCCAAGGGTTGCGCCAGATCGGGACGAACGCTCGAGCGCGTCTCGGAACGTCCTTGGACAGCTGGAACGGTTCCCATCTGGCGTCAACCCGTTCGGCCAGCTCGGTCATGGAGGGATTGACGTCGAGTAGTGAACGCACGTGCAGGACATGGACGGCGATGCCTCGATCGAGAAGCGAGTCATGGTCTTCTCGACGGTTCTCTTCGGCGTCCATGACCACGAGATCGGGACTGAGCCCCGCGATCAGGTCGATGTCTGGATCTTTGGTGCCACCAATGTGGCGCAGGTCGGGCCTTTCACAGAACCTCGTGCAGGCGATGGGTGTGCGGTCCCATGCGGTCAGTGTTTCGGTCACCGATGGCACCAGGCTGACGATCCTCACGGACGCCCTTTTGCCGAGCGCAGCCGAAAGCGACGTCTCCAACCCCTGCCCCCGCGAGACGGCCAACTCATGCAACCAACCTAAAGGGGGACCGTGTCTCATCGCAGCGACCGCCGGCGCTACGAAGCCCGTGCCACGGGTGCTTGGAGTCGGCACCACCCACTTCCGGCGTCAGTTGCCGCTCACCCGCGAAGACTTGGTCGCCCCCGCGGACATCTTACGAAGGCTGGGATCATGAGCCACGTCGATATTGAGTACGTGCCCCCTCGACGGTGCGCATTGCGGCAGCAGTTTCAAGATTCCAATCGATCCGGTCCGGTCCAAGCCGAGCAGGGACCGTGCGACACGATGTCCTGATTGCTGGATCTCTGATTCCAGATCCAGAAATCTTGGACGCCTTCATCGCGCGCTGCACCGCCCGCCGCGCTCTCTCACTTCAGGCGAGTGAATGTCGTGACCGCGTCGTAGTCCTTTTCCGGCCCTGTCACTCGCCAACGTTCCTCCATGCTCTGATTCGAATGAACGAGAGTCTCGAGCTCATAGCGGTCACTTCCACAGAGGTGTGGGCTGGTCCAGGATCCGGTTCTTAGATCCAGATCAGCAAAAGACCGTCCGTCAGCGAAGTTCAACGCGAGCTCCACGTTCCCCGAGTCCACATATTCAAGAACGCGGGTGGCCAATCCCGTATAGCCGCACCAACTGAGTTCGCCCAACTCGCTGTACAGTGCCCGCACGCCAGAAGAGGAGTCTCGATTCAGCTGATCGAGGGCGACGGTGGCGGTGCCTTCGAAGGACCCGCGCAAGTTGGATCGGTGATCCTCAATCAAGCGCTCGACTCGCCACGTCCCAAGAAGGAAATCCAAGGTATCGACTACTTCCACGAGACCAACCTATTTCAATGCCGCATCGGTGCGGTGGTCGAAGCTCCCGAAAGGAGCGCGGGTGGAATCCGCCCGGGCGGATCGGTCCGCGCCTCGAAGACGCGCCAATCATCTCGAGCGGCGGCGCACCTAGCGATCGGCCGGTCCCCTCTTCGTGGCAGCGCCGGCGATCCGAGGACATACTGGCGAGTCCGCACGACGGAAAGGAGTCCCCGAACCGCGGCCGCGCCGTCAGACGCGCTATCTCCCGGCGCACCACGGGCAGGACATCGCTGGCGAGGATCTCGATCGAGCGGGCCGTCTCGTCGAACGCCAATCCACCGAGGTCGATCTGCGCGAAGAATCGGGTGTGGCCGCGCAACTCCCGTTCCCACATGACCTTGTCGATGATCCCCTGGGGGCTGGCGACGCAGAGCGAGCCCTCAGGCGAAAGGCAAACTACTGGGAACAGCCCCGTGCGTCGACGTCGGCGACCGCGAGGACGACGTCACCTCGCACCAGCCACATGAAGTCGTAACGGTCGACGGTCGGGTCGCAGTGCGGCGGCACGAGGTCCAGCCGGTCGCCACGACGGTAGGCGTGGCCCGGCCCGTTCGTCACCAGACCATGCTCGTCGCCGAAGAATACGTACGTCGACTCCCCCTCGTGCCCGACGACGAGCGGAGAGCCGGCGTCGGTGGCCATGGACTTGAGCCCCGCGTCGACGGTCACGAAGTCGAGCTGGTTCGCCGAGATCACCGTGGTGGCGATCGTCAGGCTCTGGCCGAAGCGTCCCTCCGGGTCGTCCCCCAGCGCGTCGCGGTACTCGCGGTCCA
>PLHD01000024.1 GCA_003138815.1 Acidimicrobiaceae bacterium | reverse complement strand
GACCGTCATCGCGGCGTCGGTGTCGATTATGAGCCGGTCACGGGCGTCTGGAACGATTCGCACCACCGAGCGATGCGCCCCGTAGCGCACGAGAGCGACTCCTTTCGGCATCGCCGTTAAGTAGCGCTCCTCTCGGGGGTGCAGTCCAATGGCGCCCGCCATCTCGAGAGCCTCGTCCGGTGGCTGGCGCAGGAGGAACGTCGTCTCGCACTCTCGCAGCAGGCCCTGGGCCCGCTCGCGCTGGGCGCTGCCTTCGTCACCGGCGGCGTGGACGTCGCTCCAGCGGTGCAGCACGAGCACGTGGCAGAGTCCGCGCGACCTCGCCAGCTTCCAGGATCCCTGGAGCCACCTCAGGGCGTGGGGATCGGAGAGGAGGGCCCAGGCTTCGTCCAGCACCAGGTAGCCGAGTTCCCCCTCGCCCGCCGCGACCTGCTGCGCCGCGGCCACGGCGCTGAGCGCCGCGACCGCCAGCGAGCCCGACGACCACTGCGCGGACAGGTCGAGCACCACCAGAGCACCCGCGAAGACGAGGGGCCGGCCCGGCCCGTCGAAGAGTCCGGCGAGGTCCCCGTGCACGAACCGGTACAGGGTCAGGGCGAGGGTGCGCCGGGCGCAGGGCCGCTCGAGTGCGATGTGCCCCTGGAGCAGTTCATACAGTGCGCCCAGCACCCGCACCGGGCGCGGTCTGGGCAGTTCCTGCCACACCTCGTCGATCGCGTAGTGTTCCTCGCTGCTGAGCGGGGATCCCTGGGCGCTGGCGACCAGGGCGCGAAGCAGTTCGCGGCCCTCGCGGTCGTCGAGTGCGAAGGGACTGCACCAGCCGTCGCGTCCGAGCGCGACGGACCGCACGCCGTAGGACGTGGCCAGCTGCGCGTACTCGCCCTTGGGGTCAACGACGACGACCCGGCGACCCCGGCAGAGGGCCCGGTCGCAGAGCATCTTCACGATCGTGCTCTTGCCCGCACCGATCGATCCGGCCACGATGACGTTCGGATTCGACACCAGGCCGGCGGCGTAGGCGTCGAAGGGGTCGAACACGAAGTCGAATCCCCGTTGGGCCCGGCCCAGAGGCCGGCCCCCGAGTCCGGTGCCGGCGTCGTGGGCCGGAAGACGGAGGCTCCCCAGGTCGCTCGACGTGGCCCAGTGCGTCCATGGGCGGCTCACCAGCCCGGTCCCCCCGGCAGCTGGTAGCAGAACCAGATCGCCTGACGACCGAGTCCACGCTCGCAGCGCAGACCCGCTTCGTGGGCCTTGGCGAGCACCGCGTCGAAACTCCGGCGAAGCTCGTCCTGGGTCAAGCCGTGGACGCTCACGTAGACCCCCACCCGCAGCAGCGCCCTGCCGCTCGCCACCAGGGCCTCGCGCTGGACCAAGCGTTCCAGAACCCGATCGGCGCGCGCGGTGCGGCGAAACCCCGCCGCGCGCGACAGCGCACCGTCGCTCCCGACTCGGTGCACGGCCCGTTCGGCGATCCGATGGGCCTTCGCGCCGCCGACAACGTCGAAGTGCATCGCGACGCTCACCTCCCCGCCGGACTGCTGAAGCCGCTCCAGGAGCGCCTGACCGCTCGGCACGGCGCTGAAGTCGCGGATTCGCAGAACACGAGCGACTCCACCGGACGTGCGCACGTAACGCCATCGCTCGAGCAGCCACATCGAGTCCTGGACGCCCGCCAGCCCGAGGAAGTCCCTCACGAGTGCGCTGTTCGCGCTCCAGGCCTCGGGTGCACGCACGCCCTCACGCAGCGACAAGAGCGTGCGGGCGTGCACGCTGTTCGAACGCACGTGCACCGACGCGTGGCCGGACCCGTCACCGGTCGACAACGCGTCCGCGAACGCCGCCAGCTCCTGGGCGCCCTGGACGTCGCGACCCGAGAGATCAAGCCTTCCGCGATGCTGCAACTCATAACCCTGCACCATCACCTGGCCGCGAGCACTGAGCTTGAGCGTTCGACCATGCACCGCGACGCTCAAGAAGGTCCAGCGCGAGCGACCGAGGAAACGGAGACCCACCGCCAGGAGCTCGCCGATGGTCAAGTTGTCATAGACCGGCAGCGAGCAGAGCAGCATGACGCTTCCCGCAACCGCCTCGAGGAGAACCCCGCCGGGCCGCACCACCGAGTCACCGATGAGGCTCATCCCAGACACGACCAGTACAGCCTGGTGACGGCGGATTCCGATCCAGCGGGCGTCGCCGTCGCTGTCGGCGAGGTCGAGCAATTCACTCATCGAAATGCCAGCCCACGACCGGGCCCATCGAATCGCTGTGGTAGGCGACGTGCCCTCCCCGCGTGCGCGGTTCCCCGATGGGCGCAGGACCGGGCTCGCCTCCTGGCTCGGGGAAGTCGACGTCGGACGTGCTCTCCCACATCGAGAGTCCCAGGTCCTCAGCGCGCCCGGTCGGCCCGGGCATCGGGGCGTCCGGAAGGAGCGAGCGAACCGCCGCCCCCGCCGGTGACGAAGGGGCGTTCTGGACGCTGCGGGTGACGCGCTGTCGGAGGCCCTCGAGGTTGTGGAGCGCGGACTGCTCCACGAACGGGATCATCCGCAGCAGGAGGTACGGCGTGCAGGTGGCCAGCGCCAGGGTCACCGCACCGGTGATGACCTCGCTCGCCGACGTGCCCTGGAGCTCATCGAGTCCAAGAGAGAGAGCCACGACGATGAGAAACTTGCTGGCCGCGACGGCCGTGAACGTCTCGCCCAGACGCCAGCCCAGTCGGCGCATCGAAGGGAAGGTGGCGAGAGGGACCACCACCGGAACGAGCACGAGGAGCAACGTGAGGATCACGGTGCGCAGCACGAGCTCGCACCATAGGAGCCAACCGCCGATCACCACACCCAACGCCAGGAGGAAGAGCCCGAATCCCGGAATAGACGTCGAGGCCGAGAGGGCGGCGAAGGCAGTGGTCAGGGTCGTCTCGTGGACGACCACGGTGCCCGCGGCGCTGCTCGAGAGCTGATTGACCGCCTCCAGGACCAAGGTCGCCACGGGTCGCGCGAGCACCACCCCCAGCACGCAGGCCGGCGCCACGCCGAAGTAGACCCGCCACAGCGACGAGCTGTCCCCGTGGCGCACCGCTTGCAGCGTCGCCACCAGTAGGCCCACCATCATCAGCACCGGCGCGACCGTGAGCAGCGTGTCGAATTCCTGAGAGGCGGAGCGGACCACCGTCGAGGGCTCACTGGCCGTTGTGAGGACTTGGCCGACGGCGCCCAGCAGCCACTGCACGCTCGACAGCACCCACGCGGTGAGCGCGTCAAAGAGGTCGCCCAGGGTGGCCTTGGCAATCGACGTCGAGACACACGATCCCAGACTGAGCAAGCAGTACAGATGGCCCACTAGCGAACGCTGAGCCCGGTGGTGAAGAAGAAGTTGATCAGACTTGGCGCCGCGCCGATGAGGATCGCCGCCGCCAGCGCTGTGACCACCGCTCGGCGACCCGACATGGACTGATGCGCGTTCTGCGTGTGGCTGCCAATCGCCCACAGCGCGGCGCCGAGGAGCAAGGCGATGAGCGCACCGATGAGCGCCCACGCCGCTATTCCGTTCGCAATCTGCTGCAATGCGGCGCTTCCCGGAAGGGCCGAGGTGGACGGAGTGAGGGTGACATCGGCGAACGTCATGGCTATCTCGCTTTGCGCTAGGGGGCACGCAACGGTCGCTGTTTCACCGGCGGTGCCGCCGTCTGCGAGACTGGGGTCGTGCTCATTGCCACTGTCCACAACGTCGTCTCACTATGGCCCCCCTACGCCGTCTACGCGGCGGGTGGCGGGGTCCTCATCGTCGGCGCCTTCCTGGGCCTGCTCATCGCCCGACGCCGGGGCCACCGTGCCATCGCCCAGCGGCTCACCGCGCTGGGCGCCCGCCTGGGGGTGGAGCCCCAGCACGACGACGGCAAGATCGAATCGTCCCTGAGTTACCTCGAGGAGGTCACCGGTGCCGCTACCACCGCCGTGAGCGAGTCCAGCGCGGAGTCGGTGCGCCTGCAACGCTCGCTCGACGCCCTGCCGCTCGGCCTCGTGCTCTGCGACGAGGGCGGCGGCGTCATCTTTCGCAACACCCAGGCCGAGGTCCTCATGGCCAGCCGCTACGGCGACGCGATCGCCGCCCAGGCCGTCACCGAGATCCTGGCCGAGGGTTGGACGAACGGCATCGCCGAACGGGTCATCGACATCTACGGGCCCCCGCGTCGGACGCTGACCATTCGCGCGTCGGTCATCGACGACGGCCGTCGTCCGCTCGGCGTGCTCGCGATAATCGAGGACGTCACCGAGCGCCGCCGCCTCGAGGACATCCGCCGCGACTTCATCGCCAACGTCTCGCACGAGCTCAAGACACCGATGGGCGCGCTCGGTCTGCTGGCCGAGACGTTGCAGTTCGAGAACGACCCTTCGGTGGCGAACCGGCTCGCCCAGCGCATCAACTCCGAGGCCTTCCGCGTGAACCGCATCATCGAGGATCTTCTCGACCTCTCGCGAATCGAAAGCGAGGGCTCGCCATCGCGAGAGCCCATCTCGGTCTCGCTCTTCGTCGCCGACGCCATCGAGCGGATACGCACGTCAGCCGAGCAGCACGAGGTGAAGCTCGACTTCGTCGAGCCCACCGACAACTTCGTCATCGTCGGCGATCGCCGTCAGTTGATATCGGCCGCCCACGCCCTTCTCGAGAACGCCGTGGTCTACTCGCCCAAGGGCGGCACCGTCTCGGTCGCCATCGAGCGCGTCGACTCAGGGAGCGACGAGCACGGCGAGGTCATCGGTCCGCTGGTGCGCATCATCATCAAGGACGAGGGCGTGGGGATACCCGCCAAGGATCTCGACCGCATCTTCGAGCGGTTCTACCGGGTCGATCCGGGCCGCGCCCGCGAGACCGGCGGCACCGGCCTGGGGCTGAGCATCGTGCGCCACGTGGCCCAGAACCACGGCGGCAACGTGGTGGTCGAATCCCGGGAGGGCGAGGGATCCACCTTCACCCTGGAACTGCCGGTGAACCAGCTGTGACCAAGAAGTCCGAGTCCGAGCGCCGACCGCAGGTTCTCGTCGTGGAGGACGAGGAGTCCTTCGTCGACGCCCTGGGAGTGGGTCTCGACCGCGAGGGATTCGACGTCACGGTCGCGCGTGACGGCCACGAGGCCGTCACGCTCTTCGACAAGAACAACTTCGACTTCGTCCTGTTGGACCTGATGCTCCCCAGGATGTCCGGCCTCGACGTCTGCCGCTTCATCCGCGCCAAGAGCGATGTACCGATCATCATCGTCAGTGCGAAGGGCGAAGAAGTCGACATGGTCCTCATGCTCGAGCTCGGCGCCGACGACTACGTGACCAAGCCCTACCGACTGCGCGAACTGGTGGCGCGGATCCGCGCAGTGATGCGCCGGCGAGAGAACCACGAGCCGCCGGTCTGCGAGGAGGAGCAGATCATCTGCGGACGCATCCGGATGGACATCGACGCGAGGCGCTGTTTCGTCGGCGACCATGAAATCAAGCTGCGAAAGAAGGAGTTCGCCCTGCTGCGGCTCCTGCTCGAGAACCCCGGACGCGTCATGACCCGCGAGGTCCTGATCGACCGGATCTGGGGAAACGACTACGTGGGCGACACCAAGACCCTGGACGTGCACATCAAGCGCCTTCGCACGCTGATCGAGAGCGATCCGAAGAACCCGGTCAACATCACCACGGTCCGCGGGGTGGGCTACCGGTTCGAGGTCAGCGCAGACGAGTAGGGATCGTCGTCTGGCCGCCCAGGTATGGCGCCAGGACCTCGGGCAGGGCCACTGAGCCGTCGCTCTGGCGGTACGTCTCCACGAGCGCCGCCCATATCCGCGCCCAGGCGAGCGCCGAGCCGTTCACGGTGTGCACCAGCGCCGTCGATCCGTCCGCGGTGCGGTAGCGGACGTTGGCGCGACGTGCCTGGAAGTCGCCGAACCAACTGACCGAGGAGACCTCGAGCCACCGATCGACGCCCGGGCTAAAGACCTCGAGGTCGAGCGTTCGCGCCGACGACGTGCCCAGGTCTCCCGTGCACAGGATCAGCACGCGGTAGGTCAAGCCCAGCGCCTGCAGCAGTCCCTCGGCGCGCGCCAGGATGTCCGCGTGCGCCGCCTCGGCCTGTTCGGGCGTGCAGTACGCGAACAGCTCGACCTTGTCGAACTCGTGCACGCGAAGCAGCCCCCGGGTGTCGCGGCCCGCGGCGCCGGCCTCGCGCCGGAAGCACGCCGTCTGAGCAGTCATGCGAATCGGTAGTCTCGCCTCGTCGAGGATCTCGCCGCGGTTCATCGACGTCAACGGGACCTCGGCCGTCGGAATGGCCCACAGGCCGTCGCGCTCGATGGCGTACATGTCGTCGGCCGACTTGGGCAGGTGCCCGGTCGACATCATCGTTTCGGTCAGGGCGAAGCTCGGGGGGCGAATCTCCTCGTAGTCGCCCATGTGCCGGTCCAGCGCGAAGAACCCGAGCGCCCGAAGCAGCCGCGCGCCCGCGCCGCGGTAGAGGGGGAACATCGAACCGGCCAGCTTGGCGCCGGCCTCGAGGTCGAGGATTCCCAGCTCGGCGCCGATGTCCCAGTGGGCCACCCGCTGATGCGCCTCGTAGGTCGGCAAGCCCGCCCCCTGGTCCATGCCCACCCACCAGCGGCGCATCTCCACGTTGTCGTTCTCGTCGAGGCCGTCGGGCACGTCGGGCGCGGGGAGATTAGGAATCATCAGCAGCTTCTCGCGCAGCAACGTCGCCGTGACGTCGGTCGCCTCGCGGGCCTCTCTCTCCAGGTCGCCCAGCGCGCGGCTCGTGGCCGCGAGCTCATCGGCGTGCGACGGGTTCTTGTCCCGGCGAGCCTCGCCGACCTGACGCGAGAGCTCGTTCACCTGCGCGCGCAGCGCCTCGGCCTCTTGGAGCAGCCGGCGGTGCTCCCGGTCCAATTCCAGGATCTCGTCCATGGTGCTCGTCGAGACGCCCCGACGCGCGAGCGCGGCCTTGACGGCATCGGGTTCACGGCGTAACTGGGCCAGATCGATCATGAGTGCCAGCCTACCGAGAAGGGGCTGAGGGTCACTGGAGCGTCTAGGTTCAGTGGTCGTGAGTAACGCCGTCGAGATCAGCCACCTGCGAGTCGCGTTCGCCAGCCTCGTCGCCGTCGACGACGTCAGCCTGCACGTGGACTACGGCGAGGTGGTGACCCTGCTCGGTCCCAACGGCGCCGGCAAGACCACCGTGGTCGAGACGTTGCTGGGGTTCCGTGCCCCCTCGGCGGGCACTGTTCGCCTCCACGGACTCGACCCGGTTCGCGACCACCGCGAAGTCGTCGTACGCACCGGGGCGTTGCTCCAGCGCGGCGGCGTCTGGTTCCCCATGACCCCCGCCCAGGTACTGGCCCTGACGGCCACGTACTACAGCGCGCCGCGCGACCCGCGCGAGCTGCTGGCCCTGCTCGACCTCGAGCGCTGCGCACGCACGCCGTGGCGGCGCCTGAGCGGCGGAGAGCAGCAGCGCACGCTGCTGGCGCTGGCGTTGCTGGGCAGACCGCGGGTGCTCGTGCTCGACGAGCCGACCACCGGCGTCGACCCCGAGGGCCGCCAGGTGGTGCGTGAGATCATCCGCGCCGAGCGCGCTCGCGGCTGCGCCCTCTTGATAACGACCCACGAGCTCGCCGAGGCCGAACGCCTCGCCGACCGGCTGGTCATCATGAACCGCTCCCGGGTGCTCGTCCAGGGAACTCTCGACGAGCTCGCCGGCCACCCCGAGATGATCGTGGAGACCTCGGGGCCCGCGGACCCGGTTGCCCTCGCGACGCTGCTGGGCTGCGAGGTCGCCCTCGACGGTCCCCTGCAGCTGCGCTTCGCGACGGCGTCCTCGCCCGAGCGCATCGCCACCGTCACCGGCTACCTCACCTCCGTCGGGCTGTCGATGGTCTCGCTGCGCACCCGTGCGTCGCTCGAGGAACGCTACTTCGAGCTCATCGCCGAGCAGAACACGCCGGTGCCGTCGTGAGAGCGCTGCTGGCCCAAACCCGTGCCGAGGTGCGAATGACCGTGCGNNNNTCCTGTCCACTTCGCTGGTGTCGCTCTCCATCGCCACCGGCTTCGAGCGATCCTTCGGAGTGCTCCGTCGACTGCACGTGACACCGCTGGGCCAGCGCCGTCTCATCGGCGCCAAGATTGCGGGCGTCCTGGTCACCGAGCTGCTCCAGATCGCGGTCCTGACGGTCGTGGCCCTGGCGCTCCAGTGGCACCCTCACGGCGGTGGCGTGGGCGCCGCCGACACGGTGGCCCTGCTGATACTGGGATCGGCCGGGTGCGCCGGCATCGGCCTACTGCTGGCCGGGAGCCTGCGAGCGGAGGTGAACCTGGCCGCCAGCAACGGCCTCTACCTCGTGCTGCTCCTGCTCTCGGGCATCGTGCTGCCGGTCACCTCGCTGCCCTCGGTGGTCCAGAAGCTCGTGGTCGGCCTGCCACCGGGCGCCATGGCTGACGGCCTTCATCGGGTCCTGGGCCAGGGAATCGCGCCGTCGGGCGCCGACTGGCTCTCACTCGCCATCTGGGCGGTGCTCGCGCCGCTGCTCGCGGCGCGAACCTTCCGCTTCGACTAGGCGTCCGACTTCAGCGCCGCGATCCCGCTCGCGAGCTGCTTGACGGAGATCGCACCGGCGTTCACCTCTTCCACGACGCCGTGCTTGTTGAGAAAGACCGTGTAGGGGTCACCCTGGAAACCAAAGATGCCCGAGATGATGCTGTCGGCCGGGTCGAAGGCCACTGGAAAGGTGATGTCGTAGGTTCGCACGAACCAACGTGCGTCGGTGAGCGTCTCATTGTTGTCGTCTCCGACCACTTTCACGGGACTCACGTCGTGGGCGCGCAGGTACGCCGCAACCTTGGGCATCTCGGTGTGGCAGATGCTGCACGTCCTCGCAAAGAAGACCAGCACCGTGGGATGACCGGTGGCCCACGGCATCTGCACCCGAGTCCCGTTGACGCCACCAATCTCGAACTTCTTGATCGTGGTTCCCACCAATGCCGACACGGGTTCCCCGTTCTGCGTCTTAGCCGGAGCTCCCGTGAGGATCGACACCACCACGATGAGCGCCACCGCCGCCACGGTGCCGATTCCGAGCGAGATGAACATCATCGGTGACGGGTGTCCCCGCTTGCGCCTAGTGGTTTCTGACAAGGACATCAACCGCCATCAGGATGAACAATGCCGTGAGGTAGGTGATCGAGAAATGGAAGAGCTTCATCGCCTCGGCGACGTCGGCGCGGTCGTTGAGCGCGTGCCGGTAGAGGCGGAAGGCGTAGAAGGTGAAGAGCGCGCCGAGGACCATCGCCGAGAGCGCGTAGATCCACCCCAAGTGCGCCACGGGTCCGAGCACGACCGTCACGGCCCACATCACCACCGAGTAGATGAGTATCTCGAGCGTGGTGCGCCGCAGCGACGCGACCACCGGCATCATCGGCACGTTGGCGGCCTGGTAGTCGTCGCGGTAACGAACGGCGAGCGCCCAGAAGTGCGGAGGGGTCCAGATGAAGATCACGAGGAACAGCAGGACGGGCGTCCACGAGAGGGAGTTCGTCACGGCCGCCCAGCCAATCAGCACCGGTACGGCCCCCGCCGCGCCGCCGATCACGATGTTCTGCCTGCTGCGACGCTTCAGCCAGATCGTGTAGACGAAGACGTAGAAGGCCGTCGCGCCCAGGGCCAACCACGCCGAGAGCATGTTCACCCACAGCGCCAGCACCAGGAAGGCGACGATCTCGAGGGCGGCGGCGAACACCGTCGCCGCACGCGCCGTCATCACGCCGGTGACGAGCGGCCGTCTCCTCGTGCGCTGCATGACCGCGTCGATGTCGCGGTCGATCACCATGTTGAAGGCGTTGGCGCCACCAGCCGCGAGGGTGCCGCCGATCAGCGTGGCCACCACGAGCCAAAGGCCCGGAATCCCGTTCGCCGCGACCACCATGGTGGGGATCGTGGTGACCAGAAGCAGTTCGATGATTCGCGGCTTGGTAAGGGCGACGTATCCCTTGATTACTTCCGTGCCGAGGCGTGGCACGTGGACCGTGAATGTCATAGGGGACATACTAGGAGCCCCCATCATTCCCTAGGCTACGGACGTGACTTCCCCCCGCCGCGGCATCCCCGCCCCAGCGTTTCGCTGGTTCGCCCTCGCTTCCTTCCTCTCGATGATCGTCATCGTCCTGAGCGGGGCGGCTGTTCGCCTCACCGGCTCGGGCCTGGGCTGTCCGGACTGGCCCACCTGCTTCCACGGCCGGATCAGTGGATCGTGGAGCATCCACCCCTTCATCGAGTACGCAAACCGGATGGTGACGGTCACGCTCGTGATACTGACGGCGGTCACCTTCCTCGCCGCCCTGGCCAGGAATCCGCGCCGGCGCGACCTCATTGCCCTCTCCGGAGCCCTCATCGGCGGCGTGGTGGCCGACGCCGTCCTCGGCGGATTCGTGGTGTACAGCAAGCTCAATCCCTGGCTGGTCTCGCTGCACATGCTCCTCTCGTTGGCCATGGTGGCCATCGGAGCCGTGCTGTACCACCACTCGAAGTATGTCTACGGACCGGGGGCGCGCGGCGACGTGCGCGATCCACACTTCCGCGCCATCGCGCGCCTGCTGTGGCTCCCCTTCGTCGTGCTGCTGATCACCGGAACGCTGACCACCGGATCGGGCCCCCACGCGGGCGCCTCGCAAGGCCAGCTCCACGCCAGACGGCTCCCATTCGCCCTTTCGAGCGCCGCGTGGGTCCACTCGCTCGCGGCCGTGCTCTTCATCGGCCTCGTGCTGGGACTGCTGGCCTCCATATGGCGCACCGGTGCACCGCAGCCCCTCCAACTAGGGGTCCGCCGCCTGGTCATGATCTCCCTGCTGCAGGCCGCCATCGGCGTCACCCAGTACCTGACCCATCTGCCGGTCGTTCTGGTGGAGTTGCACGTGGCGGGCGCGGTCTCGCTCACCATCGGGGTTACGCAGTTCCATCTGCGCCAAAGCGCGCACGACCGGGAGCCCGGTACCAGAAAAGGAGTGGGGTAGGCATTACTGCTTGGGTCTTTAGTCCTTAGTGGTTTTGCCT
This sequence comes from Acidimicrobiaceae bacterium, assembly GCA_003138815.1. Classification (GTDB taxonomy): domain Bacteria; phylum Actinomycetota; class Acidimicrobiia; order Acidimicrobiales; family RAAP-2; genus RAAP-2. The sequence continues at coordinate 1,507 of PLHD01000024.1, read as the reverse complement.
ATACCTGTGCAAAACTAAACCAACTGTGCAATCACGGAGAAATGGATATTTGGTATGGGATCATTCCTCTTCGGGGCTCTGATAAACCTGAATCACCCGGACCACTATTTTCAGTGGCATTTTTTGGGTATCAGCGCCGCAAACGCAATCGTCATCGTCCTGATGGTAGCGACCTTCGTGGCCGCACTGTTGCTGCCGTTCCCCGGTCGTCGTCGACGTAAGGAGAACCAGTGAGTACCTCCGAAATCGATCGTCAGTGGACGACCCGTCTTCGCAAGCGCACCTTCGGCAAGCTCCCCCCGGAGAAGATGCTGCCCGATACCCAACCCAGCTACGTCTCCTCGTGGATCTACGTCTTCGGCGTCGCCACGATTTCATCAATCGTCGTGGTCATTGGCACCGGATGCGTCCTGGCAATCTTTGGCCCGCAGTGGTGGCACACGTCACCCGAGGGCCGCTTCGTCAACTCCCTGCACCTCTGGAGCGTGGAGATCTTCTTCTTCAGCATGGTGATCCACCTGTGGGGCAAGTACTTCATGGCCGCCTGGCGTGGCGGCCGGGCCCTCACGTGGATCACAGGCATGGTGCTGTTCCTCTGCTCAATCGTGACGGCGTTGACCGGCTACGTCTCGCAGAGCAACTTCGACTCACAGTGGATCTCCACCCAGGCGAAGGACGCCATCAACGGCAGCGGAGGCGGGGCCTTCTTCAACCTCCTGAACGGCGGCCAGATGTTGATGTGGCACATCGTCCTGATGCCCCTCATCCTCGTCCTGCTGGTCGGCGTCCACGTCGTGCTTGTTCGTATCAAGGGCGTCGTGCCACCATTTGAAGAGAACGCGGGAGCGGACCAATGAGCAAGAAGGCATTTCGCCCCGACGTGAACGCGCCGGAATGGAAGGGCGGCCACAGCCCTTACGACATCATCAAGGAAGGCAGCATCGCCATCGCGGTGGTCCTGGTCCTGACGCTGATCCTCTCAACGGTCTTCGGCTCGCCGGACGACCCCGCGATCACGATCAAGTCTTGGTCCACCGCCGCGCCCGTCGACTTCGCCACCACGGCCCTGAGCGAACTGAACGGCACTTCGACGACCGCAACGTACGGCGCGCCGTACGACAACGTGCCCGGCGCCACTGGTCAGATCCTTGGACCACTGAGGATCGAGTCGTGGCTTGGCGTCCATATTCCGATCAACACCGCCAAGGACTTCGTCATCGGTCCACTGAAGGCTCTTCCCGGACAGCCGGCCCTGGACACGGGCCTGGCCGCGTGGGCGAACGCTCCGGCGGCGACGCGCACGGCGTGGTTGGCGAGCTACACGAAGGCGTCGGCGAACATGAAGTTCGTCGACAACCAGGTCGTCGTCAACGCATCGAACGCCGGCCCGGTTCCGCTGATGATCACCGACCTGACCCAGATGGCCCGTAGCGGCGCACTGGACGAGGCATTGCTCACCGGCGACAGTTTCTACACCACCAACTCCACCGAGTCATTGCTGTTCATC
>PLHD01000040.1:29672-48903 GCA_003138815.1 Acidimicrobiaceae bacterium | reverse complement strand
ACTCCTCGATCAGCTTCGCGTCCAACGGTGGAGCCGGCTCAGTCGCCGAACTGACCGGCGCCAACGGCACGTCGGTAACGCTGCCAGGGGGTATCGGCATGAGCTTCGTCGGAAGGACCTTCGCGAGTTGGAACACCGCCGCGAATGGAAGTGGCACGGCGTACAACGTCGACACGCCGGTGAAGTTGGGTAGTTCGTTCACTCTCTATGCGCAGTGGGACACGCTCCTCGTGTCCAAGTCCTCCTCGGTCCTCCTAGGCGCCGTCGGCACGTTCTCGAGCAGTTCATCGAGGCTCTCGGCCTCGCTGAGGACCCAGGTCAAGAAGCTCGCCTCTTTGGTCAAGACCGGGGGCTACTTCCGCGTGACGCTGTACGGCTACTCCAGCGACCCGGGAACAGCGGCGCACAAGCTTGCGGTCAGCAGGTGGCGCGCCAACGCCGTCGCCGGATACCTGCGCACCGAACTCACCGCGATGCACGTCAAGGGCGTCACCATCGATGCGGCTGGGGAGGGTTCAATCAGGGGCAAGACGAGCGCGGCCTATCGTCGCGTCGAAGTGTTCGTGACGGCCTAGAGCCGGCTGGGGGACCGCTCAATTTCCCGAACGACCACTGAAACTTCGTCAAGCATGTGGCGAAGTTCCGTAGAGGATGCCCTGAAACTGCTTCGTCCAGGAAGAACCGAACGTTCACACCACATTGGAGCCGGTGGAGGGATTCGAACCCACGACCTGACGATTACAAATCGCCTGCGCTGCCAGACTGCGCCACACCGGCTTGGAAGTACTCAGGTTAGTGAATGCGAGCGCGCCTCTCTAGAACTTTGATGCCCAGCCCCATTAGGCTGGGCCGGATGAGCGAGTCGCACGAGCCCCAGCACGCACCCGGATCGCATTACCAACCGGGCCTCGGCGTGGTGCTGATCATTCTGGTGCTCTTCCTTGGCGCGACGTATTTCATACTTCGCTCGCCGAGCCACGCGAGTCCGGGTGGTACCTCGACGACGTTGGTCGCCACCACGACGAGCGGACCGGTGCAGAAGCAGACGATCGTCGCCAAGTCCAAGGTTCGCGTGCAGGTCGCCAACGGGACTCGGGTGGCCGGGCTTGCTCGCACCTACACCCAGCAGTTGTTGACGCTCGGCTGGGATACCTTGTCGGAACTCAATGGTCCCGCCGAGAAGGCGACCATCGTGTACTACAACCCGGGCTACGAGTGGGCCGCGAAGGACATCGCGAGCGAGATCAAGGTGCCTGGCTCGGCGGTCAAACCGTTGAACGGTCTCACCCCGGTCGCCGGTTCCGCTGGCGATGACGTGGTCGTCATCCTCGGTCCCAACGTCGCCACCAAGGGTTAGTCAGATCTGCGGCGGCAGTTCCACGTCGCGACGATGCAGCGCAGCGCGCAAGACGTCGACGGCCATGGGCCGCAATTCCTCGAGCGGCCGATTGCGATGGCGGCGGATTCCGAGATCAACCTGGGCGAGGCTGCGCACGCCGAACTTGCGCGCGATATCGATCAGCAGTGCAATCTCGACCCCGTAGGTCGACTCCAGGGTGATCGCTGCGAGCGCGTCGCGGCGCCCAGCGGTCTCGCCGGCGAGTGGCTGGCGGATCTCGCCGAGACCGGGGTAGAGCAGGGAGAGGATCGGCCGGGCGGCGAGCTCGGTGACGCGTCCGCCGCCCGTCGGCATGCCGTGGAACGGGCGGTCGTAATAGCCCTTGACGAGCTGGATCTCGCTGCGCTCGAGCAACGGCTGGATCAGCCGGGGCACGAAGTCGGGCGTCGTGTTCAAGACGTCCGCGTCGAGGAAGACCACGATCTCGCTCGTGGCGGCGCTCAGCCCCGCGGTCATCGCCTCGCCCTTGCCGCTGGGTCCGATCAGGTTGACCAGCCGGGCCCCGTGATGGCCGGCGACGGTGGCGGTGTCGTCGTTGGAATGGTCGTTGACGACAATGAGCTGGTCGACCAGACCGTCAACGCTCTGGACGGCGTCGAGGACGGGCCCGATCGTGGCGGCCTCGTTCTGGGCCGGGACTACGACGGTGACCGACGTGGCGGCCTTCAGGGCCATGACCTGCGCGAGGTCGAATTGGTCTCTGGCGAGGGTCCAGGGGGCGTCGGCGCTGGTCACCCAGGACAGGTTAGTGCTGGGTGACCAGAAGGTCACTTGACAAAGCGACACCCACCCGTCAGAATTGACAGGTCATCAAGAGCGACAGAGGGACGGGCCCGCTGAAGTCGCGACAACCAGTGTGATCCATGAGCAGCTCGCTCTTCACACCAGGTGCCAAAGCCCGAACGATGAAAAGGGAGTTATGAGTTTCGCTACAGGTCTTCTATGCCGAGAGTGTGGTACCGCCTATCCAACGGAGGCCCGCTACTCGTGCGATTTCTGCTTTGGTCCGCTCGAGGTCTCCTACGACCTCGCCGCCGCCAAGGACGCCGTCACCCGCGAGTCGATCATGGACGGGCCCAATTCCATCTGGCGCTACGGCGCGCTGCTGCCCGACCCGGGTGTCAAGCCCGTCGACCTCGGCGCGGGCTGGACGCCGCTACGGCGTGCCTCGCGCCTCGCCGAGGTGCTCGGCGTCGAGGAACTCTGGCTGAAGGACGACACGCGCAACCCGACTGGCTCCTTCAAGGACCGGGTCGTCTCGGTGGCGCTGTCGAGCGCGCGTCGCCTCGGCTTCACGACCGCGGCGTGCGCCTCAACGGGAAACCTGGCGACGTCGGTGGCGGCGCACGCGGCCTTCATCGGCTGGCCCAGCGTCACGCTCATCCCGTCGGACCTCGAGAAGTCCAAGATCGCCATGACGGCGATCTTTGGCGGCACCGTGCTCGGCGTCGAAGGCAACTACGACGACGTGAACCGGCTGTGCGTCGAGCTCGTGGCTGAGCACCCCGACTGGGCGTTCGCGAACGTGAACATGCGCCCCTACTACGCCGAAGGCTCCAAGACCCTGGCCTACGAGATCGCCGAGCAGCTGGGCTGGCGCGCGCCGGACCAGGTCGTGGTGCCCGTCGCCTCGGGCAGCCAGTTGACCAAGGTGGCCAAGGGCTTTCACGAGTTCATCGATCTCGGCCTCGTCGATGGCGCGGCGCCAGTGCTGTTCGGCGCCCAGGCCACGGGCTGCTCACCGATCGCGACCGCTTTCACCCAGGGCGCCGAGTACATCACCCCCCAGCGGCCCAACACCATCGCGCGTTCCCTGGCCATCGGCAACCCGGCCGACGGCCCCTACGTGCTCGATGAACTGCGCCGTAACGGCGGCGACTGCGGCTCGGTGCCCGACGAAGAGATTCTCGAGTGCATCGGGCTGCTCGCCAAGACCGAGGGCGTCTTCGCCGAAACCGCCGGCGGCGTGACGATCGCCTCGCTGCGCCAGATGATCCAGCGAGGGACCATCAACCCCCACAAGTCGATCGTGGCCATCATTTCCGGCCACGGCCTGAAGACCCTCGACGCCGTCGTCGACTCCGCGGTGGTCAGCTCGACCATCCAGCCTTCGCTGGCCGCCGCCGAGGAAGCCCTTCGCTTCCACCAGCTCGTGGCGGCCTCGTGAGCGTCATCGTGCGCCTGCCCAGCCAGTTGCGCTCGCTCGTGGGCGGCGCGGGCGAGGTGCCAGTCGACGCCGGGACGGTCCGTGAGGCGATTCTGGCCGTGGACGAGGCCTACCCTGGCATCGCCTTTCGCGTGCTGGACGACCGGGGAGGGCTACGTCGTTTCGTGAATGTCTTCGTCGCCGACGAGGACATACGCTTTCTAGACGGGCTGGACACGGTGCTGGTCGCTGACCAGACCGTTTCCCTGGTTCCGGCGGTCGCCGGCGGCTGCTGAGCCCATTAGCACTCTCCACCTGTGACTGCTAATATTGCGTTGCACCAATTAGGTGGATCGCACTAGGAGGAATCGCAGTGGCGAAACTGATCGCATTCGATGAAGAGGCCCGCCGAGCGCTTGAGCGCGGCATGAACAAGTTGGCTGACGCCGTTCGCGTCACCCTCGGGCCCAAGGGCCGCAACGTGGTCTTGGACAAGAAGTGGGGAGCCCCCACCATCACCAACGACGGCGTCTCGATTGCCAAGGAAATCGACCTCGAGGACCCCTACGAGCGCATCGGCGCCGAACTGGTCAAGGAAGTCGCCAAGAAGACCGATGACGTCGCGGGAGACGGCACCACCACGGCCACCGTGCTCGCGTGGGCCATGGTCCGCGAGGGCCTGAAGAACGTGGCCGCCGGCGCCAACCCGATGTCGCTCAAGAAGGGCATCGAGGCGGCCGTCGAGGCGGCCGTCGCGTCCCTGCACGACCTCGCCAAGCCCGCCGACACCAAGGAGCAGATCGCCCAGGTGGCTTCGATCTCCGCCGCGGACAACGAGATCGGCGAGATGATCGCCGACGCGATCGACAAGGTCGGCAAGGACGGCGTCATCACCGTCGAGGAGAGCCAGTCCTTCGGCATGGACATGGACCTCGTCGAGGGCATGCGATTCGACAAGGGCTACATCTCGCCGTACTTCTCCACCGACACCGAGCGCATGGAGGCCGTCCTCGAGGACGCCTACATCCTGCTGGTTTCGGGCAAGATCACCTCGGTGCGCGACGTACTGCCGGTCCTGGAGAAGGTCATGCAGTCGGGCCGTCCGCTGCTGATCATCGCCGAGGACATCGAAGGCGAAGCGCTCGCAACGCTGGTGGTGAACAAGATTCGCGGCACCTTCAAGTCCGTAGCCGTCAAGGCACCCGGATTCGGCGAGCGCCGCAAGGCCATGCTCCAGGACATCGCCATCCTGACCGGCGCCACCGTCATCGCCGAGGAGGTCGGACTCAAGCTGGAGAACGCCACCGTCGAGCTACTCGGCTCGGCCCGCAAGGTAGTGGTCACCAAGGATGAGACCACCATCGTCGAGGGCGCCGGCACCGAGGACGAGATCAAGGGCCGTATCAGCCAGATCAAGGCCGAGATCGAGAACACCGACTCGGACTACGACCGCGAGAAGCTCCAGGAGCGCCTCGCGAAGCTGTCCGGTGGAGTTGCCGTCATCAAGGTCGGGGCCGCCACCGAAGTCGAGCTCAAGGAGAAGAAGCACCGCATCGAGGACGCGGTCTCGACGACCAAGGCCGCCATCGAAGAGGGCGTCGTGCCCGGCGGCGGCGTGGCGTTGCTGCGCAGCCAGACCCGCATCCTCGAAGCCGCTGACAAGTTGAACGGCGACGAGGCGACCGGTGCACGCATGGTCGCCAAGGCCGTGGAGGCTCCGCTCAACCAGATCGCCGTGAACGCCGGCCTCGAGGGCGGCGTCATCGTCGACAAGGTGCGCAACCTGGCCAGCGCCACCGAGGGGCTCAACGCCGCCACCGGCGAGTACGAGGACCTCATCAAGGCCGGCGTCATCGACGCCGCCAAAGTGACCCGCTCGGCGCTGCAGAACGCCGCGTCGATCGCCGCCTTGTTCCTCACGACCGAGTGCGTCATCGTCGACAAGCCCGAGGAGAAGCAGTCGGGCGGAATGCCCGGCGGCGGGATGGAAGACTACTAAGTCGTCGACCAGCCACTTCTTAGGGCGCAACCGCGGGGCTCGTGCCCCGCGGTTGCGCTTTTGCGGCTTCTGGTGAGCGCAGAAGGCGTTTCCCGTAGCATGGGGCCATGACTAGCCCTTCGCCTCTCGGTCCCTCGCGCGGACTCAACGTGCTGCACCTCTTCTGCCACGCCGACGCCGGGGTGGACGCCGACGGAGTTCGAAAGGCCGTCGAAGAGGCCGGCGCCGACGCCTTGCAGGTGGTCACGGCCGCCATCATGGGCGCCAAGGCCGATGTCTGCTTCATGGTGCTCGGCCACGATCTTTGGGACCTGCGAAGGTTCCAGTCGAGGATCCAGGCGACCGGCCTGCTGATCGACGACAGCTACGTGTCGGTCACCGAAGTGAGCGAATACGCCGGGGCCACGCCCGAGAAGATTCTGAACGACCGGCTCTTTCCCGTGCTGCCTCCTGAGGGCATGAAGGCCTTCTGCTTCTACCCGATGTCCAAGCGCCGCGGCGAGAAGAACAACTGGTACGCGCTGGCCTACGAGGAGCGCGAGCGGCTGATGCGCGAACACGGCAAGTCGGGCCGCACCTTCAAGGGCCGGATCCTCCAGGTGGTCACGGGATCGACGGGCCTGGACGACTGGGAGTGGGGCGTGACCCTCTTTGGCGTGCACGTCGACGACCTCAAGGACTGCGTCTACACGATGCGCTTCGACGAGGCCTCGACGCTGTACGGCGAGTTCGGCGTGTTCTACACCGGCCTGGTCGGCACCGTCGACGAAGTGCTCGACGCCACCTTGGCCTAGCCATCGTTGCTAGCGTCGAACCGTGAGTGAGCCCATCTCCGAGAAGACCCTGCTGCGCTGGTCCGAGTCCCTCGCCGGGGTCGCGCGCACCGGCATGGGATTCACCAAGAGCCAGTTCGAGCGTGAGCGCTACGAGGAGGTCCTGAAGATCGCCGGCGACATCAAGGCCGCCGCGGAGGAGGGCCTCGACGGCGTCCTGGACGCGGACGGCTACGTCACGGAGTGGATGAAGGAGGTCGGCAGCGGCATCCCCGGCTACGCCACGCCCAAGGTCGCGGTGGGCGCCGCGGTGGTGAACGACGAGGGCGAGCTGCTCCTGATCCAGAGGGCGGACTCGGGCATCTGGCTCTATCCCACCGGATGGTGCGACGTCGGCTATTCGGCCCCCGAAGTCGTGGTGAAGGAGGTCCTGGAGGAGACCGGCATCGAGGTCGAGCCCGTGCGCCTCATTGGAGTCCTCGACGGAATGCGCCTCGGAGCCTCGCGTGTCCCGCTCTACTCGCTGCTCTTCTTCTGCCGCGCCACGGGGGGGTCGTTGAACATCCATCCTCTCGAGTGCACGGACGCCGGATGGTTCACCCGCGACAACCTTCCCTCGCCCGTCCTCGGCGCGGAGCGCTGGGCCGGCCCGATCTTCGCGGCCATCGACGGCGAGCACCGCGACGTCTTCTACGACGATCTCCGCCGTCCCGTCTGGCGAGGCGAGCAGTGAGCGTCACCGTCGAGACAGCGCGACACGCCAGCGATGAGTTGCTCGCCGGTCTCAACCGCCTCCTGCCCCAGCTTTCCTCGTCGGCGCCGCCCCTCACGATGGGTGACCTTGAGGTGCTCGTCGGTTCGCCGGCGGTGACGCTCTTCGTCGCATCCAACGGCGGCGTGATCGTCGGGACGCTGACGCTCGTGGTCTTTGCGATCCCGTCGGGACTGCGGGCGTGGATCGAAGACGTGGTCGTGGACGAGGCCTCGCGCGGGCTTGGCGTCGGCGCCGCGCTGACCACCGCCGCGACAGACCAGGCGCGCCAGCGGGGCGTGCGTTCGGTCGACCTCACCAGTCGGCCATCACGCGAGGCCGCGAATTCAATGTACCGGAACCTCGGCTTCACGCTGCGCGAGACGAATGTGTACAGGTACCTGATCGAGGACTGAGACACCTCCGACCATTGTGTCGTCGTGAAGGTGCGAGAGATCATCCAGGAACTCGAGCGTGCGGGGTGGGTTCAGATTCGTCAAACAGGTAGCCATCGCCACTTCAGGCACGGCACCAGGTCTGGTTCCGTGTGCGTTGCTGGCAGTCTGGAGGATGATGTTCCGAAGGGAACTCTCGGTAGCATTGTGAGACAAGCTGGACTCGAAAGGAGACCGCGATGACTGAGTTCACCATCGTGATCGAGGACGCGGGTGCAAACTTTGCCGCGTACGCGCCTGATATCCCGGGCTGTATTGCTACCGGCGCAACGATCGATGAAGTGACGGTGACTCTCCGCGAGGCCATCGCCGAGCACCTTGAGATTCTGCGGGAGATGGGAGAGGAGATTCCGATCCCGCATTCCCGCGCCGGTGTGATCCAGATCGCCTCGTAATCATCGTCACTTCTACCAAAACTCGGTAGACAAACGTCCATCGCTCTTCGGTAGGGGCTTGAAGAGTGGATCCTTCATTGAACGACCGTTGAGTGAATGTTTCGCCGGCATTCTTGGCCGTGAAGCTCAAGGATCAATATCCGCGTTTGTCAGAATCTACGACTTCCACTGATGTGATGATGAGGTGTGCGCAGAATTCTGAAAGCCATCGTTCTCGGAATGGTGTTGATGACCACTTCTCCGCTCTCGTTCGTCACCCGGCCATGCTGTCGAGGAACCGGTCGGCGATAAGAGCCAGCTGCTCTCGTGTGGCAGAGTGAACTGCATGGACGATCGGGAGGGGCGGTCTGGGCCGGGCCCCGAGAGTGAGACTCGGCGGCGAAACACGGCCCGTCTGGCGCGTGAGGGCAGCTGGTTCGTCCTGCTCATAGGCGGTTTCGTCGTCCTGATCGCCACGGCCTTCTACCGTAACCCGCTCCTTTCGGCGACGTCACCGGGATGCCACGCGCAGGCGTACGGCTTCACGTGCGCGGGCGCCGTGGGCTCGAAGGGGCCGTTCGGCGCCGGGCTCGGCTCGCCGCTTCCCTCCAATTTCGCCAACGTGAGCCCCTGGGCCACGACCTACTGGGTGGCCAGCATCTTCGTGGCCGTCTGCGCGGTCGTCGCCTTCTACTGGCTGCGCTCGCGGGCGGTCGGAACGCGCGGACGGACGTGGCCCTTCGCCGCCGTGGGATCCGGGGTTCTGGTGCTCGGGGTGGTGAGCAGGGGATGGTTGACGACCGAGGTTCCGTCCGATCTGTGGATCCGCGGGATGCAGGCGCTGCTCGTCATTGCCGTCGGACTGATCGTGCTGGCGATCATCGAGCGAAGCTGGCCGTTCTCGCTCTTCGTCGCCGGATTCCTCGGCCTCGCCTTGCTGTCGTGCCTCTACAACGTGAGCAACCTGTTCCCGCGCCTTGGCCTCGGGGGGTCGTGGATCGGCAACGACGAGGCGCTGCCCAATCTGATCCTGCCCGGTCTCTACCTGGTCGCGGGAGGGCTCGCGTTCTGGGCGCTTCACCGCTCCGCCGGCCGGCGCGAGCCGGGCCTGGCGGCTGACCTGGTTCAGTAGCCTCGTTGGATGGGCGCCAACGGTGATCGGTACACGCACGGCCATCACGAGTCGGTGCTGCGCAGCCATCAGTGGCGCACGGCGCGCAACTCGGCGGGCTTCCTGCTCCCTTACTTGGCGTCCGGGCAGCGCCTGCTCGACGTGGGCTGCGGTCCCGGAACGATCACGGCGGAGCTCGCGGGGCTCGTGGCGCCGGGTCTCACCATCGGGATCGACCTGTCCGCCGACGTGATCGAGGTCGCGAGGGACCTCCCAGGCCCCTCGCCCGCCAACCTCACCTTCCAGGTCGGCGACGTCTACGACCTGCCCTTCGGCGACGAGAACTTCGACGTCGTCTACGCGCACCAGGTCCTCCAGCACCTCGGCCGTCCGGTGGCCGCGCTCGCCGAGATGCGCCGGGTGCTTCGCCCGAGCGGCGTCCTGGCCGTGAGGGAAAGCGACTACGGGGCGTTCCTCTGGGCGCCTGAGGATCCGCGCCTGAGCCGCTGGATGCAGCTCTACCACGAGATCACGCGCGCGAACCACGCCGAGGCCGACGCCGGACGGCACCTGGCGTCGTGGATCCGACAGGCCGGCTTCGAGGCGATGGAAGTGACGTCCTCGAACTGGACGTTCCACACTCGCGAAGAGCGGGCGTGGTGGGGCCAGCTCTGGGCCGACCGCGTCCGACACAGCGGGTTCGCGCGTCAAGGCCTCGAGTACGGTCTCACGACGACCGACGAGCTCGAAGAGGTCGCCGACGCATTCGACGCGTGGGCGCTTGACGACGACGGAGTGTTCGTCGTGGTCCACGTCGAGGTGGTCGCGAGACGTTGAGCCACCCCGAGCCCGCCCCGAGCGTGGAGGAGCGATCGGTGCCCCGACCCCGGTTCGTCGTCTTCGACCTCGACGGCACCCTGGTCGACTCCCAGGCGGGCATCCTGCGTTCGTTCCACGCCACGCTGCGCGACCGGGGCCGAAGCGCCTCCGACGGCGAACTCCTGCACCTGATCGGGCCGCCCCTCGGCCAGTCCTTCGCCCGGCTCGGCTTCGCCGGCGACGAGATCGACGAGGTTGTCGCGCTGTACCGGCGCTACTACGACCAGGAGGGTGTGGACCTCTGTCATCTCTACGACGGAGTCGAGGAGATGCTGGAGGCGCTGGGCGACAACGGCGTGCGCCTCGGCGTCGCCACGGCCAAGCGGGTCGACTTCGCGACGCGCATGCTCGCCAACCTCGGCGTGCGTCGGTTCTTCGCGTGCGTCAGCGGCGTCTCGCTCGACGGCCGGCTGACCACGAAGCCGGAGGTCGTCGGCGACGCCCTGGGGCTGCTCGGCGAACACGAGGGGCACGGGGGTTGGATGGTCGGCGACCGCCGCGAGGATGTCCTGGCCGCGCTGGCGCACGACCTGATCCCGGTCGGCGCCCTCTGGGGCTACGGGTCGCGCGACGAACTGTCCGAGAGCGGCGCGCGAGTGCTGGCGGCGAGCCCGCGCGAGATGCTCCGTCTGATGAGCGACTGACACCCGCCAGGTCGGCGGTGGCGACCGCCCGGCGAGCAGGAGCCTTGGGGCGCTGGGTGTCATCTGCGATTAGACGCCCGAAGTGATGCCGTGGGCGGGAGCAGTGCCCGCTTCCAGGGCCCTGATGCGAACAGGCCTGCGTGACTGACGGGGTGCGAGCAAACGCCGTCAGGACCGCGGCACGCCCGGCGTCACGAGCCCTTCGAGGAGCGAGGAAGGGTGAACGTCAGGCGCAGCCCTCCCAGTTGACTGCGCGACGTCGACATCCTTCCGCCCAGCGCGACGGCGACGTCGGCCATGATGCTCATGCCCAGCCCCGAACCACCCGACGCCCTGGACCGCGAGAGATCGAAACGCTGGAACCGCTCGGGGTTCTCGCCGTAGGCGGCGTCGGGCAGCCCGGGGCCACCGTCCTCGAAGACGAGCTTCAGGTTCTCGCCGACACGGTGCAGCGATATTCGAACCGCCGCGTCGCTCCCGGTATGGCGCATGATGTTGCCCAGGGCGTTGCCCACCAGGCGCTCGAGGAAATCGGGCCGGCCGGTCGTGTAGACCTCGGGCTCGATGTCGACCTCGACCGGCCGCGTCGCGTTGTCGGTGACGAAGTCCCTCGCCCTCGCGGCGAGGACGTCGCTCAGGTTCACCAGGGTTCCGAGGCTGCTCGGCGGCTCGCTCACCTCGGCCAGGAACAGGAGGTCGCCCACCAACGAATCCATGCGCCCGACTTCTCGCCGAACCCGCTCCAGGGCCCGAGCGTGCTGCTCCTCTCCGATCTCCGGGTTCTCCAGAAGCTCGCTGTAGCCCCGTATCACCGTGAGGGGAGTGCGCAGCTCGTGCGAGGCGTCTCCGATGAAGCGCTGCATGCCCAGCGCGCTGTTCTTCTCGGTGTCGATAGCCTGGCGCAGTGATTCGACCATGTGCGTCAGCGAGGTGCGCAGCTCACGCACGTCCGAGCTCCCGGCCGCGGGCGGGACCTCGACCCGCGCGTCGCCGCCGGCGACCTTGCCGGCGAAGGAGATGAGCTGATTGATGCTCATCAGTTCCCGGCGGATGAAGAGCCGGGCGATGACCGCCATGACGATCGCGGCCAGCAGGCCGGCGAGCGCGACGCGGGCTTCGAGCTGGTGGTTCGCCGCGGCGATCTGGGCGGTGGAACCCGCGACCACGAGATAGTCGCCGCCGCCGATGTAGATGGACCGGTAGCGAAAGCCGGACAGGTCCGACGACGCGCGAACGCTGTGCAGGGAGTCATGAACGTCGTCGAGGGTGGGAGTGCGCGTGAGCGCCGCGTCGGGGGTATTGACCTGCGTGACCGAGTCCGTCGGACTCACGACATCCAGGGTCAGGTTGTAGTTGTTCTGCTGGACGACGTACAACGCATTGCTGAGCGCCGCGACCGGGTGCCCGCGTCCGCTGTCGATCACCGCTTTGATCGTGTCGTCGAGTGACGCGTACTGCGAGCGAGTGCTGGTGCTCACCGCGAACCAGCCCACGCCGAGCGCGACCGTCGTGGTGATGGCGACCAGGAGGATCGTCAGCCGGGTCGAAAGCTTCACGGCGCCAGCTACGCGTCAACGAGCTTGAAGCCAACGCCTCGAACGGTGGAGATAGGCGAGAATCCTTCGCGGTGGATCTTGCGGCGCAGGTACGAGATGTAGGTGTCCAGCACCGAGGTCTCGGAGTCGAAGTCGATGCCCCAGACCTCGCGGAGCAGCTGCTCGCGGGTGAGCAGCCGATTCTTGCGGGCCATGAGGACCTCCAGGAGACGAAACTCCGTGGCGGAGAGCTCGATCGGTTCGGAGTCCCAATGCACCTCGTGGCGGTCGAGGTTCATCACCAGCGCACCGCACATGTACTGAAGGTCGCCCTCGGCGCCCGAATTCGTGCGGCGAAGGATCGCGGCGACCCTGAGCAGGAGCTCCTCGAGGCTGAAGGGCTTGCGCACGTAGTCGTCGGCGCCGATGCGCAGCCCCTTGGCGATGTCGCGGGGGGCGTCGCGGGCCGACAGCAGGAGCACCGGGGCATCGGGGTCCTGACGACGAACCGCTTCGAGGAACTCGAAGCCGTCCATCGTCGGCATGTTGATGTCGACGATGCAGAGGTCGATGGTCCGCCCGCGCCAGAGGCTCAACGCCTCGGCGCCGTCGGCGGCCACCTCGGTCTCGTAGCCGGCGATCCTCAGCGCGTCGCTCAGCAGGTCGCGAACCCCGGACTCATCATCCACCACCAGAACCGTCGTCACGAGAAAACCACCATGGTGGCGAGCGTACTGGCCCGGCGCGAGCGTTTCTATGGCCGAGGGGGCGCGGGTCCATATTCTCAGGCAACGTGCCGCCGGTTCACAGAGTTTTCACAACCTCCATCGCTATCGTGGTGGTCCTAGTCACGAAAGAGGTTGTCATGAAGGTTATTGCCGCACGCTCGATCATGGCGTTGGCGATAGTCGGCATGCTCGGCGTCGGCGCCCCCGCGGTCGCCTCCGCCAAGGGCACCACCACGACGACCACGACCATCAAGGTGGTCAGCCCGATGAGGGCCTATGAGAAGGCCCTCGGCGCCTACAAGTTCGCCCGGGCGTCGATCGGCCACTCGTACCAGAGCGCCGTCCAGGCCGCTCAATCCGTCTACGATGCCTCGCTCGCCGTGGCCAGGGATTCGGCCGAGCGAAGCACCGCTCGCGCCACGCTCAGGCTGGCGATCACCGAGGCCACCGCGGCCCGCGAGGCGGCGCTTCTCGCCCTGGGTAAACCACCCGTCAGGCCGTAGCGGAGCGAACCGTCCGGCGCCGTCCGGGTTCCCTGCTCAGTGCGAGGGCTTCTTGGGCCAACCCTCTTCGTGCAGGTGGTTGATGATCTCGTGCGAGAGCGCGACCGCTGCGCGTGAAGCGACGTGGCCGAGTGGGCGCACCAACCTGATTTGGCGCTCGAGGGTCGGCGAGCGCAGGTGCAGTGTCCGCATCTCCGGCGTGTCCGACGCCGAAATGCTCGGCACGATGGCTGCGCCCAAGCCCGCAGAGACGAAGGAGAGGACGCTGCCCATTTCGGCACCGTCCATCGCGACGGTGATGGGTACTCCCGCCCTCGTAAACGCGTCCAAGGTTGCCGACCTCAGGTCGTAGCCCTCGCTGAACATGATCATCGGCACGTTGGCCAGATCCGCGATCGTAATTCGCCTGCGTTCGGCCAGTTGGTGATCGTTGGCTACCACGACGACCAACTCCTCGCTCGCCAGCACCACGTCCTCGAGGTCCGGGCGCTGCAACGGCATGATGACGAGCGCCAGGTCCAGCGCCCCGGATTCGAGCTCCTCGACGAGCACGACCGAGTCGCGCTCGCTGAACGTGATCGAGATGCCCGGATAGCGGCGGTGGAACTTGGCGAGGGCCTTGGGCAGTAACGCGGCTCCGAGGCTCGGTGTCGCACCGATGGCGACGTGCCCGCGACGCAGCCCTTCGATGTCGCTGACCCCGTGGATCACGTCGTCCAGGCTGCTCAGCACCCGTCGGGCGAGCGGCAGGAGCTCGAGCCCCGCGTCGGTCGGCACCAGCGGGCGATGGTCGCGATGGAAGAGCGTGACGCCGAGTACCCGCTCGAGGCGACCGATCTGGGAGCTGAGCGAGGGCTGGGCGAGCTTGAGCGTCTCGGCGGCCGCGGTGAACTGCCCCGCGTCGGCCACCGCGACGAAGCATCGGAGTTGCTGAATCGTCAGATCTTTTGTGGACAACATAGATTCACTCTATCGAAACTAGAGGGAAACGACACAGAAACTATCTTATGACCTTTTCCCCTAGTGACCCCTTCGCAACATTCCGTATGTTTGGAGCATGAACCTAAATAAGAAACTACTAACAATTGGCAGTGTTGCAGCAGTAGCGGCATTCGGATTTGGAATCCCCTCGGGCGCAGCCACCTCGACCTCGCCGAGTCATCAGACGCACGCAGTGGCGCTCAGCCACGTCGTCAAGAAGGTCAAGTTCTCCGGCACTTACAAAGGCAAGCTCGGCCTGCTGATGGTCGGCACCGCCGGAGGCAACGCGACGAGCGTCAAGGTGACGTCCATCACCGGAACGGGAACCGGCACGCTACTCGGCAAGAGCACGGTCACCGGCACTGGCTCGGCTCCGGCCACTGCCCAGAACGACCCCATCACCGGCAAGGGAGTCCTTTCCGGCGGAGGCAGCAAGATCATGCTGACCGCCGTGACCTCGAAGAGTGAAGGCTACGCCGCCGGGCAGACCACGCCGACCAGCGTGACCGTGAGCGGTGTCGCGAAGGTGACGGGCGGAACCGGCAAGTACAAGGGCGTCTCGGGGAACCTGACGTTCAAGGGTTCCTTCAGCGTCCAGTCGAACAACGGAGGGAGCAGCGAAAGTGACGCCTTCACGGCGACTCTGTCGGGCACCCTGAGCATCAAGAGTTAACAACCAACCAAGGAGAAGGAAAACAACCATGAAGAGATTTCTGTCATCAATAGCAGTCGGGGCCATGGTCCTGGCGGGCATGGCGACGGTTGGTATTTCGACCGCGTCGGCCGCGACCACGACCCCCACGGTCGTCCTCAGCAACGGCAAGGCGATCGTCGGCCAAGGGCCCACTGCCATCACTGCGACGACGAGCGTGGCCGGTACGGTCAGCTTCACGGCTGCCAGCACGGCGATTTCCGGCTGCACTGCGGTGGCCACGGTGACCTCGACGGCCACACCCCCGGTAATCACGGCGACCTGCTTGTGGACCGCTACGGCTCCTGGCGCGGTCGTCTTGGGCGCCACGTTCACACCGACTGACACGACGGACTACACGACTGCGACCGCGGCTGCCTACACGGTCAACGTCGCGGTGCCCGTCCAGACGGTGACCGGACTCTCGGCGATTCCGCTCTACGTCGACACCATCGTCGCGAGCGGTCCGGCCAAGGGCAGCCCGATCTATCCCATCTACGGTGGCTGCCAGATCACGAACGAGTTCCTCGTCGGTCAGACGGTTGTGTTCCGCGTCTTTGGTTACGCTGCGGACGGCACCCCTTTGACCCCGGCCAACGTCTCCAGCGCGACCGTGACCGTTCAGGGTGTTACGACCCCGCTCGTCATGTCCTTCGCCAACCACGGTGTGACCAACACGACCAACTCGCCCACTGGCACTGGTGACGGTGTCGCGTTCTGGACCGCCCCGCTCGTTACTGGTGGCACGGGTTACACCACGCTGGGCCTGATCCCCTACACCGTCACCTTCCATACGATCCTCGTTCCGGCGGTCACCAAGAAGGTCTCAGCGACCGAGTGGGTGCTTCTGCGCAAGAAGGGCAAGGTCGTCCACGTGAGCGGCAAGGCCGTCTACGTCGCCAAGAAGTACATGAAGACGGTCATCGTGACCCCGGCAGTCCCGGGCGCCACGGGGACCTTCACCCCCAACTTCAACACCAGTTCGTCGGCGACCCTCAACGCCGTCCCGGCCAGCTGAGCAGTAGAAGGTAGGTAGTTCGCAGTAGCACGAGCCCGAGCGAGCGGTTCTAAGGATCGCTCGCTCGGGCTTTTGGCTAAGCGGAAACATCAGCAAATTGCAACATTATGTATACCTGTCGTGGTGAAGGCCATGGTGCGAAAGGAAATGGAATGACCAAGTTAAGCTTCACCAAGGGGTTCGGTCGCATAGTGACGAGAGGGTTGTTGGCGGCAGTCCTGCCCGTGGCCCTGATCGTCTCGGTCAGCAGCGCCGATACGACACCCGCCAATACGATCACGCTCACCGCGCCGAGCGCCCTTCCGGGCGTGCCGGCCCTTCCCTTCACCGGGACGACGGCCGCGGCCTTCACCATCCCGGTCACGACCTCGGGGACCCTCGCGGTCAATCCGAGCCAGGGCGTCCAGGGCACGCCTATCACTGTCTCGGGCACCGGACTGCCGGCGAGCTCGAGCGTTGAGCTGACCTGGGGAACGTGGAACGCCACGTGGCTCGCCGACGTCGAGCCCAACACGGTCAACTATCTCGGCACTTCCTACTCGGCGCTCAATGTCGTCATGGCTACCGTGACCACCGACTCGAGCGGTGCTTTCACGTACCAGACCACGGTGCCCGCTGACTTCGGTGGCATCCACAACATCTACGCGGTGGTGAACGGTGCGGCCGTGGGCCACGCTGGCTTCGAAGAACTGCGCATCCTCAAGGTCACCCCGACGAGCGGTCCGATCGGCACGCCGATCACGATCACCTACACGTCGATGGGCGCGAGCCTCTATACGGGTGGAGCGGAGGTCCTCTGGGACAACCACTACACCGGTGAGATGATGGCGCTGTGGACCCGCGGCACCGCGAGTGTCACGATCCGCGCGGCGGGACCGGTGGGTACCCACTTCATCCAGGTCGGCAACGCCATCAGCTTCATGTACCTGAACGTCATCCAGTCCCCGATCCCCTACACCAACGGCGGCACGGTGAAGTTCAAGGTCACCAAGGACAACGGTCCGAGCGCACCGCACATCTCCTGGCCGGCCGACGTGCAACCGACCGTCAGCCAGGTCACCACTCTCTCGACTTCGGGTCTTGATCCCCAGAGCAAAGCGGTTGCGACGCTGAGCGAGACCAAGGGCCCGATCCTCACCAAGACCACGCTGAGTGTCACCGGGCTTCCCTCGTCGGCCACCGGGACGGTCAACCTCGTGTACTCGACCGTCGTCGGCAACCGCGTGAACTGCGCGAGCACCTGCTGGGCGTTCACTTCTGTCCCGCTGGGCACGGCCACGGTCACCAACGGCACGATCAGCCAGCAAGTGACGATCCCGGACAACCTGGGCGGCTGGCACGTCGTCCAGGTCATGAACGGCAGCACGTTGGAGGCTCAGGCGCCGTTCTACGTGATGGAGAGCATCGTTCCCTTCATGAACAAGGCGGGCAAGGTCATCAGCGAGGGCACGGCCACGGCGAATGACTACACCGCACCCCTGAACAACCCCACCCCCGCCCAGACGGCCAGAGCCCTCGCCGCATTCGAGGTAGGCCAGTCCGGCACGGGCACCCAAACGTTCAAGGAGAACCAGGAGTTCACCGTCAGCATCAAGGGTGTCGGCTGGACCCAGCTCGACAACACGCTGGGTGTCGACTACGACAACAGCTACATGGGCTACGGCTGCGGTTTCAACTCCAATGGATACATGGTGGTCCACCTGCACGCCACCGGAGGTGTCGGCACGCACATCATCGACCTGTACCCGATGCTCTACTCGCTGTCGCCGTCGTACGCGAACACTCCCTACGGCATGGTGCCGGACTTGTCGTCCAACCGTGATTACCCGGGCCTGGCGCTCGGCTACCAGGTGCCGTCCATCCACTTCTCGATCAGGATCGTGAAGTAGCGGTCAGTTCGCAGTTCGCAGTTCGCAGTTCGGCCTCATCTCTCGGAACTTGGGGGGTGAGGCCGAACTGCGTTGTTCTTGCTCGCGTCGCACGTCCATAATGCGGCGAGAGGGGCTCAGGAACCCGCGCAGCGCTTCCTGAGGCTCTTCATGAAGAAGGGCCGGTCTTGAAGAAGGCGGACATCGCAGTGGTGTCCTGGGCCTTCTGGAGCAGCGTCAGTCCGAAGGCGTCCTCGACCGTGGCCAGGAGCGAATAGTGGTTGTAGGCGACGCCGACGCGTAGCCCACGGCGAAGACCCGGCGCGATGACGAGGGTCATCACGTGACCGCCTCCACCGGATGCAGCGATGCGTCCGGGCGCCACGACAGCGCTGTCGTCGCCGTCGCTCTCGTCCCAGGTTACGAAGAGCACGCCGTGGTCCTTCCACGCCGCGCTCGCAGTGACCTCACTCACGAACTTGCTGAGCCACGCCGCAGCGGTGGAAGGGGGGCAGTCGTGCCCGTCGTCGCAGAGGTTCGGCGTCACCCACACGTAATCGGGCACGGAGGCCGAGGAACCCCGAAGGAGGGGCGCTAGCTCGCCGTAGGGACGCAGGTGCGAGCAGAGTCGCGGCGAAGCGCGAACGTCGTCGTAGTAGCGGAAGGGATTGTGCTTGCTGGCGTAGTCGTTGCCGCCCCAAGGCGCCAGGTAGCACGCGCCGGGGACTCCCTCGAGGTACGCGTCGAAGCTGAGGTGGGCGCTCGAGAGTTGGCTGAAGAGGTTCGCAGCGTCGACGTAGCAAGTGACGCAGTCGCTCGTGACCCCAAAGGTGCTCCCGCCGGTCAGGGCGAGGTAGTTGGGCAGACTCGGGTGCGATGCTCCGTAGTAGCTGGTGGCCAGCGCCCACGAGTTCGCGAGGTGGTCGAGACCTGGGGTCTCCAGTGCGGTGGCGTAGTCGAGGTTCTCCATGACGACGACGAAGACGTGGTGGAAGGCCGGCACGCCGTCGCGCGCGGCGCGCGCGGTCCCGGACGCCTGCGCACCGCCGGTACCGGTGAGCGCAATGCAGAGCGTCGCCAGCGCCAACGTCGTGGCGAAGATGCTCCGGCCGCGCGAGTCACTAATGATGCTCTTGAGGAACACGTCGACCTTCCCCTCGCCTCGACCGCTCACTTTTCTCGGTACGACGCGATCGTGGCGGCGAGGACGTCGGTCCAAGGCGTCGCCTCGAGTCCGAGCGTGCGGCGAGTCTCGGAGTCGTCGATGACCTGGCGCTGCGTGCGCGCCAGATTCGTGGGGACGTGCCAGACCCTTCCCCAGGCCAGGGGGTGTTCTGGGCGCACGCGATCAGGGTCGCGACGACGTCGCCCGTGTA
>PLHD01000040.1:0-29651 GCA_003138815.1 Acidimicrobiaceae bacterium | reverse complement strand
CGCGTCGTGCGCTGCCTTCGCGTCGCGCCACATCTTGACTCGAACCTGGGCCTTCTCGTAGTCGGCGAGGAGGGGAGAGTCGGGCGTCATCGGGCCCGTGGGACGCCCGTAGCCGTACAGGTTGCTGAGGGTGACCAGGACGGCTCCGGATCCCTCCGCGCTCGCCAGCAGCGAGTCGGCGACCGGTGGCCAGTCGGTCGCCCAGCGATGATATCCGGGGTTCACGCAGTTGAAGATGGCGAGTGCTCGCGCGGCGAGTTCGCCGAGGGCGTCCGCGTTCTTGGCGTCGGCGGCGACGCGGGTGATGTTCGGGTCTTCGGGGCCTGATCCCCTCCGAGAGACGAGCCGAACCTGATGGTGGTGATCGGCGAGCGCCTGAGCGAGCGCGGCGCCGATGGCGCTGGCTCCCACGACCAAGTAGTCCGACATGCGAAGACCCCCTTTCACCGACACCGCTGCCCACATTCTTGCCGACGGCCCGGCGGCACCGCGTTGCGAGCGCGTCGGGCATAATGAACTGCGTGTCAGTCCTGCGTCGCGACCACTCACTCGGGCTCGCTCCGGCGTCCGCGCAGGACTATCGCGAACTCGCCCGCCGACGTCTCCCTCGCCAGTTGTTCGACTACATCGACGGCGGTTCCTTCGGCGAGGTGACGCTGGGCGCGAATCGCGCTGAGCTGCACGCGATCCAGTTCCGCCAGCGGGTGCTCCGGGACGTCTCGCATCGCAATCTCGCTACGACCGTGCTCGGCCAGGACCTGTCGCTTCCCCTCATCCTGGCCCCGGTGGGCTTCGGCGGGATGTTCGCACCGCGCGCCGAGGTGCTGGCCGCTCGAGCGGCCGAGCGAGCGGGGATCGTCTTTTGTGAGTCGACGCTCTCGATATGCGGCATCGAGGAGGTCGCGGCCGCCCTCGAGCGGCCCTTCTGGTTCCAGCTCTACGTGATGAAGGACCGCTCCTACGCCGAGGACCTGATCGCCAGGGCGAAGTCCGCCGGGTGCACCACCATCGTTCTCACCGTCGACCTGGCGGTGGTCGGTAGCCGCTACCGCGACGTGCGAAACGGCATCTCCGGGGAGCTCTCGCGGCTCAATCAGCTGCGTCGCGGTCTCGACTTCGCGCGACACCCGCAGTGGATCCGCGACGTCGCGCTCGGGGGCAAGCCGCTGACCTTCGGGAACCTCGAGCGGGCGCTGCCCGAGGCGAAGGTTCCCCAGGATTTTCAGAGGTGGGTCGAAAGCCAGTTCGACCCCAGCGTCACGTGGGACGACCTCGCGTGGCTGCGTTCGCTGTGGGGGGGCAAGATCGTCCTGAAGGGGATACTCGACCCCGACGACGCCCGCGAGGCCGTCGCGCACGGGGCCGACGCAGTGATCGTATCCAACCATGGCGGCCGCCAGCTTGACGACGTCCCTTCGACCATCCGCGCCCTTCCCGCAATCGTTGAAGCCGTCGGCGACGAGTGCGAGGTCCTCATGGACGGGGGCATACGCAGTGGCCTCGACGTCGTCAAGGCCCTCGCGCTCGGTGCACGGGCCTGCCTGATCGGGCGGCCGTGGGCGTACGCGGTGGCGGCGCGCGGGGAGGCGGGCGTCGAACACTTGCTGCGAATAATTCGCGACGAGATGCTCGTGACCCTCGGACTCACCGGCGTTGCCGACGTCAAGGACCTCGACGCCTCGGCGATCGTTCTCCCGAAAGACTGAGACCGCCTGGCCCCCGGCATGGCACCGTCGTCCTCGCAGTCCCAAGGTATGGTGGCGACGTGGGCGAGGGTTCCGAGGTTGACTGGTCTGGTAATCGCGTCACCGACGCTTCAGACGCCCCCGGCGCACGCACGCCGTCGCCACCAATGATCGACGATGAGGACATGGGCGGAGACCCGGTCTGCTGGGCCCACCTCTTCTGCCAGGAGTGCGGCGTGATGCTCGACGGTACCGCTCACGGCGCGAACTGCTCCTGCGTGGACTGGAAGGGGGACGCACCGTCCGCTTCGATTTGGTGATCGTCCTGTCAGAATGGGGCGGTGGCGCATCTCTGCGGGGTCTTGATCAGGTGGATCTGGTACGCCATGGCACTGGTGTGGGTCTTGATGGCCTTTCGCACCAAGCGGACGCTGAGCCACCAACGAAGTTGGTTGCGGGTGTGGTTGGTGGTGGTGATCGCCGGTGTGCTGATCCTTCCCCGGTTCCAGGGTTCAGGGACTCAAAGTCCGCTCTGGGAGCGGTCGACGCCCCTCGGCCTCCTGGCGCTGTTGATGGTCGCCGGCGGAGCCGCGTTCGGCGTATGGGCGCGCCTCACGATCGGCATGAACTGGAGCGGCAACGTGACCTTCAAGGAGGGCCACGAACTGATCCAGAGCGGTCCGTACCGCTACGTCCGACACCCGATCTACAGCGCACTGCTCCTGATGGGTCTCGGGTCCGCGCTCTACTACGCCCAGGCGTTCGGCTTCGCACTGTTGGGTTTCGCGCTCGTGGTGTTCGCGGCGAAGATGCGCCTCGAGGAGAAGCTGATGACCGAGCATTTCGGCGATCAGTACGTCGACTACCGTCGGCGCGTGAAGGCCCTGATCCCGTTCATCGTGTAGTCACGGCCGTGCGAAGACCATCCAAGGCGCAGGGCTACCATTGTGCTGAATCTGATCCCAGAGAGGCCCATGGTGCCCAAACCGAGCGGTGAGAGCGAGCGTCAGCGAGTCCCCCAGCCGTACATCAAGAGGCGCATCGCCTCGGGACGCGGCGCCATGGAGCAGCCCAACGTCACGAGCGACGGCGACGCCGCGCTCACGCCCACGTTCTGGGTGGCGATAGTCCTTACCGGCATCGCGACGGGCCTCTTCGGGGACCTGCTGATGTGGATACTCTCGTGGGCCGAGCGGCTGGCCTTCAACTACCGATCGGGCAGCTACGCGGTCGCGGTGGCGGCGACGTCGGGGCTGCACCGCGTCCTTTCGCTGCTCATAGCGGGGGTGATCGGAGCCGTTTCTTGGTTCCTCGTGCGCCGCTATCTCAAGCACGAGCGCTCCGAGATCGACGACGCCGTGTGGAACGGCAACGGCGAGCTCGGGATCAGGCGCAGCTTCCTCACCTCCATCATCTCTGAAGTGGTGATCGGACTCGGCGCCTCGATCGGCCGCGAGGCCGCCCCCAAGCTCATGGGCGGCGCATCGGGGAGCGTGCTGTCAAGGTGGATGAAGCTGTCGGTCCCCCAGCGCCGGTTGCTGGTGGCCTGCGGAGGAGGGGCGGGCCTGGCGGCGGTCTACAACGTCCCGCTGGGCGGAGCGATCTTCACCGCCGAGGTGCTCTGCGGGAGCTTCGCGCTGCCGACGGTGATGCCGGCTCTGGCCTGCTCGGTCATCGCCACGATGGTGGCGTGGATCTACCTGCCCAGCGGCGCCACCTACGCCGACATCCCGAGCTACCACTTCAGCGGCTCGTTGATGGTGTGGTCGCTGCCGGCGGGGCTGCTCATCGGGCTGCTCGGCGTGTTCTACGTTCGCTTCATTGGCTGGGCCTCGCACCACCGGGCGTCGGGAAGCTCCATCCTGTGGGCCATGCCCCTGCTCTTCGTCATGGTCGGCGTCGCGGGCATCTGGTATCCCCAGCTGTTCGGCAACGGCAAGGACATGGCCCACGAGGCGTTCCTGGGGATCGGCGGCATTGGCCTGCTCTTCGCCCTCTTCGCCCTCAAGCCCCTGGTCACCGCGATCACCCTGGGCAGCGGCGCGTCCGGGGGCGTCTTCACCCCGTTCCTCAGCACCGGCGCGGTGCTCGGGGCCTTCCTCGGCGTGGTCTGGACGCACTGGTGGCACGGAACCCCCATCGGTGCCTTCGCGCTGATCGGGGCCGCCGCCATGATCGGCGCCGTAATGCAGGCGCCCCTGGCCGGGCTGGTGCTCGTGCTCGAGCTGACCCACAGCGGCTTCTCGCTGGCGATCCCGATGGTCGCCGCGACCGTGATCGCCACGGTCGTCGTGCGTCAGATTGACGGCTACTCGATCTACTCAGCCCGTCTCCCTCGTCACGAGTCGACGTAATATCGGTGCTTTCTCAGCACGAAGGATGTGCCGATGACGAGTGAGCCAGTGGAATTCTGGCCGGTCGACGCGGAGCCCCAGACCGTGCTGCGCCGCCGATTCGCCGCGAAGGCGGAGCGTGTCTTTGACGCATGGACGAACGCGGCGCTCGACTGGAAGTACGGGGTCTCCTTCGAAGGGAGGGACGGCGCCGGCGTGGTAGAGGTGCTCGCCACGAACCCCGTGAGCGAGGACCGCGACGCCATGGTTTCAGTGGGAGCAGGGGCCGGCTGGGCGGAGGGCTTCGCGAAGCTCGACGCGGTGCTGGCGGGGGCTAGCCAGGCGCGGGAGCCAGCGCTTCGACGGTCGAAAGACGTGCGACAATGTGACTGTGTACGTGCCGCCCAAGTTCTCAGTGCAAGAAGATGCCGCGTGGAGGATCGTCCGTGATGCGGGCGCAGGGATGCTGGTCATCACCACCGCGCAGGGCCTCGCGAGCGTGTTCGTGCCGGTCTTGGTGGGTGAGGACCGGACCAAGGTGCTGGCGCACGTGGCCAAGGCGAACCCGTGGTGGCGCTCGATCGAGGACGGCGCCGAGGTGCTCGGGCTCTTCCTCGCGGCGAGCGCGTACGTCTCTCCGAGCAACTACCCCAGCCGGTTCGAGAGCCCGGGCGTGGTGCCGACGTGGAACTACGTGGCGTGCGAGCTGCGCGGCCGGGTCCACGTGCACGACGACGTGCAGTGGCTGGGAAGCCAGGTTCGCGCGCTGACCGAGTCCTTCGAGACCGGTCGGGACCCCCAGTGGCGCGTTGATGATGCGCCGGCGCATTTCATCGACCTGCAGCTCAAAGCTATCGTCGGCCTCGAGATCGATGTCGTCTCGATCGAGGGAAAGGCCAAACTCTCCCAGAACCGGCCCGAGATCGATCACGATAGCGTCCGCGACAATCTCGCGCAGGGAACCCTCGGGGAACGCAACGTCGCCCAGCGCATGAGCCTTGGCGAGTAGCTCCACCTCGCTGGTGCGTCAATGCGGCCTGCGTGACGCGTTGGCGCTTCGCGCCATCCGACTGGAGGCACTGACGCTCGCCCCCGAGGCGTACGGGTCGACGTACCGAGAGACCGTCACCTGGCCCGTCGAGCGCTGGCGCTCCCTGTGTCGGCGCGGGAACTACTACCTGGCCCACAGCGAGGGAGCCGTCGTGGGGATGGTCTCGGGTGGCACGAACGATCAGTACCCGGGCACGAAATGGCTGTACGGACTCTACGTCTCTCCCGGTGCTCGAGGCACCGGCGTGGCGACCCAGCTGGTGGGCGCCGTCGAGGAGTGGGCCCGTCGAGAGCGCGCGTCGTCGCTGCACCTTCACGTCAGCGACAGCAGCCGGCGCGCCAGGGCGTTCTACGACAGGGTTGGCTTCGCGGCCTCGGGCGGCTTCGTCACCATGAGCCGCGACCCGTCGGTCCGCCTGACCGAGATGGTGAAGAACCTTGAATGACGAGCGGCCGCAGGCCCTGGAGGTGCGTCGAGTGCACCCGCGCGAACTGCACGAACTACGCCGGCGCGTGCTGCGCGACGACAATCCCGATAGCTCGGTGGCCGATCCCCGCGACGAAGAGCAGACCGCGGTGCACGTCGGCGGATTCCTCGGCACCCGACTGGTGGTGAGTTCCTCGTGGTACCCGAGCGTTCCGCCGATGAACCCCCATCTCGTCACGTACCAGCTGCGCTACATGGCCACGGACTTCGACGTCCAGGGTCGTGGCTACGGATCGGTGGTGCTCGAGGCGGCCGAACGGGTGCTGCGGGCGCTGGGCGCCGAGCAGGTCTGGGCCAACGGCCGCGACACCGCGCTGGGCTTCTACCTCACCGCCGGCTGGCGCACCGTCGAGGGCTCCGAGCACCTCAGCCCCGAGACCCAGCTTCCCCACACGGCCATCTACAAGATCCTGGCCTGACGTCGGGGTGTCCGGCCCGCGCGCCGGTTCTTACTAGTTTGGTTGCATGCGTAGAGTCCTCGTTATCGTTGTCGCCCTCGTCGTGCTCGGCGCCGCCGTCGTGGCGGTCGTCGCTTGGCCCAAGTCCAAGGCCCCGAGCGGCACCGCCACCACCACCACGACCACCTCGACGACGCCCAAGACGCCGCCGATCGCGCCACTCACGGGACTGCCCGATCCCTCGGGCACCGCGCTCACGCGGCCCGCGCTCACGGTCAAGATCGAGAACGACCCCAATTCGCTGCCCCAGTTCGGCGTGAACCAGGCCGACGTCGTCTACGAAGAGATCGTCAACGGCGGCATCACCCGGCTCGCGGCGGTCTTCAACTCGCAGGCCCCCGCGAAGGTCGGTCCCGTGCGCTCGGTGCGACCCACCGACACCCAGGTCGTCTCGCCCTTCGGCGGGATCTTCGCCTACTCCGGCGGCGCCGCCTACGCGGTGGCGAGCATCGAGACCGCACCCGTGAAGCTGATCGACGAGTCCAGCGCCGGCGCCGCGATGTTCCGCGACCCCAACCGGGAGGCGCCCTACAACCTGTACGGGATCGTCGCGCGCTTGTTCGCGTTCGGGGGAACGCCGACACCGCCGAAGCCGATCTTTGCCTACCGTCCAGCGAGCCAGGCGGCCGCCGGGGCGGCGGTGGCGAAGTTCACGGTCGGGTTCCCGAGCATCTATCCGGTGACGTGGACCTGGGACAGCGCGACGACGTCGTGGGACCGTACCCTTTTCGGCCAGCCCGACGTCACGGGCACCGGCGCGCGCGAGTCGCCCAAGAACGTGATCGTCATGTGGGTGAACTACGTCAACGGCCTCGGGACCATGGCGTCGTACGCCAACCTCCAGGGCTCGGGCACGGCCGCCGTCTTCACCGACGGCAAGGAAGTCCACGGCACGTGGTCGCGAGGTTCGCTGAAGACCGATCCGCTCACCTACCAGACCGCTTCGGGCAAGGTGATCGCCCTCACCCCGGGTCAGACCTGGGTGGAGCTGCTCGACGTGGGGGCAGGTGTCGCGGTCACGAAGTGACGATGGCCTCGAGGCGCTCGAGCGTCCTTTCCATCGACACGCGATTCTTCTCGGGGAAGCCCAGCAGGATGATGGCGAAGGCCCACGGCCTGTCGTAGTCGAACGATTCGGTCACCTTGGTGCCGCCCGGGACCTCCTCGAGGTCGTAGCGCCACACGAACTGGGCGAAGTGATGCCACGCAATGCACTTGAACTCCTCGAACGCCACGACCTTGTTGCGGGTGAAGTAGTGCAAGCCGGCCTTCATGTCCATGGAGAACGTGGCGCCCAGGAACAGGCGTTCGGGGGCGTGGCGGACCCTGCGCACCGTGCTCGAACCGTCGAGGCGGGGGTGCTGGCTCGGATCGGCCAGGAGATCGAAGATGACCGCCGGCGACGCGTTGATGACCCGTGAGACCGATATTGAGCGAACTTTGTCCATTGCTCCAGCGTAGGTGGCGGCGGCGCGGTGCGCGTTGGGCCCGTCATCGCGGCCAAGGTTCGTTCCGCGCGACGCCGCCGTAGATTCGCCGCCGCGGCCCGCTCTGGTTCGCGCGTCCGGCCCGCACGGGCGATAATGGGACGTCCCCATCTCAGAGGAGCGCGATGCGCATAGGCAATCTTTACGGCCCCGACGCCACCTTCCTCGGCGTGCCGGCGGCGGACCCCGACGACCGCCCGCAGTGGGCGGGCGCGGCGGCAGTGATCATCGGCGCGCCCTTCGACGGGGGCACGTCGCATCGATCGGGCTGCCGGTTCGGACCGCAGGCCATCCGCACCACCGACTACCTCCCCCACGACGGCATGCGCCCGAGCCTCGCGCTCGGCGTGGACCCCCTCGTGGAGCTGGGCGTGGTGGACCTGGGCGACGTGGAGATGCCCTCGGGCGACACCGAGCGGTCGCTGGCGGCGCTCGAGGCGCGCGTCACGGCGGTCGCCGCGGCGGGCGTCATTCCGGTCATCCTGGGCGGCGACCACACCATCGCCCTGCCTGACGTCACCGGACTCGCCCGCCACGTGGGATGGGGCCGGGTGTCGGTGATCCACTTCGACGCCCACGCCGACACCGGCAACACCCAGATGGGCTCGCTCTACGGTCACGGCACCCCCATGCGCCGCCTGATCGAGTCGGGCGCCTGCCGGGGCGACCGGTTCCTGCAGATCGGCCTGCGCGGCTACTGGCCCGAGCCCGAGACGCTGGACTGGATGGCCGGCCAGGGCATGAGGTCCTTCGAGATGAGCGAGATCGTCTCGCGTGGTCTCGACGCGGTGCTCGACGAGGCGCTCGCCACCGCCGTGGACGACTGCGACGCGGTGTTCCTCTCGGTCGACGTCGACGTGGTGGACCCCGGCTCGGCGCCGGGCACCGGCACGCCCGAACCGGGTGGCCTCTCGAGCCGGCAGCTGCTCGACGCGGTTCGCCGCATCGCCATGGGAACGCCGCTCGGCGGCATCGACGTGGTGGAGGTGTCGCCGCCCTACGACCACGCCGAGATCACGGCCTACCTCGCCAACCGCGTGGTCCTCGAGGCGCTCGGCGGCGTCGCCTGGCGCGCCAAGTCGCTGCGCGGCGAGGCGACCCGCAACCCCTTGGATCCGCTCCTGAAGGGGCGTTAGTCGCGCATCGACTCGAGTATCTGGCGGACGAGCTCGTCGGTGGTGTCGGGGTGCAGGAAGGCGAGGCGGGCGACGGTCTCGCCTTCCCACTTGGTGGGAGTGACGAAGGCAATCTGGTCGGCCAGCAGCTGGCGGCTCCAGAGGGTGTAGCGCTCCTCGTTCCAACCCTTGCGCCGAAAGAGCACCACCGTGAGCCCGACCGGGCGCACCAGCTCGACGTGGTCCATCCCGCCGATCATCACGGCCGTGCGCTCGGCCAGGTCGATCGCGACCTGGATGGCCGTCTCGTAGGCGTCGACGCCGTTGGTGACGAGCGAGAACCAGAACGGCAGGCCTCGGGCCCGGCGAGAGAGGTGGATGGCGAAGTCCGAGGGGTTCCACTCGTAGTTCTCGTCGTCGCCGGTGTGCAGGATGTCGAGGTAGCTCGCCTCCTGGGCCAGGATCTTTCGCGCGACCGTGGGGTTGCGGTAGATCAGGGCGGCGCAGTCCAGGGGCGCGAAGAGCCACTTGTGGGGGTCCACGACGAAGCTGTCGGCGTGGCGAAGCCCGGCGAGGAGATCGCCGTGCGTGGCCGAGAAGATCGCGGCGCCCCCGTAGGCGCCGTCGACGTGGTACCAGAGGCCGTGCTCGCGCGCGAAGCTGCCGAGCCCCTCGATGTCGTCGATGATGCCGGCGTTGGTGGTCCCCGACGTGGCGACCACGCCGATCACACTCTCGGGATTGTCGTCGTTGGCGAGGGCCTTTTCCAGGTTGGCCCGGGTGAAGCGGTGGTCGTCGGTCTCGACCAGCAGCGCGTTGATGCCGAGCACGTGCAGGGCCTTGCCGATGCTCGAGTGGGCGTCGGCGGAGATGGCGAAGCGCAACAGGTGCGCCGGGACGTCGGGTCGGTTGGCCCGTCCGACGTCGCGTCCGACGGTGAGGCTCGCGAGGTTGCCCATGGAGCCGCCCGAGACGAAGGCTCCACCCGAGCCCGCGGGCATCCCCGCGCGCTGGGCCAAGAACGCGAGCGCCTGGTTCTCGGCCTCGACGACGCCGGCCGACTCGAGCCAGCTGGTGCCGTTGAGCCCCGAACAGGCCACGACCATGTCGAAGAGCAGCGAGTTCTTGGTGGGGGCGTTGGGGATGAAGGCGAGGAAGCCCGGCGAGTCGATCGAGACGACCGATGGCGCGAGCTTCTCCTTGAAGAACTTCAGTATCAGTTCCGGATCCTTCCCCTCGGGGCTGATCAGGCCTTCGAGGTCCTTTTCGGGCACCGCCACCAGGCTGCCGAAGTCCAGCGGCACAGGATGAGAGAGCCGATCGCGGCAGTAGTCGAAGACGGCGTCGCCGAGCTGCGCGTTGTACTCAAACATTTGATTTCCCATACAAAACCTTCCAATTCAGTCCCTAGCCATCGTACGCACTTGGCGGGCGCGGCGAAGAACCCTCCCGCCAATGGCCCGCAGCGCTCGAAGTAGCATCCCTTGATGGCACTAACTCGGGTTGGCTACCTCGGTCCGGAAGGCTCGTTCTCCCACGAGGCCGTCGCCACCCTCGAGGACGTGGAGGCCGTCGCCTTCGGTTCGTTCGCCGACCTGCTGGCCAGCGTCGCGGACGGAACCATGGACCAGGGGCTGGTGCCGCTGGAGAACGCGATCGAAGGGACCGTCTCGGCGACCATCGACGGCCTGGTCTTCGATCACGACCTGGTCATCGAGCGAGAGGTCGTCAT
The DNA here is from genome assembly GCA_003138815.1 of Acidimicrobiaceae bacterium. GTDB lineage: Bacteria > Actinomycetota > Acidimicrobiia > Acidimicrobiales > RAAP-2 > RAAP-2. The sequence goes on along the minus strand of PLHD01000040.1, from coordinate 19,304 downwards.
ACCGATCCACCTCTACCTCCTGGCCCGCACCGGCGTGGCGCTGGGCGAGGTCACCAAGGTGCTGAGCTACGTGCACGCGCTGGCCCAGTGCCGAAACTTCCTCGCGACGCTCGGCGCCACGAGCGAGCAGACGGCGTCGACCTCCCAGGCCGCGCGCGAGGTCGCCGGTTCGAACGAGCCCTGGGCGGCCGTCGGCTCGAAGATGGCCGGTGAGCTCTTCGGGCTCGCGGCGATCGCGAGCGACATCGAGGACCACCCGGGCAACGTGACGCGCTTCGTGCTGGTGGGCCGCGACGAGATCACCTCGCCGACCGGCCACGACCGCACGACGATCGTCTGCTTCCAGGACGCCGATCGCCCCGGGTCGCTGTACGCGATCCTGGGTCGATTCGCGGCGCGCGACATCAACCTGACCAAGCTCGAGAGCCGCCCGACGAAGCGCGGGCTCGGGAACTACTGCTTCGTCATCGAGTTCGAGGGTCACGTGGCCGACGACGTGGTGGCGGACTGCCTCTGCGACCTCCAGGCCCACCTGTCGCGGGTCAAGTTCCTCGGCTCCTACCCCGTGACCGGGGCGGGTTCGGACGACCGCCGCCAGGAGGTCGCCGAAGCCCGCCGGTCGGCGTCGGAGTGGATCGCCGCCATCCGGGCCCGCATCCGCCCCTGATCGCGCCGGTCCATCGGCCGGGCGGGCCCGCGACGCACTCCTCGCGTGGCTCCGATGATGTTTGGCCGGATCATTCCGCCCGCTCGATCGAAAAGTGGGCCAAGATGGTCATATGCCTAAAGGTTCGGCGCACAAGAAGCGGTCCAAGTCGAGTTGCGAGCAGATCGTCCGGTCGGTGCTCGGACGTGAGGCGGCCGGGATCTTGAAGTTCGATCCCGTCGCGCGCCAGGGTGACGATCCCGAAGGGGTCCACCAGCTGCGGGTGTGCACGCGTCGGCTCCGCAGCGAGCTCAAGATCTTCGCCCCGGTCCTGAAGAAGCGTTCCCTCCGGCGCCTGCGTAGGGAGTTGAGCTGGCTGGGCGGGATCCTCGGGCGCCAGCGCGACCTCGACGTGCTCTACGACCTGCTCCAGTCACTCAGCGACGAGCTCCCGCTCTCCCTGGACCGTTCGGTGCTGAAGAGGATCGACCAGCGACGCCAGAGGGAGAAGATCCGCGTCCGGGCGATGTTGAAGTCCAAGAGGTACCGCCGCCTCATCTCCTCGCTGTGCGACGCGGTGCTGGACCCGCCGCTTCGCAAGAACGCCTCGAGGCGCGCGAGCGTCGTCTTCGGTCCCGAGCTCGAGGACACGCTGAAGACCCTCTTCAAGGCGGCCGACAAGTTCGGCCCCGCGCCCACGAACCTGCAGCTGCATCAGGTGCGGATCATGGCCAAGCACGGCCGCTACAGCGCCGAGGTCGCCGGCGCGTACCTCGGAAAGGACGCGGCCAACGTGGCGAGCTCGCTGGAGGAGGTCCAGGAGATCCTCGGCCATCTGCACGATCAGGTCGGGGCGGTCGCGTACCTCTCCGCGCGACGGATTCGGCCCGAAGGAACCTGCGCGCTTGAGGGCTCGTCGGAGTCGATCACGGCCGCGATCGACTGGTTGGGCGAGTCGATCGAGAAGCTCAAGTCCATGTGGCGCGTCCCGCTGACCGACGCTCGCCGCCTCGCCGGCGGGCTCGGCGACTGACCTCGGGCTGGGCCAGCCTGCGTTCCCGAGGCACTACGTGGCGGCGGGCGGCTTGAAGACCGCGAAGGGGTTCGTGACGAGCAAGACCCGCTCGGTGAAGTGGTAGAGCGTGGCGGGCCGACCGCCGGCCGGGGTTGACTGGATGGTGGAGCTGGTCGGCTCGATGACGTTGCGGCGGATGAGCACCCGCTGGAGGTTCGTGGCCGAGATTGGATGGCCAATGCACGCCGCGTAGATGCCCTTCAGCTGGGCGATGGTGAAGGTCTCGGGGGCCATGGCGAAGCCCGCGTTCGTGTAGGTGAGCTTCGCCCTCAGCCGCTCGCGCCCCGACTCCACGATCGAGGCGTGGTCGAACGCGGTCGTCGGCATGTCGTCCACGCAGTGCCACCGAGTGTCCGAGGGCACTTCGGGGTTGTGGTCGGTCGACACCAGCACGAGGTAGGCGGTCGCGATCACGCGCTCGCGGGGATCGCGCTCGACGTCGCTTCGGGTCTCGAGCTGCTCGAGGTACGCCACGTTGGTGAGGTCCACCTTGGTCGCGAGATGTCGGCCCAGCGAGGCGCCGAGGCGTTCGCTGGCCTCGAGCGGACCTCCGGGCAGCGCCCACGCGCCGGCGAACGGGACCTGCGCCCGCTGCCAGAGCAGCACGTGCAGCCGGGCGTCTCTCACCTGGAAGACGACGGCGAGCACCTCGTGGCGGAAACGGCCCCCGGGGTGACCGCGCCCGACCACGTCGTTTAGCGACAATCCTCCGGTTCCTGGCGATTCCTGGCCAATTCCCACCTCTCCATGATACCCTGTACTAGGAGTTTTCGACTCTAAGTCGAAAACCTAAGGACGTTGCGGGGCTGAAGCAGAGCGTTGGTCTCTCGAAGCAGCGCAGCGGTCAGGAGACCCGATGACCACGACGACAGGCCGCGCGAAGCCGATGAGTCACGACGAGTGGGCCGCCGAAGTGAGGCGCCTCGCCGCCGAGCGCGACGCGCTCATCCTCGCCCACAACTACCAGCGCCCCGAAATACAGGACGTGGCGCACCACGTCGGGGACTCGCTGGCCCTCTCTCGCATCGCGGCCGAGAGCGGCGCCTCGACGATCGTGTTCGCCGGGGTCTACTTCATGGCCGAGACGGCCAAGATCCTCGCGCCCGACCGAACGGTGCTCATCCCCGAGCCGCGGGCCGGCTGCTCGCTCTCGGACAGCATCAACGCGGACCAGCTGAGGGCGTGGAAATCGGAGCACCCCGGGGCGGTCGTCGTCTCGTACGTGAACACCAGCGCCGAGGTCAAGGCCGAGACCGATATCTGCTGCACCTCGGCGAACGCGGTCGACATCGTTGCGGCGATCGACCCCGACCAGGAGGTGCTCTTCCTGCCCGACCAGTTCCTCGGCGCGCACGTCCAGCGGGCCACCGGACGCGAGAACATGCACATATGGATGGGCGAGTGCCACGTCCACGCGGGGATCAGCCCGCAGGACCTGCGGGCCAAGGTGATGGAGGAGCCCGACGCGGAGCTCTACATTCACCCCGAGTGCGGCTGCACGACCGCGGCCCTCTGGATGGCGGGAACGGGCGACCTGCCGGCGGAAAGGACCCACGTGTTCTCCACCGGAGCGATGCTCGAGGCGGCCAGGACGACCACCTCACGCACGGTGCTGGTCGCGACGGAGACCGGCATACTCCATCAGTTGCGCGGCGCCAATCCCAAGGTCCGCTGGACTGCGGTGAACCCCAAGGCCGAGTGCGTCTACATGAAGATGACCACGCCGGAGATCCTTCTTCGCTGCCTGCGAGACGGCGTGAGCGAGGTCGTGGTCGACCCCGAGATCGCCGCCCGCGCCCGCCGTTCGGTTGAAGCGATGATCAGCGTCGGCACACCTTCGATGGTGGGCGAGTGAACCCGTCGCGACTGCGTTATCTGCCGAAGTCCGACGTCAGGTGGACCAGGGAGGCCGACGTCGTCATTGTCGGCACCGGGGCCGCCGGACTCAGCGCGGCGCTGACGGCCAATGCGTGGGGCCGGCGAGTGATCATCTTGTGCAAGGGCGGGCCCGGCGGCGGATCGACGCCGCTCGCCCAGGGAGGCCTGGCCGCGGTGATGGACCGCGAGGATTCCTTTGACCTTCACGTCGCCGACACCCTCGTGGCCGGCGCGGGGCTCGGCCAGGAGTCAGCCGTGAGCGCGCTGGTCAGCGCGGCACCGGGGGCCATCGGCGCGCTGGCGCAGCTTGGAGCCCGCTTCGACGAGGGCAGGTTGGGTCTCGAAGGAGGCCACTCGCACCGGCGCATCGTCCACGCCGGCGGTGACGCCTCGGGGGCCGAGGTCCACCGGACGCTGCTGCGCGCGGTGGTCGACGCGAACATCGAGATGCTCGAGGAGACCGTCGCGATCGACGCCCTGCTCGGCGACGACGGGCGGGTGGTCGGACTGCTCGCCGGCCGGGTCGGACAGGCACCCGAGAAGGTCCTGCACGTCGGGATGATCCGTGCCGCCACGGTCGTGCTCGCCTCGGGCGGCTTCGGCCAGGCCTACGCGACCACGAGCAACCCCGTCGAGGTGACGGGTGACGGCCTCGCGCTGGCGGTCCGGGCGGGAGCCAAGCTCACGGACGTCGAATTCGTGCAGTTCCATCCGACGGTGCTCTTCCAGAGTGGCCGGCGGGGCCAGTGCCCGCTGGTGACCGAGGCGCTGCGCGGCGCCGGCGGCGTGATCATCGACGCGCACGGCAACTCCGTGATGGCGGGACAGCACCCGCTGGCCGATCTGGCTCCGCGCGACGTCGTGGCGGCGACCATGCAGCGAGCCATGGTCCTGGGGGACGGACCCTCGACGAACCTGTGGCTCGACGTGAGGGCGCTCGGCGCCTCGCGCCTCGAGCATGACTTCCCGACGGTGACGTCGATCTGCCGGTCGCTCGGTATCGACCCGGCGACCGAGCCGATCCCGGTGGCCCCCGGGGCGCACTACGCCTGCGGAGGGGTGTGGGCGGACATGGACGGTCGCACCACGGTTCGCGGGCTCTACGCCATCGGTGAAGTCGCCTCCACCGGGGTCCACGGCGCCAACCGGCTCGCCTCGAACTCCCTCACCGAGGCCTTGATCATGGGACGGCGGATGGGACAGCTCTTCGAGTCCACCGAAGCGGGCGGAGCTGGCCCGGCCGGAACCGGGCACGCGATCCCGGTGCCCGCCGGCGCCGGTGTCGAGCCGCGCGAGCGCGACGGGCTCGCTGCCGAGATGTCGCTCAACGCCGGAGTGCTGAGGAACCAGGAGGGCCTGGAGCACCTACTCGGACGCCTCGAGGAGGCGTCCGACGCCCCGACCGGCCCGCTGGACCTCGAGACGCTCGAGGCGACCAATCTGCACGCCGTCTCGGCCCTGGTGGCCGGCGCGGCGTGGCTGCGCACCGAAAGCCGCGGCTGTCACCGGCGCAGCGACTTCCCCGAGACGAGCCCGCAGTGGGCTCAGCGCATCGAGCTGCGAGTCGCCGACGGAGAGGTCGTCGCCAGGGTCGGGGCGCTGGTGTGAGCTTCTCCGCGCTGGTGGAGGGAGAACTCGCCCGGGCCGGCATCGATCCGGCGGAACTCGAGAGGCTCGTCAGCGTCGCGCTCGACGAGGACCTGCGCTACGGACCGGACGTGACGAGCGTGGCCACGGTGGACGCCGACGCCGTCGCGCTCGCCGACGTGGTCGCGCGCGCTCGCGGCGTGCTCTGCGGCGTGCCGGTCGCCCTGGCGATTCTCGAGATGGTGGGAATCAGCGCGGACGGGGTCGGCGTGCTCGCTCGCGACGGCGACCTCGTGGAGCCGGGCACGGAGGCGCTGCGCATCGCCGGGCCGTTGCGTCCCCTGCTGCTCGCCGAACGCACCCTGCTCAACTTCATGACGCACCTGTCGGGGATCGCAACCGCGACCAGCGAGTGGGTGCGCGCCCTGGAGGGAACCGGCTGCGTGGTGCGCGACACCCGCAAGACGATTCCTGGGCTTCGCCAGCTGGAGAAGTACGCGGTGCGCTGCGGCGGGGGCCAGAACCACCGGATGGGCCTGGGCGACGCCGCCCTGATCAAGGACAACCACGTCGTGGCGACGGGCGGAATCGGCGCGGCGCTCGAGGCGGTGCGCGCCCTGGCGCCCGGTCTGGAGCTCGAGGTGGAGTGCGACACGCTCGACCAGGTGCGTGAGGCGGTGGCGATGGGCAGCCAGCTCATACTGCTCGACAACATGGACCTCGACCAGCTGAGGAGTGCGGTGGCGGTCGCGCGCTCGATGGGCGGGATCCGCCTCGAGGCGAGCGGCGGGATGACCCTGGCCAACGCGCGAGCGGTCGCCGAGACGGGCGTCGACTACATCGCGGTGGGGGCCCTCACCCATTCGAGCCCCGCGCTCGACCTCGCGCTCGATCTGCACGGTTAGTCGCGGCGCATCGTTCCCATCTGCTGATAGCGGCTGTGCCACGACAGTGCCTCGCCCAGCAGGTGCGGGGTGTGGCGGGCGGACCCGCTCGCCATCGCCCGATCGAAGTAGTCCTGCAGCGCCGGGCGGTAGTCGGGGTGGGCGCAGTGGTCGATGATCTTCTGGGCGCGACGCCGGGGAGCCAGGCCGCGCAGGTCAGCGACGCCCTGTTCGGTGATGATGACGTGCACGTCGTGCTCGGTGTGGTCGACGTGGCTGGCCATCGGCACGATGCACGAGATCGCCCCCTGGCGGGCGGTCGACGGGGTCAGGAACATCGCGATGTAGGCGTTGCGGGCGAAGTCGCCCGACCCGCCGATGCCGTTCTGGATGCCCGAGCCCATGATGTGCGTGGAGTTGATGTTGCCGTAGATGTCGGCCTCGATGGCGCCGTTCATCGCCAGGCAGCCGAGCCGGCGTATCACCTCGGGATGGTTGCTGATCTCCTGGGGGCGCAGGATGATCCGGTCTCGGTAGTCGGCGATGTTGGCGCGCAGGCCGGCGTGGCCGGCTTCGCTCAGCGAGAAGGCCGTCGCCGAGGCCATGCTCATCGTGCCCGAGCGCAGCAGTTCCAGCATGCCGTCCTGGATGACCTCGGTGTACGCCGTGATCGGCCGGAACGGTCCGTCGTCGAGCTCGCTGAGCACGGCGTTGGCGATGTTGCCCACGCCCGACTGCAGCGGCAGGAGCGTCGCCGGAAGGCGTCCCTGGCGCACCTCGTGGCTGAGGAACTCCAAGACATTACCGGCGATGAGCCTCGACGTCTCGTCGACGGGTTTGAAGGCCGTGTTGCGGTCCGGGGCGTTCGTCTCGACGACGGCGACGATCTTCTCGCGCGGGCACTGCAGGTAGGGGACGCCGATCCGGTCGCCGGGCCGGAGGATCTGGATCGGCTTGCGGTTCGGCGGCAGCGCGGTGCCGTAGTAGACGTCGTGCATGCCTTCGAGTTCGGGGGGCTGCCACGAATTGACCTCCAGGATCACCCGGTCGGCCATGTCGATCCACGTCTTGTTGTTGCCCACCGAGGAGGAGGGGATCAGGTGGCCGTCGGCGGTGACCCCGGCGACCTCGATGACGGCGACGTCGAGGTGGCCGAAGAAGCCCTCCCACACCATCTGCGCGACGTGCGAAAGATGCAGGTCCAGGTAGTCCATCAGCCCGGCGTTGATCTTGGCGCGAGTGACCGGGTCGGACTGATAGGGCATTCGCAGGTCGATCCCGTCGACGGCCGCGAGCGCGCCGTCGAGCTCGGGTGCGGTGGAGGCTCCGGTCCAGACGCTCACGGCGAAGTGGTCGCCCCGCTCGGCCGCCTGGGTGACGCGGGTGACCAGTGCGGCCGGCACCGACTTCGGGTAGCCGGCCCCGGTGAACCCGCTCATGCCGACGTGGTCGCCCGGCGCGATGAACCGGGCCGCCTCCTCGGATGTCATCACGAGGTCCGCGACTGCCTTGCACCGAATCCGCGATGAATCTATGAAGTCCACCACGAGAGCCTAATGCTGCTGAGTCGATGTACTTCTGAACCAGTCCATCGACGAACCGACTCGCGCGGGCCGCAGCGGCGTCGTGACGCAGTCTCGGAAGAGTCCGAACCAGGCCAGCGGAAGCTGTGAGCACCATTGGGGATCGCGTTCGCGCAAGACAAGGCCCCCGTCAAAGGCCGGCTCGTACTCGCGGGAGAGGTAGCCGGCGGCCCAGAGTCCTCGACGCGAAGCCGCCTCAGCCCGGCGCATGACGCTCGTCACCTCATCGAACGTGTTCGCGCGGAGTTCGCCCTCGAAGCCTGAAGGTACTGAGGCCGTACGGTCCCGCATGTTGTCGAATCGGACGCGCGGAATCAATTTGCTTGTCACGAGGGACCCTTGATGAGGGCAAGTGCCAACGGCGAAGTGAAGGGTTCGACGGCGAGCATCTCCAACTTCCCTGGCCGCCGCGACTCAAGCTGTCCGTGATCTTGCGGCTCGCCTTCTGCAATCTCCCACACCAAGCGGCGGCCGTGCGGGACGCGGGTTCACTTCGGCGGCCTGACGAAACAAGTCTGCCACCCCGCACTGGCGGTGAGTGGACTGAGTTGACGAAAGACCGGATGTCTCCCATCATGGGTTGTCTTGAGAGACGCGATTAGCCGTCTGACCCTAGATGGAACCAGGCGAGAGACTTCTTAGCCCCAGAGCGGCTCCAGGGATTTGACTGCCAGAGCACCTCGTCGACGCGCTCTCAAAGATCGAATCGACCCCGCCCGCTGGCCTCACTGACCTCCACCATCGAAACCTATAGTTGCAGTCCATGCTTCGAGATGGAGTACGTCCCAGGCGCATGTTGGCCATCCTCGCGGGGCTTCGTACGTGGATCATGGTGATGGGCACCCTCATCGGTGTCAACCAAGCCTCGGTCTCTGGTAGCGCGACGTTGAATGAATGGTCACCCGCCATCGTCACTCGAGGCGGCAACTCGAACGTACTTTACGTGCTGTGGGAATCGCAATCCTGCACCCTCAGGGACTGCATTCGACTTGAACGCTCGGACAACGGTGGTCAGTCTTTTCGCAGCGTCACCGTGCCGCCGGTCACCCAAGTACAGGGGGCGAATGAGCCCCCCATCAGCCAAGTGGTCTTCGCCAATCCCTCTGACGGATACGCCGTGGAGTACGCGAGTACCGGTCGGACGTGGAGGACGTCTGCGCTCTTCGCAACCGTCAACGGAGGCAGGTCGTGGCGCAGTGTTGAGATCGCCCCGCACACTCAGATACTTGACCTGACTGCAGCGAGCAACCTGTTCTACGCAACGACCGTTCAGTGCAGGGCGAAGCCCACCAAGTGCACCAATGCCCGACTCAATCGCTCGCCGACTTCCGCCGCCAAATGGTCGGACCTTTCGTTACCTCGGTCGCTCAAGAAGTACTGGCTCGGGAGCATCGCCGTCGCGGCCTACGGCCGCACAGTGTGGCTGACGACCCAGGACCAGACATCCACTCCCTACTCACCGTTCCTGGCCACATCGGACAACGAGGGCCGGAGTTGGACCGTTCGAGTCCAGCCCGACCTTTCCAGTGTCAACAACTGCTGGCTCCTGCCAGTGTCAACACAGGTCCTGTGGGCAACGTGCGACCAGGGCAACCAGCAAGGCGACATCGTGTACTCGTCCGATGGCGGGAGCCGGTGGGAGGAGGAGTCTGGCGGTCTTCTGGGTCAGTTCGGCTTTGGCACTTTCGATCCGGTGACGAGTTCGGTCGCCTACCTCATCAACGAATGGCACACGCCGAATCTCTACCGAGTCACCAGCGAGTCCTCGACGCCCCAGTTCGCCGGGTCGCTGCCGGCTGGGCTCTTCTGGTGGTCGCTGTCGTTCACGAACGCGCGTCAGGGAGTCGCGCTCAGCCAAGGCCGTGGCGGAGGGTTGCCCAACCTGATGTGGAGGACCGAAGACGGTGGTAACCGGTGGACGCTGATCAAGCCCTAATTCCTCAATCTGTTGTAGGTAACCGCGATCATGTTGGAGGCCCAATGTGGCAGAAGTCTGCAACCTTTCACCGGCGGCTTGAAACCACCCCCTCTACCCGTATACGAAAGTGATCAGCCAGTGGCCGCTCCGCTTCACGAAGTAGAAGTAGCCAACGAGCGCCGGATCTCTAGTGCAAGAGGAAGTTCCAGTGGTGCCCTTTAGGGCGGGACACGCTTCGACAACCCACGTCGCGCTCGTGATGAAGCTCCCACACTTCTTCGTCACGCTCACGTCCGAGGCCGCTTCGCGCTGAACGATCAGACGAGAAGGACTGACCGTTCCTACGGCGCCCACCTGATGAAGGATCACGTTCGGCCACATGGTCGTGTCGGTCACGCTTAACGCGGAGTATTTGGATTCCGATAACGCATCGATCTGACGAGCCGCGGCGTCACGGGTCAATGTGTCCTTTGAAGGCGAGAGGCCGGTTGGTGCGGGACACCCGGGTTCGGAGACTCCGTTCGCCGCGCGGTCGCTGTAGGGATAGACAGACACCGGGAAGCTTGCCGCCGGGACGGCGACGGCCACCGTCTGCGGCGTGCGCCACGTCAAGACCCGCATGCTGTGCCGAGTTGAGCGGCCGAGCGCGGCGGCGTGGGAGGCTTGAACCCAAGCCGACTGAACTCCGAGTAGGACGAGGAGCACCAGAAGGATTGACACAAGAACTCTAAGGTGGCGCGACATCCTGACGTCAAGAAGTCTCGACGCCAAGGTTCCACGTGATCTGGACTTCAGACACTCCTGGGGAGTCCCGGTCGGAGACGTGTTCACGGGAGGCACGTCGGTGGTGGTGCGAGTCGCACCAGGCCCGTCGGCGGACCGAAGTCCGCGTTCGCCCACAGGTGACCGCCGACGACGACCAAGGAGTCCGTCACAATCGGCGGCGGAGGCCCCTGCCCAACTTGGGCGAGAACGCGAGGGCTCGTCGGCGCGAAGCACGCCAGGTTCGCATCGCTTCCTACCCAAACACGACCGTCCGAGTAATCGACGACGGGAAACTGCCCGAAGGTGGGCAGCGTTCCTGCGGATTGCTCACCGACGTTGGAATGCGCGAGAACCTTCAGCGGCGACGTGGATAGATACGTGAGCGAACCGTCCGTACCGGGGTACCCGCCGGCGACCCAGAGCCGGGACTCGACTGCGACCATCGAGAAGAGAATGGCGGGAGCTGTAAAGAACCCGTGACCGATCATCGCTCCGGTGCGTGCATTGAGCTTGAAGATCTCGTCGGAGCCGCCCGCCGACGTCGCCGCGTAGAGGTACCGCCCGGTTGTGTCGAGGGTCATGCCCGCGCAGGGATTCGCGGACACGCGAACGACAGCCAAGGTGTTGGATCCCCCCGTCGCGGGATTGACCCGGCGCAGGTCACACGAACTGGTTCCCCCTTCAACCCCCACCCACAACAGTCCTCCCGGGCCTCCCGCCAGAATCGGCTCTCCGAAGGGGCCGAGCGGCGTCTGGATGACCCGGACTCGCCGGAGCGTGGACGCCGACAGCTTGCTCACCACGAATGCGCTTTGGCTCGAAGCTGTTCCGTGCGACCTCTGTCCGGCGATCCACAGCGCCCCGTCCACGAACTGAGGCGCCGTGATCCCAGGCAGAACGACGGAGGTTGCCACGACCTTCCCCGAGGTCGGATCTACCCGCACGACGCGCGTCCCGCTCGACGCAGGACCTTTCGTGGCCAGGCTCACGGCGTAGAGGCTGGAGCCCGCGCTCATGAGGTCCGCGAACTGACCCTTCACAACGATCCGCGCGTGCCAGGCCGGGCCGGTCGGATTCATCGAGGCGACGGCCGAGCCCAACGGCGCCAGGGCACCCGCCATTGTCACGACGAAGAGGAGTGCGAGGCACTTCACGCTCTGATTGGCCATCTTCTTGGACAGTTCGAACTTCTGAACGCTGACCTGTTGCGTGGGCCTCCCCATCAGTACGCCCGACCCGTCGTGCCCGGAACAATCGGATGCGCCTGGAAGTACTTGCAGTCCTCAATCAAGCTCGTCAGCACGAACGGCGTCGTGCTCCCAGGCACCGTCACCCGGATCGACGTGAACACGTGGCACACGCGCCAGTTGTCATTGACCAGTGCATCGATCATCGAGGATGCGACGCCGGTACGAGCACGAAGGGCGACCGTGGGCACCGGCTTCGGCTGTGCGTTGGCCCGATACCCCATCCAGCCCCCCGTGTACGAGTTCAGTGTGTGGGTGGCCGCGAAGAGCCTCCGCGTCCACTTGTCAGTCCCTACGACGGTCGGGTAGCCGGTGAGGGCGCACGAGGATGAACTGATGTTCTTGTAGTGGATGATCCAAGGGAACGTGAGAGCCGCGCCATTACCGGCGACGTCGGTGACAGCGAGTTGGGCGGCGCGACACGGGGGCAGGGCCGCCGCGGCTGAACTGACGGGCTTGTTGGCTACGTTCGGTCCACTGTTGGCGCGCCCCCAAACCACCGAGGCCACGACGACCAGAACTACTACGGCGAGGCCGGTCGCCAACGCGCTGAGCGTGGCGCGCCGCCGACGCGAGCGCTGACGTGCTTCGCGGATCAGTACCTCGATCGGGTCATCCACCCTCGGCTTCGGCCGCTTCTCGATCAATGTCATTGCCGCTCGCCTACCGCACCGACAGGATCATCGAGGCGAGTTCGTCCCGGCGGTACCCCTGCTCGCGGGCCAGGGCGACGAGCTCGTTCATCTTCATGAAGAGGGCGCTGCGCTCGGGAGTGCCGACGACGCGCGCGCCGCGTCCCCGGGTGAAGTCCAGCACGCCCTCGTCGCGAAGGATGTGCAGAGCCCGGATCACCGTGTTCTTGTTCACGCCCAGCACGGCCGCGAGGTCGACGGCGGGAGGTAGTCGTTCCCCCTGGGCGGCCTCTCCCTCGGCGATCGCCCGACGGATTTCGGCGGCCACCTGTTCGTGGAGGGAAGTCGATTCGTTCCTGTTGACTTTCGGTATCTGCATAGTACTATTCACATTAGTACCATCAATGTCGGCCCGGCAAGGAGCGAAGATGACGATGACACCAGTCAGGCGGACGAGCCGTCCGGCGGTGACGGACCTCACGGAACTCCTGATCAAAGAGGCTCATCGGAACGGGCTTCATCGTCGTCTTCGCTTCGGGGCGGCGGCGCTTCTCGTGCGCGTCGTGGCCGCGGCCGCCTGGCAAGGCCGCGGTGGCGGCACTCATCCCTCGTCGCCCCTTCGCGTCCACGCCTCGAGCCCGAGACGCGGTTCGCTGGGTGGATCTTCCAACCTCACGGCACTCGCTGTCCTCGGCGGGCAGAGTCTGCTCCAGGTCGTTCCCTTCGGGCCGAGCACGCTTTGGGTCTCAACCGCCAACGAGGTGAAGCTGAGCGGTGGCGGACAAGGCATCGAGTTGACGACGAACGCGGGCAGGACCTGGAACGACGTCACTCCACCCGGCCTGAGCGTCGACGGCGGCACGCACTGGATCAACGGCTTCTTCGCCCTCTCGCCGACGCGCGCCTGGCTCGTCTATGGAGGTATCGAAAAGGGTCCCCAGGTCATCGAGACGACGAGCGACGCCGGTCGCCACTGGTCGAAGGTCGGCGTCGGTACCGGGGTCAGTGCACTGCCGCAGTCGGGTTGCACGCTGCAGTTCGTCACGCTGCAGGACGGAACGTGCACGGACGCGGTGGGCGCAGGAGGGTCGATGCCAATTGGGATCTACCGGACGTCTGACGGTGGTGTGAGTTGGCGCAAGATCTTCCAGAGCAGTCCCTCGACGACCTCGAAGACACCCGGCTCGATTCCCTTCGCCTGTGACAAGAGCATCCACTTCGAGAGCGCGACCAAGGGCTTCGTGCTCTTCTGGTGCACCGGCGGCACCGGCGCCTTCATCTACGAGACGACCGACGGCGGTGTGAGCTGGGCCGAACGAGACGTGACGCAACCGAAGGTCCCGTTGGGTGGTGGCGGGTTCACCGGGCCACCGGTGTTCGTCGGTTCGAAGGGGGCGGTTCCCTACGGTGGGGGCAGCTACTCGGCGGTGTTCGTGACCAGCAACGGTGGCCAGTCCTTCCATCCCGTCTACCCGCCCGGCAAGCCGAGGCAGTGGGCGGTGGACGTCATCTCGCCTTCTCAGTGGCGCCTCACCTACGGCAAGGAGATCCTGGCGACCAACAACGGTGGCACTTCTTGGTTCACCGTGACCAGCAACACGGTGCTGCGGTCTGATTCCTACGCGAAGGGCGCACCACCGGGCGGGCTCGTGGAGTTCACTACGCCAAACGATGGTTGGCTGACCGAGAACCTCACGAGCTCGTTGCTGCTGCGCACGGACGACGGTGGCCGTAGATGGAACATAGTCAAGGTTCCTGGAGCCTAGAGAACACGCCCTTCAGCGATCTCGGTGGGTGCGCTCACCATACGTCGTGGACCTCTTGGGCAGAATCTGGACCCGATCGGTCGCTGTGTCGGGTGCGGGTTCCCGTCGATGGGGAATCCCACAATCTCCGGCTGGCGGATCGAGAAGTGGCCTAACGATTGTTGAAGTTGATTGCACGTGGTGGTCGGACTAGTCATTGATGACTCATCACGCCGCATTCGCCGTAGGCGTAACTTGCCGCACCGGTCGTCACTGGCAGAGCCAGAAGGTCATTGTTTCGAGGGCCAGAACTACACTGGAATCGGAACGAGTGAGGAAGCGCGAGAGGTTTCAGGGCCGACTGTGTGCGAGGGAAGTTATGGCAGTGCACACCAATAAGTGCCGGTACCGATCGGTGGGCGCCGTCGTCGCGACGCTGCTCATTGTCTCGATGTCATTGGCTGGTTGTTCTAGCGGCGGCAACCCTTCGGCGTGCGCTGCTGGTTCGGTGACGGCGAAGGGCTCATCGGGGCTGACTGCCGCCAAGGGCGTGTCGAGCACCACGCTCCCCCCAAGTCATGACAACGATGCGGGCGAAGGACGCATTCCTGACCACACTCCCGATGCGGATATCGATGCCAACCAGAGGCACCAGAGTTGTTCGCGACCGAAATGAGGCACTGCTGCTTGCTGATATTGGCGATTACGTGATTTCAGGGAACGCAGATTAACTCACTTCGGTGTCAACACTCCTTGCTTCAAGATAAAGGCGTAGGAGACGACTGAACAGAGACGGTTCAAACGTCATGCCGTTCTATCGAACGGACGTTGAGGCCATCTTGCGTCCAAACTTTGAGCGACGCCATGCAACATGAATTTGCTCCCGACGAAGTTCTCCGGGATGTTCGGGATCTAGGAATTCGGCGGCCACTCGGGAGCGGCTGTCCGGAGGGGGCCGGTCGGTGCGCGAGAGCGCACGACGGACCCCCGGGCGGCGCCCCAAGTGACGCTGGAGACACTTAGCGACCAACGGCGCAAACTCCTGCAACCCTTCTACGCGGGCCGCCGAGGAGACTGGCGAGGTCCTCGCAGAGAACGACCTTCAGGCCCGCTTCGAGGAGGTCGTGACAGCGCTTCGCGGGACTCGACGCCCACGCACACTGGGAGGTCTCAGAGGACCGCTAGCGTCGCCTCCTGGTCGAGGAGATGGTGACCGGTCTGAACGTCTTCCCGGACCACCTTGAGGTCACGGTGACCGGTGCGCCGACCCTCAACGTCCTTTACCGTGAGATTGGAATGAGGGGGTCGGAGATTGTGCAGGTCGGTGGCCCGACGTGAACCCGGACGCGGTCACTGATTGATTCGAGTCCGGACTGATGTTTCTGCTCTTCGGGCTCTTGCCTTGATCCGTCCATGGAGATAGTCACGCTGAACTGGGCTCCGAGTTTGTGCGAGGCGCGTTGGCTCATGACCGGCCGGCTCCGAACAACACGGGGGAATGGAACAAATTAGTCCCGTTGGGAATCGCCGAAAGGCTCTATGCATGCATCAGGCCTCGTGGATAGCGACGCTTGGTCATCACCTTCGCGCCGGGCATGCTGACACGGGAACGCTGCCAGCGAGGATCGCCATTTTCGCGGCCGGGTTGGCGGCGTTCTCGCGCGTCCTTGTCGAATCCATGACCGCGAAGCCCGATGCCTCACCCTCGGCGGTGGGTCGGGTCAAGCACACTGGCGGAGGGAGTGGGATTTGAACCCACGGTGGGCAAGCCCACGCCGGTTTTCAAGACCGGTACATTCGGCCGCTCTGTCATCCCTCCGGTCAAGACCTTAGTTGAGGCTAGACGGAGATCTTCTTGCGTCCTCGGGCCCGAGAGGCCTGGTCGAGGGTCACCTTGCGCAGGCGCACCGACTTCGGGGTCACCTCGGCGGCTTCGTCGTCCGCGATGAACTCGAGCGCCTGCTCGAGCGAGAAGATCGTGGGGGGCGAGATCCGTTCGGTGTTGTCGCTGCCCGACGCGCGCATGTTGGTGAGCTTCTTCTCCTTGGTGGGATTGACGTTCATCTCTTCCTGGCGCGAGTTCTCGCCCACGATCATGCCCTCGTAGACCTCGACACCGGGGCCGACGAACAAGACGCCTCGCTGCTCCAGGTCGATCAGGGCGTTGCCGGTCGTGTAGCCGCGACGGTCCGCGACGAGCACGCCGTTCTGCCGCAGTCGGATATCGCCGAACCAGGGGGCGTAGCCGTCGAAGTTCGAGTGCATGATCCCCGCGCCGCGGGTCTCGGTCATGAATTCGGTGCGGATGCCGACGAGGCCCCGCGCGGGGATGCGCCATTCCATGCGTACCCAGCCGGTACCGTGGTTCACCATGTCGACCATGGTGCCCTTGCGCGTGGCGAGCAGCGTGGTGACGTTGCCGAAGAACTCCTCGGGAACGTCAATGGTGACGTGCTCGAGCGGCTCGTGGATCTTGCCGTCGACGATCTTCGTGACGACCTGGGGCTTGCCGACCGTGAGCTCGAAGCCCTCGCGCCGCATCGTCTCGATCAGGATGGCCAGCTGCAGTTCGCCGCGGCCTTGGACTTCCCACGCGTCGGGGCGCTCGGTGTTGAGCACGCGCAGCGACACGTTGCCGACGAGCTCCTTGTCGAGGCGGTCCTTGACCATGCGCGCGGTGAGCAGCTTGCCCTCGGTGCCCGCGAGGGGCGACGTGTTGATGCCGATGGTCATCGAGAGGCTGGGCTCGTCGACGTGCAGGGGCTCGAGGGCGATCGGATTCTCGGGATCGGCCAGGGTCTCGCCGATGAAGATGTCCTCGAAACCCGCGACCGCGACGATGTCGCCGGGCCCCGCGCTCTGAGCGGGGATGCGCTCGAGGGCCTCGGTGATGAAGAGCTCGGTGATCTTGGCGTGCTCGATGGTCCCATCGATGCGGCACCACGCCACGCGCTGGCCGCGCTCGAGGGTGCCGTTGATGACTCGGCAGAGCGCGAGGCGTCCGAGGTACGGCGACGCGTCGAGGTTGCACACCAGCGCCTGGAGTCCGTGCCCCTCCTCGTACTCGGGGGCCGGCACGTGGTCGGCGATCGTTTGGAAGAGCGGGGTGAGGTCGCCCGAGGTGTCCTCGATGTTGGTCGAGGCCCAGCCCTGACGGGCGCTCGCGTAGAGGATGGGGAAGGAGATCTGCTGCTCGTCGGCGTCGAGGTCGAGGAACAGGTTTTCCACCTCGGTGACCACCTCGGCGGTGCGCGCGTCGGGCCGGTCCACCTTGTTGATCACGAGCACGACCGGCAGGCGGGCCTCGAGGGTCTTGCGTAGGACGAACCGGGTCTGGGGCAGCGGGCCTTCGGCGGCGTCGACCAGCAGCACGACGGCGTCGACCATTGCGAGCCCGCGCTCCACCTCGCCGCCAAAGTCAGCGTGACCAGGGGTGTCGATGATGTTGATCGTCAGGTCGTGCCACTTGACGGCCGTGTTCTTGGCCAGGATGGTGATGCCCTTCTCCCGCTCGAGGTCGCCCGAGTCCATCACCCGGTCGGTCAGCTCCTCGTGGGCCGTGAAGGAGCCGGTTTGGCGCAGCATCGCGTCGACGAGTGTGGTCTTTCCGTGGTCGACGTGGGCGATAATAGCGATATTTCTAAGGGAAGTGCGTAGTGTCATGGCCTTACCACGCTACTAGGCTCCGGCTCGGGTTCGTTCCTAGGCCGCTTTCAACGCGCTCTGACGGTGCTGGACGACGGCAGTTCGCACCAAATCCCGGGCGCCAGCACGGAGATCGGCCATCGTGCCGTCGACGCAGAGGCTCACCCCCGCCTCGGGCCATAGACCGATGATACGCGAAGGCGCCACGCCACCCGGATGGGCCAGGGTCTCGATGATCAGGTCGGCACGCAGCCCCGGCCCGGCGCTCTTGCCGGGCGCTCCCGCGCGAAAGCGGACGAGGACCCGGGCGTCGCCATCGCCGATCACGAGGTCCCTGCGGCCGCGCAGGGTGGTGCGGGCGGTGGCGACGTCGTAGTACGCGTCGCTCGGAGCCATGCTCCACGGCTGGTCGAGGCGATCGGTGACCTCGAGCGTCTGGGTCACCCAGTTCTGCGCCTCGCTGCTCACCAGGGCGATCACGGCGGGCGGCGCCGAGGCTAGCCAGCTCGCGAGCGACCCGCCTCGGGCGTAGCCGGCGACGGCGCGCAGCAGCTGGTCGGTGATCTCGTCGCGGATGGCGTCGCAGGTCGAAAGCCCCGGGCGCGACGCAATCCGTCGCAGGGCCGCGTTGCCGATGCCCCGTCGCGTCGTGGCGGGGTTCCAGCGGAACGGTCCTGATCGCCGCCCCGCGTGCTCGACGGTCCACGCGTCGAGACGACGGTGGCCGGTGGCGCCGACGCCGCGGAAGCGCGCGGCGAGCGCGCGACGGTGGTCATCGGTCAGGCAGGCCCCGCCGCGCGGCGCCGAGGCGATCAGTTCGTTCAGCCGCTCGCTCGTGTGGCGCCGGTGGGTCAGCGTGGTCATCTGGAACTCCAGGTGTCGTTCACGACGGCGAGCACCTCGTCGGCGCTTCGCTGGAGCATCCCGTGGTCGACGTCCAAGGTCCACAGTTCCCCGGTGGCGGTGGAGAACGTCGAGGTGCGCAGCGGTACGACCGAGGAGCGAAGCGTCTCGACCAGGGCGTGGTAGCGCATGGTCCGCTCGGCACCCTCGCTGAGCGGGGAGGTCGTCACGTCGAAGAGAGCCACCGTGGCCGATCCGCAGCCGTTGGTGCCGACCATGAGGTCGATGACGTCGCGCAGGATGACGCGCCCGCCACCGAGTCGCTGCGACGCCCTCAGCGCGCTTCGAGGCATCCACCGGCTCGGAACGTCTCCGAGCGCGCGCGAGAGCGCCAACCCGTGCGCGGTGACGTCGGTGGCCAGGCGGGCACGCTCCTCGTCGTCGAGCCGGTCGAGCTGACTGAGCAGGTCGTCGGCACCGGAGTCGCCGCGCCACGCGTCGAGGGCGTTATCGAAGGTGCAGTCCGGGCGGAACCCCACGCAGAGCAGCCGCAGGAGCTGGTTGACCAGGACGCCGCGCATGCGCGCCAGCGCCGACATCGAGAGGTCGGTCGTGCGCGACGGCTGGCGCAGTGACGAGGCCCGCACCACCAGGGGGCTTGTGGGGCTCTCGTCGCCCAGGATCTCGTAGATGCCGTCCTCGAGCCGGGCCCGCAGGCCCGCCGCGCTCGTCGTGTCAGCGGCGGGACGGCTGGACCGGTCACCGCGCAGCGCATCGATGACGCTGAGTGGCGAGAGTGGCGTCAGGGTGGTCATGGCGACATTTTTGCGCGTACCTGTGACACACATACTGGTTA
>PLHD01000032.1 GCA_003138815.1 Acidimicrobiaceae bacterium | reverse complement strand
GTGTCCTTCGATTGGCGGAATAGCGCGTCTGGACACACAGCCGTACTTAGTTCAACTCCAATGTCCACAGTTGGCGAGGCATGCCGCGGATACGAAGCCACGTCAACAAAGTGATCGATCATCAAAGTGTTGGCAACGTGGAACGAGAAACTTTCCAAGTCGATGGTAGAGACTCCTGGGTGGCTTTGCACGCCGATGCGCATGAAGAAAACGTCACGAAATTTATGTTGTCAAAGTCAACTAATTATCGACGGCTTCATTTGCGAAGCGCGCGCTGTCGGGCAACCTCGAAGGCGGCGATGGAGACCGCGACACCTGCATTGAGCGAACTGATCTTGCCGAGTTGAGGAATTGACACGACCGCCGAGCAGCGTTTGCGCGTGAGGGCGGAGAGCCCCTTCTCCTCCCCGCCGACTACCAGCGCCACCGGCACCGAACCTAGGTCGAGGTCATAGATCGAGTCCTTCGACTCGCCGGCGAGCCCGACAGTCAGCACACCGGCCTTATTGAGAAGGTCGATCGCCGCGGGGATTCCCCCGACGTCGCAGAACGTCAAGTACTCGATGGCGCCTGCGGCGGTCTTGGTAACGGAGGGCGAAATCCGCGCGGTCCGGTGACGAGGCACCACGACACCGGTCACTCCAGCGCCATCGGCACTGCGCAGCATTGCGCCGAGGTTGCGCGGGTCAGTGACGCCGTCGCACACGAGCAGGAAGGGATGCTTCTTCTGGAGCAGCGATTCGAGGCTCACGGTCTCGAGGCGCGCCGCGATGGCCATGACGCCCTGATGGCCCTCGGTTCTGGCTTCTCGGTCCAGTCGGGACATGGCGACGAACTGGACCGGTACGCGCTGACGCTGGGCCTCGAGCTCGATGGCGTCGAGCATCTCCGAGGGGTCTTGCTGATCGGCGACGAATATCTTCTGAACCTGGCGACGACGGGCCTTCAACAGTTCGAGCACCGCGTGGCGGCCCTCGACCTGCTCCCCGCCCAACCCCTCCTTGTCGCGACTCGACGCACCGCGCGCTCCGGCGTTCGGCGCGCCTCCGGCGGGTCGGCCTCCGGCGCGTGGTGCCCGGCCCTTCGGCATCGGTGCACCACGGCGCGGAGAGGGACGTGGACTCATTGGATCTCCTCTAACAGGACAACGGCGGTGGCGCCCACACCTTCGACGCGCCCAAGAGCGCCAAGCCCCTCGGTCGTGGTGGCCTTCACCGAGACAGTGGTTCCCACGACCAGGGTGAGTTCCTGGGACATCGCGGGCATGTAAGGCGCCAGCTTGGGCTGCTCGGCAATGATCGTGATGTCGGCCGACGTGACGCCGAAGCCGGCGCTGCGCACGAGCAGCAGCGTCTCTTCGAGCAGGCGACGCGACGAGACTCCGGCCAAGGATGGATCGTCGTCGGGGAAGTGGCGGCCGAGATCGCCGAGATTGGCTGCTCCGAGCAGCGCATCGCAGAGGGCGTGGGTCGCCGCGTCAGCGTCCGAGTGACCAACGAGGCCTGGGGCTCCGGGAATCTCCACGAGCGCGAGCCTCAGCACCCGCGAAGGATCATCGCTCACGCGATGCACGTCGATGCCGTGCCCGATCCTCACTGGAGGCTCCGTTCTAACGAGACGGCCCGCTCGACGTCGCCGGGCTCGGTGATCTTCAGATTCTCGAGCTCGCCGGGAACGACGACCACACGGGCCCCCATCGATTCGACCAGCCCCGAATCATCAGTCGCCTCTTGCTCGGTCTCGTGGGCGCGAACCAGCACTTCGCGACGGAAGGCTTGCGGCGTCTGGACGGTGACTAGATCTTCACGGGCCACGGTCTCGCGGATCACGCTCAAGGCACCTTCCCGGGCGACCCTCTTGACCGTATCGGTAATGACGAGGCCCGGGACCGCGGCGTCGGCGCCGGCGAGCACGGCCGCGACCACGCTGGCGAACAGTTCAGGCGTGGCCAATGGGCGCACGGCGTCGTGGACGACGACGATATCGGCGTCTACGCAGAGGGCGAGCCCGGCACGAACCGACGCCGCGCGTGACGCACCGCCGGTCACGACGGCGTCGGCGCCCTCGCCGACGCCGTCGTAGCCTTCAGGCACCACGAGAACGACGAACTTCGCCACCGAACGGGCGTTTTGGACGCTGCGCGCCGTGACGGTCGAGCCGGTCAGCCGGGCGAACTGCTTGGGTCCGCCGAAACGAACTCCTTGGCCGCCGGCCACAACGACGGCCGCGACCGACATCGCTACGGCAGGACCGAGGCGAGCTTTTCCTCAGCCGCTTCCGTGTCCACGTTCAGCGCGAAGGTCAACTCGGACACGAGGATCTGGCGGGCGCGGGTCAGCATGCGCTTCTCCCCGGCCGACAATCCCTTGTCCTTGTCGCGGATCGAGAGGTTTCGGACCACCTCGGCGACCTGGTAGATGTCGCCGGAGCGCAACTTCTCGGAGTGGTTCTTGAAGCGCCGCGACCAGTTCGTCGGCATGCGCGCCTCCTTCTTGCGAAGCACCGCGAAGACCTCCTCGACCTCTTCGTCGTTGATCACGTCGCGCAGGCCCACGGATTCGGCGTTGGCGACGGGCACCATCAGGACCAGGTCCGTGTAGGCCACCTTGAGCTTGAGATAGTCCTGCTTCACGTCAAAAGCCGTCATTTTCTCGATCTTTTCCACGGTGCACGCCCCGTGGTGGGGGTAGACGAGACGATCGCCTTTCTTATACTTGCGAACTGTCATAAACCAGATCTCCTCAGAGGGGTTCCGGCCAATCGGCCGTAGGGGGGATTGACTATTCTACCGCATTTTGGGCTAATACGTGTCGAACTGCGCTGCTTCGATTGCATCGGCCAGGGTTTGGCAGCGATGAACCGTCACACCGGCGACCTCGTCGAGCTCACCCTGGGCCGGAACAATGACCGTGGTCGCACCCAGCCGGTGGGCTTCGCGCACCCTTCGCGACAGGCCCGTGATCGCCCGTAGCTCGCCCGCGAGCCCCACTTCGCCCATCGCCGCCAGCGTGCGCGCGACGGCGAATCCCTTCGCGGCGGACGCCACCGCCAGGGCCAGGGCCACGTCGACCCCAGGCTCGTTGGCCGGTAGCCCTCCCGCGGTGGCCGCGAAGACGTCGCACGCGCTGGTGTCGACCGAGCATCGCGCCTCGAGGACCGCAAGCAGCAGCGACAGGCGCTGTGACGAGACCTGATGGGCGACGCGCCGCGGGGAGCCCGAGCTCGACGCGACCAGCGCCTGCATCTCGACGAGCAAGGAGCGCGACCCGTCGTTGGTGACCGTGAAGACCACCCCGGGAACGTCAAGCTGGGGGCCGCGCAGCACGGCCGCGTCGGGCAGGTCGCGCAGTCCCTCGCTCACCATCTCGAGCAGCCCCACCTCGCCGGTCGGCCCGAACCGATGCTTCATGGCGCGGATGAAGCGCAGCGAGCCGTGGCGGTCGCCCTCGATGCGCACCACCGTGTCGACCAGGTGCTCCAGCGTGCGCGGTCCCGCCAATTCGCCGTCCTTGGTGACGTGGCCCACGAGGATCAGCGCCGTGGCGCTGGACTTGGCGGCGCCGCAGAGCCGCTCGGCGGCGTGGCGCACCTGGGGCACCGACCCGGCCACGCTGGATAGCGAGTCGTCGCTCATGGCCGAGATCGAGTCGATCACGCAGAGCGCCGGGCGTCGTTCGCGAAGCAGCTGCTCGGCGGCCTGGACGTCGGTCGTCGCCGTGACCTCGAGCCCGGCCGGCACCTCGCCCAGCCGGCGGGCGCGTTGGGCGACCTGCGAGGTGGACTCCTCGGCCGCAATCAACAGGACGCGTTGGCCCGACCGCGCGAGGGCGCGAAGCGACATCAGGGCCAGGGTCGACTTGCCGACCCCGGGCTCGCCGAAGAGCAGCGTGGTCGAGCCGGCGACCAGCCCCCCTCCGAGCACGCGATCGAGTTCACCGACCCCGGTCGAGAGCATCTCGTCGCTCTCGTCGCCCAGGTCGCACAGCGAGGTGGTGGCGAGCGTCGTCGTCGCCCGGGGCTTCACGGCGATCCGCTCCTCGTCGAGCGTGTTCCACTGGCCACATCCCGCGCACCGGCCGGCCCAGCGCGCCGACGCGGTGCCGCATTCGCGGCAGACGTGGACGCTCCGGCTCTTCATACCCGAGACAGTAGAAGGATGCTGTGACGTCTACGCGTTGGGCGTGAGGTCCTCGAAGTCCACCGACGGAGGAAGTCCCTCGACGCCCTCGAAGGTCAACTCGAGACCGTCGGCACCCTCGGTGGCGTCCACGACGATCGTCTGGCCGGCGTGGAACTCCTTGAAGAGGATCTTCTCCGACAGAACATCTTCGACGTAGGTCTGGATCGCGCGTCGCAGGGGCCGCGCTCCCAGTTCGGGGTCGTAACCCTTGTCCGCCAGGTAGCCCTGGGCGGCGGCCGACAGTTCGAGGCCGAGGCCCTGCACGGCCAACTGGTCGCGCAGGCGGGTCACGAAGAGGTCAGCGATTGCCATGACCTCTTCCTTGGTCAGCTCGTGGAAGACGATCGTGTCGTCGATGCGGTTCAGGAACTCGGGGCGGAAGTGCGCCTTCAGGGCCTGGTGGACCTTCTCCTTCATCCGCTCGTGGGTCAACAGGTCCGACCCCTTGCCGAAGCCGATGGCGGCGCGGCGCAGGTCGGCCGTGCCGAGGTTCGAGGTCATGATCAGGATCGTGTTCTTGAAGTCCACGGCGCGGCCCTGCGCGTCGGTCAGGCGACCGTCTTCGAGGATCTGCAGAAGGGTGTTGAAGACGTCAGGGTGGGCCTTCTCGACTTCGTCGAAGAGCACCACCGAGAAGGGCTTGCGACGGACCGCTTCGGTCAGCTGCCCGCCCTCGTCGTAGCCGACGTAGCCCGGGGGCGAACCGACCAGGCGGCTCACCGAGTGCTTCTCCATGTACTCGCTCATGTCGAGCTGGATCAGCGCGTCCTCGTCGTCGAAGAGGAACTCGGCCAGGGTCTTGGCGAGTTCGGTCTTGCCCACGCCCGTGGGGCCCAGGAAGATAAACGAGCCGCCGGGTCGCTTGGGGTCCTTCAGGCCGGCGCGGGTGCGTCGGATCGCCCGGCTAAGGGCGATGATCGCCTCGTTCTGTCCGATAATGCGCTTGTGGAGCTCGTCTTCCATTCGCAGCAGCTTCGAGGTCTCCTCCTCGGTGAGGCGATAGACGGGGATGCCGGTCCATACCGCCAGCACTTCGGCGATGGTCTCCTCGTCGACGAGGTCGAAGGTCACGCCGCCCGACGCCTTCACCGTCGCGTCGAGTTCGTTCTTCTTGGCGATGAGTCCGCGCTCTTGCTCCTCGAGGGCCTTGGCCTGCTCGAGGGCGCCGCTCTCCATGGCCGACTCCTTGTCCGTGCGCACGCGCAGGATGTCCTCGTCGAACCTCTTGGCGGCCGGCGGGGTGTCCATGCGGCGAATGCGCAGACGACTGCCGGCCTCGTCGATGAGGTCGATCGCCTTGTCGGGCAGGAAGCGGTCCGAGATGTAGCGGTCCGCCAGGTTCGCGGCGGCGATGAGGGCCTGGTCGGTGATCTTGACGGCGTGGAACTCCTCGTAGACCTCGCGCAGGCCCTTCAGGATCTCGATCGTCATGGCGACCGACGGCTGCTCCACCTTGACGGGCTGGAAACGGCGCTCGAGCGCGGCGTCCTTCTCGATGTACTTGCGGTACTCGTCGATTGTCGTCGCGCCCACGGTCTGGAGCTCGCCGCGCGCCAGCATCGGCTTGAGGATCGAGGCGGCGTCGATGGCGCCTTCGGCGGCCCCGGCTCCTACCAGCGTGTGGATCTCGTCGATGAAGAGAATGATGTCGCCGCGCGTGCGGATCTCCTTGAGGACCTTCTTGAGCCGCTCCTCGAAATCACCGCGGTAGCGGCTGCCGGCGACAAGCGCGCCGAGGTCGAGGGTGTAGAGCTGCTTGTCGGCGAGCGTGACGGGGACCTCGTTCGCGACGATCATCTGGGCGAGGCCCTCGACGATTGCGGTCTTGCCGACTCCCGGCTCGCCGATCAGCACGGGGTTGTTCTTCGTGCGCCTCGACAGGATCTGCATCACCCGTTCGACTTCCTTCTCGCGCCCGACCAGCGGGTCGAGCTTTCCCTCGCGGGCGAGCTGGGTGAGGTTGCGGCCGAACTGGTCGAGGACCGCTGAACCGCCGGTGGCGTCGGGGTCGCTCTTCTGGCCGCTGGAGGCGCCCGCCACGCCGGACTCCTTACCGCTCTGTCCCGACATCATCTGAATCACCTGCGTGCGAACCCGGGCCATGTCGGCTCCGAGGTCGTTGAGCACCTGGGCGGCGACGCCGTCGCCCTCGCGAACGAGTCCAAGCAGCATGTGCTCGGTGCCGATGTAGGAGTGACCCAACTGGAGGGCCTCGCGAAGCGAGAGCTCCAGGACCTTCTTGGCGCGCGGGGTGAAGGGTGGCGAGCCCGGCGACGGGTTGGTGGTCGTGCCGATGGCCTCTTCGACCTTCTCGCGCACGACGTCGAAGGTGACCCCCAGGGCGTCCAGCGCCTTGGCGGCGACACCTTCGCCCTCGCGGATGAGGCCCAGCAGAATGTGCTCGGTGCCTATGAACGCGTGGTTGAGGTCACGTGCTTCTTCCTGAGCGAGTACAAGTACTCGACGGGCCCGGTCTGTGAATCGTTCGAACAATTGTCTTCCTTTAGGTACTAATAAGTGTAAGTGTACCGGTCGGGTGAAGCGCGTCATCCGTCACCCCCCGGACCACCCAGAACGGCCAATTAAGGTGGTGACGTGAATCCGCACGAGCGACTCCGACTGCCTTTGGTGGAGGCCGACCTCCTGCGGCTAGAGACGCTGCTGGCTGAATCGGTCATCTTCGGCGACGAGTACCTCGATTCGGTCACCACGCACCTCATCTACGCCGGCGGCAAGCGCCTGCGGCCCATGCTGGCGGTCGCGTCGGCGACCGGCGGCTCGCGCCCGGCCAGCCAGGATGACCTGCTGGGCGGGGTGGCCCTCGAGCTGATGCACCTCGCCTCGCTCTACCACGACGACGTCATGGACGAGGCGGACGTGCGCCGCAACGTCGACAGCGTGAACGCGCGCTACGGCAACCTGATCGCTATCGTGGCCGGCGACTATCTGATGGCGCGCTCCGCGGCGATTGCCGCCGACCTCGGCGCCGAGGCGGCCGGGCTGCTCGCTCGCACCCTCGCGTGGCTCACGCGCGGCCAGGTCTCCGAGATCCGCACGGCCTACTCGGTCGAGCGCACCGAGGCCAACTACTTCGAGGCGATAGAGGGCAAGACCGCGTCGCTGATGGCGTCGAGTTGCCACATGGGAGCCCTGACCGCCGGCCTCGCCCGCGTGGAGACCGAGGCGCTCACCGAGTTCGGCCGCTGCTTCGGGATGGTCTACCAGCTGCGCGACGACATCCTGGACGTCATCGCGGTCGACAACGAACTTGGCAAGCCCGCGGGCCAGGACCTGGCCGAAGGCATCTACAATCTGCCCACCCTCTTCGCGTTGCGCGACCCGTCCGGTGGCGATGAGCTTCGGGCCATCCTCGGCGAAGCGCTCAATGACGCCGAACGCGAACGCGCGCGCAAGCTGGTCGTCGCCACCGACGGCGTCGCCCAGACCATCGCCGCCGCGCAGAGTTTCCTCTCGCTCGCCCACGAGTCGCTCGCCGACGTCTCGAGTGAGCCGCTTCGCCAGGGCTTCGCCTCGCTGATCGAGCTGCTGCTCGAGGACCTGCCGAAGTACTAGNNACTAGTCGCGCAGGGGCTTGAGCGTCGGAAAGGCGATGACCTCACGGATGTTCGCCTCGCCGGCGATCAGCATGGCGAGCCGGTCGATGCCTACGCCCAGACCGGCGGTCGGCGGTAGCCCCCATTCGAGCGCCTTGATGTAGTCCTCGTCGATCAGCATCGCCTCGTCGTCGCCGGCGGCCGCCAGGCGAGCCTGCTCCTCGAAGCGGTTGCGCTGGTCCACGGGGTCGTTCAGTTCGCTGAAGCCGTTGGACAACTCGCGACCGGCCGCGTACGACTCGAATCGTTCAGTCAGCTCCGGGTCCTTCTGGTGGCGGCGCGCCAAGGGCGAGATTTCGACCGGGAAGTCCGTCACGAAGATCGGGTTCCACAGCGTCTCCTCGCAGGTCACCTCGAACAACTCGGCGAGGCAGCGTCCGGCGCCCCAGGACACGTGCACCTCCACCCCGCGCTCGCCGAGCAGCTGGGCGAGGTGCGCCAGGGGCGTGTGCACCGAGACGTCCTCGTCCACGGCCTGGCTGGCCAGCTCGGCCATCGTTCGCCGCGGCCACGGCGCGGCGAACGAGAAGTCGCGGTCCAGGTAGGAGATCTCGGTCGTGCCCAGGACGTCGAGCGCGACGCCGGCCACGAGCTCCTCGGTGAACGCCATCATGTCCTCGTAGTTCCAGTACGCGGCGTAGAGCTCGAGGATCGTGAACTCCGGATTATGGCGAGTGTCGACCCCCTCGTTTCGAAAGACGCGCCCCAGCTCGAAGACCCGCTCGTAGCCCCCGACCACCAGCCGCTTCAGCCAGAGCTCGGGCGCGATGCGCAGGAAGAACTCGCTGTTGAGCGCGTTGTGGAACGTCCGGAAGGGGCGTGCGGCGGCGCCGGTGGGGATCGCGTTCAGCATCGGCGTCTCGACCTCCATGAAGTTCGCGGCCCAGCAGCGCTCGCGCACCGATCGCAGCATCTCGCTGCGGCGCGTCAGCGACGTACGCGTCGACGCGTTGGCCCACAGGTCCGCCTCGCGGTGCCGGTAGCGCAGGTCGAAGTCCGAGATCCCGGCCCACTTGTCGCCGAAGTTGTGCAGGGCCTCGGCGAGGAGCTGCCACGACGCGACCTTGACCGAGAGCTCGCCGCGCTTCGTGCGCACGACCTCGCCGCTCACGCCGACCCAGTCACCCAGGTGCAGTTTCGCGAACTCCTCGAACCGCTGGGTGGTGGCCGCCAGGGCGAAGAGCTGGATCTCGCCGCTCGAGTCGCGCATCGTCGCGAAGGCCAGCTTGCCCTGGGTGCGCATCAGCATCAGCCGGCCGGCGACGTTGACCGCGACGCCCGACTCCTCGCCGTCGCTGAGGTGCGCGTACGTCGACCGCAGTGCGCCGGCGAAGGCGTTGTGGGCAAAGGTGTATGGCGTGGTCACGATGAGGCTCCTGAATGATTACGTTCATGAACGATACGCAATCCGTGCAGCGTAAGCCATGGCTCGAAGTACTCAACCTGCGTCGTGATCGGGGCGATGAGGCTCGCGAGGCCCCCGGTGGCGATGACGGTTGCGTCGCCGATCTCGGCCTTGATCCTTTCCACGATGCCGTCGACCTGGGCGGCGAAGCCGTAGAGGACGCCTGACTGGATCGACTCGACGGTCGATCGCCCGATGACCGAGCGGGGCTTCACGAGCTCCACCGAGCGCAGCGCCGAGGCCTGGAGGTACAGGGCCTCGAGCGAGATGGCCACCCCGGGCGCGATCGCCCCTCCCATGTACTCCCCCTTGGCGCTGATGACGTCAAAGACCGTGGCCGTGCCCAGGTCCACCACGATCGACGCGCCCGGATAGAGGTCGTAGGCGCCCACGGCGTCGGCGATGCGGTCGGCGCCCACCTCTCGCGGGTTGTCGTAGAGGATCGGCATGCCGGTCTTGGTCCCCGGTCCGATGACGGTCACGTCGAGGTTCGAGAACCATCGTTTGGCCATCCGGCGCAGCTGGGTCGTGACCGGGGGGGCGGAGGACGCGATGGCGATGGCGCTGATCGCCGTTCGCAGGTCGAGTCCCTCGAGGTCGAGCAGCTGGGTGAGGACCATGGCGTGCTCGTCCGGCGTGCGTTCGGCGACCGTGGAGATCCGCCAGTGGAAGGCGAGCCCGTGCTCGCCGCTCGCGCGCGCAAAGCCCATCGCGTCGGGGGCGTCGGGCATCTCTACGCCGAAGACCCCGATCACCGTCTCGGTGTTCCCTACGTCAATTGCTAAGAGCATGGCTCTCCTTCGTCACGAGTGTCACCGGCCCATTGTCGATCAAGCGCACGCCCTCGACCACCCCCGCGACCAGGGCCCGGCGCTCGCCTTCCTCGTCGTCGCCCGACGCGGCCAGGGTCAGCGGGTCGACGACCTCGGCGTAGGCGATCTCCACGCCCGCCGCGTCGAGCACCTCGAGCATGCGCCTCCGGTGTCCGCTCGCCGTGCCGGCACCGCTCACCGCGCCCAGGGCGCGCGAGAGCGCCAGCGCGCGGGTGCGCCCTTCGGCGCTGAGGCGCACGTTGCGACTGGCCAGCGCCAGCCCGTCCTCGTCGCGCACGATGGGACAGCCCCGCACGTCCACCGGCAGGGCCAGGTCGCGCACCATCTGACGCACCACGACCAGCTGCTGGAAATCCTTCTCCCCGAAGTAGGCACGGCAGGGTCCGGTGATCGCGAAGAGCTTGGCCACCACGCTGGCGACGCCGTCGAAATGCCCCGGTCGGTCCGCGCCCTCGAGAACCTCGCTGACGCCGCGCACCGACACCGTGGTCGAAGTCGGCCGGGGATAGTCCGGCCACATCTGGGCGAGGGTCGGCTCGACGAGGCAGTCCACCCCGCACGCCTCGGCCACGGCGTAGTCCGCCTCGGGCGTGCGGGGATACCCTCTCAGGTCGGCGGCGTCGTTGAACTGGCGGGGATTGACGAAGACGGTGGCGATCACCACGTCACCGGCCGCCTTGGCCTCGCCCAGCAGCGAGGCGTGACCCGCGTGCAGGGCGCCCATCGTGGGGACCAGGCCGACGCGACGGCCCTGGGCACGCTGGGCGTCGGCGTACGCGCGCCAGGCGTTGACGTCGTCCAGCCGCTCCATCCTCAGGCGGAGGTCTGCGAGCGGCGCTGTTCGGCGAGCTCGAAGGCCGCGTTGGCCATGGCGACGTAGGTGGAGCGCTCCGGCTCGGGGATGGCGGCGAGGTGGGCGTCGATGGTCGCCATGTCGCCGCGTGACGCCGGGCCGGTGAGGGCCGCGTGCGGGCCGACCTCGCCCACGTCGCGCAGCGCCTGGTGCGCGAGCGGCAGGAAGTCATCGAGGCACAGCCCCGCCGACTCGGCCAGGGCCGCCACGTGGCCCATCAGCGCCACGAGGTGGTTCGCCGCGACCGTCGCGGTCGCGTGGTAGGCCGTGCGCTGGGCGTCGCTCAGCGTGATGATCCGGCCCTCCAGGGAGCCGACCACGTCGAGCACTGCCGGGTCGCCGGCGACGCAGTACGTCGCCCCGACCAGGCGAACGGCGCCGAGCTCGCCCGACGGCAACGTGATCAGCGGGTGCAGCGAGGCGACGCGCGGATGGGGCGCCAGCACGTCGAGTGTGCGCGAGCCCGCCACGTGGGCCACCAGCCGGTCGCGGCTGGGCGCGACCTGCGAGGCCACCTCGGCGATCGCGTCGTCGGGCACCGCCAGCAGCAGCACCTCGCAGCTTCCGATCGAGCCGAGCTCGTCGTGGTGCAGGAGCCTCACGGCGTGACCCGCCCTTTCCAGGGCGAGTGTGAAAGACGAACCGGCACGTCCGGTGCCGACGATTGAGATCCTCATAACTGCTCCTGTCCGTTCCAGCCCCTCGCGGGTGCCGTTCGGTGTTAGCGCAACGTCTCGAGTGTACCGAGTGCGGCGACCCTCCCGACGCCAGCCTCCAGCTGGTCGCCACTGACGAGTTCGGGTGCCAGCTCGTGCAGAGGCACCAGGACGAACGCGCGCTCGTAGAGGCGAGGGTGGGGTACCAGTATTTCGGGGTCCTCGCTCGTCTCCTCGCCCACCAGCAGGACGTCGGCGTCCAGCGTCCTCGGCCCCCACCTGACGCTGCGGGAGCGCCCACGGGCGTTTTCGGCGGCCCGGCACCGTTCGAGCAGCTCGCGAGGAGTGGCGACGGAGCGCAGTTCCACGACCAGGTTCCAGAAGTCGTCCTGGGCGACGCCGCCGACCGGTTCGGTCTCGTAGACCTGCGAGACGCGGTAGGGATCGTTCGCGACGACGATGGCGAGTGCGGCCGCCAGGTGCTCGGCACGTTCGCCGACGTTGGACCCGAGCGAGAGGAAGCAGCGCCGCACTACGGGCGCTGGAGACTGCACCGCACCCCGACGCTCGCCACGTCCTCGGGGACCGGGGGGCGGACCTTGCGCACCGCGACCGTCACCGACGTGAGCGCGTCGTCAAGGGCCAGGACCTCGTTCGCCACGCGCCGCGCCAGCGTCTCGAGGAGCTTGAACCTGCCGTCCGTGGCCACCTGGACGACGAGCGCCAGCACCGAGGCGTAGTTCGTGGTCGCGCCGACGTCGTCGCGGGCCGCAGCCTCGTCGAATGAGCGCGCGAGATCGATGTCGAAGACCAGGGGCTGGGCCCGCTCTCGCTCTTCGGCCAGGACCCCGACCACCGCGCTGCAGCGAAGCTTGCGCAGCTCGATCAGGTCGCTCACGCGGGCACCTCGGGCAGATCGAAGAGCACCGAACGACCATCGGGCCCGATCGAGCGCTTGAAGACCCGCTCGACGAGGGCGATCGCCTGGGACGTCGTGGGGACTCGCTTGGACCAGACCAGGTAGCCCGCGATGACGCCCAGCAGACGGTCGGAGACCTCGTCGCTGTGCAGCAGCACCACCGTCTTGTTGCTCATCGAGTTCGCCAGGTCCTGAAAGCAGGCCTCGAGCACCTCGCGCTGCTGGGGCCCGCCGCGGAGCGCGTAGTGGCTGGCCGTGAGCCCGTTCTCGAAGTAGGCGCTCAGGTTCTGCATGTTGGGCAGGATCGAGATGACCCGGCCGAACCCCTGGTGCTTGAGCCACAGCAGCTCCTCGTCGCGGCGCACCCGGCGGTGTACGCTCGTGGACCCGCCCGGCCGCTCCGATACCGCCAGGATTCCCTTGTAGACCCACGTGAAGTTGCGCGGCTCGATGCCCGCTGCCCACTTGCCCCTCACGCAACTACCTCCTCGGCCGGTCGAACGAGCAGCTCACGTAGCTGCACGGCGGCCACGGCGTCATGTACTCGAACCATACTGACACCTTGGAGCATGGCCCATGCCTCGGTCGCGATCGATCCCTCCAATCGCTGCTCAACCCCGAGGAGCTCGCGGCCCGGCTGGGCGAGGAAGCTCTTGCGGCTGGTCCCGATCAGGACCCCGGCGTCGAACTGGCGCGCCAGTTCGACGAAGAAGTCGCAGTGCGCGAGCAGTTCCCAGTTGTGCTCGACCGTCTTGCCGAACCCGATGCCNNCGCGCAGGAAGTCCCCCACCTCCGCGACGACGTTCTCGTAGACGGGACTGTTCTGCATGGTGGCGGAGTCGCCTCGGCGGTGCATGGCCACGTAGCCAACCCCCAGTTCTCCGGCGACCTCCACGAGCGTGCACGAGACGTCGTTGATGACGCTCGCCCCGGCCCCGACCGCCGCGCGGGCGACCGCCTCCTTCTGGGTGTCGACCGAGACCGGTCCTTCGCGCGCCAGGACCTCGATGACGCCGAGGACCCGCGCGATCTCCTCGTTAGCCGGCACCGGTGCCGCACCGGGACGCGTCGACTCCCCCCCCACGTCCACCATCTCGCAGCCCGCGCCGAAGAGCGCCCGGCCGCGCGCGACCGCCTCGTCGGTGGCGCCGGTGCGTGATGCGGGAAAGAACGAGTCCGGTGTCACGTTGACGATGCCCATGACCATGGGGCTCAGCGCCACGTAGACCTTCGCTGGTGGATGTACTGGAGCGCCTCGGCCCGGTAGGCCACGTCGTCGCGAAAGACCCCGCGCACCGCCGAGGTGACCGTGGTGAGCCCTTCCTTCTTGACGCCACGCATCGAGACGCAGAAGTGCTCGGCCTCGAGCACGACGATCGATCCCCTTGGCTTGAGCTCGCGCTCCATCGCCTCGACGATCTGGACCGTCATACGTTCTTGGACCTGAAGGCGGCGCGCGAAGCCCTCGACGAGCCGGGCCATCTTGGACAGGCCCGTGATCCGCCCGTCGGAACCGGGCAGGTAGGCCACGTGCGCCAGTCCCGTGAAGGGAACCAGGTGGTGCTCGCACAGCGACGTGAAGGGGATGTCGCGCACCATCACCATCTCGTCGTGGCCGGCCTCGAAGGTGACCCGCAGGTGCTCGCCGGGATCCGCCTCGAGGCCCTCGAACAGCTCGGCGTACATGTCGGCCACGCGACGGGGCGTATCGAGCAGGCCAGCGCGCTGGGGGTCCTCGCCGATGGCCTCCAGGAGCTCACGGATAAGGCCCTGCACCCTGGCGCGGTCGACCACGCTCAGGCCTGGCCCGTGAAGATGTAGATCGCGTCCAGGTTGCGGTAGCGCTCGTTGACGTCGAGGCCGTAGCCCACGACGAAGTCCGGCGGGATGGTGAAGCCCACGTACTTGAGGGACTGTTCGACGCGCTGCTCGCCCTCCTTGAGCAGCAGCGCGCAGACCTCAAGGCTGTGGGGGTCGCGCGCGCCCAGGTACTGGCGCAGGTAGTTGAGCGTGAGGCCCGAATCGACGACGTCCTCGACGATCAGCACGTCGCGCTGGGTGAGGTCCACGTCGAGGTCCTTCACGATCCGCACGACGCCGCTGGTCTTGGTAGCCGCGCCGTAGGACGACACGGCCATGAAGTCGACCTCGACGGGCAGCTCGATGGCGCGCATGAGGTCCGCCATGAAGTTGATGGCCCCCTTCAGGACGCACACCAGCAGCGGCGGGCTGTCGGCGTAGTCCCGGGTGATCTCGAGCCCGAGTTCGAGGACCCGATCGTGGACCTCCTTCGACGACACCACCACCTCTCCGAGATCGTGCTGCGCCCACTTTGCCGTGAAATCGTCCGAAGAATGACTGCCCATGCTTTGCCAGCGTAGTTGAGCGAGCTATTCGAGCGTCAGGCGTTGTCCCCTCCGAGAGAGTCGCCGACCGCCGCTGAGCTCGGTGGCGGTGACGGTGCCGCGCACCACGTTCATCGCGCGCTCGACCTCGTCGGCGGTCGGCGGATGGGTGCCGTCGCCCTGGTCGGCCCGTCGCAGCTGGACCCGCAGCCAGCGACGAAGCCGGGCCCTCGGCCACTCTCGCAGCTCGCGACAGTCGGCCCGGGCGAGACCGGTGGCGACGTCGTCGGCGCTGAGGGCGTCCAGCCAGACCCGTTCGTCGTACATCAGGCTCGCCTGGCGCGCCAGCAGCGGCACCATGTCACGTCCCGCCACGTCGTTCATGACCGCCAGCAGCTCGTGGCGCACGCGGTTGCGCCGGTACGCGGGATCCTCGTTGGTCTCGTCGTAGAGCGGCGCGAACGCCGTCGTCGCCACGAAGAGGTGCAGGTCGCGGCGTCGGACGTCGCGCAGGGGCTTGGTCGGATTGTCGACCATGGGCGACATACCGTCCAGTCCCGATCCGCGCAGCATGTTGAGCAGCACCGTCTCGACCAGGTCGTCCATCGTGTGGCCCGTCATGACCCCTTCGGGCATCGCGGCGCGGCGCGCGCTTCGGGCCCTCGCCTCGAAGTTGCCGCCGGGCTCCACCGTGACGTCGTGGCGCACGAAGGCGGCGCCCAGCGAGGCGCACAGAGCCTCGACGTGGCGGGCGTCGTCGCTGCTCGTCGGTCGGGCGTGGTGGTCGACGTGGTGCACCGTGACGTCGAGCCCGGCTCGCTGGGCGAGCAGCAGCAACCCGAGCGAGTCCGGTCCCCCCGAGACCGCGAGGTCCACCGACGTGCCCGGCTCGGGAAAGTGGCACACATCGAGCAGGGTCGCAGTGTCGAGGTTCACGCCCGTAGGTTACGCAACCGCTCGCTGCGAGCGCCGGGCGGCCTGGACGCTGGAAAGCCGTGCGAGCAGGTAGGCCAGCGAGGCTAGGGCCGTGATCCAGAAACTGACGGGCCCGCCCAGCCAGACCCCGAGGAACAGCCCGAACCATGCACTGAAGAGCGCCAGGACCGTCGCCAGCCCCATCGCCCGCAGGGGCCGGTTCGTCAGCGCCTCGGCGGCCGCGGCGGGGGCGACGAGGAGCGAGAAGACCAGCAGCACGCCGACCACCTGAATAGCGACGACGGTCGTCACCGCGAGCAGCGACATGAAGAGCAGCGACATGGCTCGCGTCGAGACTCCGCGAGCCGACGCCGACTGGGCGTCGACCGAGACGAACATCAGTGGGCGATACGCCAGCGACACCGCCAAGAGCACCGCCATCGAGAGCGACGTCACGAGGCCCACGTCGACCCAGGTGACCCCGAGGATCTGTCCGAAGAGGATCGAATAGGTGGCGTCGGCGTAGCCGCTGTAGAGGGAGATGAACAGCACTCCCAGACCCAGCGCGGCGGTCAGCGTCACGCCAACCACGGCGTCGCGGTCGTCGAGCGTCGCCCCGCCGAATCCGATGAGCAACCCGGCGCCGAGGCAGAAAACCAGCAGCCCCACGATCGGCGAGAGCCCGAGCAGCACCGCCCCGGCCGCGCCGGCGAAGCCCACGTGGCCGATCGCGTGCGCCGCGAACGCCTGGCGACGAAGCACGACGAAGTAACCAACCGCTCCCGCTGCGAGCGCGACGGCCGTCACGGCGTAGAAGGCGTGCTGCACGAATGACAGCCCGAGGAGCTGACCGAGGCTCATTTCGTCTCCTCTTCGTAGATCTCTGCGAAGTGCTCGTGGCCGGCCTCGTGGGAGTGGTCGTGGCCGTGGGGATGCGGGTGCGCGAACTCCTCTTCGAGCCCGACGATCACGCGCCGCCCGCGCGGCGTGACGACGATCTCAATGGGGTGCCCGTACAACTCACTGAGGACCTCCTCGTTGACGACGTCGTCCACCGAGCCGCTGCGTACCTGGCGCCGCGCGATCCACAGGACCTTGTCGACAATCGGGGCGAGTGGGTTCAGGTCGTGCGCCACCACGATGACCGCCGCGCCAGTGGTGTCGCGTATGAGGTTGATCAGGTCGACGATCTCCGCCTGGGCCGCGAGGTCCAGTCCGGCCAGGGGCTCATCCAGGAGCAGCAGCTCCGGTTCAAAGACCGTGGCGTGGGCGAGGGCGATGCGCTGGCGCTGTCCGCCCGAGAGGCTCTTCAGTGGCTGGGCGGCGAATGCGGTGGTGCCCGAAAGGCTGAGCGCACGCTCGACGACCTCGCGCTTCGAGCGGTCCCGACCCCACCCGAACCGCGGACCGTCGAAGCCCAGGTTGACGTAGTCGCGTCCGGTGATCGCGGACATCGCGTCGGCCTGGCGCGACTGGGCCATGAAGCCCACCCGCCGGTTTCCCCGGCGTGGCGGCGCGCCGAGCACTTCGATCGAGCCCTCGCTGAGCGGCACCAGCCCGAGCGCGGCGTTGAGCAGCGTCGACTTGCCCGCGCCGTTGGGACCGAGAACCGCGGTGATCGTGCGCGCTTCGAGCTCGAAGGTGGCGTCGCGCCACACCGTGCGTCCGCCCAGCGCCACGGCACCGTTGGTCATGGTCAGGATGTTCACGTCAGGCACCCCTGCTTGATGAGGTCGGTCTTGATCTTGGCGATCACTTCGCCCAGCCACTTCGGGTAGCTCGTGCCGACCATGGTCTCGGTGACCTTGATGACCGGCACGTGCGAGGCCCCGGCCTGGGCCACCATCTCGTTGGTCAGCGGCGTGGCTGTCTGGATGTTGTCGATGAGGAACGCCGGGTGCCGCCTCAACTGGTTGAGAGCGGTGGCGAGCTCCTGGACCGAGGGATCAACGCTGTTGCCTATCGCCAGACGCAGCGACTCGGGGGTCACGATGTCCAGGCCGGCGTCGCTCAGCAGGTAGGTCGTCACGTCTTCGGTCGCCGCGACGTGCACGCCGGCGCACGACTGGCGGATCAGCACCATCTGACGTTGGATGAGGTCGAGTTGCGCCAAGAGCGTGCTCGAGCGCGCCGCCACGCCGGGGTAGCCGGCGTGGGCTTCCAGCATCGCCGTGAGGGTTTTCACGAACCGAATCGCGGCCAGCGGGTTGTAGAAGATGTGTGGATTCTGGCCGTTGGCCACGCCCATGATCCGAGCCATGTCGATCGTCGTCACCTTGGACGAGCGAGCACTGACGAGCTGCGAGAGCCAGGTGTCGTAGCCGGCCCCGTTGACGATGACGATCGAGGCGTTCGCCACGTTCTCGGCGTCCGAGACCGTGGCCTCATGATCATGCGGGTCGGCGTTCGGGTCGGAGAGCAGCGCGACCACCGTGGCGTCAGGTGCAGCCAATTGACGCGCCAGCGCGCCCCACTGCGAGATGCCCGAGACGATCACGGGCTTCGTTGAAGTCTTGGTCGCCCCCTGCAGCAGCGCCGTCAGCACGACGGCAATCACGAGAACGCCCGCCAGGGGAATGAGCACTCTTCTCGGAACCATTCCAGTTATGTTACTTGGAACCATTCTGGAAAACAACTCCGAGACGGGTACACTCAAGGAGTGACGAGGACCCGCAACACCACCCAGCGGCGCGAGGTGATCGGCGTGCTGGGCCGCATTCAGGGATTCATCAGCGCCCAGGAGCTTCACGGCCTAATCGTGCGAGACGGAGGGAGCATCGCCCTGGCGACCGTGTACACCCAGCTGAAGAGGCTCGTCGAGAGCGGCGAGGTCGACGCGGTGATGACCGATCGGGGCGAGACGCTCTACCGGCGCTGCGAAGTGGGCGAGCACCACCATCACCTAGCCTGTCGCGACTGCGGGGCCACCGTCGAGGTCGACGCGCCCGAACTCGAGCAGTGGAGCCAAGGCATCGGCCAGAGGTTCGGGTACCGAGATCTGCGCCACGTCCTCGAGCTGAACGGGATCTGCGCCAAGTGCCAATCGAAGTAGCGCTCGCGCGCGAGTCCCGCGGGGAGCTGGGCGTCCACCCGGTCGTCTCGGCTCGCGAGTTCGGCGTCGACGCGTTCGTCACCGACCGCTCCGGAGGGGTGAGCGAGGCTCCCTACGACACCTTGAACCTCGCGAGCCACGTGGGCGACGACGTGGGTCGGGTGAGCGAGAACCGCCGACGCCTGGCCCAGGGGTGCGGGATCGACCCCGAGCACCTCGTCATCGTGCGCCAGGTGCACTCGAACGACGTCCTCGAAGTGAGCGGACCGGTCGAAGGTGGCGAAGCCGACGCGCTCGTGAGTTCGACCGGGGGTCTCGCCCTGGCGGTGCTGGTCGCGGACTGCGTGCCGGTGCTGCTGGTCGACGAGGCATCGCCGCGCTTCGGCGTCGTGCACGCGGGCTGGCGCGGGCTGGCCGCGGGCGTCCTGGGCGCGGCGCTCTCGCGCTTCGAGAGCCCCGCGTCGGTGCGCGTGTTCCTGGGCCCCTCCATCTCGCCCGCGGCCTACCAGGTCGGGCCGGAGGTGGCCCGGCACTTCACCTCCGTTCCCGGGGCGCTCCTCGCCGACCAGGGCGACCGCTCGCGCCTCGACCTGCGGCGGGTGGCCGCTGCCCAGCTGATCGAACTGGGGATCGCCGACGGGTCCATCGAGGTCTCGCGCCAGGCGACCGACGGCGGCGCGACCTTCTTCAGCGACCGCGCCGCGCGCCCGTGCGGTCGTTTCGCCCTGGTGGCCAGGCGCGCGTCGTAGCATGAGAAACGACATGACAACGAGCCGCGCATGAAGACACGTGCCGAACTCTTCTCCTACGCCGGACTCGACGTCAGCGCGGACTCGCTGCGCGGTCACTACGAGCTCGACGGGCGCCACTTCAGCGAGGTCGTGATATTCGAAGGGGTCGGGCCCCTCTCGACGCCGGCGGTGCGCGCGGTGGCCAGTCTCTGGTACCTGATCGCGGGCCTCTCGTACTACAAGGCCGGGGCGGCCCGGCGAATCGACCTGGGCTCCACCGCCGTCGGACCCGCGGGCCGGGCGCTGCTGGACGACGCGCTGCTCGACGGGCTGGGCGAATTCTCCTACCGCAATGGGCTGGACCTCGGCGACGTCGCCATCGATGGCGGGGTCGACGCCGAACAGTACTCACCCCTCGTCGACCCGGCCCGGGTGCTGACGCCCTTCGGCGGCGGCATCGACTCGGTCGTGAGCGTCACCCAGCTCAGTAAGGGGATCGATCAATCGCTGTTCATCGTGAGCCCCTCGAGCGGCCGCTTCGACCCGCTCGAGGCCACCGCCGAGGCGACCGGGCTCGACGTGGTGCGCGCGACGCGCGCGCTCGACCCCGCGCTGCTCGCCGGCGACGACGACTTCTTCCACGGACACGTGCCGGTGACCGCCATGATCGCGCTGCTCGGCGTGGTCGCCGCCGTCGCCTCGGGACGCGGTGGCGTGGTGATGAGCAACGAGCACTCGTCCTCCGCGGCCAACCTGCGCTGGAACGGCCGCGACATCAACCACCAGTGGAGCAAGTCGTGGACGTGCGAGGAGCTCGTCGGCGCCGCGGTGGGCGAGCTCGTCGGCGACGAGTTCGCGATCGCGAGCTTCCTGCGCGACCGCAGCGAGCTATGGGTGGCCCAGGCCTTCGCCGAACAGACCAAGTTCCATCACGTCTTTCGCAGCTGCAACCGCGCGTTCACCCAGCGGAGCGACCACCGAGCGACGAACTGGTGCGCGCAGTGCGACAAGTGCCTCTTCATCGACCTGATACTCGCGCCCTTCCTGTCGCGAACGACGCTGCGCGACATTTTCCACGCCGAGCCACTCAGCGACCCCGCCCGCCAGTCACAGCTGCGCACGCTGGTGGGCGTCGGTCTCGACTACAAGCCGTTCGAGTGCGTCGGCGACCCCGACGAGAGCGCGGTCGCGCTCGCCCGGGTCTGCGAGATGCCCGAGTGGCGCGACGTCGCGCACCTCGACGAGCTCTCGCGGCTCACGCGACCCGAGCGCGACTTCGACGAACTGCTGAGCCCTCAAGGACCAAGCCGTGTTCCGGCCCGCTGGCTTCGCTGAGCTCGCCGCCAAGCGGGTGGGCGTCTTCGGCTACGGCATCGAGGGCCGCGCCACCGAGGCGCGCATCCGCGACCTCTGCGATCTCATCCTGGTCGACGACTCACCCGACGCCGGTGCCGGCGTCCTCGTCACCGGCCAGGGCGGCCACCAAGCCCTGCTGGGATGCGACGTGGTCATCAAGAGCCCCGGGATTCCCCGCCGCCGCGCTGACGTGCTCGACCTCGAGGCCCACGACGTCGCCGTTTGCTCGGCGCTGAACCTCTGGCTCCACGACGTCGACCGTTCGCGCGTCGTGGCGGTGACCGGTACCAAGGGCAAGTCGACCACCACGGCGCTCTTGACGTTCTTCCTCGAGTGCCTGGGCGAGCACGCCCAGAGCCTCGGCAACATCGGGCGGCCCCCCTACGACCCAGTCATCGACACCTCGACCGGCTGGCTCGCGCTCGAGGTCTCCAGTTTCCAATGCGTGGACGTCGACATGGCACCGGGGCACATAATCGTGACGTCACTCGGCTCGGACCACCTGGACTGGCACGGTTCGCTCGAGAGGTACCTCGACGACAAGCTCTCGATCACGCGAACCGAGGGGGCGCATCGGACGCTGGTGCCCGACAACGAGACGTTCCATGCGCGCAAGCACCAACTGGGCGGCGAGGTCACCTTCGTCGAACCCGATGCCCACCATCTCGCCAAGGCGCTCGGGCTGCTCGGCGCCCACAGCGACAGCAACGTCGCGCTGGCGCTGGTCGCGGCCTCATCGCTGAGCGCCATTCCGGCCGGGGAGGTGCGGCGCATCGTCGCCCAGCGGGCTTCGTCCTTCGTGCCGCTGCACGGACGCTTAACGTTGGTCGCGACCGAGGTCGTCAACGGCGCCACGGTGCGCTACGTCGACGACGGCCTGGCCACCTCGGTGCTGCCCGCCGTCGCGGCCCTCGAGGTCTTCCAGCACGAGCCCCTCGCGATCGTCACCGGGGGCTTTGACCGCGGCGTCGACTACTCGGCGCTCGCCCAGGCGCTGAGCGGCCGCCACCACCCCACGATGCTGATCACCATGGGCGACGCCGGCGCACGCATCGGCGACCTGGTCGCCCGTCTCGCTCCCGGGGTCGCCCAGGTGCCGTTCACGTCGATGCTCAACGCGGTTCGCGACGGCCGGTCGTTCCTCGCCCACGGGGGGATCGTGCTGCTCTCGCCGGGCGCGCCCAGCTTCGACCGTTACCGGGACTGGGAGGAGCGTTCCGCGGACTTCACCGACGCGGTCGCCCAGATCACGGACTGACCAGGCGATGACGGAGGCTTCAGAGGCTGCGGCCGACGAACGCCCTGATCGCCTTCTTCAGCGCGGGGGAGAACGGAAGCGACTTGGTGTAGTTCGTCGCCGATCCGGTGGGGTCGACCTTCAGCACGTGGTCGACGCCGATCTGCCGAACGAGCGTGGTCGAGGCACCGGCTTCGGCGAATCCCTGAACCACCCGGCTGACCTGCGAGCATGAGACCTGGCTGTCGGCGTTCGAGCACGACAGGATTACCGGGGTTCGCGCGGCCACCTCGGCCGCGAGCGTCTCGGGATCGAACTTGTCCGCCTGGTAGAGGTATTTCGCGGTGGCCGGGTTGAGGATGCCGTCCAGTCCATATGGCAGGTTCGCGGCCACCGAGCCGGTCGCGCGCAGATGCGTCACCGCCTTGTTGAGAGTCGACTCGACCGTGGCCTCGAGCTTCTTGGTGATCTCGCCCGCCTTCACCTGGGCCTTCAGCTGGGCGTCGACTTGCACGGTGATGAGGTCGAGGTAGCGCAGGCCCAACGGCTCGAAGAGCCCCAGGGCGTGAATCCGCGGCACCTTGCCGGCGCNNGGCGGCTGAGGAACTTCAGCGCAGCCGCCGCCTCCTGCTCGTACACGGTGATGCCGACTGAGTCGACCTTGTCGGCGAAGGGCCCGATACCGGTCTGGCCGCTGCCGAGCTTGTCGTAGCGCAGGCTGGCCGCTCCGTCCTGGCTCAACCAGTCGGCGAGCGTCTTGATGGTGTCGATCGGC
Source organism: Acidimicrobiaceae bacterium (assembly GCA_003138815.1). Classification (GTDB taxonomy): domain Bacteria; phylum Actinomycetota; class Acidimicrobiia; order Acidimicrobiales; family RAAP-2; genus RAAP-2. The sequence goes on along the minus strand of PLHD01000032.1, from coordinate 22,463 downwards.
CCCGGCTCCACCGCGCTGTTGCCGTCGCGGTCGGTCGGTCCGCTGCCGGCGATGAGCAGCACCGCGGGGACCGGTGATGTCGCGCCCACGGGGTGGCGGAACGTGGCGTCCACCGTCATGCCCGCGGCCTGGAACGAGACCGGCTCATCCACCCAGGAGACGGCCCTCTTGGCCTGGGTCGTCGTGCTGGCGCCTGCGCCCGTGCCCTCAGCCAGTACGGTGCCGGAGCCCAGGAGTGCCAAGAGCACGATGACGCTGGATAGTCGCCTCAACGACCACATCCTTTCCCGCAGCGATGATTCGTGGAACCGAGAGCCTGAGAGGGGATTCGAACCCCTGACCTACGCATTACGAATGCGTTGCTCTACCAACTGAGCTACCCAGGCGCAAGGAGAAATACTACCCGATGGGTCGGTGATGGCCAAGAGCCGCCGCCTCAAGACTCCATCAAAGAGAGCATCAGATCGTTCAGCAGCAGACTCTCGTCGATGTTGAGCGACAGCCGTCGATTGGTCTCGGCCACCACCTCGATCGCCCGCAGCGACGTCTCCACGCGGTGCTGGGCCCGCGACTCGCCCTCCTCGGTGCCTTCGAGACTGTCCATCAGACGCTCGCGGTAGACGCCGGTCAAGGCGCTCAGCCCGAAACGCAGCTCGTCGATGCGGAACCGGCGCTGCTCGCGCTTGAACTGCGCCTCGACGTCCTTGCGGTTCGCGACCGAGCGCATGCCCATCTCCTTGGCGTCGTCGACCAGACGGCCCATCTCCTCCTCCTGCATCTGCTGGAGGGGCGCGATGGCGTCATCGAGAGCCTGGGAGATTTCGGCCGCCACGACCGCCGCCGAGGCCGGCGTGCCCGCCAGGTGCGCGGGTACCGAACGCCACCGCGCGATGCGCTGGGCGAGCGCGGGATCGCGCACCAGCACCCTGGCTCGGCGCAGGTTGCCTCCCGCGGCGAGTGCGGCGCTACGGGCGCCCGACGGGTCCGCGCCCTCGCGCGTCAGTATCTCCTCGAGGTCACCCTCGCTGAGTCCCTTGAGCTTCACCTCGACACACCGCGAGACGACCGTGTCCAACGCCGGTGGGACGTCTTCGGCAGTCAGCAGGAAGATCGTCCGCGTCGGCGGCTCCTCGAGCGATTTCAGCAGCGCCGCGGCGCAGGGCGACGCCCCCGTGGTCGTGAGCTCGACGTCCTCGATGACGACGATCTGGTACCCCCCGGCGAGCGGGCGACGACGGCTGATCCGGTCGACCTCGCGAAGCTCGTCGACGCGCCACGAGACGCCGACTCGCTCGGCGAAGTAGATGTCGGCGTCGTTCTCCCCCAGAACCAGGCGACAGACGTCGCAGTTCGCGCAGCCGTTGCGCGGACACTGCAGCGCCGCCGCGAAGCTCAGCACCGTGTCGTGAAGACTCGAACCGACGGGACCGCTGAAGAGGTAGGCGTGGACCGGGCTCATGACGAACTGGCGCATCGACTGGACCGCGCGATCCTGGCCGACCAGGCGATCGAAGACGTCGGTCATCTCACCAAGGTAACTCGAAGAGGCGCCGGTCGATCGCGGCCGACACGTCCCCCTCGGGCGGCGTCCCGTCGACGACGAACCACGCGGAGGGATCGCTCGCGGCCAGCTCCAGGTAACCGAGACGCACCCTTTCGTGGAACTCGAGGTCGGCGGATTCGAAGCGGTCCTTGGCGTCGCGGGCCCGGCGCGCGTTCGCCACCTCCAGCGGCAGGTCGATCAGCACCGTCAGGTCGGGCCGGCAGGTCCCGATGGCCAGGTCGGTGGCGGCGCGCAGATCGTCGAGGTCCACCCCTCGCCCGCAGCCCTGGTAGGCCAGGGTCGAGGCGTAGAAGCGGTCGCTGACCACCGAGCGGCCGCTGGCCAGCGCCGGCTCGATCACGGTGTGCACGTGGTTGGAGCGGTCCGCCAACATCAAGAGCGCCTCGGTGGAGGGCGTCATCGACGTCGCGGCGTCGAGCAGCCAACGACGCAGGTCGGCGCCCATCGGCGAATCGCCCGGTTCGAACGTGAAGAGCGCGCCACGGTCCCTGGCGACCCGTTGCGCCTGGGTGCTCTTCCCACAGGCGTCGATCCCTTCGAAGACGACGAAGAGCCCGCGACCCATCACTCGTCGTCCGCGTGGCGGGCCTTGGCGACCAGGGCGGCGTTCACCTTCGCGCCTTCGCTGACCGCAGCACGCTTGGTCGCACCCGCCGACTTCTTGGCCCCCGCCTTCTTGCCCGATGCCTTCTTGCCCGATGCCTTCTTGGCCGACTCCTTCGACGCCTTCTTCGACGCCTTCTTGGTCGTCTTGCGGGCACGCGTCGTCGGCTCGGCGTTACGGCGCTCGGCGAGGAGCTCGCACGCGCGGTCCAGCGTGATGGTCTCTGGGGTGTCGCCCAGTCGCAGCGTCGCGTTCGCCTCGCCGTCGGTCACGTAGAGGCCGAAGCGGCCGCTCTTGACGACGACCTGCTTCTTGGTCACCGGATCCTCGCCGAGTTCCCTCAGCGGTCCCGCCGCCGCGCTCCGGCCGCGCTGCTTGGGCTGGGCCAGCAGCGTCAGCGCCGCGGGTAGCTCGATCGTGAAGATCTGGTCCTCGTCCTCGAGCGAGCGCGTCTCCTTGCCCCAGGTGAGGTAGGGACCGTAGCGGCCGTTCTGGGCGAGGACTGGGTCGCCACCCTCGGGGTGCTCGCCGACCGTGCGCGGCAGCGAGAGCAGCCTGCGGGCGTCGTCGATGGTGATCGTCTCGGGCGACATCGTGGAGAAGAGCGACGCCGTCCTGGGCTTCTCCTTCGGATCGGTCATCTCACCGACCTGCACGTAGGGGCCGTAACGGCCGGCCTTCAGGAGTATGGGAAGCCCCGTCTCCTCGTCGATGCCGAGCTCGCGGTCGTTGCTCGGCGCCGCGAGCAGCGCCAGCGCTCGCTCGACGCTGAGCGAGTCGGGCTCGGTCGCCTCGGGAATCGAGACGCGGTCCTCGCCGTGGACGAGGTAGGGGCCGTAGCGTCCCGAGCGCACGGCGACGGCCAGCCCGTCGGGCGCCGCGCCCAGCGGGATGGAGTTGATGGCGGCGAAGTCGAACTCGAGCTGCTCGTGGGTCATCTGCTCGAGGCCGCGCCTCGCGAGGTCGGTCGTGGCGGCCGGATCGCCGAAGTAGAACTTGTGGAGCCACGGCTCGAGTTCCTGGGAGCCCTTCGCGATCTCGTCGAGCTGGTCCTCCATCGCCGCGGTGAACTGGTAGTCGACCAGGTCGGCGAAGTAGGTCTGCAGGAGGTTCACGACGGCGAACGCGCGAAAGGCCGGCACGAGCGACTTGCCCTTCTTCCACACGTAGCCCCGCCGGTCGATCGTCTTCATCACCGACGCGTAGGTCGAGGGCCTGCCGATGCCGAGGTCCTCGAGTTTCTTGATGAGCGTCGCCTCGGAGTAGCGGTCCGGTGGCTGGGTGTCGTGGCCCTTGGCCTCGGCGCTCTGGACCGGGACGACCTCGCCCTCGCTCAGCGAGGGCAGGATCCTCTCCTGGTCGGCGAGTTCGGCCTCGGGATCGTCGACACCCTCGACGTACGCCCGGCGGAACCCGGGGAACTCGATGCGAAGCCCCGTCGCGCTGAGGCCGGCCTGCACGTCCGCGTCGAAGCCGGTGACCCCGCTCATCGCGGCCGCGAGGCGCACCTTGTCCTGGGTGAGCCGCGCGTCGACCATCTGGGACGCAATGGTGCGCTTCCAGATCAGGTCGTAGACGGCGAGCTCGTCGCCACCTAGCTGGGAATTGGCCTCGTCGAGGGTCCGGAAGGACTCGCCCGCGGGACGGATGGCCTCGTGCGCCTCCTGGGCGTTCTTCACCTTGCGGTCGTAGCGACGTGGCGTGTCGGCGACGTAGTCGTCGCCGAACATCGACGCGGCCATGGCGCGCGCGGCGTTGATGGCCTCGCCGGACAGGGTGGTCGAGTCGGTTCGCATGTACGTGATCCATCCCTGCTCGTAGAGCCGCTGGGCGGCGCGCATGGTCCGTTCGGGGTCGAAGCGGAGCTTGCGGCTCGCTTCGATCTGCAGCGACGACGTCATGAACGGTGGCTGGGGGCGCTGCGTGCGCGGCGTCGACGCAATGGAGACGACCCGGACCTCGGCGTCGACGAGCCGGTCGGCGATGGCGTTCGCCGAGGCCTCGCTGAGCACCTCGACCGACGCCTTGGCGTCGAGCCGGCCCGAGGCGTCGAAGTTCTTGCCGGTGGCGAGCGAGGAGCCGTTCACCGATTCCAGGGTGGCGTCGAAAGTGGCGCTCCTAGCGCTCAAGGTGGCGGTGACGTCGAACCAGGTTGCCGACGTGAAGGCCATCCGTTCGCGCTCGCGCTCGCACACCAGGCGGATCGCCACCGACTGGACCCTTCCGGCGGAGCGCGCCTTGTCCACGGCCCGCCACAGGACGGGCGAGACCTCGTAGCCGACGAGGCGGTCCAGGAAGCGCCGGCCCTCCTGGGCGTCGACCAGGCGCAGGTCGAGCTCGCGCGTCTCGCTCACCGCCTTGGCGATCGCCGCCGGCGTGATCTCGTGGAAGACCATCCGCTTCACCGGAACCTTGGGATTGAGCACCTCTTGGAGGTGCCATGCAATGGCCTCGCCCTCGCGGTCTTCGTCGGTGGCGAGGTAGAGCTCGTCGACCTGTTTCAGGGCCGCCTTCAGTTCGGCGACGATCTTCTTGCGATCGCTCGAGACCACGTAGACCGGCTTGAAGTGGTCGTTGACGTTGATCCCCAGCCGGGCCCACTTCTCGCCCTTGACCGACGCGGGGATATCAGCGGCGCTCTGGGGGAGGTCGCGAATGTGGCCGATGGAGGGCTTGACGATGTAGTCAGGTCCGAGCATGCCCTGAATCCGCGTCGCCTTCGCTATCGACTCGACTATGACGAGTGCCCGGGCCATTCTCACCACCTTTCGAAGTTCTGACGTGCGACTCGTTGCCGACACGCTTCTATCGCCTACAAGATAGACAGGTCTGGCACCCTACCCGGAGTATCGCCGATCCGCCGTCCCCATCGGTCGCACGAATCGCCAGTGCATTACTGGCAAATAGCGCCCGTGGCGCAGGTCAGTCGTCTCCGTGGGGCGCGGCGACGATTTCGTACTGCGGGTTCAGGATCACCGCTTCGCGCCGCCGCGAGGTGACGGTGCCTCTCACCATGAGACGGGTGCCTCGCTCGATGCCCGGCACGTTCGTGCGCCCCTGGAAGACCAGCGTGACCGACCCCGAGTTGTCGGCGATCACGCAGCGCAGTTCGCGCGAGCCGCTTTCGCTGGTGATCGTCATAGAGCGGACCCGTCCCGCGATCTCGGCGAACTGTCGCTCCAGCAGTCCGCCGATCGGCTCGGCGTCCACCGAGCGCTTGGCCAGCTTCAGGTCGGCCTCGAGGTGCGACTCCTCGCGGACCCCGCCACGCTCGACCTCGTCGCTCACGGGCTGCTCGGAAACGTCGCCCTCGGCGAGGCGGGTGCGGCTGGAGCGGTACGGGATGATCGTCGCCGCGGTACGCGGCACGTGCATCACGGCTCCGGCGATGGTGTCGGCGGTGCGGTCGTGCAGCAGGCGCTGCAGGCGCGACGAGTAACCGCGCCGCGGCAGGACCACCATGCAGAAGACGTCCGAGTCGCGCACCACGTCGGCCACTAGCTCCAGCGCCGCGCGGTCCACGCGCCGGTCCTCGCACTCGACGACCTCCAGGTCGATCCCGGACGATGCGGTGTTGGGCGCTCCCCACGCCTCCTCGAGCTGGCGGGTCACGATCGGGTCGATGTCGAAATGGACCGCCCGAACGGAGTAGGGGTTCAGGGTGTTGCAGTACAGCAGGGCCCGCTCCGTGGCCAGGTCGTAGCTGTCGACGAACACCACGACACGGTTGGTGCGAATGTTCATGGTGGCGCCCCGGGCGGCTGTTGCCTCGAAGGCGTTGTGCTCACGTTCGTACTGCTTGTTGAAGCGGATGAGCGACCAGTACATGATCGGGCCCACCACCACGATTATCCACGCGCCCTCGGTGAACTTGGCGAAGATGAACACCAACACCACGATCGCGGTCACCGTGGCCGAGAGGGCGTTGGCGGCCACGCCGAAACGCCACTTGCCGGTCTTCTCTCGCAGGTGTCGTGCCACCATTCCCGCACCGGCCATGGTGAAACCAGTGAAGACGCCGATGGCGTAGAGGGCGACCAGAGCGTTGACCTTCGCGTCGAAGACGATGATCAACGTCAGCGAGACCGCGCCCAGTACGAGGATGCCGTTCGAGAAGGCGAGACGGTGCCCGCGCTTGGTGAGCTGGCGCGGCAGGTACTTGTCGGTGGCGACGTAGTTGGCGAGGAACGGAAAGCCGTTGAACGAGGTGTTCCCGCCCGTGTAGAGGACCATGATCGTCGCCAATAGCACCGTGTAATAAATGGCGTGGCCGAAAGCGCTTCCTCCAAAGACGACGTCCACTTCCTGGCCCAGGACGGTGGGGTATCCGGCGGCGTAGGGGATGGCGTGCGTCCACGCCGCGAGCAGCGTCACGCCGAGCAGCAGGAAGCCAAGGATGCACGACATCGTCACGAGTGTCTTGCGGGCGTTGGGCGACTCGGGGCGACGGAAGCTGGCCACGCCGTTGGAGATCGCCTCGAGACCGGTGAGCGACGAGCCGCCGTTGGCGTAGGCGCGCAGCAGCGACAGGAACGCGAGGCCCATCAGTATGCCGTTGCCCTTCTGCCCCAAGTGCCCGCCGACCAGCAGGTCATGGGCCGGCATGTGGATCATGTGCAGCGTTCCCGAGAGCTTCTTGTAGTAGCCCACCAAGATGGTCGCGGACAGCATGAGGACGTAGAAATACGTCGGGAAGGCGAAGTAACTGCCCGCCTCGCGCAGTCCGCGCAGGTTTCCGTAGACCAGGATCAGGACGACGAGGACCGTGATGTAGAGGTCGAACCGGCCCAGCCTCGGCACCATCGTCACGAGCGCGGCGGAGCCGGCCGAGACCTGCACGGCGACGGTGACCGTGTAGTCGATGAGCAGCGCCACCGCCGCGATCTGCGCCACCCGCGGACCGAAGTTGTCGCGGGCCACCACGTACGATCCGCCCGCGGCGGTGTAGTACTTGATGACGTCCATGTACGAGATGGTCACGAAGAGCAGCACCCCAATGATCACGAACATGATGGGCACGACGAGTGCGAACGCGGCGAGGCCGATGAACGGCGTCATCTGGGTCAGGATCTCTTCGGTGCCGTACGCCGACGAGGAAATGCAGTCTGGCGCCAGCACACCCAGGGCCACGATCCGGTTCAGCCGCTCCCCGCTCAACTGTTCAGTGACGTAGGGCTTTCCGAGCAGAATCCGCTTGACCCGGTAGCCGAACGACTCGGGGTAGACATCGGACACGTTGGCGTGCGACGTCAGCAGCGGCGGGACCTTCGGCTTCTGCTGATCGTCGTCTGACACGCGCTCCACACTAAGCGACCGGCTGAGTTGGACCCTTCGACAGTTGCGCCTCCGGTTGCAAGTGTGGTCAGATGGCGCTGTGCACATCGTCGTAATCGGCTGCGGCCGCGTGGGGTCAGAGCTCGCGATGCAACTCTCCGAAGAAGGCCACTCGGTGGTCGTGGTCGAGAAGAACCGCGATTCCCTGCGGCGCCTGAACCGGTTTCACGGCAAGACGATCGTCGGATCGGGCTTCGACCGCGACGTCCTTCTTCAGGCCGACGCGGGCGGCGCCGACGCGCTGGCGGCGGTGACCAGCGGGGACAACACCAACATCCTCTGCGCTCGCATCGCTCGCGACAACTACGGCATCAAGAACGTCGTAGCGCGGATCTACGACCCGCAGCGCGCCGACATCTACATGAAGCTCGGCATCCCCACGGTGGCCACGTCGTTGTGGACGACTCAGCAGGTGAAGCGGTGGATCACGCCGTCCGACGAGCCGATTGAGTGGACCGGCGGAGCGGGAACCCTGCACCTCGTCGAGCGCATCGTTCCCGATGCGCTCGCCGGACATCCCCTCAGCCTCTTCAACCTGAACGAGGATGTTCGGGTCGTCGGACTCGTGCGCGGCGGCCAGGGCCGCGTCAACATAGAAGACCTCTTCGCCCAAGAGGATGACGTCCTCGAGTTCCTCGTCACGCCCCAGGGCCTGGTGGACCTGAAGGCCAAGCTCGAAAGCAAGGTGCTATGAGGGTGGTCATCGCCGGCGGAGGATCGGTGGGTACCGCCATCGCGCTCGACCTCATCGACCGGCACCACGACGTGACGCTCATGGAGCAGAGCAATCAGACCGCGGAGCGGATCAGGGCGCTGCTTCCCGGCGTCAACGTGATGTCCGCTGACGCCTGCGAGTACTCGCGACTGGCGGCCGCCGACCTACGCAGCGCCGACGTCGTCATCGCCGCGACCGGCGACGACGAGGACAACCTCGTCATCAGCTGGCTGGCCAAGCAGGAGTTCGGCGTGCCGCGGGTCATCTCGCGAATCAACAACTCGCGAAACGAGTGGCTCTTCAACGAGAGCTGGGGCGTTGACGTCGCGGTCTCCACTCCGGCGCTCATCACGTCGCTGGTGGACGAGGCCGTGGAGGTCGGTTCCATCATCAACTTGATGGGACTCGCTCACGGGAAGATGCGCCTGATTGAGGTCACCCTGGCGCACAACGCGCCGGCGGTCGTGCGCAAACTCACGCTGGACGACCTGCGCCTGGCTGACTCGGTGCGAGTCGTCGCCGTCGTGCGAAGCGATCAACCCATGGTACCTTCGCCAAACATGCACTTCCTCGAAAACGACCACGTGATCCTGATCGCGCGCGGGGATGCTTCCCAGGAGTGCGCGGCGGCGTTCATCGGATAGCCCGTCTCGGTCCATGGGCGGTGCCCGCGAACGGACCTAGCATTGAAGCGTGCACGCAGCCTTTTTCGACCTTGACAAGACCGTTATTGCCAAATCGTCGCTCGCCGCGCTCGGACCTGAGTTCCACGCCCGTGGCCTGCTGCACAAGCGGACGCTCGTCTGGGGCGTCTTCAGCCAGATGCTCTTCATGCGCTTCGGCGCCGACGACGAGAAGCTCACCAAGATCCGCGAGTCGGTGCTGAAGGTCACCAAGGGCTGGGACCGCGAGGAGGTCCGAACCCTCGTCGCCGAGACCATCAACGAGATTATCGAGCCCCTCATCTACGACGAGGCCCTGGAGCTCATCGACCATCACCTGGCCCAGGGCGACGAGGTCTGGCTGGTGAGCATGTCCCCGGCCGAGATCGTCGATCCCTTCGCCGAGCTGCTCGGGATCACCGGGGCGATCTCCTCCAGAGCGCGGATCGACGAGGAGGGTAAGTTCACCGGAGAGATGGAGTTCTTCGCCCAGGGAGAGAACAAGGCGGTGGCGATGCGCGAGCTCGCCGAGTCGCGCGGCATCGACCTCACCGAGTCATACGCGTACTCCGACTCAGAGACCGACATCCCGATGCTGCTCGCGGTCGGCCACGCCTACGCGGTGAACCCTGACCGCACGCTCGCCAAGGCGGCGCATGACAACCAGTGGCCGATCCTCAGCTTCTCGCACCCGGTGCGCGCCCACGACCGCTCGAAGTCGCATACGCCATTCCTCGTCAGCGCCCTGATCATCGGCGTGGCGGCCGTCCTCGGACGATTCCAGTACCTGCGCCGCTAGAGCGTCAGCAGGTCACGCGCGCCGGTGTCGGATGACGGGTGGCGCAGTTTGCTCATCGCGCGCGCCTCGATCTGGCGGATGCGCTCGCGGGTGAGGTTCATCTCGGCGCCCACGTCCTCGAGCGTGCGGATCTCGCCCGCACCGTCGAGCCCGAAGCGCATGCGCAGGATCCTCTGCTCGCGCTCGTCGAGGGGCTGGAGAAGCTTCTCGATCGCCGCGGGCATCATCTTCACGGCCGCGACGTCGAACGGCGACTCCGCCGAGCGGTCCTCGACGACGTCGCCGAGCTCGGCGTCGCCGTCTTCACGGAGGGGTTCGGACAGCGAGATGGGCTCGGAACGGAAGCGCAGCGCCTCGATCAGCTTGTCCTCGGGCATCTCGCACTCGTCGCAGAGTTCCTTGATGGTCGGCGGACGGCCGAACTTGAGCTCAAGGCGCGACTGCGCCTTCTGCACGCGCGCCAGCGTGTCGCCGGCGTGCACCGGGAGGCGGATGGTGCGCCCCGTATTGGCGATGCCTCGGGTGATGGCCTGGCGGATCCACCAGGTGGCGTAGGTCGAGAACTTGAATCCCTTGCGCCAGTCGAACTTCTCGACGGCGTGCATCAGCCCGAGGTTCCCTTCCTGGATGAGGTCGAGCAGGGGCAAGCCCGACGCCTGGTACTTCTTGGCGATCGAGACGACCAGGCGCAGGTTCGACTGGACGAAGTCACGCTCGGCCTGGTCACCGCGGTGCACCGCACGCTTCAGCGCGAGCTTCTTGCTCGGGGTGATCTTGATCTTCTTGTCGGTCTCGGCGGCGTCCATCTCGGCCTTGGCCTCGCGGCCCTCCTCGATGGTCTGGGCGAGACGGACCTCATCGTCCTTGGTCAGGAGGGTGTACTGGCCAATATCGGAGAGGTAGAGGCGTACGAGGTCCTCATCATCCCGATCGACGCGATCTTTTGCCATGGTGCTCCCTTGGAACTTTCGGACCGGAGAATCCGGCACTACTAGTTATACGGAGGTAGGCAACCTACCCCGACAGTCCGAAACTATCGGCATATCCCGACTCTTCGAGCACCTCAGCCAGATGGCGCGCCGCGGCCTGCCAGACCGGGTCGTCGAGGAGCGGCCGGGCTCGAGCGATCTCGCCGACGGCCAGGATCTCTCGGACGCCCACTTGGGCCGCGTGCTCGAGCAGCGCGATCACCTCGGGCTCGCTCGTGAAGGCCTCGCGGGCGTCGCGTAGCGAGACGAGCAGCCGCGGGCCGACCAGCATCGCCATGGCGTAGAGCACGAGGGCGCCGGTGTCGTCGCGCGCCACCGCGTCGCCCAGGACCGTCGCGATGATGGGCGCGGGTCCGGCGTCGCCACCCCCCAGGTAGGAGCGCATCGCCAGCGCCAGCTCGCCGAAGGATCGCGACATCTCGTGCACGCGCACGACACAGGCGTCGTTGGCGAGCCGCGGAGCGCTCTCGCCCAGGACGAGGTAGACGGCGTCGCAGCACGAAAGCAGGTGCTCGACGGTCTCGCGAGACGTCGGCATCACTCGGTGTCAGGACGGAACGCGTTGGTGATGGGCATCCGCCGATCGCGCCCGAAGGCCTTCTTCGAGATTCGCACCCCAGGGGGCATCTGGCGGCGTTTGTACTCGCTCATGTCCACCAACCGTGCGATTCGCAGCACCAGCGCGGGGTCGTGGCCGCGCTCGATCAGCTCCTCGGCGGTCGCGTCGCCCTCGACGTAGAGCTCGAGCAGGGGGTCGAGCTCGTCGTACGGCGGCAGCGACTGGTCGTCGAACTGGTCGGGACGCAGTTCCGCCGACGGCGCCTTGACGAGCACCGCCAGGGGAATCGGCTCGGGGTCGCCATCGCCGGCCGCCACTTCGTTGCGGTAGCGGCAGAGCTCGTAGACGAGCGTCTTGGGCACGTCCTTGATGACGGCGAAGCCGCCCGCCGAGTCGCCGTAGAGCGTCGAGTAGCCGGTCGCCATCTCGGACTTGTTGCCGGTGGTCAGGACGATCGCACCGGTGGCGTTCGAGATCGCCATCAGCAGGACCCCGCGAATCCGCGACTGAAGGTTCTCGTCGGTGAGGCCGCTCGGCTCGGAGTCGAGCACGTTCGCGAGGATCCCTCCGAGTGCATGGTGGGCCGGCTCGATCGGCAGCGTCGTGAGCTCGATGTCCAGACGCGCCGCGAGTTCGACGGCGTCGCTCACCGAGTGGTCCGAGGAGTAGCGGCTCGGCATCGCGAAGCCGCGAACCGCCCTGGCGCCCACCGCGTCGACGGCGATGGTCGCTACGAGCGACGAGTCGATGCCACCTGAGAGCCCGAGGATCGCCGAGCGGAATCCGTTCTTGCGCAGGTAGTCCCGGGTGCCCATGACCAGGGCCTGGTAGATCTCCTCGACGTCGCTCAGGGGATCGGCGACGTGATTCACGTGCATCGCCTTCGTGCGGCTTTCGTCGCGTGCGTACAAGGTGTCGATCGGGGTGCCCACCTCAGAGGCACGCGCCTCGATCTCGCAGACGAGCATCTCCTCGCTGAAGGCGCCGGCCCGCGCGATGACGTCGCCCACCTCGTTCACGACGACGCTCTGACCGTCGAAGACGAGCTCGTCCTGGCCGCCGACCAGGTTCACGTACGCGATCGGGCAGCTGGTCTCGAGGGCCCGTTCGCGCAGCATGGCTTCACGCTCGTCTCGTCGGCCCCGGGCGAAGGGCGAGGCGTTGGCCACCACCAGGAGCGTCGCCCCCTGGGCCGCGAGCTTGGCCGCGGGGCCCTGGGAGGTCCACACGTCCTCGCAGATCAAGAGCCCCACCGCTACGCCCGCGACGTTGACGATGGTGTGCGCACCGAGCCCGGGGTGGAAGTAACGAAGTTCGTCGAACACGTCGTAGTTGGGCAACAGCCGCTTCGTGGCCACCGCCTCGATGCCGCGCTCGCTGATCGCGACCAGGGCGTTGGCGATATGGCCCGCCCTCGAGTCCGCACGATGGGTCAATGGCAGGTCGCGACCGTCGCTGGAAGGCACCAGTTTCACCCCGTAGGCACCCTCGGCGACGACGGTGCCTACCAGCAGCGGTGGGAGATTCAGGTCCAACGCCAGCTCCTCGAGCGCCAGGCCCGTCGCGGCGATGAAGCCCTCCTTGAGCAGGAGGTCCTCGGGCGGGTAGCCGGTGAGCGCCAGTTCGGGTGAAAGCACCAAATCCGCGCCGGCGGCGGCGGCCTGGGTGCGAAATCGCCCAAGAGTTTCAACGTTTTGCGCGAAACCACCCACGACGGTGTTCATCTGGGCGAGGGCTAGTCGGATGACGGGCACGGCCCGAGCCTACCGGCGAAGCAGCGGAGTCCCCCGATGAAACGTTTACACGCGGTTAACAGAACTCGTTGTCGGCGCGCTCGCGAGCCGCCAGACTGGGGGTACTCGCGTGGAGCACGCGAGTACATCTTGAAGGAGCAAAATTGTCGTATCAGGCTGAGTACATCTGGATCGACGGCACCGAGCCGACTCACCAGCTACGTAGCAAGACAAAAATCGTCGCCAACGGCAAGAAGCCACCCGTCTGGGGCTTCGATGGCTCGAGCACCGGACAGGCCACCGGCCTCGCGTCCGACTGCGTCCTGGTCCCGGTCTACACGTGCGCCGACCCCCTTCGCGGTCCCAATGACGTCCTGGTCATGTGCGAGGTGCTGAACTCCGATCTGACGCCACACGTCACCAACAATCGTGCCGCCGCGGTCGCGGTCGCCAAGCAGTACGCCAGCTTCGAGCCGATGTTCGGCATCGAGCAGGAGTACACGTTCTTCCAGGAAGGCCGCCCTTACGGCTGGCCCGAGATCGGCTACCCCGCCCCCCAGGGCCCGTACTACTGCGGTGTCGGCGGGTCAAAGATGGCCGGTCGCGACATCGTCGAGGCGCACACGTTGGCGTGCATGCGCGCCGGAATCGCAATCGAAGGAACGAACGCCGAAGTCATGATGAGCCAGTGGGAGTTCCAGATCGGCGTGCTCGGCACGGTCGAGGTCGGAGACCAGCTATGGGTGGCCCGTTGGCTGCTCGAGCGCATCGCCGAGGACTTCGACGTCGACGTCAGCTTCGACGCCAAGCCCATCAAGGGTGACTGGAACGGTGCGGGCGCCCACACGAACTTCTCCACCAAGCAGATGCGCGCCCCCGGTGGCTGGTCCGCGATCATCGCGGGCGCCGAGGCGCTGGGCAGCCAAGTCCAGAAGCACGTCACGAACTACGGCGTCGGCATCGAGGATCGCCTGACCGGCGCCCACGAGACCGCACCGTATTCGGAGTTCTCCTACGGCGTCTCGAACCGAGGGGCATCGGTTCGCATTCCTGGCGCCGTCGCCCAAGAGAAGAGGGGCTACCTCGAGGACCGCCGCCCCAACGCGAATATGGACCCCTACGTGGTGACCCGGCTAATTGTCGACACCATCTGCGGCGCCACCAAGAGGGCACCGGCCAAGAAGGCTCCCGTGAAGAGGGTCGCCGCCAAGAAGGTAGTGAAGAAGGCCCCGGCGAAGAAGGTCGTCGCCAAGAAGACAGCAGTCGCGAAGACTGCACGCCGCTAAGGACCGGCTCACAAAGCCCGCCGCCCGAAAGGGCGGCGGGCTTTGTGTTTTCCGGTCCCAGAGATGGGCAAGTGGAGAAGGTGCGAGAATGTCATTCATGCAAAGTCAGGCCCAGTACGTGCTGCGAACCGTGGAGGAGCGGGGCGTGCGATTCGTCCAGCTGTGGTTCACCGATGTCCTCGGCCGTCACAAGGCCTTCCACGTCACCCCCGCCGAGCTCGAGGATGCGCTCGATCAAGGCATGACCTTCGACGGCAGCGCCATCGACGGCTTCTCGAGGACCAAGGAGTCCGACGTGCTCGCCCGCCCCGACCTGACCACGTTCCAGCTGCTCCCCTGGTACGAAGAAGGGGCCGGCGTAGCACGGGTCTTCTGCGACATCAACAACATCGACGGGACCCCCTTCGACGGCTGTCCTCGCCAGCAGCTGCGCCGCGTCCTGGCCGAAGCGCGCGACCAGGGCTACACCTTCTTCGTCGCGCCGGAGATCGAGTACTTCTACTTCGAGGACCTCGACTCGAGCCGGGCGCCTCGGCCAATCGACCGGGGCAGCTACTTCGACCTGCTGCCCGACGACGTCGCCAGCCAACTGCGTCGTCGCACCGTGCTGACCCTCGAGGAGATGGGAATCGGCGTCGAGCACGCCCAGCACGAGGACGCTCCGGGCCAGCACGAGATAGACCTGCGCTACACCGACGCGCTCACCATGGCCGACACCGTCATGTCGGTGCGCCACGTGGTCAAGGAGCTCGCCCGACAGGCGGGCGTC
Organism: Acidimicrobiaceae bacterium; assembly: GCA_003138815.1. Classification (GTDB taxonomy): domain Bacteria; phylum Actinomycetota; class Acidimicrobiia; order Acidimicrobiales; family RAAP-2; genus RAAP-2. The sequence goes on along the minus strand of PLHD01000032.1, from coordinate 7,449 downwards.
TCGGCGAGCTTCATGCCCAAGCCCATCGCCAACGTGCAAGGCTCGGGGATGCACACGCACCTCTCGCTCTGGCGCGACGACCAGAACGCGTTCATCGGTGACGGCCCCTACGGCCTGAGCGACGTCGCCACCAAGTTCATCGCCGGCCTCGTGCACCACGCCCCCGAGATCACCGCCATCACCAACCAGTGGGTCAACTCCTACAAGCGCCTGGTGCCGGGGGCCGAGGCGCCCGTCAGCGCGCGCTGGGCCCGCTACGACGCCGCTGCGCTGGTTCGCGTCCCCTCGGTCAAGCCGGGGCGGCTCGACTCGACCCGCATCGAATACCGCTCGCCCGACCCGGCGGCGAACCCCTATCTCGCCTTCGCCGTGATCCTCGCCGCCGGGCTTCGCGGCGTGACCGGTGGCTACGAGCTGCCGGGCGAGGGCGAGAGCACGGCCCCGCTGCCCGAGTCGCTCGCCCAGGCCATCGACCTGATGGAGCACTCGACGCTGCTGCACGAGACCCTCGGCGCCCACCAGGTCGAATGGTTCCTGCGCAACAAGCGCGCCGAGTGGGATGCCTACCGTGGCCAGGTGACGCCCTTCGAGCTCGAACGCTACCTGCCACAGCTGTGAACATTCACGTCGTTCTCTGCGTGCCTTCGTGCGAGGGGCCGATGCGCAAGTCGTTCGAGGTCACGGGGGTCACCCCGGCCGTGGCGAGCTCGGGTCGCCTCAACGAGATCTCCGCGTTGGAACCCGCCGACGGATTTTCCGGAGCGGTGATCAACGCCTCCCTCTTCCCGTTCAGCGACGCCATGAGCCTCTGTCGCCAGCTGCGCAACCGCGAGCGCTCGGTCGGGCCCATCATCCTGCTCGTCGACCACTACCAGCTCGACGACCTGACCTTTCGCGAGGACCTCTTCGACGACTTCGTGGTCGGCCCCCTCGACGTGAGCGAGCTCGCCACCCGCCTGCGCCACCGCCTTCGCCGTGCGGGCAATGAGAACGTGGCCCCGCGCATCGAGCACGGCGGCCTGTCGATGAACCTGGAGACCTACCAGGCATCGATCGCCGGTCGGATCATGGACCTGACCTACATGGAGTACGAGCTCCTGCGATTCCTGGCCACGAATCCGAACCGGGTCTTCACCCGTGAGACGCTGCTCAGTCGGGTATGGGGGTACGAGTACTACGGCGGTGCGCGCACGGTCGACGTGCACGTTCGTCGCCTGCGAGCCAAGCTTGGCGAGGAGCACGCGCACCTCATCCAAACGGTCCGGTCGGTCGGCTACAAGTTCGGCACGAACGCAGAGCGCGTCAGCGACTAGTTCGCCGGAGCGTGCGCCCAGAGTTCGACCTCGGCGCGTGCGCCCAGGGGAAGCTGCGCCACCGCGACCGCCGAGCGAGTCGGGCGGGGGGCCTCGAAGGCCTCCACCCATACATCGTTGCACGACGCGAAGTCGTCCATGTCGACGAGGAAGAGGGTCGCCTTGAAGACCTGACCGAAGGTTGCGCCCGCCTCGGCGAGGACCCGCCGGGCGTTGACGAGGGCCTGGCGCAGCTGCTCGGCGGCGCCCCCTTCGGCCATGGTCGAGGTCCCGTCGCCGGGCACCATTCCGAGCTGTCCGGATATGACCACCAGATCACCCGCGCGACGCCACGGCGAGTACGGGCCGACGGGTGTGTTCATGTGAAGTTGTCCGGACCTTAGCTGAAGGAGTTGCCGCAGCCGCAGGTGCTCGTCGCGTTGGGGTTGGTGATGTGGAACCCTGCGCCTTGGAGCCCGTCGGTGTAGTCCAGCGTCGAGCCGTTCAGCAGCTCAGCGCTCTGGGGGTCCACGACGACCTTGACGCCGCCGAACTCACGGGTCACGTCATCGTCGGCGAACTCGGAATCGAAGAACATGTCGTAGTTGAAACCCGAGCAGCCGCCGGCCTTCACCGCGACGCGCAGCGCCAGCACCTCGTCGACGTTCTCCGCCGCGATCAGCTCGGCCGCCTTGACGGCGGCGATCTCGGTCAGCGTGATCGGATCAGCGGCTTTCTTCGTCAGATTTACGCTGGTAGTGGTCAGGTTCGACATCTGGATCCTCCAATTGTTCTGCCCTCCATGGTAGCGAAGGATTCTCAACTTGAACACACCTGGAGAATGACCGGTAGCGTCGCTCTATGACCAGTTCGGAGATTCTGCGCCTACGCCTCAGTCGGGTGCTCGACCCCGAGCTTGGTGCCTCCATCGTCGAACTCGGCATGGTGGGGGCGATAAGCGTTGACCAGGACGGTCACGCCGTCGTGAACGTGGCGCTGACGACCACCGGTTGCCCCCTCAGGGCCCAGATCGAGCGCGATGTCCGTGAAGCCGCGCTGTCGCTTGACGAGGTCACCAGCGTCGAGCTGTTCATGGGGGTCCTCGACGCGACCGAGCGGGCCTCGCTCATGCAGAAAGCGCGCACGATTGCCCAACGAAGTGCCCCTCAGACGTCGGTCCCCTTCCGCGCACCCGTGCTCATGATCGCCTCGGGCAAGGGCGGGGTGGGCAAGTCCTCGATCACGTCCAACCTCGCATTCGCCCTCGCCCAGACCGGTCTGACGATCGGCGTCCTGGACGCCGACATTTGGGGATTCTCGCTCTCGCGGCTGCTGGGGATGCGCGGCGAGGTCGCGGCACGCAACGGCAAGATGCAGCCGCTGGAACGCGCGGTCGGGCGCGGGCGCATCAAGCTGCTCTCGATGGGACTGCTCGCCGACGAGGATCAGGCGCTGCTGTGGCGGGGGCTGATGGTGCAGAAGGCCGTGGCCCAGTTCATCGAGGACGCCGACTGGTCGGACATCGACTACTTGCTCATCGACACGCCCCCCGGAACCGGCGATATCGCCATGACCCTGTCGCGCCTGCTGCCCCAGATGGGCCAGCTGCTCGTCACGACCCCTGCGGTCGCTGCCCAGCGGGTCGCCGCGCGATCGGCGGACTTCGCGCGCAAATCGAACATCCGAGTGCTCGGGGTCATCGAGAACATGAGCGGGCTCTTCTGCCCATGCGGTACGCGCCACAACCTCTTCGGCGAGGGCGGTGGTCGGGCGCTGGCCGACGAGTTAGGAGTGCCGCTGCTGGCCGAGATTGCGCTTCGCGCCGAGATCGGGCAGGGCGGCGACATCGGTGAGCCCGCTGTGCTGCACGAAGCCGGTGACGGCGTCATCCATCAACTGGCCCAACGCATCCTCAGCGACGTCGCTCCGCCCATCGGGGCGCCCGGTTGCTCCGCGCGGATGCTCGACTCGATTGAAAGGGCAGTCGGGGCGCTGGCCTAGTCGTCGTAGCCTGGCTCGCCAGGCAGCAGGATGACGATCTGTCCGTCGCGAGTCAACATGCGCGGCTCGATGCGGGCCACGCTGGCCAGGGAGTTTGCGTACTCCAGCACTTCGCGCGACGACGCGAAGTTCGCCACCGCCTCCAGGTTGCGGATCGTCGGAAAGATCATCTCGAACTCGCCTCGCTCGTGAGCGGCGAGCGCATCGGCGGGGCGCAGCCACTGGTCGGCGATGGTCTCGCCCTCGTCGTGCGCGGCGATCTGATCATCTGGCGCGAGCGCCACGAAGAACCGGGTGTCGTAGCGACGCGGAGGACCCTGCGGTGTCACCCAGTGCGCCAGGTACGCGAGGCCCCGAAGGTCGAGGAAGAGCCGTTCGCGTTCCATCATCTCGACGAATCCCATCGTTCCGCCGTTCACCGCCCGGCGGTGGGCCGTCATGCGCCGAACGACATCGGGATCGTCCAAACGCACCGGCTCGCCGAGCGGAGTGCAGGCGATGAGCAGACCAGCCTCCTCGAAGAGCTCGCGCAGGCTCGCAACGTAGTACGCAAGGCCGCCCGCCTCGAGCCCCAGCCGCCTCGAGGCCTCCTCGTCCGTGATGCCCAGGGCCAGGCTCTGCGCGGCGGACCCGGCGTCGGCGTTGTCGACCCCGCCTCCGGGGAAGACGTAAGCGCCGCCCACGAAGTCGCTGTTGAGGTTTCGCCGCAGCATCAGCACCTCGAACCCCTCGGGACGGTCGCGAAGCGCCAGGACCGTAGCCGCCGGTCGGGGAATGAGGATTTCGACCATACCCCAAACTACCCAAGGCAGAAGGCCCGATACCGCCCGCGGCGGGTGTCCACTAAGTTGGGGGGCTGAACTTCACGAGGAGAATTGTGGCCAAGTCCCCCCCACCCAAGAGAACTCCCACCAAGGGCGGTCCCAAGAGCGCGCCTGTCAAGGGCGGCCGGCCGGCCGGACTCTTCACCTGGCTCGCCATCGGGCTCGTGGTGGTGGTGGTGGTGGTGCTCGTCATCATCAAGGTCACTGGCGGGACGACACCCAGCACCAATTCAACGGGATTCCAGCCCGCCGATCCCACGACGGTGGCCGAGGTCACCCATGTTCCCATGTCGGTCTTCAATACCGTCGGCGTGACGTCACCGGTAGCCCTGGTCACCCCGCCACTCGTCCTCAAGGGACAGCCGGCGCTGACGGCCACCTCGAGCACCGGCAAGAAGCTGCCCGAGGTGCTCTACATCGGTGCCGAGTACTGCCCCTACTGCGCCGCGCAGCGGTGGGCGACCATCGCGGCGCTCGGCCGTTTCGGCACGTTCACCGGACTGGGCGACATGACCGTCCCCTCCACGGAGTCCCCCTACGCAGGCGTTCCCACCTTCACCTTCTTGAAAGCCACCTACAAGTCGAAGTACCTCGTCTTCAAGAGCGTGGAGGAGTTCACCAACGTCGTGCCCGCCGGCGCGAGCTTCTATTCGAAGCTGCAGAATCCCACCGCGAGCGAGCAGGCGATCTTTAAGAAGTACGACTCCCCCAAGTTCGTGCCGGGCCTGCCCAAGACGAGCGCCGAATCGATCCCCTTCATCACGATTGGCAACAGGTACCTCGTCGTCGGTGCGAGTTACACCCCCGCGACCTTGGCCAATCTTTCGCGGAGCCAGATTGCCAGCGGGCTGAACCAACCGGCGCTCCCGGTGAGCCAGGCCATCATCACCTCGGCGAACTACCAGACCGCGACGTTCTGCGTGATCACGAAGAACCAGCCCGGCAGCGTCTGCAACAGTCCAGGCGTGCTGGCGGCGAAGAAGGTGATGGGCATTAAGTGAGTCGTACGGCTCTCGCCGCCCCTCGCTGGGCCGTCGTCACGACCTTCGTATTGAGTCTGCTCGGGCTCGGCCTTTCGACCTACCTGACGATCACCCACTTCCAGCCGAACTTGCTGACCTGCAATTTCTCCGCGAGCATCATCAACTGCGCGAAGGTCACGACATCGGCCCAGTCGTACTTCCTGGGTGTACCGGTCGCCATACTGGGACTGGGCAACTTCATCGTGATGACGGCGCTGAACTCACCGTGGGCCTGGAGGGCCAAGAACTACTGGATCCACGTCGCGAGGTTCGTGCTCACGATCGGCGCCATGTGCTTCGTGCTGTGGCTCGTCAGCGCCGAACTGCTGATCATCAACAACATCTGCCTGTACTGCACGGGGGTGCACCTGGTGACCTTCGCGCTGCTCATCGTGCTCACCCGCGTGAGCCCCACCCAACTCGGATGGACCCGCTCAGTATCGAATTAACCCGCGGCGCTCGAGTTCATTGAGCCCGCCCCAGATTCCGTGCGGCTCGCGCCGCTGAAGCGCCGCGTCCAGGCACTCTTCACGAACTATGCACTCGGCGCAGATGCGCTTGGCCACTGACTCGCGCTCCTGGCGCTCCTCTTTGCGTTCGCTGGTTTCAGGCGAGAAGAAGAGCGATCCCTCGCTGCCACGACATGCCGCCGACTCTGTCCATTCAAGTGGAGCAATCGCCACAAGCCTCTCCCCCAGTTCGACCTAGAACCGCACAATAACCACAGACCGCCCCTGAAGCAAAACGGAAACCGAGCAAGGGCATCGGGCCCTATTTCCTTGAAATCGCCGCTCCGCTACGCTGGCCTTTATGGCCACAGTTCTTCTCGCAAGCGATCTCCCGTCCCTACGCCATGAGTTGCGCAGCATGCTCGAGGGGCCCGACCTTCACATCGAAGAGGCCACCAACGGACCCGACGTCATCTCAAGGGTGAAGGAGGGCGGCGTTGACCTCGTCGTTGCCGACCTCCAGATTGGCTCCATGGGGGCCATGGCCATCTGTCTGGAGCTTCGTCACGAGGAGTCCTACGGCGCGGCCGACCCCGTCTCGGTCCTGATGCTGCTGGACCGGCGTCCTGACGTCTTCCTCGCGCGCCGAAGTGGCGCCGAGGGCTTCGTCGTGAAGCCGCTCGATCCCCAACGCGTGCGCGCCGCGGTTCGGGCACTGTTGCACGGCGAAAGTTACGAGGACGATTCGCTGCGCCCGGCGACCGTTCGCGTCGCCAGTGCCAAGGCTCAATGAGTACCCAAAAGCCTCCGTCATCATCCCTCGCGCGGCTCCGCGCGCGCATGGTTGGTCGTGTGGAGGCCCGACCTCGGTCTCCTGAGGCAGAGGCGATTCACGCTCGAGTCGACCAGCTGAGCAAGCTCGAACTGCGCGACGTGATGACGCCTCGCGTCGATGTTGCCTATCTCACTATCCCCGTCACGCCAGAGGCGATCGCCGAGGCGGTACGCGACACCGGGCACTCGTGTTTCCCCGTCGTAAATGGGGACCTCGACGAGGTCGACGGGGTCCTCTTCGTCAACGACCTCTTTCGCAGCACGACGGTCAAGCGCGCCATCGGCGTCTCGCTGCCGACGACGAGCGAGATCGCCCGCAAGATCCGCCGTCCGCTCATGCTGCCCGAGACCCTCGGGCTTCTCGACAGCCTGAGCGAGATGCGCGAGCAGCGCCGGACGTTCGCACTCGTGCTCGACGAACACGGAGGCGTCGCCGGCGTAGTCTCCGTTCGCGACATTCTCGAACAGCTGGTTGGTGACCTCAGCGACGAGTTCGACGAAGACGAAGAGCCAACGATCGTTCCGATACGCGAGGACCGTTGGCTCGTCGACGGCCAGACGCACGTCGACAGGGTCGAAGAGGTTCTGGGCATCTCGATCCCCGAGGGCGAGTACGTCACAATCGCCGGCTTCGTCTTGGACCTCGCGGGTGATATCCCGGCCCCCGGCACGACGTACTCGTTTGAGAACTGGACGTTCAGGGTGCAGTCGATGGAGAAGCGGAGAATAAGTCAGATTGTGATCGAACGTCACCCGCCCCCCGAAGTGGAAGAACCGACACCCACCTGAGGTTTTCGCCCAAGGTCTGTGCGGCGACTAGGATTATCTGGCTGCGGGGCAACCCGCTGCGGGCTGTAGCGCAGCTTGGTAGCGCGCTGCGTTCGGGACGCAGAGGTCCCGGGTTCAAATCCCGGCAGCCCGACCAACATGGCGTGAGCCATGGAGCAGTACAGGCCCCCATCGTCTAGCGGCCTAGGACACCACCCTTTCAAGGTGGCGGCACGGGTTCGAATCCCGTTGGGGGTGC
>PLHD01000006.1 GCA_003138815.1 Acidimicrobiaceae bacterium | reverse complement strand
CCTTTCTTGGCGCTGCCCGGGTAGATCAGTTCCGGCCGGAACGAGCGACCCTTGGCCTCGCCGGAGCGGCCGCCGCGGACTTCGACCCACTCGTCCTGGGTGGCGACGTTGCGCACGTGCGCGACGAACACCCACTGCTGGCGGCGCTCCTTCAGCCCGTCGACGACGACCGCGTCGCCCGCCTGGACGCCGGCCCAGCGCGAGCTGCGCTCCAGGTTCCCCTGGCGGGTCACGGCGACACGTTTTCTCATACCCCATTTCTACTCGCCGGGTGTTCGGAGTCCGTGATACAGGCGCGGCGTACGGTTGGGAGATGACATTCGAACAGCCGCTGCCCAAGTCCCTCTCGCCCTCGCGCCTCGCCGACTTCCAGTCCTGCCCGCGCAAGTACCAGCACGCCTCGATCGAGCGGATCCCCCAGCCCGCCAGCTACGCCAGCGCCAAGGGCCGCTTCGTCCACTACGTCTTCGAGAGCCTGTTCCGCCTGTCCCCGCCGGAGCGCACGCTCGAGCGGACCCGGGAGTTCATTACGCCCGCCGTCGACGCAGTCCTCACCGAGGACGTCCAGGTCGACATCGCCATGGACGACGCCATGCTGGCCAGGCTGGTCGCCGAGACCGAGGAGATGATCGCCACGTACTTCGAGATGGAGGACCCGAGCACCGTGAACCAGGAGGGCGTCGAGCTGCGCCTCGGGGTCACCATCGACGACACGCCGCTGTTCGGGATCCTCGACCGCCTGGACCGCGACCCCGACGGCAGCCTGGTCATCGTCGACTACAAGACCGGGGGCCTGCCCAACCGCAACTACGACTCGAGCACATTCGCCAACGCCGAGCTCTACGCGGCCCTCTGCCAGGCCAAGCTGGGTGAACGGCCCGCCAGGATCCGCCTGCTCTACGTCGCCCAGGGCCAGGCGATCGAGCGCGACGTCACCGACGTGGTGGTCTCGGCGCGCACCGACGCGGCGGTGAAGGCCTGGGCGCGCATCAACCGCTACTACGCCGACGGGGAGTTCCCCGCGACGCCCTCGTCGAACTCCTGCCGGTTCTGCTCCTTCAAGGACATCTGCCGGGCCAACGGCGTGGCGGTCCCGCGCTGAGGCTCTTAGGCTGGAATCATGACTTCCTTCGACCTCTCCTTTGACTACCGCTGCCCCTTCGCGAAGAACCTCCACCTGCACGTGCTGGCGGCCCTGGCGGCCGGGGCCGACTTCGAGGTGACCTTCGTGCCGTGGACGCTCAGCCAGGGGTACCGCGCCGAGGGCGCGCCCGACGTGTGGGACGACCCCGGTTTCGACGCGGACCACCTGTCGCTGTGCGCCGGCGTCTCGGTGCGCGATCAGCAGCCCGAGCACTTCCTGGCCGCCCACGAGGCCCTCTTTCGCGCCCGCCACGAGCGGGCCATCCGCCTGGTGACCCTGGGTGAGATCGGAGCGGTCCTCGCCCCGCTCGGCGTCGACGTGGAACTGGTCGAGGCCGACATCGACTCGAGGCGCCCCCACAAGGTGATTGGCCAGAGCTACGAGGAGTTCTCGCACTACGAGGCCTTTGGCGTGCCGACCTTCGTCGTGAACGGCGACGCCACCTTCGTGCGCTACATGAGCGCGCCCACCAGCGACGCGCAGGCCTCGGTGGGGATCGTCGAGCGGCTCCTCAACCTGATGGCCCACGAGCCCGACCTCAACGAGTTCAAGCACACCCGCCAGCCCTTCTAGGGGCTTAGGCGAGGCGGAAGATCACCTCGAGCAGCGCCAGCGCGCCGAGCGCCATCGCCGGGGTCATCATCTTGACGCCGTCGCCCCTGCGCCGGTGCACCGCGACCGCGAGCAGCATCGTCACGACGAGGCACGCCCCGGCCAGCTCGTTGACGACCCCGAAGAACGACGCGCTCTTGGACGCGACGCCCACGAGCAGCCCCACCGCACCGGCCACCTCGAGCGCGCCGATGCGCTGGTAGGCGCTCTTGGTGATGCCCAGGTGCTCGGCCGACTCGGACATCATGGGGTTGAAGCGGACCTTCTGGAGTCCCGACGCGAAGAACGCCAGAAACAGGACGATGGACAGCATGCTTGCAGCGATTGACACGTGGTCTCCTTGGACTTGACCACATTACTGGCCGCGCGCACTGCCTCCGGGCATGGTGCCTACGTCGTGCTCGCGTACTCGAGCAGCACCGCGAGGGTGGCCTCTCGCTCGTCGGCCGTGCCGGCGGGCGCGGCCGAGAACTCGGTGGCGCCGGCGAAGCTGAGTTCGTGCAGCTGCTCGAGCACCTGGTCGTGGCTGCCGAGCAGGGCCACGTCGGCCGCTTCGATCGCGCCCTCCCTGGCCATCATGGCGGCGTAGCTCGGCAGCGTCGGGTAGACCGACAGCGTCTCGTTGATGCGCGCTCGCGCGCCGTCGACGTCACCGGTGACGCAGATGGGCAGCGAGCAGACGACGCGGGGCTCGGGCCGCCCGGCCGCGGCGGCCGCGGCGCGCAGCGTCGGGGCGATGTGCGACGAGATGGTCTTGGGTCCGGTCATCCACAGCACCGTGCCGTCGGTCATCGATCCGGCGATCTCGAGCATCTTGGGGCCGAGGGCCGCGATGAGCAGGCTCGGCGAGCGCACCTCCTTGGGGCCCACGACGCCCGCTGAGTTGACGCTCACCCGCTCGCCCTGGCTGGAGACCTTCTCTCCTCGCAGCATGGGGGCGAGCGCCCCGATGTACTCGCTCATGTACGTGGCGGGACGATCGAAGGAGAGCCCCCACACGCCCTCGACGAGGATCTGGTGCGAAAGCCCGACGCCGAGCGAGAGATGGCCCCCGATGGCCTCCTGGACCGTGCGGGCCTGGGCGGCCAGAATCGCGGGGTGGCGGGGCTGGATGGGCACGACCGCCGTGCCCAGGTCGACGTCGGCCAGCTCGCGCCCGACGATCGCGAGGACCGTCAGGGTATCGGGGCCGAAGATCTGCGACGACCACATCGAGGTGAAGCCCCGCCCTCGCAGGTCCCGGGCCCGCTCCAGCGTGCGCTCGAGCGGTCCGTCGGTTTCCAGTCCTATCGCGATGCGCATGATTTCAGCCCCCTGGTCGCCTACTAGCGTTTCGGTCATGTCCAGCGGTCCCCAACCTAGCGGCGACGTGCGCGTCGGCGTGATCGGCGCCGGCCAACTGGCGCGGATGATGGGCGAGGCGGCCCGCGGGCTCGGGCTTCGCGTCACGGTGCTGTCGGCCACGATGGAGGAGCCGGCCGTCGCGACCTGCGACGACGTGCTGATCGGCGACCCGAAGGACCAGAGCGCCCTCGACCGGCTCGCGCAGAGCGTCGACGTCGTCACCTTCGACCACGAGCTGGTCGACCTCGACCAGATTGAGGACCTCGAGGCCCGAGGGGTCGTCGTGCGCCCGTGCGCCAGCGCCCTGCGCTACGCCGTCGACAAGGCCCACCAGCGCCGGGGGCTCTTGGCCGCCGGGCTGCCCGTGCCGCGCTTCGTGGTGGTCTCCTCCTCGAGTGACCCGCAGCTCGTCGCTTTTCTCGATTCCCTCACCCTCCCGCCGGTCGTGAAGACGGCCCGGGGGGGCTACGACGGGCGCGGCGTGCTCTTCCCCGCGGGCCGCGACGAGGCACTGGCCGCGGTCGACGGGCTCGCCGCCGCGGGCGAGGTGCTCGTGGAGGAGCGTCTGGAGCTCCAGAGCGAGGTCGCCCAGCTCGTGGCCCGGGCCGTGGACGGCTCGGTCGCGCTCTATCCCCTGGTCACCACCGTCCAGCACGACGCCATGTGCGTCGAGGTGCGCTACCCCGCCGAGACCCTCCAGGCCCACGCGCAGCGCGCCGAGGAGATCGGTGAGCAGATCGCGTCGCTGATCGGCGCCGTGGGGATCCTCGCGATCGAGTTCTTCGTCACGAGCCGCGGACTCGTCGTGAACGAGGTGGCGCTGCGGCCCCACAACTCGGGCCACTGGACCATCGAGGGCGCCCAGACCAGCCAGTTCGCCAACCACCTGCTCGCCGTCGCCGGTCGGCCCCTCGGCGACGCCTCGCCCGTGGCGCCGTGCGCGGTCATGGTGAATATCGTCGGCGCCGAGCGCCCGAGCTCCCCGGGGGCGGCAAGCGAGGTTCCCGGGGTCTTCGTCCACGACTACGGCAAGGCCTGGCGCCCGGGGCGCAAGCTCGGCCACGTCACCGTCCTCGGTGACGACGCGCAGGCCACCCACGTGACAGCATGGAAGGGTGCCCTCGCGTACGGCACGAGGACCCGGGAGGCCTAGTGCAACGAGACGTGCAGCCAGTAGTCGGAGTCGTGATGGGCAGTTCGTCGGACGAGGCGACCATGGCCGACGCCGCCGGGGTCCTCCATCACTTCGCCATTGCCTACGAGACGCACGTCGTCTCGGCCCACCGCACCCCCGAGGCCATGCTCGAGTACGGGACCAGCGCCCGCGCGAGGGGCCTCAAGGTCCTCATCGCCGGCGCCGGGGGCGCCGCGCACCTGCCCGGCATGCTCGCGGCGCTGACGACCCTGCCCGTCATCGGGGTCCCGGTCGCGCTCGCGCGCCTCGACGGGCTCGATTCGCTGCTCTCGATCGTCCAGATGCCCCGCGGCGTGCCGGTGGCGACGATGGCGATCAACGGCGCNNCCTACCGCCTCGAGCTCGCCGACCAGGCCACGGCCCAGGACCGCGATCTCCAGGGCCGCGACCTAAAGGGAAACTAAGACCTCGGCCACTCGAGCCCCGTCTGCCGGCCCGGCGACGCCAGTCCCATTAGTCTGGGTCGGTGACGAAGGAGGCCCACCATGGGTTTGATGCAGCGAGCGAAGCAGATCTTCCAGGCCAAGGGCAACGCGGCCCTGAACAGGGCTGAGGATCCGCGCCAGACCCTCGACCTCTCCTACGAGCAGCAGCTCGAGAACCTGACCAAGGTGCGCCGCGCCGTCGCCGACGTCGCGACCGCGCGCAAGCGCGTGGAGATCCAGGCCGAGCAGCTGAAGAGCCAGGGCGACAAGCTCGCCGAGCAGGCCAAGGCCGCCCTCGCCCAGGGCAACGAGCCGCTCGCGCGCGAGGCCCTCACCCGCCGCGAGGTGATCGCCAGCCAGCTGAAGGACCTCGACACCCAGCACGCCACGATCGTCGAGCAGGAGGACAAGCTGACCGCGACCTCCCAGCGCCTCCAGACCGAGGTCGAGGCCTTCCGCACCAAGAAGGAGACCATCAAGGCCACCTACACCGCCGCCGAGGCGTCCGCGCACATCAACGAGGCCGTCGCCGGCATCTCGACGTCGATGGGCGACGCCGGGGCCGCCATGCAGCGCGCCCAGGACAAGGTCGCCGAGATGCAGGCCCGCAGCGGGGCGCTCGACGAGCTGCTCGCCAACGGCTCGCTCACCGACCTCACGAGCACCAGCGACGACATCCAGGCCCAGCTCGACAAGGTCGCCGGGTCGTCCAACGTCGACGCCCAGCTCGCCGCCATGAAGGCCCAGGTCGCCGCCGCGCCGGCGTCGGGCGCACTGGCGTCGGGCGAGCCCGCCGCCGAGCAGCCGGCCGCGGGAGAAGAGAAGTAACCATGGCCAAGAAGACGAACATCGAGAAGGATCACGGCCTCGACGTACGGATGTTCTTCACGGGCCTCGCGCTCGTGGTGCTCTACGTCATCATCATCACGGTGCTGCTGCGCGTCGGGGTGGCGCTCGGGTTCGTCGTCGTGATCGCGTTCGCCCTGATCTTCTCCCAGTACTACTTCTCGGACAAGGTCGCGATGTTCTCGATGCACGCCAAGGAGGTCACGGCCGCCGAGGAGCCCAAGCTCCACGAGATCGTCGACCGCCTCTGCCTGCTCGCCAACATGACGAAGCCCCGCGTGGCCGTCTCGGAGATGGACATCCCCAACGCCTTCGCCACGGGACGCAATCCCAATCACGCGGTCATCTGCGCCACGCGCGGACTCATGCGACGCCTGAGCGACGAGGAGCTCGAGGCCGTGCTCGCCCACGAGCTGAGCCACGTGGCGCACCGCGACGTGGCGATCATGACCATCGCGTCGGGCGTGGGCATGCTCGCGGGGCTGATCGGCCGCATGGCCATGTGGGGCGCCATGCTCGGCGGCGGGGGCCGCGGCAAGGGCGGCCAGAACATCGTGCTCGTCGAGATGGCCACCATGCTCGTCTCGATGCTGATCTACGTGATCGCCTTCCTGCTCACCATGTCGCTCTCGCGCTACCGCGAGCTCGCGGCCGACCGCTCCGGAGCGATCCTGATCGGCAAGCCGAGCGTGATGGCGAGCGCGCTCGTGCACATCACCGGCGACATCGGCAAGATCCCGAGCACCGACCTGCGAAAGACCGAGGGCATGAACGCCTTCTTCTTCGCCCCGGCCTTCGCCAAGGGCACCGCGGCGTCGCTCTTCTCGACCCACCCGACGCTGCAGAAGCGCCTCGACCAGCTGAACCAGCTCGAGCGCGAACTGAACGGCGGCTAGTGGGCCTTCGCGACGCGCTCTTCGGGCGCACCAAGCAGGCCGCGCCCAACCTCGACAACCTGTTCGCGCTGCCCACCGCGGCGCTCACCCTGCAGTCCGAGCTCGACCTCGTCACCTCGGGCCAGGGCGGGCTCTGCTTCAAGTCCGGCAGCGGCGAGTCGACGATCACCACCGACGACGACATCAAGGAGATGCTCAACTTCGACGAGGTCGGCAGCGACGTGTCGCTCACCACCGACGACCTCGGCTTCAAGTGGGTCGTCATCAACGACACCGACATCTCGGGGCTGGTGACGCGCATCCACAGCGCCAACACCTCGATGGTCGAGCACGGGCTCGGGCCGCGGCTGCTCTGCGCGGTCTTCGGCTTCGTGCCCGCGAACCCGCCCGGCGAGGGCTCGGTGCGGATGGTCTACCTCTTGAAGCAGGGCACGTTCTACCCCTTCGCCCCCACCGGCGCTGAGAAGCGCGACAACGAGCTCGAGCTGCGCGTGCGGTCCTTCCTCGACAAGGACCTGCCCATGGAGAAGGACCTCACGCGCTGGATGGCGCTGTGGAACCTGCCCGTCAAGTAGCCACGACGAAGGCGGCGAACCTCGTCGCCACGATCTCGTCGAGCGCCTCCGCGTAGTCGAGGTCCAGCCGGGTAACCCCGCCTCGGTCGTGGGTCCACAGCTCGAAGCGCAGCTGGCAGTAGCCGACGCTCACCACCGGGTGGTGGTCGAGCCGCTCGGCGGGCTCCACCAAGGCCGTAAGCAGCTCGATCGAGCTCGGGTAGTCGCTGGTGCGCAGCTCTCGCACGAGGTGCCCGTCGCGCAGCTGCCAGGCGGGGTGCGCGCCCAGCCACTGCTCGAGCGCCGCCCCCTCGAGCAGTTCCGGGCGCGTCACGGGTGGGTCATGTCCTCGGGCACCACGGCGGCGTCGAACTCCTCGCCGGTCAGGAACCCGAGCGACACGGCGGCCTCGCGCAGCGTCGAGTGCTCCTTGTGCGCCTTCTTGGCGACCTGGGCCGACTTGTCGTAGCCAATGATCGGGTTGAGCGCGGTCACCAGCATGAGCGAGTTGTTGAGGTGGTGGCTGATCTGGTCGTAGTTGGGCTCGAGGCCCTCCACGCAGAACTCCCGGAACCGGTCGCAGGCGTCGCTCAGCAGGTCGAGCGAGTTGCAGAAGTTGTGGATCATCACGGGCTTGCAGACGTTCAGCTCCAGGTTCCCGCGCGAGCCCGCCATGGCGATCGCCGCGTCGTTGCCGAAGACCTGTATCGAGACCATGATCATCGCCTCTGACTGGGTGGGGTTGACCTTGCCCGGCATGATCGAGCTGCCCGGCTCGTTCTCGGGCAGCGCCAGCTCGCCGAGGCCCGAGCGCGGGCCCGAGCCCAGCCAGCGCAGGTCGTCGGCGATCTTGATGAGGCTGGTGGCGAGGGTCTTCACGGCGCCGTGGGCGAAGACCAGGGCGTCGTGGGCCGCCAGCGCCGCGAACTTGTTCGGCGCGGTGACGAAGGGCTTGCCCGACAGGCCCGCGATCGCGTCGGCGACGCGCTCGCCGAACTCGGGGTGGGTGTTGAGGCCGGTGCCGACGGCCGTGCCGCCGGCGGCGAGCTCGTAGAGCCCGCCGAGGACCAGGTTGAGCCGGTCGAGGTCGGCGTCGAGCTGGGCGACGTAGCCCGAGAACTCCTGGCCGAGCGTGAGCGGCACCGCGTCCATCAGGTGGGTGCGGCCGATCTTGGTGACGGTGGCGTAGGCGAGGGCCTTGGCGTCGAGCGCGTCGCGCAGGCGCGTCACGGCGGGCACCAGGCGGTCGGTGATCTCCATGACCGCCGCGATGTGCATGGCCGTCGGGAAGGTGTCGTTGCTCGACTGGGACATGTTCACGTGGTCGTTGGGGTGCACGGGGTCCTTGGAGCCTCGCACGCCGCCGGCCATCTCGATGGCGCGGTTCGAGATGACCTCGTTGACGTTCATGTTGGTCTGGGTCCCCGAACCCGTCTGCCAGATGCGCAGCGGGAACTCCCCCATCAGCTTTCCGTCGATGACCTCGAGGGCCGCGCGCTCGATCAGCGAGGCGCGCTCCTGGTCGAGCTTGCCCAGCGCGTGGTTCACCTGGGCCGAGGCCAGCTTGAGGACCCCGAAGGCCCGGATCAGCGCCGGGGGCATGGTCTCGTGGCTGATGGCGAAGTGGTGCAGGCTGCGCTCGGTCTGGGCGCCCCAGTAGTGGTCGGCGGGCACCTCGATGGTGCCCATGGTGTCGGATTCGATTCGTACGTCGCTCATTGCGTTTCTCCTACTGCTTGGGGGGACTTTTCGCGGCGGCCTTCTTCGCGGCCGTGGCGGGCTTCTTGGCGGCCGCGGTGGGCTTGGCGTAGAGCTTGACGCCGGCCGTCACGACCCGTCGCGCCGCCTTCACGTCCTGAATGCGAGGGCCCGCGCCGCCACCGGGCACCTCCAGGAGCAAGGGCAGGTCGCGAAGCTTCGGGTGACCGACCAGCGGCGCCAGGCCCTTGGCGCCGATAGTACCCTCTCCGATGTTGGCGTGCCGGTCACGGTTGGCGCCCCGTTCGACCTTCGAATCGTTGAGGTGCAGGCAGCGCAGCCGCTCGAGGCCGACACGGTCGTTGATCTCCTTCACCAGCCGCCTGGTCGCGGCGACGCTCGAGTAGTCCACGCCGCTCGCCCAGAGGTGCTGGGTGTCGATGCAGAGCCCGAGTCGCTCGTCGCCCCCACAGGCGTCGATCAGCGCCTCGATCTCTTCGAGGCTGCGCCCCACGGTGCCGCCGGCGCCGGCCGCGTTCTCGATGAGTATCGGGCAGTCCGCCACGCCCTCGGGCGCCGCATCGGCGTTCTCGAGGGCGCGCTCGAAGGCCCGGGCGACCTGGCCTACGACCTCCTCGAAGCCGGCGCCCTTGTGGCTTCCCACGTGCAGCACGAGGCCCGAGGCGGCCATGCCGCGTGCCACCGACAGGTTGTAGGTGAGGCACTCGACCGACTTCTCGTAGAGCTCGGGGTCCCCGGTCGCCAGGTTGATCAGGTAGGTGGCGTGGCAGAAGGTGTCGGTGATCGTGGGGTGGCTCGCCTGGGCCTCGCGGTAGTTCGCGAGCACCTCGGGCGCGTACTGGGAGGGCTTCCACGCGCGCGGGCTCTGGGTGAACACCTGGACGCAGGTGGCGCCTATCTCGACGCCGGCCTCGAGCGAGGGTACCAGCTGTCCGCCACCGCGTACGTGTGCTCCGATGTTCATTAACCTAAAACTACCGCGCTATTCGACAACCCCCCGAGGAGAGCAATGTCCGACACCTTCAGTCCCGCCACGAGGGCGATCTTCGCCAAGAACGTCCTCGCCCACGTCGCGAGCCTCGGCCCCGACGGCGAGCCCTACGTGACGCCCGTGTGGGTCGAGCTCGACGGCGACGACATCGTCATCAACACCGCGCTCGGGCGGGCCAAGGCCCGCAACCTCGCGACCGACTCGCGCGTCGCCGTGTCGCTCACCGACCCCGACGACCCCTACGTGTGCGTCGCGGTGCGCGGGTCGGTGGTGGGATTCACGACCGAGGGCGCCGACGAGGTCATCGACCGGCTCGCCAAGAAGTACCTCGACGTCGACGCCTACCCCTACCGCCGCGAGGGCGAGGTCCGCGTCACGGTGCGCATCCACCCCGACCGCATCGCCCAGCAGCCGGCGTAACTACGAGAAGATGCTCAGCGTGCCCGCGACGCTCCACGAGCTCGCGTGCTCGTCGAGCACCCGGTCCGCGCTGCGCAGCGCCTCGCCGTCGTAGCTCCACACGGTGAGCGGCGACGGCGGCGCGGGGCGGTTGTAGGCGCCGCGCAGCGACGCGACGCCGTTGACGAAGTTCACCTCGTCGTTGGTGAGCAGCGCCGACACCACCTCGGCGTGGGCCAGCGCGTTGGCGCGCGCCTCGATGACGACGTGGTCGAGGCCGATCAGCCAGCTGAGCGTCGCCACGTCCCTCGCGGCGAGCGCCGCCGGGTAGTCGTCGCGGTCCACCTCGAGCCAGACGCCGACCGGCCCGCCGAGCGAGCCGCGCAGCGACGCCGCGGCCATGACGGTGTCGGCGTCGGTGAACTTCAGCACCAGCGAGGAGCTCTGCTGGTCGAGCACGATGGGCACGCTCTCGAGGTTCGCCAGGTTCGTCGCGAGGCGGATCAGCTCCATCTCAGGGCTGCAGGTCTTCCTTGGGCAGGCGCTCGATGTTGACGTCGCGGAAGGTAAGGATCCTCACCGAGGGCACGAAGCGCGCCGAGCGGTACATGTCCCAGACCCACGCGTCGTGCAGCACGATCTCGAGCAGGGTCGGGGTGCCGGTCGAGCGCACGTCCACGGCCACGTCGTTGGCCAGGTAGAAGCGCCGGTCGGTCTCCACGGCGTAGTCGAACATTCCGACCACCGCCTTGTACTCCTGGACCAGGGCCAGTTCTAGCGTCGACTCGTAGTCGTCGAGCTCTTCTTCGCCCACTGCGATCTACGCGCGCTCGGTGACGCGTAGTTCCTTGATCTTGGCGGCCTTGCCGCGCAGGTCGCGCAGGTAGTACAGCTTGGCGCGGCGCACGTCGCCGTAGGAGTCGACCTCGATCTTGGCGATGGTGGGCACGTGCACCGGGAAGGTGCGCTCGACGCCGACGCCGAAGCTGATCTTGCGCACGGTGAAGGTCTCCTGGAGGCCCGAGCCCTGGCGGCGGATGACGATGCCCTGGAAGATCTGGATGCGCTGGCGGGTGCCCTCCACGACGCGCACGTGCACCTTGACGGTGTCGCCCGCGCGGAAGGAGGGAATATCGTCGCGAAGCGAGTCGCGGTCAATGAGGTCGGTCGGATTCATGGGAGCGGTCCCTTTCGGATCACTAAGGCTTTAGAAGTTTAGCCGCTGCGGCGCGGTCCTTCCAACGCCGGGAATTCGCCCATTATCGCCTCGTCGGCGGCGCTCAGCCCTCCGCGGCGCTCGATGAGGTCCGGACGGCGCTCGAGCGTGCGCCACAGCGCCTGGGCGCGCCGCCAGCGGGCGATCCGGGCGTGGTCGCCCGAGCGCAGCACCTCGGGCACCTGGGCGCCGCGCAGCGTGGCGGGCTGGGTGTAGTGCGGGTACTCGAGCAGGCCCTCGCCGAAGGACTCCTCGACGCTCGACTCGTCGTTGCCGAGCGCCCCGGGCAGCAGGCGCACGACCGCCTCGATCACGCACAGCGCCGCGAGCTCGCCCCCGGCGAGCACGAAGTCCCCGAGGGAGATCTCGTCGTCGCAGGCGAGGTCCAGGGCGCGCTGGTCGAAGCCCTCGTAGCGCCCGCAGAGCAGCGTGAAGCCCGCCAGCTCACTCAGCTCGCGGGCGACCGCCTGGCTGAAGGGCCGACCCGACGGGGTCAGCGCCACCACCGGGCGTGCAATGGCGGGGTCGCGCTCGATCGTCGCCAGGATCGGCTCGGCGCGCAGCACCATCCCCGCTCCCCCGCCGAAGGGCGTGTCGTCGACCGTGCGGTGCACGTCGGCCGTGGCGTCGCGGATGTCGTGCAGGTGCAGCTCCCACACGCCTCGCTCGCTGGCGCGCCCGAGCACCGAGGTCGTCGCGTACTGCGCGAGCGCCTCGGGGAAGAGGGTCAGCACGTCGACGCGCAGCGTCATTCGAAGAGCCCGTCGGGCACGTCGACGTCGATGCGCACGTTCGCCTCGACGCTGGTGACGAAGGTGAGCGGCACGAGGGCGCCGCTGTCGAGCACAAGTATGTCGCTGGCGGGGTTGGCCTCGACGTCGACCACCTTGCCGTGGCTCACGCCTGACGCGTCGAAGAGCTCGGCGCCGAAGAGCTGGTCGATCCAGATCACCTGGTCGTCCTCGATGCGCTGGGCGTGCAGCACGAGCCCGCGCAGGGCCTCGGCGCCCTCGCGGGTGGCGACGCCCTCGAGGGTGACGATGAAGCGCTGCTGGTGCGGGGCCGAGGCCACCACGACCAGCGTGCCGCGCTCGGTGAAGAGCTCGGCGCCCGGGCGGAGCCGTTCGTGGCGGTCGGTCCACAGGTCGACGAGCACCTGGCCCTTGAGGCCCTGGGCCTTGATGATCCGCCCGACCTCGAGCGTGGGGCGCTCGTCGGCGCTCACGGCTAGTCGACGATGTCGACGGAGGTGGTGATGCCGTCGCGCGCGCCGACGGCGCCCACCAGGGCGCGGATCGCCTGGGCGGTGCGCCCGCGGCGACCGATGATGCGGCCCATGTCGTCGGGTCCGACGCTGAGCGACAGCACGACCTTGTCGTGGCGCTCGCTCACGTCCACCGAGACGGCGCTCGGGTCCTCGGCGAGGGACTTGGCGATGAAGTCGAGCACGGCGGTCGCGGTCAACGCGCGCTCGGTGACGTCGGCGCGCTCGGGTGACGTCGCGTCGTCACCGTAGTCGTTGTCGTTATCGTTATCGTCGAAGGTGTTGACGTCGCCCGCGACGTAGTCGTCGTGCACGTCACTCATTGGGCGACCTTGTCAGACTTGTCGGCCTTGTCGGCCTTGGCAACCTTGACCGGCTTGGCGGCCTCGAAGGCGTCGAGCGCCCCGCTGGCCTTGAGGAGCTTGGCGACGCGCTCGCTCGGCTGGGCGCCCTGCTGAAGCCAGCGCACGACCTTGTCGTTGTCGATCGAGTACACCATCTCGGGGTTCGCCACCGAGATGCCGCGCGGCTGGTAGGTGCCCACGATCTCGAGGAACGCCCCCGAACGGGCCCGACGGCTCTCGGCCGCCACCACGCGGTAGGTCGGCTGCTTCTTCTTACCCATGCGCACCAAACGAAGTTTGACAGTCACAACGAAATTCCCTTCGATCCTTTTGTCCTGGTCCACCAGAACTGGGCGATATACCCGAGCGTCAAAGTTTAGCGTTGTTTGGGGGGCGTGACCCTCCCGCCCTTCTTCTTCTTGTTTTTTGGTCCGCCGCCCGTGCGCGGCGTCGGCGCCGCGGCCATGCCCGCGCCCAATGCCTCGAAGCCCGGTGGCAGGGCCGGCTCACGCGAGGCGCTGGCCTTGGCGGCCATCGAGGCCATCTTGCCCATCCCCGGCACGTTGGGCATTGCGCCCCCGGTCATCTGCTTCATCATCTTTCGCATCTCGCCGAACTGCTTCAGGAGCTGGTTCACGGCGTTCACGCTGGTGCCCGAGCCCTTGGCGATGCGCGTGCGCCGCGATCCGTCCAGGATCGCCGGGTTGCGGCGCTCCTTGGCGGTCATCGAGCGGATGATCGCCTCGACCTTGTTGAGCTCGCCGTCGTCGACGTTGTTCGCGGCGCTGCGCATCTCCTTGGTGACCCCGGGCATCAGCTTCATCAGCCCGCCAAGCGAGCCCATCTTGCGCACCTGGTTCAGCTGGGACAGGAAGTCGTCGAGCGTGAACGTCCCGCTCATCATGCGCCCGGCCGACTCGGCCACGACGTCGGCGTCCATCGTGCGCTCGGCCTGCTCGATCAGCGAGAGCACGTCGCCCATGCCGAGGATCCGCGACGCCATTCGGTCGGGGTGGAAGAGGTCGAAGTCGCCCATCTTCTCGCCCGTCGACGCGAACACGACCGGGCGCCCGACGACCCCGCGCGCGCTCAGCACGGCGCCGCCGCGCGCGTCGTAGTCGAGCTTGGTGACGATGATGCCCGAGAGCTCGAGGGTCTCGTGGAACGAGCGCGCCGTCGCGACGGCGTCCTGGCCGGTCACGGCGTCGATGACGAGGAAGGTGTAGTGCGGCGAGGTGGCGCGAGAGATGTCGCGCACCTCGGCCATGAGGGCATCGTCGATCGCGAGGCGCCCCGCGGTGTCGATCACGACCACGTCGCGGCCGAGGCGCGCTGCTTCGGCGACGCCCCTTTTCGCGACCTCGACGGGGCTGGTCGCCTCGCTGAAGACGTCCACGCCGATCTGGGCGCCGAGCACCCGCAGCTGCTCGACGGCGGCGGGGCGCTGGAGGTCGGCCGCCACGAGGTAGGGCTGGCGGCCCTGCTGCTTGAACCACGACGCGAGCTTCGCCGCGGTGGTGGTCTTGCCCGCGCCCTGCAGTCCCGCGAGCAGGATCACGGTGGGCGGGCGCGACGCGTAGGTGACCTTGAGCGGCGAGCCGCCGAGCACCTCGACCAGCTGCTCCTGGACGGCCTTGATGACCTGCTGGCCCGGCGTGAGGCTCTGGCTGAGCGCCGCTCCGGCGAGGCGCACCCGCACCGCCTCGACGAACGCGCGCACCACGCCGAGCTCGACGTCGGCCTCGAGCAGGGCGCCGCGGACCTCGCCGAGGGCCTCGTCGAGGTCGCTGTCGCTCAGGCGCCCGCGCGAGCGCAGCGACGTTCCGAGTCGTTCCAGGCGTTCGCTGAGGGCATCAAACATGATGACTGAAGGCTACTGCGAGGCCCGCAGGAGCGAATCGACGAACTCCTCGGGCTCGAACACGATCAGGTCGTGCACGCCCTCGCCGACGCCCACGAACTTCACCGGGATGCCCAACTCGCGTTCGATCGCGACGACGATGCCCCCGCGCGCCGTGCCGTCGAGCTTGGTGAGCACGATCCCGGTCACCGAGGCCGCGGCCAGGAACTCGCGCGCCTGGGAGAGCGCGTTCTGACCCGTCGTGGCGTCGAGCACCATGAAGGTCTCGACGACCTGGCCGGGCTCGCGGTCCGCGACGCGGCGCACCTTGCTCAGCTCGTCGAGCAGGTTGGTGCTGTTCGAGCGCCGCCCCGCGGTGTCGGCGAGCACGATGTCGGCGCCGCGCGCCGCGGCGCGGCCCAGCGCGTCGTGCACGACCGATCCGGGGTCGGCGCCCTCGCCCGCGCGCACGATGTCCGCGCCGGTGCGCTGGGCCCACTGGTCGAGCTGCTCGGCGGCGGCGGCGCGGAAGGTGTCGCCGGCCGCGAGCACGACCGAGCATCCCTGGTCCACGAGGCGCTGGGCGAGCTTGCCGATCGTGGTGGTCTTGCCCACGCCGTTCACCCCGACGAAGAGCCACACCGCCACCCGCCCGCCCTGGGCGTGGCGCTCGACCGACCGGTCGGCGCTCAGCGAGTCGAGCAGCGCGTCGCGCACCGCGGTGGCGACGCCGTCGGGCGCGCCGTTGGCGCGAAGCTCGTCGAGGATCTCGTTGGTGGTGGCGACGCCGACGTCGCTTCGCAGCAGCACCTCTTCGACGACGTCGAGCTGGTCGTCCCCGAGCGTGCCGACGCTCGTCATCGACCTCACGCGATCGAACACGCCGCGCGCCGACGCGAGGCGCTGGCCAATCGCCGGCGCCTCGTCGCTGATCGTCGGGCGCGCGGCGACCTCGTCGACCAGGACGGCGGGCATGGCCGGCCTCGCCGCGGTGGCGAGCGCGTTGGCGAGCGCCACGGCGCGGCGCCGGTGGCGCACCACCATCGCCGTGGCGGCCAGCACCACGAGCACCGCGGCGATGATCACGACGACGATCACTGGAGCACCACGCCTTCGTCGCGCTTCACGCGCTGGCTGACGACCTGGGACGAGGCCCCCGGTCCCATCGTGACGCCGTAGAGGGCGTCGGCGGCCTCCATCGTGCGCTTCTGGTGGGTGACGATGAGCAGCTGGGCCTCGTGGCGGAACTCGTCGACCAGGCTCAAGAAGCGCTGGAGGTTCACGTCGTCGAGCGCCGCCTCGACCTCGTCCATCATGTAGAAGGGCGAGGGCCGCGATCGGAAGACCGCGAAGAGGAAGGCCAGCGCCGCCATGGACCGCTCGCCGCCCGAGAGCAGCGAGATGCGCCGGATGTTGCGGCCCATGGGCCGCACCTCGATCTCGACGCCGGTGTTGAGCGGGTCGTCGGGCTCGGTGAGAATGAGCCGGCCCTGGCCGCCGGGAAAGAGCATCGCGACCAGCGTGGAGAAGTGCTCGTTCACGTCGGCGACCGCGCTGGAGAAGGTCTGCATGATCTCCTCGTCGAGG
>PLHD01000068.1:13988-15113 GCA_003138815.1 Acidimicrobiaceae bacterium | reverse complement strand
GGCGTCTTTACCGCGCCCCATCGTGTCCGGAGTTTGCCGAAGGGGCTTGGTAGAACCTCGAGTTAGCGAGACCTTTGGTATGGATGAAGACAAAGTCCCTGTATGACAAATCGTGGTACGGTCACTTTGTGACCAAGGCGATCTCGGTGCGGCTTGATGAAGAAGCGCAGCGCGCGCTCGCAGTTTTGGAGGCATCAGGTCTAAGCCGCTCCGAGGCCATAAGAGAAGCAATCTTGAGTGCCGCGGCGCACGCTCGTCGTCGCCAATCGCTTCGTGAAGAAGTCGTAGCCCTCGAGGCCGACGAAGACGATCGTCGCGAGATGCTCGAGATCGCCGCATTTATGGAGTCACTCCGTGAAGAGAGGTGACGTCGTGGAACTTCGACTTCCCAAAGGCGTCGGACACGAGCAGCGTGGTCATCGTTACGGGGTCGTTGTGCAGTCAGATGTGATGCTGCCCCGGTCCGTGGTCCTGATTGCCCCCACATCAACAAGCGCGAAGGATTCAACGTTCCGTCCGGAAGTTGAGATCCGGGGCGAACGAACGAAGATTCTCGTGGAACAACTTACTGCTCTGGACGTCAGCAGGCTGGGCAAACGCGTCGCTCATCTTGAAGGCGAAGCCATGTGGGGGATAGATGATGCACTCAACACCGTCTTAGGACTCCGCTGAGGCTGGGTATCCGAGTGACCCATAACTTTTGATTCAGCCCATGAGCAATTGAATAGGAGCTGTCGTAGCGTCTGTTCTTGATCGCTGCAAATCGCCAATTCGGGAAGTTGGAGCGGGTGACGGGGATCGAACCCGCATGGCCAGCTTGGAAGGCTGGAGCTCTACCATTGAGCTACACCCGCGCGTCTCATTTGAGACTCAGATGAGTCTAGAGCACAGGCCCTATCGTGTTTGCGTGGATGCATCGTTCTACGACCAGGTGGGCGGGCAGTCGTTCTTCGATCGCCTCGTCGACGCCTTCTACGAGGGCGTCGAGAAGAGCGAATTGCTGCGCGCGATGTACCCCAAGGATCTGAGCGAGTCCAAGCGACACATGGTGCTCTTCCTCACCCAGTACTGGGGCGGTCCGACCACCTACCAGCAGGAGCGCGGTCACCCGCGCCTGCGCATGCG
>PLHD01000068.1:0-13977 GCA_003138815.1 Acidimicrobiaceae bacterium | reverse complement strand
GGACTTTACGATTGAGTCGTGGGTCGCAAGATGACGTGGCGAGAGGGTGAAGTGGCCGTTATATCGGTCACCCCCGTGGCGCGCGGGCTGGCGCGCCCGGTGCTCAGCTTGGTGACCGCGGTGGTGCTGGTGCACTACGGCGCGAGGCTGAACCTCATCCACGAGCACGAGCCGCTGCTCATGCTCGTGGTCGCGGGGCCGTGCCTGCTGGTCGTGCTGACGCGGCTCTGGCGTTGGCGCTCGCACAAGATCAGGGTGACCAGCGAACGGGTCATCGTCGAAGGCGGCGTCCTGCGCCACTACCGCAGCTTGGTGGAGCTGCGCGACGTCATCGCCATCAGGGTCGAGCAGCGATTCGTCGAGCGCGTGGCGCGCCGCGGATCGGTGATCCTCGAGACCTCGGCCGGCCCGCTCGACGTAGGCCGCGTGCACCATCCCGCGGCGCTCTGCCGGCTGATCGAGGCCGAGCGGGCGGGCAATCAGCAGATCGATCTGCCGCTCGACACGGTCTTCGAATACGGTCAGCCCGATCCCTACGGCTTCGAGGTCAGCGCCCCCGAGCGCGGGCGCGATTGGGATGGACCGCAAACCCGGTACCGTTACTGACGTGACTACCCGCTATCGCTGCACCGCCTGTGGCAACCTGACGCGCTTCGACGTGGTCGAGACGACGTCGGTGCGATCGTTCCATCACTACACCGTGGGTGGCGACCTGGCGATCGAAGAGCCCGAGATACTCTCCAAGACCGTCGAGTCGGTGTCGTGCCGCTGGTGCGGCCACGGGCGTGGCGTTGAGGTCATCACCGAGCCCGAGTAGCGCGCGTGTCGCCGGTCCGCTCGTTCGACGCGCCGCGCGCCCGCCGCGCGCCGACTTCGGTCAGTGGCCGCACCCTGGGAGGCGAGAGCGTGACCCACGAGCTGCACGGGCCGACGCTCGTCGTCGCGGTCAAGTCATCGTGCGACGGCTGTCGCGACTTCGTGCACTCGGACCTCGAGGAACTCGGTGACGTGACGGTGCTGATCGTCAGTCCCACCGACGACCTCCTCGGGGAGTGGGAGGGCGCGGCCCAGCCGGTGACGGTGGCCCCCGACGCCCTCGACGCCCTCGGGGTCCGCTGGCCCCCCTTCTACGTGCTGATCGATCCCGAAGAGCAGCGGGTCGTCGTCGAGGGCGTCGTCTTCGGCCCCGCCCAGGTCGCCGCCGAGATCGCACCGTACCTTCCGCGTTAGGGATGATGATGTGATGTCACAGGGCCCGGCCACAGTTGGTGTCACGTGAAAGGTGCGAGATGAGCAACGAAATTGAACTATCGATCAGCTGTAACGACTGCATCCGACGCAGCACACCGGACTGCTCGGACTGCCTGGTGAGCTTCGTCATCGGCGAGACCCCCGACGGACTCGTGATGACGCCGTTCGACGCTGAGGTCGTGCAGCTCTTCACGGCCCAGGGGATGATCCCGCGCCTGAAGTTCCACCACCGCTCGGCCTGAGCGTCCAGGGACCGGGCGCCCCGGGGCCCGCTGGCTAGCGTGGTCCTATGGCACGCCATCTCCTGGTGACCAACGACTTCGCGCCCAAGACGGGCGGAATCCAGGTCTACCTCCACGAACTGTGGCGCCGCCTCGAACCCGGGCGGGCCGTCGTGCTCACCGCTTCATCGGACCCCGACGCGGCCCGCTTCGACGCAGCCAGCGACGTGGCGATCGAACGCGTTGGCGCGGCGACGCTCTACCTGCCGACCCGCCAGGCCCTTCGCGCCATCGAGGCGGCGATCGAGCGCCACCAGCCCGAACTCGTCCTCATCGACCCGGCGTGGCCCCTCGGACTGCTCGGCCCGCACCTCTCGCGTCCCTACGGCGTCGTCTTGCACGGCGCCGAGGTGGCGATTCCCGGACGCCTGCCGTTCGTGGCGTCGTCGTTGCGCCGCGTGCTGACCCGCGCGAGCGTGGCGATCTGCGCGGGCGGCTACCCCGAGGCCGAGGCGCGCCGCAACGCCGCCGAGTACATGGCGCCCGTGGTGCAGGTCCCGCCGGGGGTCGACACGTCGCGCTTCGCGCCGCTCGCCGACTCTCGCCGACCCGAGGTCCGGGCGTCGCTGGGCCTGGCCGAGGACGCGCTGCTCGTGAGCTCGTACTCCCGTCTCGTCCCGCGCAAGGGGATGGACACGCTCATCCGCGCCAGCGCGCGCCTGGCCGATGACTTCCCCTCGCTTCGCGTCGCGATCGGGGGAGCGGGCCGCGACCGCGCCCGGCTCGAGAAGCTGGCGGCCTCGGCCAACGCGCCGGTCACCTTTCTCGGTCGCGTGCCCGACGAGCAGCTGGGCGACTGGCTGGGGGCGAGCGACCTGATGGTGATGGACTGTCGCAGCCGGTGGCTGGGCCTCGAGCAGGAGGGGTTCGGGATCGTCTTCCTCGAGGCCGCGGCCTGCGGCGTCGCCCAGGTCGCCGGGCGTTCGGGCGGCAGCCACGAGGCGGTGCTCGACGGCGTGACCGGGACGGTCGTGGCCAGCTCGCGCAGCGTCGCGGCGCTCGCGGCCGCGATGGGCGAGCTGTTGGGGGACGTCGCGCGACGTCGTGACTACGCCCTTCACTCCCGCGAGATGTGCGTGGAACGCTTCGACTGGGACGTGCTCGCTGCGCGCCTCGGCGAGGAACTGGCCCCGTTTGACGGCTTCAAAGCGGACATCCGCAGGCCCTAAGGTGGACGGCTAGGGAGGTGCCGTGGCGCAAAGAGCGACAGAGTCGATAGTAGTGAACGCGCCGCCCGAAGTCGTCTACTCCGTGGTCACGGACTTCGCCAACTACGTGCACTGGCTGAGCGACTTCAAGCGCGTCGAGGTGCTCGAGCGCGACACGCTGGGCCGTCCCCTCGAGGTCGAGTTCCGCGCCGCGGCGTTCGGCCGCTCGACGACCTACACGCTGCGCTACGACTACAGCCACGCGCCCGAGGAGCTGCGCTGGACCCAGACCGAGGGGGACCTCACCGAGTCCCTGCGCGGCCAGTACCGTTTCGAGCCGGCCGGCGCCGGCACGAAGGTGACCTACGACCTCGAGGTCGAGCTGATGGTGCCGATACCGGCCTTCATCAAGGCGCGCGCGGCCCAGCGCATCCAGACCCAGGCCCTGCGCGAGCTGAAGGCCCAGGCCGAGTCGCGGTAATGGGCGACATCGCGATCGGCATCGACGTCGGCGGCACCAAGGCCCTCGCCCTGGTGGTCGCGCGCGACGGGCGCGTGCTCGGCGACGTCCAGGTGGCGACCCCGCACGACGAGAGCATCGGCGCGGGCACCGCAACGGTGGCCGTGCTCGCCGACGAGGTCAACGATCTCTGCGCTCGGCTCGGGCTGCACGCGAACGAGGTGCCCATCGGGATCGGCCTGCCGGGCCTGGTGCGCCGTGACGGCCGCCTCGCCTTCGCGCCGAACCTTCCGACCGCATCGGGGGCCGACCTGGGCGCCCTGCTGGGCCAGGCGCTCGCCAGCTCCATGGTGGTCTGCGAGAACGACGCCAACTGCGCCGCGCTGGCCGAGCACGAGTGGGGCGCCGGTCTCGGCATCGACGACTTTGTCATGGTGACCCTGGGCACCGGCATCGGCGGGGGCATCATCGCCGACGGCGAGCTCGTGCGCGGACGAAGCGGCTTCGCCGGCGAGATCGGCCACATGGTGGTCGAGGCGCGCGGGGTGGCCTGCCTCTGCGGGGGCCACGGTTGCTGGGAACGCTACGCGTCGGGCGGGGCCGTGGGCCGCATGGCCCGAGTGGAGGCGAGGGCCGGCCGGCTGCCCAAGATGGTCCAGCGGTGCGGGGGGCCCGAGAAGGTCCGCTCCGAGGACGTCACTGCGGCCGCCGCCGAGGGCGTCGACGAGGCCGAAGCGCTGATGAAGCAGGTCGGATGGTGGCTGGCGCTGGGACTGTCGAACCTGGCGGCGATCCTCGACTGCGGCCACTTCGTCATCGGGGGTGGCCTCTCGGTGGTGTCGGACCTGGTGCTGCCCGCGGCGCGCGAGTGCCTGGTGGACCTGGTCGAGGGCTACGACGCCCGCCCGACCATCACCGTGGCGACCTCCATGTTCGGCCCGCGCTCGGGAGCGATGGGCGCGGCGCTGGTGGCCTTCGAGCGGGTGTCGTGAAGCTCGGGGTGCTGCTGCCCACCTTTCGTGAGGGCGGCGACGACGCGCTGGACGTCAGCGACCAGGCGGCCGACGCGCGCATCGACGGCGTCTTCGCCTACGACCACCTGTGGCCGATGGGGTCGCCGACGCGCCCGTCGCTCGCGCCCTTCGCCCTGCTGAGCGTGATCGCCCGGCGCCACGAGAACCTCGTCGTGGGACCGCTGGTGGCGCGCATAGGCCTCGTGGGCACGCACCATCTGATCGAGCAGTTCGAGACGCTCCACGCGCTCGCGCCCGGTCGCGTGATCTGCGCGCTGGGCACCGGCGACAAGTTGTCGGCCCCGGAGAACCTCGCCTACGGACTCGCCGTGCTGAGCGCCGACGAGAGGCGGGCCCTGTTGCGCGAGACCGCGACGGCGCTGACGGCGAAGATGCCGGTGTGGATCGGCGCGGGGGCCGAGGCCACCAATGAACTGGCCCGCGAGCTCGCCGTGCCCGTCAACCTCTGGGACGCGTCACCCGAGCTCGTGGCGCAGATGAGCGCTCGGGGCGCGGTGACCTGGGCGGGGCCCGTGCCCGAGGACCTCGCGGGGACCTTGAGTGGGCTGGCGAGCGCGGGCGCCGCGTGGGCGGTGCTGAGCCCCGAGGTCGACATCGGGCTGCTGACGCAGTGGCGCGAGACCAGATGACCACGACCGCCCGAGCACCCGGATGAACACTCCGCGGCGCTCCGGACCAGTGAATTCGAGTTCGCGTTCGAAGCGGGCGTCAACGCGGGGTATCGTTCGCTGATGGAATTCCGTCGGATAAACGGGCTGCCCCCGTACGTCTTCACGCAGATCAACGGACTCAAGGCCGAGGCCCGCGCCGCCGGGCGCGACGTCATCGACTTCGGCTTCGGCAATCCCGACCTGCCGAGCCCGCAGATCGCCGTGGCCAAGCTCGCCGAGGCGGTCCAGAACCCCAAGAACCACCGCTACAGCGCGAGCCGCGGCATCCCGAACCTGCGCCTCGCGATCGCGACGCGCTACAAGAAGCTCTTCGACGTCGACATCGATCCCGACACCGAGGTCGTCACCACCATCGGCGCCAAGGAGGGCCTCACGCACCTGATGTGGGTGCTGCTCGGTCCCGGCGACAGCGCCATCGTGCCGAGCCCCAGCTACCCGATCCACCTGGCCGGTCCGGGATTCGCCGGGGCGACGGTGATCACGGTGCCCATGCACGACCCCGGGGCGAGCACGAACGACCCCGGCGACGACTTCTTCGAGGGGCTCGTGCACGCCTTCCAAAGCGCCAGCGTCAAGCCGCGCGTCATCATCTGCTCGTTCCCGCACAATCCCACGAGCGCCTGCGTCGACCTGGCGTTCATGGAGCGGCTCGTGAACTTCGCGCTCGAGCACAACGTCGTCATCTGCCACGACTTCGCTTACGCCGACCTCGGCTTCGACGGCTACCGCCCGCCGTCGATCCTGCAGGTGCCGCGCGCCAAGGAGTGCTGCGTCGAGCTGTACACGCTCACCAAGTCCTTCTCCATGGCCGGCTGGCGGGTCGGCTTCCTGGTGGGCAACGCCGAGATCGTCGCCGCGCTCACCAAGCTCAAGAGCTACCTCGACTACGGCACCTTCCAGCCGGTGCAGATCGCCGCGATAGTCGCGATGAACGAGGCGGTCGACTATCCCGACCAGCTCCAGCGGATCTACCAGTCGCGGCGCGACGCGCTGATCGAAGGGCTCGACCGGATTGGCTGGCACGTGACGCCGCCTCGGGGATCGATGTTCATCTGGGCCCCGATCCCCGAGGCCTACAGCGAGATGAGCTCGCTCGAGTTCTCGAAGTACCTCATTGAAGAGGCCGACGTCGCCACGAGCCCCGGCGTGGGCTTCGGCGAGGGGGGCGACGCGCACGTGCGCTTCGCGCTCATCGAGAACGAGATGCGGACCAACCAGGCAGTGCGCAACCTGAAGAAGGCGCTGGCGAAGCTCGGCTAGCCAGGCAACGGCACGGCCGGTGGCGCCTTCCACTCTCCGCTCAGTGCCGCCTCGCGCGGCAGGTAGAGACGCATGGTCACCACGAACGGCTCGGCGGGCACGGGCAGCCAGTTGGTCTCGCGCGGCGCGTCGGGGCGCTCGTGGGCGAGCAGGATCTCGAGCGAGCCGTCGTCGCCGTACACGAGCGCGTCGCGGTCGCCCAGCGCGTAGCGGCCGATCTCGTTCTCGACGGGGTAGCCCCGCGCGTCGTAGGCGGTGAGCGACCAGAAGGCGTCCGCGGGCGGCAGCTGGTCGGCGTCGAAGCGCAGGAGGTAGCGCCTCGCGCCGCTGAGCGCCTCGCCGTTGGCGTCGCGCTGGAGGTTCGGGTAGATCGACTCCTCGGGCGGATTGGCGCCCAGACCGGCGAGGGCGATCATGGCGCGCTTCAGGTAGGCGTTGCCCCACACGCCCATGTCGCCGATCGACGACCAGCCGTTCACGAGCGGGACTATATCCCTGAAGCGGCGGCGCATCGCCTCCTGGGCTCCGGCGTGGGCCCCCTCGAAGGCCGCGCGCACCGGGGTCTCGTGCTGGTCGAGGCTGAAGTTGTGCCCGACGACGAACCCGCTTCGTGCCAGGCGCGCGACCATGCCCCAGTCCGTGGGGTGCGGCGGGTTCCTCTCCACGAGGTCCGCGGCGAGCGAGAAGAACTCGTGCGCGCTCATCTGATCGACCTGGAGCATCGGCGGGCTCTTCATGTCGACGCTCTCGTCGCGGTCAAATGGCAGCGGCTCGAACGCGGGCCACGTCGACAGCGGCGCCAGGCGCATCTGGTCCTGGAGCTCGTGGACGGCTTCGTAGTCGCCGGGGCCGCGGGTCTCGGTTCGTCCGAGGAGCCACACGACCGGCGTCGGCGCGTCGATACGCGCCACGTTGGGAGGCAGCTCGCCGCGCCACTCACGCTCGCACAGGGCGACGATGAGCGGGCCGCGCCCGTGCGTGCGCGTGCCCGGCGAGGCGAAGATCTCGCTCCACATGTCGTAGCAGGGCAGCATGAAGAAGCGCTCACCCATCGCGGGCACCGAGACGAGGTAGGGACCGCTCGAGAGGTCGAGCCACGCGCTCGAGTAGAGGGTGTCGAAGTTCGGGCGCACGACGGTGCGGAAGTTGCCCGGCGGGAAGGCCCGGGCGTGCACGAGCGAGCCCATGGGCCCTCGTCCCACCTTCTCGCCGTGGGCGGTGTTCGTGCTGACGCGACGGGTCGTCTCCATCAGCACTATCGGAAGGAAGTACAGGTAGGCCTCGACGGCGATGCGGTCCAGCTCGGCGCGCTCGAGCGAGCCGTCCACCTAGGGCAGCCCCGACCCGGGCGTGCTGACGCGGGCGGTCTCGATCTTGGCGAGGGTCACGTCGGCGATGTCGAAGCGGCTGCTGTCGGGGGCGGTCATCACGTAGAGGGTGCGGCGGTCCTCGCCGCCGAGCATGCACGCGAACGCCATCTGCGTGGCCGTCACGGCGGCGGTGACCTCGCCGCCCTCCTTCACGCGCAGGCACTGGTTGGTGATCGCGGTCGCCACCCAGACCTGGCCGTCGGCGTCGAGGCAGATGCCGTCGGTCGTCACGAACTCGAGCGGCGCCCAGACGCGGCGGTTGGCGAGCGTGCCGTTCTCGGCGACGTCGAAGGCGGTGAGCCGGTTGCGCATGGTCTCGCCGACGATGAGGGTCTTGCCGTCGGGCGTGATCACCGACCCGTTGGGGAAGGCCATGTCGTCCACGACCTGGACCACCGCGCCCTCGGGGTCCAGCACCACGAGGTTGGTGGTCGGCGGGGGGGAGGCGAGGAGACCCTCGATGCCCTGCTCCTTCAGCACCAGGTGGAGGTCGAATCCGAAGTCGCCCACGTAGGTGAAGCCCGACGCCGAGACCACGAGGTCGTTGGCCCAGAAGCCGCAGTACTCGCTGATGTCGGCGAACGTCGTGGTGGCGGCGTCGGCGAAGCGCAGCACCCGGTGGTCGGTCATCGAGGCGCAGAGCAGGTCGCCGCCGGGCAGCCACCCGAGCCCCGAGGGCTGGGCGTCGACGGTGTGCTCGCGCCTCTCGTCCGAGCCGTCGGGGGCCATCGAGAAGATGGCGCGGCGGTAGAAGTCCGAGTACCACAGGCGGTCCTCGTGCCAGCGCGGTCCTTCGCCGAACGACAGCCCCTCTCGCACGACCTCGGTGGTGTAGTTGTCCATGGTCCTCCCTCGTTCGCTGAAAACCTAGTGCTTAGGCGCGCTGCACCGCTCGCAGCCATGCCTCGTAGCCGGCGTCGACGAGGAGCGGGTCCCCGGGGCTGAAGTGGCGGTCGCTGGACCACAGCGCCGCGAGCTCCTCGAGCGATCCCCAGACGCCGATCTCGAGGCCGGCCAGCGTGGCGGCTCCGCGGGCCGTGGCCTCGAGCGAGGTGCTGCGCAGCACCTCGAGGCGCGAGTTCGTGGCCTGGAGCTGGAGGAGCAGGTCCATCGCGGCGGCCCCGCCGTCGGCGCGCAGCTGGTGCACGTCGAGCCCGTTGTCGCGGAAGGCGTCGGTCATGGCGCGCACCTGGTAGGCGAGCGCCTCGACGAGCGCGCGCGCGAGCTGGCCGCGCCCGACGCCGCGGCTGAGCCCGGTGACCGAGCCGTGCGCGTCGGCGCGCCAGAACGGCGAGCCCAGGCCGGTGAAGGCCGGCACGATCAGCGCGCCGGCACTGTCGGGGACGCTCGTGGCGAGCGCTTCGAGCTCGTCGGAGGTGGCGATGAAGCCGAGCTCGTCGCGCAACCACTGCACCGCGGCGCCGGCGACGAAGGCCGAGCCCTCCACGGCGTAGGTGGCCGGCCCGAAGGCGCCGAGGTCCCAGGCCACGGTCGTGACGAGCCCGTCGAACACGCCCGGCGCCACGTCCCCGGCGTTGGCCAGCACGAAGGCGCCGGTGCCGTAGGTTGCCTTGATCACGCCGGGGGAGAAGCACGCCTGGCCGAACAGCGCCGCCTGCTGGTCGCCGAGGATGCCGGTGATCGTCACGCCGGCCAGCTCGGGCACGACCTCGGCACTGATGGTGGCGAAGCTGGAGGTGGAGGGTCGGATCGGCGCGAGCATCTCCTCGGGCACGCCGAACAGCGTCGTCATCGCCGGCGACCAGTCGAGGGTCTCGAGGTCCATCAGCATCGTGCGCGACGCGTTGGACGGCTCGGTCGCGAAGACGCCGCCGTCGCTTCCCCCGCTCAGCCACCACAGCAGCCAGCTGTCGACGGTGCACAGCGCCGGCGCGACCGCGCCGTCGAGCACGCCCTGGTCGAGCAGCCAGGTCATCTTGGTCGCCGAGAAGTAGGGGTCGAGCACGAGTCCCGTGGTGGCGCGCACGAGGGGGGCGTGGCCGCCGGCCTCGAGCTCCTGGCAGACCGGGGCCGTGCGCCGGTCCTGCCAGACGAGGGCGCGGTGGGGGAGATGGCCGCTCTCGCGGTCGAAGGCGACGGTCGTCTCGCGCTGGTTGGTGATGCCGACGGCGACCACGTGGTGGCCCGCGTGGCGGGCCTTGGTGGCGACGTCGCGCAGCGTCGCCACCGCCAGGTCGGCGATCTCGGCGGCGTCGTGCTCGACCTCGCCGGGGTGGGGGAAGTGCTGGCGCAGCTCCCGGTAGGAGGAGTCCACCACCCTGGCCTCGTGGTCGAAGGCGACCGTGCGCACCCCTGTGGTGCCGGCATCGAGGGCGAGAACAAGGTCCATGGGGGGTAGGCTAGTGAGGGATTGCGGGGCACCAAGGGCCCCCTGGGGCGGCCTTCGAAGAATCTTAGAAAAACTCCAAAATGGGGTTGACTTTTTGTAATTACAGTGCTGTAATGACACAGCATCTTGCGTTATGGAGTGGGTTGACCACTACATGTTGTGGCTGGGGGGCTTGGGGCACTATCCTCGTTTCCCCAACCACTTGTGAGTTTTACGCACCTTTGCAGTGTCGGAATCGGAAGAGAAGAGAGAAACAGATATGGCCATCGCACCTCAGCGCATCGGAATCGGGCTTCGCCGATTCTTCACGACGGACGACCGTCATCCCTACGACGAGGTGGTCTGGGACCGACGCGATTCGCGCATCTCGAACTTCCGCGACGGCACGGTCGCCTTCGAGCAGCTCAACGTCGAGGTGCCGGCGAGCTGGTCCTTCAACGCCACCAACATCCTCGCTCAGAAGTACTTCCGCGGCACGCTGGGCACCCCCGAGCGCGAGACGAGCCTGAAGCAGGTCGTGGACCGGATCGTCGACACGGTGACCAGCTGGGGCGTCGAGGGCGACTACTTCAGCGACGAGGAGGAGACCGAGACGTTCCGCGCCGAGCTCAAGCACCTCCTGATCACCCAGAAGGCCGCCTTCAACTCGCCGGTCTGGTTCAACATCGGCGTCAAGGGCGTCCCCCAGCAGGGCAGCGCGTGCTTCATCCTCGCCGTCGAGGACTCGATGCGCTCGATCCTCAACTGGTACACCGAGGAGGGGATCATCTTTAAGGGCGGCTCGGGGGCGGGCGTGAACCTCTCGAGGATCCGCTCCAGCGCCGAGGCGCTCGAGGGCGGCGGCACGGCGAGCGGACCGGTCTCCTTCATGCGCGGCGCCGACGCTTCGGCGGGAACGATCAAGTCGGGCGGCAAGACCCGTCGTGCGGCCAAGATGGTCATCCTCGACGCGGACCACCCCGACGTCGAGGAGTTCGTCTGGTGCAAGGCCAACGAGGAGAAGAAGGCCCGCGTCCTGCGCGACGCCGGCTTCGACATGGACCTCGACGGCAAGGACATCCACTCCATCCAGTATCAGAACGCCAACAACTCGGTGCGCGTGTCCGACGAGTTCATGCTGGCCGTGCTCGCCGACGAGGACTGGAGCCTCACCGCGCGTAGTGACGGGCGCACCATCTCGACGCTGAAGGCCCGCGAGCTGTGGCGCCAGATCGCGCGCGCCGCCTGGGAGTGCGCCGACCCGGGACTGCAGTTCGACACCACGATCAACAAGTGGCACACCTCTTCCAACACCGCGCGCATCAACGGCTCGAACCCCTGCTCGGAGTACATGCACATCGACAACTCCGCGTGCAACCTGGCGAGCCTCAACCTGATGAAGTTCCTGCACGACGACGGGCGCTTCGACGTGGATGCCTTCAAGGCCGCCATCGAGGTGCTCTTCACCGCCCAGGAGATCATCGTGGGCTCGGCGGACTACCCCACCGACAAGATCGCGGAGAACTCGCGCAAGTTCCGCCAGCTCGGCCTCGGCTACGCCAACCTCGGCGCGCTGCTGATGGCGTCGGGCCACGCCTACGACTCCGACGAGGGGCGCGGCTGGGCGGCGGCCATCACGGCCCTGATGACCGGCCACGCCTACGTCACCAGCGCCCGCACCGCGGGCCGCATGGGCCCCCACGAGGGCTACGCCGAGAACGCCGAGCCGATGATCAACGTGCTGCGTATGCACCGCGACGCCTCGTACCAGATCGACGTCACGAAGGCTCCGGCCGACATCCTCGAGGCGGCCCAGCACGCCTGGGAGGAGGCGGTCGACCTCGCTGTGCGCCACGGCGTGCGCAACGCCCAGGCTTCGGTGCTCGCGCCCACGGGCACGATCGGGCTGCTGATGGACTGCGACACGACCGGCATCGAGCCCGACCTGGGGCTCGTGAAGTTCAAGAAGCTCGTGGGCGGCGGCAACATGTCGATCGTCAACCAGACCGTGCCGCGGGCCCTGCACAACCTGGGTTACAGCGACGACGAGGTGTCGACGATCGTGTCGTACATCGACGAGAACAAGACGATCCTGGGGGCGCCGGGCCTGAAGCCCGGGCACCTCTCGGTCTTCGCGTGCTCCATGGGCGACAACACGATCCACTATCTGGGCCACGTGAAGATGATGGGCGCGGTGCAGCCCTTCATCTCCGGGGCGATCTCCAAGACGGTCAACATGCCCGAGGACGCGACCATCGAGGACGTGGAGAACCTCCACCTGGACGCGTGGCGCCTGGGCGTGAAGGCGGTGGCGATCTACCGCGACAACTGCAAGGTCGGCCAGCCGCTCTCGACGGCGAGGAAGGTCGGCGACGAGTCGACGTCGTCGGTCACCGCGACCGACTCGGTGGCGGCCGAGCTCTACACGAGGATCACGAAGCTCGAGGCCGCCCTCGACCTCGCCAAGAGCGAGGGATCGCACGTCGTGGTCGGCGCCGTGCGCGAGCGACTGCCGCGCCGGCGCAAGTCGTCGACCTTCGCCTTCCGCGTGGCGGACTGCGAGGGCTACGTGACGGTCGGCGAGTACGAGGACGGCCGTCCCGGCGAGACCTTCATCAGGGTCTCCAAGCAGGGCTCGACCCTGGCGGGCATCATGGACGCCTTCTCGATCTCGATCAGCCTGGGACTCCAGCACGGGGTGCCGCTGGCAACCTACGTGCGCAAGTACGTCAACATGAAGTTCGAGCCGTCGGGCATGACCGACGACGCCGACCTGCGCATCGCGACCTCCCTGGTGGACTACATCTTCCGCCGCCTGGCGCTGGACTATTTGAGCCCGAGCGAGCGCGAGGAGCTGGGCGTGCAGTCGACGAGCGAGCGCATCCAGCCGACGCTGCCCGAGATCGTCGAGCAGGCCACCCCGAACGTCGGAATGAGCGAGCAGCCGACGCTACTGGACACGAGCACCACCACCACGTCGCCCGCTCGAGGGCAGTCCAACGCGATGGAACAGCATGACGCGCCAATGTGCTACCAGTGCGGCAACGTGATGCAGCGCGCCGGATCGTGCTACGTCTGTCCGAGTTGCGGTTCCACGAGCGGCTGTTCGTGATGTCAAGTGACTCCGAGATTTCAGTGGGATTGACTCCAAGATTTCAGTGAAATGACATCGGGATTGCAGTAGGTGACATCAGGTTTCAGTACGAGGACGAGCCGCCGGTGACCATAAGGGTTCCCGGCGGCGCAGTCTGTGCGTGAAAAAGCAGCCGTACCTTCGATAAACACGGGTTCTCGTGTGTCGCGGTAATCAGGTGCGGGTTCACGTCGGGCCTCCGAGTTCCGACCCCAGTGGAACGATTAAGGGTCTTTTGGCCCGGCGGTTCGTGTCTCGAACTTTTAGATTAGATTGATGCCACTCTCGCCCTTAAGAGTCACTCTTGGCAACTCGGCAGTCGATCAAGCGATAGGACCTTCGCCACCCAGGAACTTGTCCAATTGGGTGGCGAATTCGGCGACGTTCCGCCGCAACCATTCGACCAGCATCGCAGCATGCTCCATTTCGTCGTTCATATTGTGAACAATGACTGCCTTGAGCTGGGCGTCGTCGCAGTCGTCAGCCCGTTGTCGATACCAGTCGATTGCCTGCAACTCCTCCATCAATGAGACAATCGCTTGGTGCGTGGCAATCGTCTGATCCGTTAGACGCTCTCGCGGCGCGTGTAGGTCTTCGCTGGACATGGTCACCTGCTTCTAACTTTGAAGGCAAATTGCTTCCGTCGGCATCATACGGCTCCACCAAGCGACAGGCAAGAATTACCCCCACACCCACATCCTGATATTTGTGTGTATTGGGTGTTGAACCAGTAAGGGGCAGGGCAGCAGATTGCAAATTGAGATGTGGGTAGTTCTGGCTTGATGTTTTTTGAAAGAAGAAGTGGGCTGTAATCCTTAGTGCGGGTGGCCGGACCCCGTGAACTGAGCCACTTGACATAGGAATCGGGGTCCGGCCACTGCTAGTAATGCGAGTCCAGGCACTCCAAGGTGGATGGTTGGCGTTGACGCCGATTGGTGGACCTTGATGGAACCACTGGAACTCGATGTCACTTGGACTGAATCTTGGATGTCACTTGACACGTGATGTCAAGTGCTTCCGAGATTTCAATGGGATTGACT
>PLHD01000074.1 GCA_003138815.1 Acidimicrobiaceae bacterium | reverse complement strand
GACCCCTTGCATGCCATGCAAGTGCTCTACCAGCTGAGCTATACCCCCAAAGGCCCCTTGATGTTAGCAGTTGGCTTCCGGGCCTCCAAAGTCAGCCGAGCACGGCGTGAGCGAGTTCAACCGGGTGCGAGAGGAACGGGCAGTGATCGCTCTGGATCTCGATGACCACGTCGCAGCGCTGGGCCATGAGTTCCTGCAGAGAGGGGTCGAGCGCGTGGTCGTGGCGACAGAGCACGTAGCGCGAGGGGACCCCGCTGGGCTGGGAGGTCCGAGGGCTGCGGAAGCTGGCCAGGGTCTGGGTCGACAGCTGCGCGGCGGCCCACGCACGGTCCTCGGGCGTGCACTCCTGGTAGAGAGCGAGCGGAGCCAGTTTCGGGTCGAGCAGTAGGAGGGGTCCTTCGACCTTGATGGCCTTGTCCATCGCGGTCCTCACCTTCACCAGACGCGCGCAATCGGAGTGGCTCTCACCCACGTTCGGGACGGACGCAGCGATGTAGATCAGCCGCTCGACGTTGGGGATTGAGGCCGAGGCTTCGGCGATTACCGCTCCCGCGTAGCTGTGGCCGACGAGAATGACCGGACCGCCGGCGCGGTTGGCGACCTCCGCCACGGCGTCGGCGTCGGCACGGAGGTCGCTCGTCGGGTCGGCCCCGACTTGGCTGCTCGGCAGGTCGAGGGTGCGCCAGGAAAGGTCGCGCCGGTCGAGCTCGGGGGTGAACTTGTCCCAGCTCCAGGCGCCGCCCCAGGCGCCGTGGACGAGAACGTAGGTGGGATATTCCATTGGACCTCGGCTTTCTGGACAAAGGCTACGCCTTGGTTTCCCTAGAATGTCGAGATGGCCCGCCCATTTGACGTGAAGGCAGTTGAAGCGAAGTGGCAGGACCGCTGGGCCAACGACGGCACCTACGAGGTCGACAACGACGACCCCCGAGAGCGGTTCTTCGCCCTGTGCATGTACCCGTACCCGTCGGGGGCCGCCCACCAGGGCCACGTCCGCAACTACACCTTCGGCGACTTGGTGGTCCGCTACCAGACGATGCGGGGAAAAGCCGTGCTTTCGCCTATCGGATTCGACTCGTTCGGCCTGCCCGCCGAGAACGCCGCCATCAAGGCCGGCAGCCACCCGCGCTCCTTCACCGAGGCGCGGATGAAGGAGCTCGGCTCGTCGCTGCGCCGCCTTGGCGCCGTCTACGACCTGCGCCGCGAGGTCTTCAGCCACGACCCCGAGTACATGAAGTGGTCCCAGACCATCTTCCTGGCCTTCTGGAAGGCTGGGCTGGCGTACCGGGCCGAGGCGCCCGTCAACTGGTGCCCCGGCTGTGCGACGGTGCTCGCGAACGAGCAGGTCCACGCCGACGGGACCTGCGACCGCTCGGGCGACCTCGTGGAGCGGCGCAACCTCGAGCAGTGGTTCTTCAGGATCACCGACTACGCCGAGGAGCTCCTGCACGACGTCGACCCCCTCGAGTGGCCCGAGCGCGTCAAGACCATGCAGCGCAACTGGATCGGCCGCTCCGAGGGCGTCGAGTTCGAGCTGGCGCTCGCGCACGACCCCGCGGCGGGCCTGCGGGTCTTCACGACCCGTCCCGACACCGGCTTCGGCGTCACCTACGCCGTGATCGCCCCCGAGCACCCGATGCTGGGGGAGCTCACCACCGACGAGGAGCGCGAGAACGTCAGCGAGCTCGTCGCGCGCGCGACGTCGGCGAGCGAGCTCGAGCGCACCGCGTCCTCGGACGACGGGGCCGGGCT
This sequence comes from Acidimicrobiaceae bacterium, assembly GCA_003138815.1. GTDB lineage: Bacteria > Actinomycetota > Acidimicrobiia > Acidimicrobiales > RAAP-2 > RAAP-2. Next base: position 36,428 of record PLHD01000074.1, on the reverse strand, counting down.
CGAGAAGCGCGGCGCCTTCACCGGCAGCTTCGTCGTCAACCCGTTCACCAACGCCCGGGTCCCCGTCTACGTCGCCGACTACGTCCTCGGCACCTACGGTACCGGGGCGATCATGGCCGTGCCGGGCGAGGACGAGCGCGACTTCGCCTTCGCCACCGTCCACGGGCTGCCCGTGGTGCGCACCACCCAGCCGCCCGCCGACTTCGAGGGCGGCGCGTACTCGGGCGACGGCGCGCACATCAACTCGGGCTTCCTCGACGGCCTCGACGTGCCGGCCGCCAAGGCGAAGGCCGCCGAGTTCCTCGCCGAGCACGCCAAGGGCGTCACCAAGGTCAACTACCGCCTGCGCGACTGGCTGGTGTCGCGCCAGCGGTTCTGGGGATGCCCGATCCCGATCGTCTACTGCGACACCCACGGCATGGTGGCGGTGCCCGAGGACCAGCTGCCGGTCGTGGCGCCCGACGACGTAACGATGGACCAGTCCGGCCAGTCGCCGCTCGCGACCCACGAGGAATTCCGCAACACGACCTGTCCGGTCTGCGGCGAGCCCGCGCGGCGCGAGGCCGACACGATGGACACGTTCACCGACTCGTCGTGGTACTACCTGCGCTTCGCCGACCCCTTCACGCCGGGCCAGGCCTTCGACCCCGTTGAGGCCGCCAAGTGGATGCCGGTCGACCAGTACATCGGCGGGATCGAGCACGCGATCCTGCACCTGCTCTACGCGCGCTTCTACCTGAAGGCGCTCGTTGACATTGGCATGGCGCCGGGACTGCCGCGCGAGCCGTTCAAGCGCCTCTTCACCCAGGGGATGATCCGCATCGACGGCACCAAGATGTCCAAGTCCAAGGGCAACCAGATCGCCCCCGAGAACTACTACGAGACCGTCGGCGCCGACGGGCTGCGGCTCTTCCACCTCTTCGCCGGTCCGCCCGCCGACGACGTCGACTGGACCGACCAGACCGACGAGATCATCGACGGCTGCGCGCGCTTCATCGACCGCTTCTACCGGCTCGGCCAGTGCGAAGGGGTGCGCTTCCACGACACCTTCGACGACTCGGACCTCGCGGTGCGCCAGGCGCTGCACCGCACCATCGCGAAGGTCACCGACGGCTTCGAGCGCTGGGGCTACAACACGTCGGTGGCGGCCCTGATGGAGCTGCTGAACACCGTCTCTCGGTGGGCGCGCAGCGAGGAGGGCGCGCACCGCGGCACCCTCGACGAGGCGGTCGACACGATGCTCAAGATGCTCGCCCCGATGGCCCCGCACGTCACGGCCGAGCTGTGGGACGTGCGCCACCCCGGCGAGCCCTCGGTGCACATCCAGACGTGGCCCGTGGCCGATCCCGAGCTCGTGAAGCAGGAGAGCGTCACGATGATCGTCCAGATGAACGGGAAGGTCAGGGCCCGCCTCGAGGTGGATCCGGACATCGACGAAGAGCAGGCCCAGAGCCTCGCGCTGTCGGACCCCGCGGTCGTGGAGGCCCTCTCGGGAGCCGCGCCGACGCGGGTGGTCGCGAGGCCCCCCCGCCTGGTCAACATCATTCTCTGATGGCGCGACACCCGGCCCCCGGCGCTGGCACCCAGGTCCACATTGTGGCGCCGCGCTTCGACCGTCCCGAGGTGGAGATCCGGGCCTCGTCGAGGCGCAAGAAGACCGGCACGGCCCACTGGTCGGGCAGCCGCATCGTGGTCCAGATCCCGGCCCGCCTGCGCGGGCGCGAGCGGGCCATCTTCGTCGACGACCTCGTGGAGCGCCTCCTCACCCAGCGCCCCCAGAACGCCGCCGGGGACGCCTCGCTCGAGGAGCGCGCCAAGGTGCTCGCCGAGCTCTACAACGACGGCGTGGTGCCGAGCTCGGTGCGCTGGGTGAAGAACCAGCAGCACCGCTGGGCCTCGTGCTCGCCGGCGACCCGCGAGATCCGCGTCTCGACGCGCCTGCGCCAGTGCCCCGAGTGGGTCATCGACGCGGTCCTGGTCCACGAGCTGGCGCACCTGCACGAGGCCGACCACTCGCCGGCCTTCTACGCGATCGCCGACCGCCACCCGCGCCAGGAGGAGAGCGCCCACTTCCTCGAGGGCTACGCCCTGGGGCTCGGGCTGCGCATCGAGGAGAGCGACGTGGACGCGGCTCCGGACCGCGAGTCCGACGCGGCTAGCTGAGCCCGGGCTGGGCGCGGATGTCCTCGGGCACGAAGTCCGTGACCGTGCGAAAGGGCGCCGCCTCGGAGCCGTTGAGCGACTCGTCGCCGAAGCACTCCCACATCGAGTCCGCCATGCGGTCGTTGAAGCCCGTCAGGTACGGCCCGGGGTTCACCAGCGTCACGTCGATGCCGAGCGACGCGAGCTCGATGCGCCGCGCCTGGCCCACTTCCTCGAGGGCGTGCCTGGTCATGCTGGCGAGGTGAGAAGGGCTAGACGCCCTCGTCGCGCAGGAAACGCTCGAGCTCGGCGGCGAGCTCCTCGCCGCTGGGGAGCTCCTCGCCGAGCGACGTGCCCTCGGTCTCGTCGGCGGCCTCCTCGAGCTGCTCGACCATGGAGCGGTGCTCGGGGTTGTTGGTGATCAGGGTGTCGACGCGCAGGCGCGCCTCCTCGGCCGAGGCCCGCAGCAGGCTGGCGTCCAGCGTGAGGCCGCTGATGCGCGCCAGCGCGTCGATCAGCGACACCGCCGCCTGGGGGTAGGGCATCGAGGCGACGTAGTGCGGCACGCGCGCCCAGAGCGTGATGATGTCCATGTCGACCTCGGCGAATCCGAGCTCCAGGGCCGAGTTGATCCCCGCGGGTACCTCGAGCTCCCCGGTGACCTGCCCCACCAGGGCGAGCAGGTGCGAGCTGGCCTCGGGCGCGGTGCCGATGACCCGCACCGGGCGCGTGTGGGGGGTCGGCGCGGGGAAGGCCCCGAGGCCGATGACGAGGCGCACGTCGAAGCGCCCGGCGGCGTCGGTGACGACGTCGACGAAATCGCTCCAGTGGAAGTCCGGCTCGGGGCCGACCAGGAACAGGATGTCGGCGCCGTCGCCGTCGCGGCCGTAGCGGAGCTGGATCTCGGGCCAGGTCAGTTCGGTCGTGACGCCGTCGATGATGCGCACGATGGGGCGCCGCGCGCGCTGGTCGATGAAGTACTCGGTGTCGAAGGTGGCGAGCACCTCGGTGTTGATGGTGGCCTGGAGGGTGTTGATGGCGGTGTTGGCGCCGAGGCCGGCGTCGATCCAGCCCTCGAGGCAGATGACCAGCACCGGCTCGGTGAGCTCGGGATCCGCGAGGAAGATGATGCGGTCGTAGATCTCGTCTTCCATCAGTCGTGCTCCAAAGTCTGCTTCGCCGTCTCGGCGAGCATCGCGATATGTGTCGGGAACTCAGAGACGCTGCCCTGGTCCCCCGCCGTGGCCCCGGCGCTGTAGCGCGCGAAGACCCCTTGCATGATGCAGGCCAGCTTCCAGTAGCCGAATGCCTGATAGTAGGCGACCTGGCTGACGTCGAGCGAGGAGTGCGACGCGTAGGCCTTCAGCACCTGGTCGCGGCTGGCGAAGCCGGGCGCGGTCGTGGGCGCGGACCCGAGGAGGGGAGCCATCTTGTCGGCGGGCTCGGCCCAGTAGACGAGCAGCAGGCCCAGGTCGGCCATGGGGTCGCCCAGCGTGCAGATCTCCCAGTCGAGGATCGCCCGGACCCGGCCCGCCTCGTCGAGGACCGTGTTGTCGAGCCGGTAGTCGCCGTGCACGACCGTCACGCGCTGCTGGGCGGGGACGCGCTCGGCGAGCTGGTCGCCGACGGCCTCGACGAGCCCGCCGTAGTCGACCCCCTCGACGCGCATCTGGCCGTATTGGGTGCGCCAGCGGCGCAGTTGCCGCTCGATGTACCCCTCGTGGCGCGCCAGGCCCCCCAGCCCCGCCCGGTCGACGTCGACGTCGTGGAGCTGGGCCAGGGTGGCGGCCAGGTTGTCGCCGATCGCCCCTCTGGTCGCGAGGTCGAAGGTCGCCTCGGCCTGGGCGCGGTCGCGCAGTATTGCACCGTTCACGAACTCCATCACGTAGAAGGGCCGCTCGTTCACGTCCTCGTCGGTGCAGAGCGCGAGCGGCTGGGGGACCGGCACGCCCAGCGGGTAGAGCGCCGAGATGACCGTGTGCTCGCGCACCATGTCGTGGGCCGTGGGCAGCACGTGGCTCGTAGGCGGGCGGCGCAGCGCGAAGTCGTGCCCGGCCGCGTCGGTGACCCGGAAGGTGAGATTGGAGCGTCCGCCGGCGACGAGCTCGAAGGCGAGGGGGGCCGCGGCGCCGACGTGCTCGACCATCCACGCGGTCACCGTGTCTTCGCGGATTCCGGGAACCTTGTCCATATGGGCCGAGGCTAACAGCGCGCGGCGACCCTCCCCGATGAGGTGGCGCGCCGTTAGGCTGGGGGCGTGAGCGACGTAACGGATGCCACTTTCGGAGTGGCGGTCATAGAGCGATCGATGGCCGTGCCGGTCGTCGTTGACCTGTGGGCGGAGTGGTGCGGACCGTGCAAGACGCTCGGTCCGATACTCGAGAGGGTCGTCGCCGAGACCAACGGCGCCGTCGAGCTCGCCAAGGTCGACGTCGACAGCAACCCCGAGATCGCCCAGGCCTTCGCGGCCCAGTCGATCCCCGCGGTCTTCGCGCTGCGCGAGGGCAAGGTCGTCGACTCCTTCGTGGGCGCGCTGCCCGAGAAGGTGGTGCGCGACTTCATCGAGCGCCTGGCGCCGGGTGCGACCGCGGTCGACCGCCTGGTCGCCGAGGGCGACGAGGAGTCGCTGCGCGCCGCGCTCGCGCTCGACGCCTCGAACGCCGAGGCGGCCGTGGCGCTCGGCGAGCTGTTGCGCACGAGCGACCGCCTCGACGAGGCCCTGGCCGTACTGGCGCCCTTCGAGCACCTGCTCGCCGCCAAGACGGTGCTCGCTCGCGTGCGCCTCCAGCAGAGCGGCGTCGCCTTCGACGCGGACATCGACCTGACCCTCGAGCACCTGCTCGAGCAGGCCGGAAGCGACGCCGGGGCGAAGGACTCGCTGCTCGAGATGCTCGACGCCCTCGGCCCCGGGGACCCGCGCTACGTGTCGTTCCGTCGCCGTCTGGCGAGCCGCCTCTACTAGTGCAGGTGTTCCGGCCCCCGGCCGCCATCGGGCTCGCCCTGGGCGAGACCACGTACGACGTCACCTCGCGCGCGCTCGTCATGGGGATCCTCAACCGCACGAAGGACTCCTTCTTCGCCCCGGCCGCCACCTACGCGCTCGACGCGCTCTACGCGCGCGCCGCGCAACTGGTCCTCGAGGGTGCCGACCTGCTCGACGTCGGCGGCGTGAAGGCGGGACCCGGCGACGAGGTCGCCGAGAGCGAGGAGCTCGACCGGGTCGTGCCGGTCGTCGCGGAGCTGCGTCGGCGCTTCGACGTGCCGATCAGCATCGACACCTGGCGCGCGAGCGTGGCCGAGGCCTGCTTCGCGGTCGGCGCGGTCGTCGGCAACGACATCAGCGGCTTCGCCGATCCGAAGTACCTGGACGCGGCCGCCGCCGCCGGAGCGACGGTCGTGGCGACCCACATCCGCCTCGCCCCGCGCGTGGCCGACCCCGACCCGCGCTACGACGACGTGACCGCGACGGTCCGGGACTTCCTGGCCGATCGACGCCGGCGGGCGCTCGACGCCGGCGTGCGGGCCGATCGCGTCATCGTCGACGCGGGACTCGACCTCGGAAAGACCGCCGCCCAGTCGCTCCAGCTGCTGCGCGACTCGTCGCGCCTCGCGGCGCTCGGGTCGCCCCTGCTGCTGTCGGCGTCCAACAAGACCTTCCTCGGCGTGCTGTTCGGCCTCGACGTGACCGAGCGTCGCGAGCCCTCCCTCGGGGCCGCGGCGCTCGGGATCGCGGCCGGGTGCCGGGTGGTGCGGGCCCACGACGTCGCCGGGACCGTGCGGATCCGCGACGTCGTCGCGCGACTGCTCGAGGCGCCGTGAGCAGCCCCGTCGTCGCCGTCGTGGGCACCGACGCCACCATGGTCTACGACGCCGTGCACAACGTGGTGGCGCGCGCGCTCGGCGAGCTCGATCCGTCCTTCGCGCTCCAGGACTTCACCGCGAAGGACGTGACGGCCTCGGGCGCCGAGCCGGTCATCGCCAAGGTCATGGAGGCGCTCAATACGCCCGCGTTCCTCGCGAGCTCGCGCGTGGTGGTGCTGCGCGACGCGCAGCTGCTGGTCGCCGACGAGGCCGCCCAGCTGCTCGAGTGGATGGCCAGTCCCGCCCCGGACACGTTCCTGGTGCTGGCGGTCGTCGCGACCAAGTCGAACAAGCTCGTCAAGGCCGCCGGCGAGGTGGTCGAGGTGAACGTCGGCTCGCGCGCGCCGGATCGGGTCTCCTTCGTCGAGGAGAAGCTGGCCGAGTACCGGGTCACCACCGACAAGGCCACCGCCCAGCGCATCGTCGCCCAGGTCGGCGACGACGTGGCGAGGATCGACGCGCTCGCGCGCACCCTCTCGTCGATCTACGGCACGGCGCCGCTCACCTACGCCCACATCGAGCCGTACCTCGGCGACGCCGGCGACGTGCCCGAGTGGGACCTCACCGACGCCGTCGACTCGGGCGACGCCACCAAGGCCATCGCGGTGGCGCGGCGCATGCTCGACTCCAAGTCCCGCGCGGGCCTGCAGGTCGTGAACATCCTCGCGCGCCACTACCTGCACATGGCGCGCCTCGAGGGCAGCGGCGTGCGCTCCGACGAGGACGCGGCCGCCCTGCTGGGGGTCCACAAGTACCCCGCCGGCAAGCTGCAGCGGGTCGCCCAGCGCCTGGGTCCCCAGCGCGTCGCCACGGCCGTGCACTGGATCACCAAGGCGGACATGGACCTGAAGGGCGGCGTCAGCTACGGCGGCAAGGACCTCAACACCGACCTCGACGTGACCGAGCTGACGGTGACCGAGGTGCTGGTGGCGCGCCTGGCCAAGATGACCCAGGGCGCGCGACGGGGCTAGGGACGTGACGGGTCACGTCGGGGAATTCGTCGGGTGACCGCGAAGGGTGCCTAGGCCTCGGTGCGAAGCGAGGCGATGCGGTGCATCAGGCCGCTCTTCTTGTTGGCCGCCTGGTTCTTGTGGATGACGCCCTTGGCGGCGGCCTTGTCGATGCGCTTGATGGCGGCGCGCAGGGCGACTTCCTCGTTCTCGGTGCCCACGGCGGCGACGGCGTTCTTCGTGCGCGTGCGCAGTTCGGACTTGATGGCCTTGTTGCGCTCGCGGTCGACCACGTTCTGCTTGTTGCGCTTGATCTGGCTCTTGATATTTGCCACGAAAACCTCGTTATCAGTACGCCGAAACTCTCCGGCGGGCTGAATAAGGCTAGCAGGAGCGTCGGGGGCGCTCCACTCCGACGAGGCGGCCACGACGACGGGTAGCCTTTCTACACCGTGGCCATTCCCCCAACGTCCGTCGATTCCGGCAAAATCAGGAACTTTTCCATCATTTCGCACGTCGATCACGGCAAGTCGACCCTCTCGGACCGGATCCTTGAGATCACGGGCGCCGTCGACCCGCGCCTCATGCGCGCCCAGTACCTGGACTCGATGGACATCGAGCGCGAGCGCGGCATCACCATCAAGGCCCAGAACGTGCGCGTGTACTTCGAGGACCACATCCTCCAGCTCATCGACACCCCCGGCCACGTCGACTTCGGCTACGAGGTCTCGCGGTCGCTCGCGGCCTGCGAGGGCGCCGTGCTGCTCGTCGACGCCAGCCAGGGCATCCAGGCCCAGACGCTCGCCAACTGCTACCAGGCCCTCGAGAACAACCTGGAGATCGTGGCGGTGCTCAACAAGATCGACCTGCCCGCCGCCGACCCCGATCGCTGCAAGGACGAGCTCGAGCGCGTGCTCGGGCTGCCCGCGAGCGAGGTGCTCATGATCTCCGCCAAGACCGGCGAGGGGGTGCCCGAACTGCTGCGCGCCGTGATCAGTCGCATCCCCGCCCCGACCGGCGACCCGGATGCGCCGCTGCGGGCGCTGATCTTCGATTCGTACTACGACCAGTACCGCGGGGTCATCAGCTCGATCCGCATCGTCGAGGGGACGCTGCGCGACGACACCAGGATCCGCATGATGCAGGCCGGCGCCAACCACGAGATCGAGGAGATCGGGATCCGCACCCCCGACATGATCAGCGTCAAGCAGCTCGGTCCGGGCGAGGTGGGCTTCATCGCCGCGGGCATCAAGGACGTCGGGGGAGCGCGCTCGGGCGAGACCATCACCGAGGCGGCCCGCCCGGCGGCCCACGCCCTGCCCGGCTACTTCTACCCCAAGCCGATGGTGTTCTGCGGGGTCTACCCGATCGACGGCGACGACCTGCCGGACCTGCGCGACGCGCTGGACAAGATGAAGCTCAACGACGCCTCGATCACCTACGAGCCCGAGTCGTCGCACGCGCTCGGCTTCGGGTTCCGCTGCGGGTTCCTGGGCCTGCTGCACATGGAGATCGTGCGCGAGCGCCTCGAGCGCGAGTTCAACCTGGCCCTCATCGCGACCGCGCCCTCGGTGATCTACCGGGCGTTCCTCACCGATGGCACCGAGGTCGACGTGGACAACCCCACCGACCTGCCCGATTCGAGCCGCATCGACCACATCGACGAGCCGATGCTCAACATCACGGTGCTCACCCCGGCCGAGTACCTCGGCACCGTCATGGACCTCTGCCAGAGCCGGCGCGGCGAGATGATAAAGATGGACTACCTCTCGACCGACCGCGTCGAGCTGCGCTACGCGATACCCCTCGCCGAGGTCATCATCGACTTCTTCGACGCGCTGAAGAGCCGCACCAAGGGCTACGCCAGCCTCGACTACGACCAGAGCGGCTACATCACCTCGGACCTGGTGCGCGTGGACCTGCTGATCAACCACGAGCCGGTCGACGCCTTCTCGACCATCGTCCACAAGTCCAACGCCGACTACTACGGACGCCGGATGGCCGAGCGGCTGAAGGAGCTCATCCCGCGCCAGATGTTCGACGTGCCCATCCAGGCGGCCGTCGGCGGGCGGATCATCTCGCGCGAGACCGTGAAGGCCCGGCGCAAGGACGTGCTCGCCAAGTGCTACGGCGGCGACATCACGCGCAAGCGCAAGCTCCTCGAGAAGCAGAAGGAGGGCAAGAAGCGCATGAAGAACATCGGGCGCGTCGAGGTCCCCCAGGAGGCGTTCGTCGCTGCCCTCAAGCTCGAGGACTGATCAGTAGCCAGTCGCGCCGTCGATCAGTTCGCGGATCAGGTCGGCGTGGCCGTTGTGCCTCGAGTACTCCTCGATCATGTGCACGTAGATCCAGCGCAGGTCGGTGAACCGGCCCCGGCTCACCTTGGCGGAGGCCTCGGCGAGGTCGTGGCCGAGGGCGCAGCGCCGCGAGGTCGCCACGGCGGCCTCGTAGTTGGCGAGCACCTGGTCCAGGGGGGTCTCGTCGAGGTCGTGGAAGTCGGCGTCGCGGTCGTCCACCCTCTTGTAGTACTCGGTGACGTCGCGTCCGGTGAAGATGCGCTCGAACCAGGCCTGCTCCACGTAGGTCATGTGGCGGATGATCCCGAGCAGTGACAGCGCCGAGCCCGCCACCGGGCGCACTTCCAGCTGCTCGAGCTCCAGGCCGTCGCACTTGTAGAGCAGGGTCGCGCGGCAGAATTCGAGCCAGGAGTCGAGCTGGGGGCGTTCCTCGCCGCTGAAGAGGAGCTCGGGTCGTTCGGGCGCGTGGAACACGTCGCCAGACTACGCCCGGGCGCCGCGACCGTCCAGGCTTGGCACTCGGTAGAATCGAGTGCTAACAAGGAGGAATTATGGCCCGACGCGCCGCCACGTCACCGTCGTCACCAGAGCTCGACCCGCGCAAGGCCACGATCCTCGAGGCCGTCGTGGTCGAGCACATCAACACGGCCCAGCCCGTGGGCTCCTCCTCGGTCGCGGCCAACGCGCACCTCGCGGTGTCGCCGGCGACCGTGCGTTCCGAGATGGTCTCGCTCGAGCACGAGGGCTACCTCGCCCAGCCCCACACCTCGGCCGGCCGGGTGCCGACCGACAAGGGGTACCGCTACTTCGTCGACCACCTGCAGTCGGGGGTCCTGGGGCCGGTCCAGCAGCACCAGGTCCACGAGTTCTTCGCCAACGTCCGCGGCGAGGTCGAGGACGTGCTCGAGCAGACCACGTCGCTGCTCACCCAGCTCACGAGCTACACGTCGGTCGTCGTGGGGGCCGGCCACAGCCACGCCACCGTCCTGAGCGTGCAACTGGTGAACCTCGACGCGCGCCACCAGCTGCTGGTGTCGATCTTCTCGGACGGCTCGGTCGTCAAGCACAGCGTCATGTCGACTTTCGACGTCAACCACGAGGAGGTCGCCGAGGCCTCGAGGCAGCTCAACGCCCTGCTGATCGATACCACGCTCGCCACCACGGTCCAGGTCCCTTCGCGCAACGACCACGTGGCGACGCTGGTGCGCGAGGCCGCGAGCGCGCTGCACGCCGTGCCGCCGACGACCGACGGCGAGCAGGTCTTCATCGGGGGATCCTCGAAGGTCGCCGAGGTCTTCGAGGGCGTCGAGACGGTGCGCAAGGTCTTGGCGATCCTCGAGCAGGAGCTCCTCGTCGTCTCCTTGGTCCAGGACATCTTGAACCAGGGCATGTCGGTCGCGATCGGATCGGAGCACGGCTTCGAGTCGCTCGCCGCCTGCGCGCTGATCGTGGCGCCGGTGACCATCGACGGCTCGCCCGCGGGGGCCGTGGGCCTGCTCGGGCCGACGCGCATGAAGTACCGCGAGGCAATGGCCGCCGCCGAGGCGGTCTCGCGCGAGCTGACCCGCCACTTCGGCGGGGAGGAGGACCGTGGCTAACCCCGATCTCTACGCGGTCCTCGAGGTCGACGCGAACGCGTCGCCCGAGGAGCTGAAGAAGTCCTACCGGCGCCTCGCGCGCCAGTACCACCCCGACGCCAACGCCGACCCCGGCGCCGAGGCGCACTTCAAGGAGGTCTCCCAGGCCTACGAGATCCTGTCGGACCCCGAGCGCCGCGCGAACTACGACCGCTTCGGGTCCGACACCGGGGCGGGCAACCCCTTCGGCGCCGGCTCGGTCCAGGACATCTTCGACATGTTCTTCGGCGGCATGGGCGGGCGCCCCCCCCAGCGCCGCGGTCCCCAGCCCGGCCCCGACGCGGAGATGTCGGTCGAGATCACCCTCGACGAGGCGGCCTTCGGGGCAACCCACGAGGTGACGGTGAACCTCCCCCAGCGCTGCGAGCAGTGCGGCGGGTCGGGCTGCGCGGAGGGCACGTCGGCGGTGACCTGCGTGGAGTGCGCGGGCGTGGGCCAGGTCCAGCGCGTGCGCAACTCCATCCTGGGCCAGATGGTCACGGCCACGCCGTGCAACCGCTGCGGCGGGATGGGCACGCGCATCGAGTCGCCGTGCACGGCGTGCCGCGGCGAGGGCCGGGTGAACGCCGGCTCCACCTTCACGATCCAGATCCCCCCGGGCGTCGAGGACGGCTCGACCATGCGGATCGCCGAGCGCGGCCCGGCGGGCGCGCGCGGCGGCGGCAACGGACGGCTGTTCGTGCACCTGCGCGTCGCGTCCGACGAGCGCTTCGAGCGCGTCGGCGACGACCTGCACCACGAGGCGCACGTGGCCTTCACCCAGGCGGCGCTGGGCGCCAGCATCGAGGTGCCCACGCTCCAGGGCACCCACGTGCTCGAGGTCGAGCCCGGCAGCGCCAACGGCACGGTCCAGCGCATCCGCCACGAGGGCGTCAGCCACCTCCACGGACGCGGACGCGGCGACCTCTTCGTGCACCTCGTCGTCGACGTGCCGATCGACCTCGACGAGGACTCCGACGCCCTGCTGCGCCAGCTCGCCGAGCACCGCGGCGAGCCGGTGCGCGAGCACGCCGCCGGCCTCTTCTCGCGCCGGCGCGGCGCCAAGCGGTGAGCTACCTCGAGTGGCCGCGGCGAGTGGCCGCGGTCGGCCAGTTCCGCGTCGACGACCCCGCGCGCCCCGAGCTTCGCGCGCCCGACGAGCACCACCTGCGCACCGTGCTGCGCGTGCGCAGCGGCGAGGAGGTCGTCGTCACCGACGGACGCGGCTCGTGGTCGCTCTGCCAGGTGGGCGACGTCGGCCTGGCGCGCGTGACCCCGGTGCACGTCGATCCCGCGACGCCCGCCACGACGCTCTACCTCGCGCCGCTCAAGGGCGACCGCAGCGAGTGGGCGGTCGCCAAGGCGACCGAGCTCGGCGTGAGCCGCATCGTGCCGCTGGTCAGCCGGCGCCTCGTCGTGCGCTTCAAGGGCGAGACGAAGGACAAGATCGTGTCGCGCTGGCGGCGCATCGGCGCCGAGGCGGTCGGCCAGTGCCGGCGCACCTACGACGTCGTCGTGGACGATCCGCTCAACGTCGTCGACGTGCCCGCCGACGTCTGCGTCGCGGACTTCAGCGGCGGCGGCGACTGGACCGGGGTGCGCTCGGTCGCGATCGGTCCCGAGGGCGGCTGGGACCCCGAGGAGTGGGGTTCGCTCCGGCGGCGCCTGGCGCTCGGGCGAACGGTGCTGCGCGCCGAGACGGCGGCGGTCGTCGCGGCGTCGCTGCTGGCCTTCGGCGCTGGTGGCTGGGGATTTACCCTCGGCGGCGCGCGAATCGGTAATGATATGGACAACACATGAGTGACTGCCTGTTCTGCAAAATCGTCGCGGGGGAGATCCCGTCCAAGCCCGTCGCCCAGAGCGAGAGCGCGTACGCCTTCTACGACCTCGCGCCCCAGGCGCCCGTGCACGTGCTGGTCGTGCCCAAGGCCCACATCACCAGCGCCGACGAGGTCGAGGGCGCCCACGGCGGGGTCGTCGACCAGCTGGTGCTGCTCGCCCAGGAGGTCGCCGCCATCGAGGGCGTGCGCGAGAGCGGCTACCGGCTCGTGATGAACGTGGGCATCGACGGGCAGATGTCCGTGGCGCACCTGCACATGCACGTGCTCGGCGGGCGCCGGATGGGGTGGCCTCCGGGATGACCTTCGATGCCACGGCCGCCGAGGCCCTGACCGCGACCACCTTCGTACCAAACACGCATCTGATGTCGGGACTGCTCGGTCCGCGCGACGAGCACCTGCGCGTGGTGGAGCGCTCCTTCCCCGACTCCAAGATCCGCGTCCAGGGCAACCAGATCTCGGTCACCGGGCCCGACGCCGCCAAGGTGCTGCGCCTCTTCGACGAGCTCGTGCTCGTGCTCGAGAGCGGACAGTCGCTCGACCCGGTGAAGATCACGCGCACCATCGACATGGTCGACGACGACCTGCGCCCGAGCGAGGTGCTGCGCCACGAGGTGGCCCGCGGCGCCAAGGGCAAGGTGATCCGTCCCTCGACCGCCGGCCAGAAGCGCTACAGCGACGCGATCGACGCGTCGATCATCACCTTCGGGATCGGGCCGGCCGGCACCGGCAAGAGCTACCTCGCCGTCGCCGCCGCCGTGCAGGCGCTGCACCGCCGCCAGGTCCAGCGCATCGTGCTCACCCGGCCGGCCGTCGAGGCGGGCGAGCACCTCGGCTTCCTGCCGGGCGACCTGATGGCCAAGGTCGACCCCTACCTGCGCCCCCTCTACGACGCCCTCTACGACATGCTGGGACCCGACGGCGCCCAGCGCCTCATCGCCAACGGCACCATCGAGGTCGCGCCGCTCGCCTTCATGCGCGGGCGCACCCTCAACGACTCGTTCATCATCCTCGACGAGGCCCAGAACACCTCGCCCGAGCAGATGAAGATGTTCCTCACGCGCATCGGCTTCAACTCCAAGGCCGTCGTCACCGGCGACGTCACCCAGATCGACCTCAACGGCAGGTCCAGCGGCCTGGTGAGCATCGAGAAGATCCTCTGGAACGTCGAGGGGATCAGCTTCGTGCACCTCGGGGCCAAGGACGTCGTGCGCCACCGCATCGTGGCCGACATCGTCGCGGCGTACGAGAGCCTGACGCCATGAGCATCGACATCTACGCGGCCGACGAGCAGCGCGAGCACGAGATCGACCTCGAGCGCTGGATCGCGCTCGCGAACGCGGCCCTGGTCGAGCAGGGCGTGCGCGGTCTCGCCGAGGTCTCGCTGATCTTCTGCGACGAGACGACGATCGCCGCGCTCAACCTGCAGTTCATGGGCAAGCTCGGCCCCACCGACGTGCTGAGCTTCCCGATCGACTCCGAGCCCGAGCCCACGGGACGGGTCCCCGACGCCGGGGGCAGCGGACCGGGCGAGCCGCCGGCCTCGGAGATCCCCCAGCTGATCGGCGACATCGTGATCTGCCCGGCCGTCGCGGCGAAGAACGCCCTCGAGCACGAGTGCACCCTCGACGACGAGATCGCGCTGCTGATCGTGCACGGGGTGCTGCACCTGATGGGCTGGGACCACGAGGTCGACGAGGAGGCCGAACGCATGGAGGCCCGCGAGCGCGAGCTCCTCGGACGCCACTACCGCCCGACCGGCCCATGATCGCCGCGACCTGGACCGACGCCGACACCTACATGTCGATCAGCGTCTTCGTGCTGCTGATGCTCTCGGGCTTCTTCGCGCTCGCCGAGACCTCGCTCGTGCGCATGAACAAGTCGAGGGCGCGCTCGCTGCGCGACCAGGGGCGCCGCGGCGCGAAGGCGCTGGTGAAGCTCTCCGAGGACCCCGAGAAGTTCCTCAACCCGCTGCTGCTGCTGGTGCTGATCTGCCAGCTGGTCTCGGCGACGATGGTGGGCGTGCTCGCCGAGCACCTCTTCGGCGCGGCGGGGGTCTTCGTCGCGACCGTCGGCGAGGTCGTGGTGATCTTCGTCATCTTCGAGGCGATCCCGAAGAACTACGCGGTCGCGCACCCCGACACCGCGGCCCTGACGGCCGCGCCGATCGTCGGGAGCATCCTGCGGCTCTGGCCCATCCGCTGGATCTCCGCGCTCCTGCTCTCGATCGCCCACGGGGTGATCGGCCTGTTCGGCAAGCCCGGCCAGGCCCAGCGCGTCACCGAGTCCGAGGTGCTCGCGATGGCCGACGTCGCCCACGAGGACGCCGCCATTGCCTCCGAGGAGCGCAACTTCATCCGCTCGGTCATCGAGTTCGGCGACACCATCGTGCGCGAGGTGATGGTGCCGCGCATCGACATGGTCGACGTCCCCGGGACCCAGAGCGTGCGCTTCGCGCTCGACCTCGCGATCCGGACCGGGCGCTCGCGCATCCCCGTGCTCGGCGTGGGGGTCGACGACGTCGTGGGCATGGTGAACCTGCGCCACCTGGCGGGGCTCGTCACCAGCGGCCTCGGCGACGACCTGGTGAACACGCACATGGGCGTCGCGCGCTTCGTGCCCGAGACCAAGCGGGTCGCCTCGCTGCTCGCCGAGATCCGACGGGGCAAGACCCACCTCTTCGTCGTGGTCGACGAGTACGGCGGCACGGCCGGGCTGGTCACGCTCGAGGACCTCCTCGAGGAGCTCGTCGGCGAGATCACCGACGAGTCCGACCCCACCGAGGCGGACGACGAGGGCCAGACGATCGAGGCCGGCATCACGCTGAGCGGGCGGATGAACATCGACGACGCCAACGAGGAGTACGGGCTGGCGCTGCCCAAGGACGGCTGGGACACGGTCGCCGGCCTGGTGCTCGACCTCGCCGGCGGGCTGCCCGAGGTCGGCGAGTCGTTCGACACCGACCGCTACCGCCTCAGCGTCATCCGCATGGACGGGCGGCGCATCGAGGAGGTCCTCGTGGAACCAGGACTGGAGAGAACGTGACGCGCTCGGGCTTCGCCGCCATCCTCGGACGGCCCAACGTCGGAAAGTCGACCTTCCTCAACCAGGTCGTGGGGACCAAGGTCTCGATCACCTCGCCGTCGCCGAACACCACGCGCAGCCAGATCCGCGGCATCCTGACCGAGGGCGACGTCCAGGTGATCTTCGTGGACACCCCGGGCATCCACCGGCCCAAGACCAGCCTGGGCGGACGGCTCAACGACACCGCCCGCGCCGCCGCCGACGGCGTCGACGTGGTGCTCGCGATGATCGAGGCCACCGCGTCGATCGGACCGGGCGACCGCACGGTGCTCACGACGCTGCTCGAGTCCTCGAAGCGCGAGCGCGGCCCGCGCCCGTGCGTCGTGGTGAACAAGATGGACAGGACCGGGCGCGAATCGGTCGCCAAGCAGCTCATGGCCGCGACCGAGGCCGTGCGCGAGATCTGCGAGGAGCGGGGACTCGGCGACGTCGCGGGCCGGGTGGAGTACTTTCCGGTCTCGGCCAAGACCGGCGAGGGGATCGCCGAGCTGCTGGCCTACGTGCGCGCCGCCATGCCGGAGTCGCCCTTCCTGTTCCCCGCCGACGAGGTCTCCGACGTCCCCGAGGCGGTCTGGGTCGCCGAGCTCGTGCGCGAGCAGCTGGTGCGCAAGACCAAGCAGGAGCTGCCGCACTCGATTCACTGTCGCGTCACCGAGTTCGAGTGGCCCCACATCACCGTCGAGATCCTCGTCGAGCGCGAGAGCCAGAAGGGCATGGTGATCGGCAAGGGCGGACAGCTGCTGAAGGACGTCGGCATCGCGGCGCGGCGCCAGCTGCCCGAAGGCTGCTACCTGGAACTCAAGGTGTCGGTCGAGCCGGGCTGGCAGAAGCGCGACGACATGCTGGACCGCTTCGGTTACTAAGACCGCGAGGCGGCGCCGGGCTACTCCGAGGCGCTGGCGACGGCGAAGCGGGGCTCGAGCTCGAGGGGCTTGTCGACCGGCTTGGCCCGCACGGTCATGAAGACGACCCCGAACATCGTGGCGACGGCGGCGACGCCGAGGACCGGGATCGGCGTGCCCACGTACTTGAGTCCGCTCAGCAGCACCACGCCGGCGATGAAGGGACGCACGACCTTGAACGTGCCGCGAGACGAGATCAGCGATCCGACGACCACGGCGGGAACGCTGCCCAGGATGATCGACGCGGTGACGGCGAACTCGATGTGCCCGAAGATCAGCGATCCCGCGGTCGCGGCCATCGTGAGCGGGATCGACTGGGCCATGTCGGTGCCGACGAGGCGCTCGTTGCGCATCGTGGGGTAGAGCATGATGAGGAAGATCATGATCAGCGAGCCGGCGCCGACCGACGTGAGCCCGACCATGAACCCGCACAGGGCGCCGACGGCGATGGTGGGGTAGGTGCGGTAGCGCACCGGCTTGCTCGACTGCACGTGCTGGCTCGGCACGAAGGCGCGCACGATCATCGCCGCCGAGCCCAGGATGAGCGCCGCGCCGAGCAGGATCTGCAGCCGGCGTTCGGCGGTGGCGCTGTTGCCCATGAGGTGCATGGCGTACGTCCCGAGGAAGGCGGCCGGCACCGATCCGATGCAGAGCAGCTTCACGATCTTGGACTCGACGGTCTTGCGCTTCCAGTGGATCGCCACGCCGAAGGGCTTCATGAACAAGGCGGCGATGAGGTCCGACGAGATCGCGGCCGACGGCGCGATGCCGAAGACCAGCACCAGCATGGGGGTCATCAGGGCCCCGCCGCCGAGCCCGGTCATCCCGACGAGGAATCCGACGACGGCGCTGCCGAGCGCGAGGTATATATCGATGTGCACGGGAACCCTTCGTGGTTGCGCACTATTATCTAGTGAAATAGTAGTATATCCCACCGTTCGGCGGGTACGGTGTCAATCGGGGACGAATCGTCGCCGTGGCTGCGCAGACGGCCGGACCGGCGGCGCAAATGCCCGTCGGGGTCACCTTCTCGCCTCCGCCCGTGCCCCCCGGGCCGGCCACCCGTACTCCTTGGTCGCGGCCGTCCTCGGGGCGGAGCGGTTCCTGAGCACGACAGTTATACAAGAGATATATTCCAACGTGGACCCGCGACCGTCGTGGGTCGCGAGGGAGGACCATGTATCTATTCAGCAGGCAGGCGCGCCTCACCAGCACCGAAGGCGTGACGTGGGCAGCGAGCATCGGCCAGCGAGCCGCCGCAGTGACCGAGAGCGACGTCTAGCTCTGGACGAGGGCGTTCTCACCCGGCTTCGGGGTGGTCGTGTGGACCTCGTGGTGGGCGGACCTGGGCTCGATGGAGTCGGCCTTCGCCAGGCTCGCGACCGATGCGAAGTACATCTCGCTGNNCTGTTCGCCGAGGGAGTGGACGACATGCTGTACCAGTCCGTCTACGACGGCTCGGACGAGGACGGCGCCACGGCGCAGTACGTCTCGGTGGTCCAGGCGGTGTGCGCGACGGGCAACTACGAGCGGGCCATGGTGAGCGGCGTCGAGATCGCCCAGAAGGCCGAGGCCGCGACGGGCCGGCCCACCACGTTCCTCGCCAACGTGACGGGCAACTACGGCGGGGTGGGATGGCTGGCCGGCTACGAGAACCTGGCCGCCTTCGAGCAGGCCCAGAGGAAGCTCAACAGCGACGCCGCGTTCGTGAAGTTCCTCGACGCCAACACCGGCTGCTACGCCCCGGACCCGAGCGTCACCCAGTCGTTGCTGTTCGCCAGGGTGGGTTAGCGCGTCGCGAAGCCGTCATTGTCCGCCCGGACGAAGCTATATTTCCTGTAGTGCTTCGAGCCGGGGGGACCGCGATGACCGATGAGCTGGACGTAGCGCCGCAGGCGCACTTCGCGCCGCCCACCGAGCGGCCGAGGATCCAGGTCGTTCCCCTCAAGGGGCTGCCGGTCGTGGCGCTCGCCGTGGTCTTCGTCGCCGTGTCGATCGCCGGGAACTGGAAGTGGGGCCTGATGTTCAGCCACGTCGTGGGCGGCGGGCTGTGGACGGGCATCGACCTCTTCGTGGGCCTGGTCATCGGTCCGATCCTGGGGCGCCTCTCGATACCGACGCGCGCCGAGTTCTCGGCGCGCTTCATGCCCAAGATGGTCATCATCATGCCGACCGTCGTGATGATGACCCTCGCGACCGGATTCCAGGTGGCGCGCCAGCTCGGCAACCTCAACCCGGCGAGCCCGAACCACGCCTGGCTCATCGCCTCGTTCTGCGTGGTGGGGGTGATGGCCGCGATCGCGCTCGGGATCCTCGAGCCCGCCAACATCGCCGTGCTCTACGAGATGAACAAGCCGGTGCCCAACGGCGAGCGGATCGGCCGGCTGATGAAGCGGTTCATCTACACGGCGGGCATCACGGGCCTCATGCAGGTCGCGACGCTGGTGATCATGACCCGGGTGGCCACGCAGTGAGCGGCCCGCACGACGCCGCTGCGCTCGACGCCGACCGGCCCATGCCGCCGGTCGGGTGGCTCAGCACCGGCGCGCTGTGCCTCGTCATCGTCGGGGGGATCCTGCTCGCGTCGTACGCGCCGCGCGTGGCCCCGCTCGGCGTGCCGGTCGCCCTGCTCTGCGCCGGGGTGGTGCTGCTGGCGGTCGCGGGGACCCTGCTCACCCGGATCGAGGGGTTCGCCTGGACGACGTTCGCCACGGTCTTCAAGTGGGCCCTGCTCGCCTACGCCATCACCGCCGGGATGATCGAGTTCGCCTTCGTGCGCGACCACACCAGGGGATCGGCGCTCGTCGTCGTGACGATGATGCTCGTCGTCTTCGCGCTCAGCGTGCCCTCGACGATCGCCTTCACGGTCGCGCGCTTCGCGCAGTCCGACTGACGAGCCCCGCTAGGGCGTGGCGTCCTTGGGCAGTCCGAGCACGCGCTCGGCGATGATGTTGCGCTGGACGACCGAGGTCCCCCCGCCGATCGTGAGCGCCTGGGCGTAGAGGAAGCCGTAGGTCCACGAGGCGCCTTCGGCCCCGTCGCAGCCCCCGGGCCCGCGGCCGTTCAGCATGCCCGCGGCGCCCGCGAGACGGTTGGCGAGGGTCATGACCTCCTGGCCGTGGTCGTCGGCGAGGGCCTTGCGCACGCTCGCCTCGGGTCCGGGCTCCTTGCCCGCGAGCGCCGCCGACAGCAGGCGCAGGCGCAGCAGGCGCAGGATCTCGCCGTGCGACCAGCATTTGACGAGGTCGTCGCGCTCGAGGACCGTGTGGGGGACCGACTGCTCGCGCACCAGGTCCACCAGGTCCTTGGCGGTCGGGCCGCGCCCCCAGAGGGCGCCCTCGCCCGAGAGCGAGACGCGCTCGTTGCCGAGGGTCACCTTCGCGAGGCGCCAGCCGTCGTTGACCTCGCCGATGAGGTAGTCGGCGGGCAGGCGCACCTCGTCGAGGAAGACCTCGTTGAAGGCGTGGTCGCCGGTGATGTCGACGATCGGGTTGATCGTGACGCCGGGCGCCTTCATCGGGCAGATGAAGTAGCTGATACCCCTCTGGTGGGGCCCCTCGTTCGAGGTGCGCGCGAGGAGAATGCCCCAGGTTGAGATGTGGGCGTAACTCGTCCAGACCTTCTGGCCGGTGATCACCCACTGGTCACCGTCGCGGTGCGCCGAGGTGGTGAGCGAGGCGAGGTCGCTGCCGGCGCCGGGCTCGCTGAAGAGCTGGCACCAGAACTCCTCGCCGCTCATCAGCGTCGGGAGCCAGCGCCGCTTCTGCTCCTCGGTGCCGGCGTAGAGGATGGTCGGACCGGCCCAGCCGATGCCGATCGGGTTGATGGGGCGCGTGACGTGGGCGCGGCTGAGCTCGTCGTCGATGAGCAGCTGGTGTTCGACGCTCGCGCCCCTTCCCCAGGGAGCCGGCCAGTGGGGCGCGACCAGCCCGGCCTCGGCGAGGTCACGTCCGGAGGGCTCGGGGTGCGCCGCGAGCCACTCGCGGACCTCGACCCGGCGCGGGTCCTCGTGGTCCGCGGCCTCTTCCAGGGGGGCCGCGGTCATCGGCGCGAGCAGGCCCCGCCCCTCGTGCTGCTCGTCGACACTGCTGGACACGGCTACCTCCACGAATATCCCCAAGTCCAAGGTAGTACCAACGCGCCGCGCCGGCGCCGGCGCCGTCCGGTCCGTCCGGCGTCGTACTACTGGCGCAGTTCCTTCAGGAACGCGTGCACCTGGGTCCGGTCGCGGGTGCGCTTCATGGGGGGGAGTTTGCGGAACAGCGAGGAGCGGTAACTCGACTCGGCGAGGCGCGTGTCGAGCACCGCGACCACGCCGCGGTCCGTGCTCGTGCGGATCAGGCGGCCCACGCCCTGGGCGAGCAGCATCGCGGCGCGCGGCAGGTCGACCTCGTAGAAGGGACGGTCCGACTTGGCGCGCCGGGCCTCGGCGAGGGGATCGTTCGGCACGGCGAAGGGGAGCCGGTCGATCGTCACGAGGCTCAGCGAGTGCCCGGGCACGTCGATCCCCTGCCAGAAGCTGGTCACCGCGAAGAGGCTGGCCTCGGCGCTGTCGCGGAACTGCTCGATGATGCGCTGGCGAGAGAGGGTGCCCTGGACGAGCACGGGCGTGTCGAGCCGGGGCGCCACCGCCTCGGCGACCCGGTTCATCACGGCGCGGTTGGTGAAGAGCGCCAGCGTGCGCCCGCCGGCCGCGCTGATGAGACCCACCAGCTCCTCGATGATCGCCGCCTCGGCGCCGTCGGCGTTGCGCGCGGGGATGCCCTCGGGGACGTAGAGCAGGGAGTTGGCCTGGTAGTCGAACGGGCTGTCGAAGTGCTCGACGACGCAGTCGCCGTCGAGCCCGAGGCTCTTGGCCAGCGTGTCGGGGATGGTGGCGCTCGTCAGCACCGCGGTGACGTTGCCCCACAGGTCGTCGCGCAGCCGCGGCCCCACGTCGACCAGCGAGATCTCGATGTCGACCTCGCGGTCGCGGCGCGCGAGGAACAGCAGCTCGCCGTCGCGAACCTTGTTGATCCGCTCGAGGTCGTTGCCGAGGTGCACCGCCGGCCCGAGCGCGCGCACCCGGCGCGCCTCCGCGTCGGCGCCCGGGGCGGGCAGAACCCGCAGCGCCTCGATGATCTGGGTGACCACCACGGCGCAGCTCGCGAGCTCGCGCACGCAGTCCTCGCCGAGCCCGGTGAGCTGGCCCGCGTCGTACTGGGCCGCCAGCGACGCCGCCAGGCGGTCGGCGCCGGACACGAGGCCCGCGCACCTGTCGGCGAAGTCCGCCCCGAGCACCGTGCGCGCCGCCCCCGCGAGGCCCCTCAGGCGCGAGGCGTTGAGCGACGTGCCGAGCAGGGAGGCGAAGATGTCGATGATCTCGTGGGCCTCGTCGAAGACCACGAACTCGTGGGCGGGCAGCAGCATCGCGCCCGAGGCGAGGTGCGCGGCGTAGAGGTGGGTGTTGACGATGAGCAGCGAGCTCTCGGCGGCACGGTCCTTGGCGAGCTCGGCGAAGCAGCTGTGGCCCTGGGGGCACTGCACGCGACCGAGGCACTCCTGGGGCGTCACCGAGAGCGCGCGCCAGGCGCGCTGGTCGACCTCGAAGGCCAGCTCGTCGCGGTCGCCGGTCGTGGTCTCGTTGGACCACGCGAGGACCCGGCGCATCTGGTCGGCCACGCCGCGCGGCACCTCGCTGCCGTCGTCGAAGCTCATCTGCGCGCCGCCGCCGAGGCTCTGGGCCCGGTTGCGGCAGAGGTAGTTGTTCTTGCCCTTCAGCACCGCGACCTTCACGTGCGAGGCGTGCTCGGCGACCGTGGGGGCGTCCTTGGTCGCCAGCTGGTCCTGGAGGTTCTTGGTGGCGGTGGCGATGACGACGCGGTGCGCGGACATGGCGGCGGGGATGAGGTAGGCGAGCGACTTGCCCACGCCGGTGCCGGCCTCGATGATGGCGTGGCGGCGCCGCGAGAAGGCGGCGGCCACGCTGGCCACCATCTGGCGCTGGCCCTCGCGCCGTTCGCCGCCGCCGGGCAGGTCTTGGGTGATCCGGTCGAGCAGCGCGAGGGCCCGGTCGGCGTCGATGGCGACCACGTCCTCGTCCAGCTGGACGCCGGTCTCCTCGTCGGGTTCGACGTAGGGCGTCTCGTCGTCGGGATCGTAGGTTTCCACACGTAAACCCTAGAGGGTTCCCCGGGCGCGCTTGGGGCGAGGAACTAGGTTTTGGATGTGCCAGATCCCCGACCCACCCCGATTCCGGCGTCGATGGACACCTCGCGCGTGCCGCGCCACGTCGGGGTCGTGATGGACGGCAACGGCCGCTGGGCCCAGCGCCAGGGGCTTCCCCGCACGGAGGGCCACGGGGCGGGCGAGGTGGCCCTCGTCGACACGGTCTACGGGGCGCTGGCACTCGGGGTGAAGGCGCTGACCGTCTACGCGTTCTCGACCGAGAACTGGCGCCGTCCCGTCGACGAGGTGCGTTACCTCATGAACTTCAACCAGGGGCTCCTGATTCGGCGCCAGCACGAGCTGCACGCCGACGGCGTGCGCATCGTCTTTTCCGGGCGGCGCGACTGGCGCGTGCCGAAGCGCGTGCTGAAGAACATGGACGAGGCGGCCCAGCTCACCGCCAAGAACAAGAAGTTCACTCTCAACATCGCGTTCAACTACGGCGGGCGCGCCGAGATCGTCGACGCGGTCGCGAGGCTCGTCGCCGACAAGGTCCCGGCGGGCAAGGTCGACGAGAAGGCGATCAGGTCGAGGCTCTACCATCCCGAGATCCCCGACCCGGACCTCGTGGTGCGCACGTCGGGCGAGTACCGGATCTCGAACTTCCTGCTGTGGGAGCTGGCCTACTCCGAGCTCGTCTTCAGCGACGTGCTCTGGCCCGACTTTCGCCGCGAGGACCTCTACCGCGCGATCGAGGAGTACCAGCGGCGCGTGCGGCGCTTCGGGGGCGTCGAGCAGTGAGGCTCAGCCGGGTCATGCTCGTGGTGGCCGCGCTCTTCTACGTCTTCTTGTGGGCGCTGGCGCTCAACGGGGCGACCAGCCTGGTGGCGCCGCTGCTGATCCCCGTGGTGCTCGCGGTGCTGGTGGCGCTGGGCGTGGCGCTCAACCGGTACCTCGGCCTGCCCCCGCGCCGCCAGCACTTCGACGACCGCGACCGCGGCCGCGACCGCGACCACGAGCCGGAGCAGTGAGGGAGATACTGGACGAGGCGGTGGTGCTGCGGACCTACAAGTCCGGCGAGTCCGACCGCGTGGTGGTGCTCTGGACCCGCGGCCACGGCAAGCTCCGGGTCCTCGCCAAGGGGATCCGCAAGACCACCAGCCGCCTCGGCGGCACGCTCGAGGCGCTGGCCTACGTGAAGGTCGACGTCGTCAAGACCCGCGGCGACTTCTACATCGCGCGCCAGGTCCAGCACGTCGAGCGCCTCGGCACGCTTCGCGGCTCCTACGACCGGATCAACGCGGGCTACGCCGTCGTCGAGGTCGTCGACGCGATCCCCTCCGACGACGTCGCCGACGAGGGCATCTTCGAGCTCCTGGCGCGAGTGCTGGTGACCCTCGACAACGAGGAGTTCGTCCCCTCGCTGGTGCCCGCCTCCTTCTACTTCAAGTTGCTCGCCCACGACGGCTCGGGTCCGGTCGTGGATCGTTGCGTGAACTGCGGGCGCGAGGGCCCGCTCGTCTCCTTCGACGCCCAGGTCGGCGGGACGCTGTGCGCCGAGTGCCGCTCGGGCCAGTCGATCTCGCCCGAGGCGCTCACCCTCGTGCGGCGCATCATCGGCGGCGACCTCGCCAACGTGCTTCGCGAGCAGTCCGTGCCGGGGTCCGGCGAGGTGATGGCGCTGGCCCAGGACGCCATCGAGCAGCACTTCGGGCGTCGGCTCCGCGCCGCGCGCTCGACGCCGCCGCTCGCTCCGCCCGCGCGGGACCGTTAGAGTGCCTGGGAGCATTGCGAGGAACCGTGTCACCAACCCTGCGTACCGGCCGAGCCATCCGTGAATGAGTTCGGGGTCTACGTGCACGTGCCGTTCTGCGCGCACCGCTGCGACTACTGCGCGTTCGCGACCTACGCCGACCGCAACCACCTGATGGTCGACTACGTCGACGCCGTCGTGACCGAGGTCGGATGGGCGCTCGACGCCCAGATGCCCGTGGCGACGTCGGTCTTCTTCGGCGGCGGCACGCCCTCGCGCCTCTCTCCCGAGCAGCTGCTGGCGATACTCGACGCCATCCCGCGCACCGACGACGCCGAGGTCACTGTCGAGTGCAACCCGGAGGACGCGAGCCTCGAGCGCCTGGCCGCCTACCGCGCGGGAGGCGTGAACCGCATGAGCTTCGGCGTCCAGTCGACCCGGCCCGCCGTCCTGGCCGACCTCGGGCGCCGCCACGGCACCATGGCCCACGAGGAGGTGTCGCGCGCGGTGCACGAGGCGGGCTTCGCGACCTGGAACATGGACCTGATCGTCGGGTCGCGCGCCGAGACCCTCGGCGACGTCCGCCACACCCTCGACGACCTGCTCGGACTCGAGTTCGCGCCTCCCCACCTCAGCTGCTACGCGCTCACCCCCGAGCCGGGGACCCCGCTCGGCGCCGACCCGGCGCGCCACCCCGACGAGGACGCCACCGCCGACTCCTACGACCTCGTGGGACGGGTCCTCGAGGAGCACGGCTACCAGTGGGAGGAGATCTCCAACTGGGCGAGGCCCGGCCACGAGTGCCGTCACAACCACGTCTACTGGGACCAGGGCGACTACACCGGCTTCGGGTCGGCCGCGCACTCGCACCACCGCGGGCGGCGCTTCTGGAACGTGCGCACGCCCGACCGCTACATCGAGATGGTGCGCCGCGGCGAGGCGCCCCTCGGCGGCGAGGAGGTGCTCGACGAGGTGACCAAGGAGTTCGAGCGCGACTCGCTGGCGCTGCGCACGCGCAGCGGCGTGCCGGTCGAGTCGTTCGAGTCGCTCGACGAGATCGCCCACCTGGTGCGCGTGCGCGACGGCCGGGTTACCCTGGCGCCCCAGGGCCGCCTGCTCGCCAACCAGGTGATCGTGCGCCTGAGGAGCGCCAACTAGTCCGGTAGCCTGGCTCCATGGAATCAACCCCCGCCCTCGATCCGGACCTGCTCGAGAAGGTCACCAACCTCGCCAAGCGCCGTGGCTTCATCTTCCAGTCGGCCGAGATCTACGGGGGATTCCGCTCCACCTACGACTACGGCCCCCTGGGCGTGAACATGCTGCGCAACGTCAAGCAGGCCTGGTGGCGCTCGATGGTCCAGCTGCGCGACGACATCGTTGGCATCGACGCGGCGATCCTCGGTCCGCCCGCGGTCTGGGCGGCGTCGGGCCACCTCGAGACCTTCACCGACCCGCTGGTGGACTGTCGAAGGTGCAAGGAGCGCTGGCGCGAGGACAAGATCGACGGGGTCTGCCCGAACTGCGGATCGACCGAGTTCACCGAGCCGCGGGCCTTCAACCTGATGTTCAAGACCCAGGCCGGCCCCGTCGAGGGCGAGGGCGCGACCGCCTACCTGCGCCCCGAGACGGCCCAGGGCATGTTCACCAACTTCGCCAACGTGCTCTCGACCATCCGCAAGAAGCCGCCCTTCGGCATCGCCCAGATCGGCAAGTCGTTCCGCAACGAGATCACCCCGCAGAACTTCGTCTTTCGCACCCGCGAGTTCGAGCAGATGGAGATGGAGTACTTCGTCCCGCCGGCCGAGGCCGAGCAGTGGTACCAGTACTGGGTCCAGGTCCGCCACGACTGGTACCTCGACCTCGGCATCCCTCGCGAGATGCTGCGCCTGCACGAGCACGCGGCGGCGGACCTGTCGCACTACTCAAAGGGCACCACCGACATCGAGTTCGCCTACCCGTGGGGCTGGGACGAGCTCGAGGGCATCGCCAACCGCGGCGACTACGACCTGACCCAGCACTCGAACGCCTCGGGCACGAGGCTCGAGTACTTCGACCAGACCGCGAACGTGCGCTACACGCCCTACGTCATCGAGCCGGCCGCCGGCGCGACCCGGGCGATGATGGCCTTCCTGCTCGCCGCGTACCACGAGGACGAGGTCGACGGCGAGACGCGCACGCTGCTGCGCCTCGACTGGCGCCTCGCGCCCTACCAGGTGGCGATCCTGCCGCTCTCCAAGAAGCCCGAGCTGGAGGGCGTCTCGCGCGAGGTCCTCGCGAAGCTCCAGCCGTTCTTCATGTGCGACTACGACGTCACCCAGTCGATCGGCCGGCGCTACCGCCGCCAGGACGAGGTCGGCACCCCGTTCTGCGTGACGGTGGACTTCGGGACGCTCGAGGACCGCGCGGTCACGGTGCGCGACCGCGACACCACCGAGCAGACGCGCGTCAAGATCGACGACCTGCTGGCGGAGCTGCTGGACCGCGCCAACGTGACCTAGATGCCGTCGCACCGGTCGCGTTCGTTCGGCTCGGTCGCCGAACTCTACGACCGCTACCGCCCGGCGCCACCGGCGCAGCTCGCCGCGGAACTCGGACCCCTCGAGGGCCGCGACGTCCTGGAGATCGGCGCCGGCACCGGCCTCGTGACCCGATTCCTGCTCGGGCTCGGCGCGCGCGTGACCGCGGTCGAGCCCGACGACCAGATGCGCGCCGTGCTCGAGCGGCGCAGTCCGCAGGCGACGGCGATCCGCGCCACCGCCGAGGAGCTGCCGCTGGACGACGCCTCCTTCGACGAGGTCGTCGTCTCGTCGGCGTGGCACTGGTTCACCCAGCCCGAGGCGACCGTCGAGATCGCCCGGGTGCTGCGCGACGGCGGGCGACTGGTGGTGCTCACCAACAGCTTCAACCCGGGCCACGAGTGGTTCGCGAAACTGGCGGAGCTGCGCCGCCCCTCGGAGCGTCCGGAGCGCGCCCGGCGCGACCGCGGGGCCGCCGGGATCCTCGCTGGACCGTTCGCCGACGAGACCAGGTTCGCCGTCGAATGGACGTGGACGCGCACCAACGAAGAGGTCGTCCAGCTCTTCCACACCTACTCGGGCGTGATCACCAGACCCGCGCCGGAGCGCCAGCAGCTGGAGCAGGTCGTGCGCGATGAGCTGACGCGAATGGCGCCGGGCGGCTCGCTCGACGTGCCGATGGTGCTGCGCGGCGTGGTCGCGAGGCGCCTAGAGCGCTGAGGGTGCCGGCGTCGGCCACCCGAACGCCGGCACGAGGGCCAGCGCGCCGACGAGAAGGCCCAGCACGCACGCGCCGGTCCATCCCCAGTGGGCGTAGCCGAACCCGCCAGCCAGCGAGCCGACCGCGCCGCCCGTGAAGAAGCAGACCATGTAGGCACCGTTGGTGCGGCTGCGCTGCTCGGGCGCCACGGTGTAGATGATGGCCTGGTTGGTGATCTGCATCCCCTGCATCCCCGCGTCCAGCAGGAATACCCCCAGCGCCAGTGCCCACAGGTCATTGCGCCAGGTCCACATGAGCGCGAACGAGACACCGACGAGCAGCGCCGCGGCGATGGTGACGGGCCGGCTGCGGTGACGGTCGGCCTGACGGCCGGCCACGTTGGCCGCGAGCACGCCTCCGACCCCGAGCAGCCCGAAGAGGCCGATCCGGATCGGGGAGTAGTGGAACGGCGCGGCGGAGAGGTGGAAGGCGAGCGTCGACCACAGGGTGCTGAAGCCGGCGAAGCAGGTCGCTCCGAGCCAGGCCCGACGCCGCAGCTCGCGGTGCTCGCGCAGGAGGCGGAACGAGCCCGCCACGAGCTCGAGGTAGGCGACGCGGGCGCGCGGAGCCTCGTTGGGCAGCACCCTCGAGAGCACCAGCGCCATCACCGCGAGCAGCGCGGCCGCGGTGACGTAGACGCCGCGCCAGCCCACGGCCTGCGACGCGATGCCCGAGAACGTGCGCGACAGCAGCACGCCGATCAAGAGTCCCGTCATGAGCCGACCGACCACGCGTCCCCGCTCGCCCTCGGCGGCGAGGTCGGCCGAGAACGGGACGAGCACGTGACAGCCCACCGAGGTGAGCCCGATGAGGAACGTGACGACGGCGAACACGGCGAAGTCGTGCACGACCGACGCGATTGCCATGGTCGCGGCCGCGAGCAGGAAGATGGTGACGACGAGACGGCGCCGAGGAAGAAGGTCACCGAGGGGCACCACGAAGGCGAGGCCGGCGGCGAACCCGGCCTGGGTCAGGGTCACCAGCGCCGACGCGGTGAAGGTGCCGATGCGAAAGTCGCCCTTCACCTGGTGCAGGAGCGGCTGGAGGTAGTAGAGGTTGGCGACGATCACGCCCGTCGCGACGGCCATGAAGAGGGTGAGCGACTTGGTCAGCGGGCGCGCCGTCACGAGCGGCTCGCGTCGCCGCGTGCGGCCACCCTAGGTACCCGCGGATGGGATCGAGTACGTGACCTGGGCCTTGGCGACCATCTCGTCGCGGCCCCGCGAGTGGATCGACACGTCCACGACGGCGAGCCTCTGGCCCAGCTTCAGCACGGTCGCGCGCTCGACCAGGTCGGTGATGTCGGGCTTGCGCAGGAAGTCGATGTGCAGGCTGGTGGTGACCGCGAGCAGCACCGGGCCGATCTGGGCGAGGATGGCCATCCACGCCGCGGTGTCGGCGAGCATCATCATGGTGGGTCCCGAGATGGTGCCCCCCGGCCGGCCGTGGCGGTCGGTGACCGGCTGGGCGACGATCACCGTGTCGCCGTCCACCTCCTCCACCAAGGGCACTTCGGTGCCGGGGAAGGCCGAAACCAGAATCTCTTGCAGCTCGCTGACGTCGAGGACGGTCACGAGGTCAGGCGACGCGGCGGTAGCGGCGCGTCGCCATCGGAGCGAGGATCGCGAGCGCGCCGGCGGCCCACAGCAGGGAGATCCACGTGGAGTTGCCGTGGGGCGAGCCGAGCATCAGGCCCCGAACCGCTTCGGCGGTCTGGGAGACGGGCTGGTTGCGCGCGAAGACCCGGAGCCAGCTGGGCATCGTCGACAGCGGCACGAAGATCGACGACGCGAAGGTCATGGGGAAGATCACCGGGAAGGCCATGGCCTGGGCGGTCTCGGAGTTGGGGGCCGCGAGGCCGACGTACGCGAAGCCCCACGAGAGGCAGTACGCGAACACGAGCATCAGCAGGCAGCCCTGGGCGTAGGCGACGAGCGAACCGTGCGGGCGGAATCCCACGCCGATCCCGACCACCGTGATGATGGCGACGACGCCGATGTTGCGCACCAGGTCCGCGACGGTGCGCCCGCCGAGCACGGCCATGCGGGCCATGGGCAGCGCCCGGAACCGCTCGATCAACCCGCGCTGGAGGTCCTCGGCCAGCCCGATGGTGGTCCCGAGGGCGCCGAAGATCGTCGTCTGGACCAGGATGCCCGGGATCAGGAAGTTCACGTAGCTGAACTTCGTGTGGATGGCGCCGCCGAAGACGTAGCGGAACAGCAGCACGAACATGACGGGCTGGATGACGGCGAACACGAGTGATTCGGGGATGCGCACCAGCGCAAGCAGGTTTCGCCGCGCCATGGTCAAGACGTCGCTGACGACCCAGCGCAGCGCGCTCTTCTGCGACAGGACCGGGGTCGATCCGGTGAGGCTGGATGTTGCGCTGGAGATGGTCATGTGCGGGCCTTTCGTCCGCGACGCCCCTTGGGCTTGTCGCCGTCCTGTTCGAAGGCCTCGTCCTCGGCCCTGTGGCCGGTGAGGCTCAGGAAGACGTCGTCGAGGCTGGGCTCGCGCAGCGACAGACCCGCCAGCGTGATGCGCGCGCCGTCAAGGCGCCGCAGGGCGTCGGCGGCGGCGGAGGGGCCGTGATCGACCGTGATCTCCACCACGGTGCCGTCGACGTTGGCCGGCGTGGAGGAGATGCCGATGATCAGCGCCGAGCCGCGGCTGGCGTCGTCGATGTTCGCGAAGCTGAGCGAGAGCACCGTGTTGCCGAGCCGGGTCTTCATCTCCTGGGACGTGCCCTCGGCGATGATCTTGCCGTGGTCGAGCACGACCAGCTGCCGGGCCAGCCGGTCG
Organism: Acidimicrobiaceae bacterium; assembly: GCA_003138815.1. Classification (GTDB taxonomy): domain Bacteria; phylum Actinomycetota; class Acidimicrobiia; order Acidimicrobiales; family RAAP-2; genus RAAP-2. The sequence continues at coordinate 5,760 of PLHD01000074.1, read as the reverse complement.
GCCTCTTCGAGGTACTGCGTCGTGAGCAGCACCGTCGTGCCGGTTTCGACGAGTCCCTCGATGATGGCCCAGAGGTCCTGGCGGCTCTGGGGGTCGAGCCCGGTCGTGGGCTCGTCCAGGAAGAGCAGCGGGGGATGGGCGACGAGCGCCGCGCCGAGGTCGAGGCGCCGGCGCATCCCGCCCGAGTACGTCTTGGTCGTGCGGTTCGCGGCGTCGCTCAGGCCGAACTGCTCGAGCAGCTCGCGGGCCCGCTTCACGACGTACCCCTTGTCGAGGTGGTTGAGCAGCCCGATCATCCGCAAGTTCTCGAAGCCCGTGAGGTTCTCGTCGACCGTCGCGTACTGGCCGGCGAGACCGATGCTGTGGCGCACCGCGGCGGCCTGCTTGACGACGTCGAAGCCGTTGACGCGGGCCGATCCCGACGTCGGGGCCAGGATCGTCGAGAGGATGCGGATCATGGTGGTCTTGCCCGATCCGTTGGGACCGAGCAGGCCGAACACCTCGCCGCGCGGCACGCGCAGGGTGACGTCGTCCAGGGCTCGGACCTCGCCGTCGTTGAAGGTTCTGACGATACTGAGCGCTTCGACGGCGAATTCGGACATGGGCGCCAGTTTAGGAAGTAATCGCCGGGCACTGACGCGGATGGGGGGTCGAGGCGGTACCTTCTTGGCATGGCTATTTCGGACAGTGAGATTGCACAGGTCCGTGCAGCGACTGACATCGTGGCCCTGATTAGCGAGCAGGTGGCCCTGAAGAAATCGGGCCGCCGCTGGACCGGCCTCTGCCCGTTTCACGGCGAGAAGACCCCCTCCTTCTCGGTGAACGCCGAAGAGGGCCGCTACTACTGCTTCGGATGCCGAGCCTCGGGCGACCAGATCACCTTCGTGCGCGAGTTGCAGCACCTGGACTTCGTCGACGCGGTGCGGCTGCTCGCCGACCGCGCCGGCATCGAGCTGCACGAGGACGACAACGCCGGGCCCGTGCGCAAGGAGCGCCAGGAGTTCATGGCCGCCATGGCCGAGGCCGTCGAGTGGTACCACGAGCGCCTGCTGCACGGACTCGACGCGCGCCCCGCGCGCGAGTACCTCCGCTCGCGCGGCATCGGCGGAGAAGTGGCCCGCCAGTTCAAGCTCGGCTGGGCGCCCGACGAGTGGGACGCGCTCGCCAAGGCGCTCCAGCTGGACGAGAAGGTCCTGCTCGGCACCGGGCTCGGATTCGTCAACAAGCGCGAACGGCGCCAGGACGCGCTGCGCGCGCGGATCATCTTCCCGATCTTCGACACCGCCGGCAAGGCCGTCGCGGTGGGCGGGCGCATCCTGCCCGGGGCCGCCGACGCGGTGCGCCCCGACGGGCGAGTCGAGCCCAAGTACAAGAACAGCCCAGAGACGGTCATCTACTCCAAGCGCAAGACGCTCTACGCCCTCAACTGGGCCAAGGACGACATCATCAGGTCCGAAGAGATCATTGTCTGCGAGGGCTACACCGACGTNNGTGTACCAGTGGGAGCGCCAGCACGAGGTCGACGTGGCGGTGGCCCGCCTGCCCAAGGGGAGCGATCCGGCGGAGCTGGCCCAGAGGGACCCCGAGGCCCTGCGCCAGGCCGTCGCCGACGCCGTGCCGTTCCTGAAGTTCCGACTGGACAGGGTGCTCGACGCGGCGAACCTCGCCACCGCCGAGGGCCGAGCCCGGGCGGCCGAGCCTGCGCTGGCTGTGCTCGGTGAGCACCCGAGCGATTTTGTGCGCGACCATTATCTGGTGGAGGTGGCCGACCGACTGCGCCTCGATATCCCCGCCCTACGTGCCAAGCAGGCCGAGATGGCCAGCGCCGGCGTGAAGCGGATCATTCCCAACGAGCCGCCGGACGGCGAGGAGCCCTCGCGCTCGTCGATGCCCGCGATCTCGATGCCGCGCCCGGGACTGGAGGCGCTGCGCCTCTGCGTCCACTTCGGCGGCGACGTGAAGAGTCGTCTCATTAACGAGTACTTCGTGAACGACGTCCAGCGCGAGATCTTCGAGGGCCTCGCCTCGGGCGAGCCGATCTCGAACGTCATCGACCAGCTCGAACGCCGCGGCGAGGACGCCGCCGCCCAAGTGCTCAGCCAGCTGTCGGTCGATGAGCTCGACCGTGAGTACACGGCCCAGGACGTGACAGCGGTCATCTCGCAGTTGATCCGCAGCGCGGTCAGCGTGGAGTTCAAGAACATCGAACGCGAGATGCGCGCCGGCACAATCGCTCCCGACGTCGCCATGGCCACGATCCGCGACGTGAAGGAGCGGGTCGAGCTGCTCGGCACCGCCCACGGCGAAGTGGCCGAGAAGGACCTTCGCAGCTGGCTGCTCGGCCGTGCGCAGGCCGTCGCGTCGTGAGCGACGCCACCCTGGGCATCATCGGCGGGCTCGCGATGATCGCGCCGCTCAGCGCCGAAGAGGAGCGGCGTCTGCATCCGGTGATCCAAGAGGGTCGCGACGCCGCGACGATCCTCAGTACTGGCGAAGTGAGCGATCCCGCGGAGCGCAACCGGCTGCTTCGCCAGCGCCAGGCTGGCCAGGAAGCGGAGTCGCTGCTGCTGCGGTCGACCTGCGGGCTGGTGAGGACCCGGGTCGTCGAGCGCGGCTACCACTTCGGCAACGAGGACCTCGAGGCGGCGGGAATCGAGGGGCTCGTGAACGCGCTTCGACGTTTCGACCCTGAGCAGGGAACGAGGTTCTCGACCTACGCGAACTACTGGATAATGAAGTTGGTGAACCAGGCCGTCCAGCAGCAGGCGGGCCTGAGCGACAGCGAGATGCGCCTGGTCCTGCAACTGCGCAAGTTGGAGCGCGCATCGCCCGCCAAGCATCTCAGCAAGCGAGAGGTCGCCCAGGCGCTCGGAGTCTCCCAGGCCCGGGCCGTCGAAGTGATGCAGATGACTCGCGATCTCTGGTCGCGAAGGTTCGATCCGGCCGAGTTCAACGAGATGACTGACGTGAAGGCGCCCGCCGACCCGACGGACGCGCCGCCGTGGGTGATCGACGAACTGCGCCGACTCTGCGGCGACGACTTCGACGCCTTCTGGCAGTACACCTTCCACACGATGTCGCTCGAGGAGATCGCTCAAAAGCAGGGCATTACGCGCCAGGGGATGGCCAAGAGAATCGAACGTTGCCGTCGGGCGGTGCGCGAGAGCCCGGAGTCGGAGCGCCTCCAGGAGTGGTTCGACCAGCAGTAGAGTCCACCCGGGGTGCTACTGTTGCTTTGCCTTCATGCATTCCCAGATAGCTCAATTGGCAGAGCAAGCGACTGTTAATCGCTAGGTTGCAGGTTCGAGTCCTGCTCTGGGAGCCAATCGAGAATCTTCGGTAGCTTCTTTGGTTGCACCGCCCTCGCGGGTGAGATTCGAAGGGCCGTAGCTCAGTGGTTAGAGCAGGGGACTCATAATCCCTCGGTCGTGGGTTCGATCCCCACCGGCCCTACGATGCTTCATATTCGCCCTCAGAAGGAGAAAGTTCTTGCCCCCAAGCGAGCAGATTTCTCAGTTGAACAAGGGACCTTCGACGCTCTTCAATAGCGTCGGTCAACGAAGAATTGGATTGAACTGACTGCGTTTCGATCATTGCAGGAACAGTAATTTCCCGACTCATCTCCGTCAGAATCCCACGTTCTATCCCACGCTTTGGGCAAAGAGATAATTGGCGTCAACTGCCGTGCGACTGAGCAGTGTTATGTGGGCCTTGGATACGAGGTGGTGGCGGGGCAGTGAATTATGCCTCCAGAGCGCAGTGCGCTCGTGGCACTCCGGCTGGCCTTCATTCCTCGCCGGTTGGCCATGATCTCAATGCGTGGGATTGATCCGTGAAGACGAAAATGACTACTGGGCTAACGAGCAACCAGCGAGCAACCGACGAGCAAACGCGCTGCGCCTGACAGAAAACGTCCGCCGTTACCCGGAGATGCAGCGCGCTGCATCCAGAAGTGGCGCGAGGTAGCGGCGGCAGCGCCGCTCGATGTCTCCGAACGCTGGGATCTCGCCCGGCAAGTAGTCGCCAAGCTCCCCGTCCCAGCGATTGCGGTAAGCAATCATGCGCCGCTCGAATGTTGGGGACCACTCGCGAGGCGATGTTCGCTGCCTGCCCCGGCTCCGGTCATTCTCCGCCTTACGCAAGTAGAGGTGCCAGGCTTCGAGCGGATCCACGTGGCCACCATCAAGCAGTTGATGCATGTCGTACAAGTCGCGGCACTGCAAACGCTCGGCAATGCATCGCACCTTCTCGGCGGCCACCTCGTCGAGGGTGTAGCCGTCAATCGCGGCGCCCTCGGGAAGGTCGGGCCATCGTGGTTGCAGGTTGATCCGGGTGTGCGACTCAACCAGCTCGGTGTCGGAGATATCAAGTTTGATCTTGCGCGCCTTGGCACCGAGCGGCCCGACGTAGCTCACCCAGGGCGCGCCGCCCTCTTCCTGGACAACCTCCAGCACGGGCAACTCCAAGCGCTTGCGGCAGGTGTCTGTAGCAGCGGCGACAAGGGCGGTGGCTTCGGCGCTGGACAGGCCGTTGACGGCGGAGAAGTCGAGATCGGCGGAGTAGCGGTAGTCGGCGAAGTAGCAAAGGCGAAGCAGCGTGCCCCCTTTGAACACGAGCCGCGAGTCACCAGCAGTTCCGATATCCGCGCAGATGTGAGCAAGGACATAATCGCGCTCGATGGTCTGGGCGGGCAGTCTCTCGTCGTTGGCACGCTGGGTGATAAGGCCTTTGGCAATCATGCGGCGACCACGTCCTCGAGCTCGGATGCCGCGTACGGCCAGGCGACGCCCCACTTCTTGTCGACCCAGCCATTGGCCCCCCGTGCGTTGCGGTCCAACTCAATTAGCGAGCGCCACAACGGTGGTTCCAGCCCCCGCCCCACGGGAAGCGACAGCGTGGTCGCCATAGAACCAATCCGGCGGTAGGCGGGCTCGGCGTGGATCTCACTGGCGAGGTCTCCCAGTCCCGCGACGTTGTCCACGGCCGCAAGGGCCTCAGCGACGCGCGACGCACCGCCAACCAAGTGCGGACGCGACGCCGCGTCGAGCAGCGCTCGCGGAATCGTCGCGATACGCGACGGGCCGAGGGGCTCGGTCCCGACGAGCACGGTTGCCTCGCTCTCGCGAATCACCCGCAGTGTTCGTCCGGTGAGCGCTTTCTCTCGAGGCCGGTACGGACTCGCCACCTGGATGGAAAGCACGGGCCGCACGAGCAACCCGTGATGGTCAAGGGCGGTCAGGAAGCCGATGCGATGGGGGCGGCCGGCGAACACGGCGGCGACGGCCGAGCCCAAGTCGTCCCATACCGCGGCCGTGCCCAAGGCGCCGATCTGACGAACGGCGTATCTGCCAACGGCCAGGCGATCCACCAAGCCAAGACCGGCCCAGCGAGTGAGGAGGTTCGAGGTTGCTTGAGGCGATGTGCCGAGGGCATCTCGAACCTCAGCCGCGCTAAAGGCTGTCCGCCCCTCGCTGGCGAACCGGTCAAGGAGCTTCAATGCCCGATCATTTGCCATAGTTGTCTCCCATCCACGATTAACGTGTATTAGTGACAACTATAGCAACTTTTCCTTGTTGAAGATGTCGTTTCTACACGTCGCACGTGAACTATCGTCTACTGAGACAAATAACTCCGTTCCAAGTCCAAGATGACCCATGACACGCCGGAGAGGCAAAGCAGGTCATCGCCTGAGGCTGATTCCGGTTGATCCCTCAACTGACTCCGGTTCCTCCAGCGACTTAGTCGATTGAAGCATCCGCG
>PLHD01000060.1:6574-43248 GCA_003138815.1 Acidimicrobiaceae bacterium | reverse complement strand
GATCTTCCTGCACGCCTACGGCAGCGCGCCAACCCACGGATGCGTCGCCACGCCTGTTGCGGATCTGGACCGCGTGCTCGGTTGGATGGTACCGAGCGACTCTCCACAAATCGACATCGCGACACCCGGGACCATCAGGTCGTACTAGACGACGACTGCGCAATTCTCAACCACGCCATCGAAGTTGACTCGAGCACCCGCTCGAAGGTAGAGACGAGCAGCGTCAAGCACACGCAGTGCCGGCGGCGCGTCAGGCAAGCTGCGTGGTGAGGTGGATCGGCAGATCGGACGAGGACGAGCCCAGGTCGATTCCATAGGAACCGGCCTCGACGGTGAAGTGGCGCTGGATATAGACCTCAAAACCTCTGCTGGGAATGCTGAGCGTGATCGTGCGCGTCTGGCCGACGGCCAGGGCGACCTGGGCAAAGGCCCTCAACTGCAGTGGTGGCTCTCCGGTGGATTGGGGGTAATGAACATACGCCTGAACAAGGTCAGCGCCCGCACGCGAGCCGGTGTTGGTGACGTTGACGCGAACGCTGACGCCACCGGCGATCGTCAAGAGCGACGCCGACGACAGGTGGAACGCCGTGTAGCTGAGGCCGTAGCCGAATGGGAAGAGCGGCGTCACCCCTTGGGTCTGGAACCACCGGTAGCCAACGTCAAGTCCCGCGCTGAAGTTCACCACCGAGTTGATGCCCGGGTACGATGCGCCGATATTCACCGGCTGAGGGGTCTCGCTGGCCGGAAACGAAATGGGCAAATGTCCTGACGGGTCCACGGCGCCACTGAGGACCTCGGCCACGGCAGCCCCGTCCATTTGGCCCGGGTACCACGCCTCGAGCACGGCCTGGACGTGACCGAGCCACGGCATGTGCACAGCACCGCCGGTGTTGAGGACCACGATCGTACGGGGATTCACCGCGGCCACGGCCGAGATGAGAGCGTTGGCGTCACCGACCAGCGAGAGGGAGAGCTGGTCGGACCCCTCGGTGCTGAAGCTGCCGGCGAAGACTATGGCGACCTTCGCCTTGCGCGCGGCCGCGACCGCGGCCGCGATCTCGGGAGTGACATCACGGATGCCGAACTTAGGGACCGTCGTCGCGGTCGCCCTGAACCAGCGGGCGCTGAAGGTGTAGTGGCGTCCGGACACGAGTGGAACGGTCACCGTCGAGATTGCTGGCCCGTGGAGTCCCGGCGACGCGAACAAGACTTTGCCGTTCATCGAGAACCAAGTGTCGCCGACTTCTTGCAAGGAGAACTCGTATAGCCCGCTGCGTGGAGCCGCCATGACGACGCGCCATCGACTCCATCCGTCAGTGTTTCCCGGGTGGTTGGCCGTCGCGTTCGCGCTCGTCACCCCTTCGGCGAAATCGATCTTGAGGTCGGCCTTGCCAGGTTCTCCGACGGTCCTGATCCTTGTTGGCCTGCGCAACGGGGTGCCGCTCAGTAGGTTGATGAACTGCAGCTGGTCGAGTTCTAACCAGCGAGGACCACCTGGACTGTACGTGACCTTGACCCGCGGTCCCCACGCCGACTTGATCGCCTCGAGCGGTCTGATCAAGTAGGGCGCCTTCACTCTTGAGCTCCCGGCACCGCTGGTGAACGGCGCGGTCTGGGCATCGGAGCCGATGACCGCGATCGATCCAACGTTGCGTGTGAGCGGAAGCATTCCGTACTCATTCTTCAAGAGCACGATGCCAGCCTCGGCAGCCCGCAGCGCGACCTTAGCGTGAGCGCTCAGGTTGACCTTGTGGTCCAGGGCCATCAATCGCGGGTGGGCGATGAGCCCGTACTGGAACATCTGCGTGAGGACCGCGGTGACCGCCCGGTTAAGGGTGGCCATGGACATTTTGCCGCTCCGGACCAGTCGAATGATCTGCGGAGCCGAGCCCGGCTTTACCATCGAGAGTCCGGCCGCGAAGGCGGAAGCGACGGAACGAACCGCTCGGTAGTCGGTACGCGTGAACCCCTCGAATCCCCACGACCGTAGGGTTGCGTAGACGAAAGGACTCGAGCAGTCGTTGACGCCGTTGAGCGAACCCATCGCGCACATGATCGAGGCGACGTGAGCCTGGGAAACGGCGGCCCTGAAGGGGGGGTCGTACAGTTCAGCGAGCACTCGCGACGAGATGAGCTGATTCACCCGTCCACGAGCGGTCTCTTGGGTGTAGCCCGCGAAGTGCTTCGCCTCAGCCATCACTCTGGTCGACTGGATGCCCTCGATGGCCGCTACCCCCATCACGCTGATCAGGTCCGGATCCTCGCCGTATCCCTCGTAGACGCGGCCCGAGAGCGGCACGCGGGCCAAGTTGAGGTCAGGTCCTTGGAGGACGTCGAAGCCCTTGTCCCGGGCTTCCTCGCCCATAGCCGCACCCAACGAACGGGCGATCGCCGGATTGAAACTAGCGGCAACTGAGATGGCCGCCGGGAACTGGGTCACCCCGGTGAGAACGTTGCCGACACCGTCGGGACCGTCCGTTAAGGTCAACGCCGGTACGCACAGCGAGGGCACGCCGATGTTGGAGTTCTCCACCGCACCACGGATCGACAAGACCACGAAACTCGCCTTCTGCGAGAGCGTCATGCGCTGCGTGACCTTGCGCGCCAGCGCGGCCGGACTGGCCAGGTGACGGCGCGACTCGCCCACCCAGGGACAGCCCTTGACACTGGCCGATTGAGTCCTCAAGACCGCCGAGGCGCTGACTCCACCGGACGCGGGCGAGATGGGCGCAACCGCACCGAGCATCGCCGACAAGCCAAGCACGGCCGCCAAGAAATAGCTTCGCAGCCCGCTTGAGCGCAGGGTTCGCTGCCGTCCGGGGGGAACAATGATGCTGAGTCCTCGCAATCCTCGCGTCCGCGGTGCAGATGAAATCATGGTGTCACCAAGCTCAGAAGTGGTCCCACTCCGAGACATTTCCCTAAACGTTAGACCAATGTCTCGCCAACGGAGCCGTCTCGGCAACCAGACGCGAAAGGGCACCGATTCCCTGCGCGTCCTCCGGACGAATGACCGACCCTGGAGGAGCTTCGACTTCCGTTCCGCGAAGAAGGCCTTCGGGAGTCGCTCGAAGCCCGCTTCGGTGATCCAAGTCTTGTCGCCGACCTTCAGCTTCCGAACCGATGAATCCGGGATCCACCTGATGACACTGTTCCCCTTCACATCGCCACCGCTGTTCATCAGGGAGTCGCAGAGCGGCTCGACCTCGTTGAGCGGATTGCGGTCCTTGCCGGTGACCATCCCCCGCCGATGCGGGTAGAGGCGGTCGAGCACGACCACCATGCAGTTGAAGAAGTTGACCTCGAGCGAGGCCAGCGTCGCTTCCGTCTTCTTGTCCGCCCCCGGGCCTCCAGAGCCTTGACCAGGGACTTGTACGTCGCGAGCTCATGTCTGATTGACGCCTGGCCGTAGTCGAACTCCCCCTGGGTGTTGCACTCACGTCCGAGCATGATTGCTCATCCTTCCTTCTCGGTTCTGCTGGCGTGATTCCAGGTGTGGAATCGGATCCGACCTGGCGACACCACTGGTCACCTCGAGGCGCTGCCTTCCTGGCTTTCGCGCTCCGAGAGACGAGGAGGGCGACGGCTCACCGAAGCAACCGGTCAGACCAGCAGCCCTGGTTCACCGTGCCACGAAACGGACCGCCGTCAAGTTAGCCAACCGCAGTGCTGATGACCGCGTCGGATCGGCTCTGGGCGTGCCGGCGCAGGGTTCCCGGGAACGAGCCCCTCTGGCCAGGACATCCATTCAATCCCGCGAGCCGGAGAACTAACTCGCATTTTCACGGATCCGGCGACAATAGGTCGTCTTGACTAGGAGGAACAGGCCTCGCAAGGAAGGTGGCGGCAACGCTCAGAGCGATGACCCAGAAGTGCCACGCCCCGGGGATAGAGTCGAACGTATGTTCGCTTTCCGCCAGGACCTCAACCGACGCCAGCGCGAAGCCGCGACCTACGGGGACGGCCCACTGCGGGTGATGGCCGGCCCGGGAACCGGCAAGACGACGACCCTCACGGCGAGGGTGAGCGTGCTGCTCGAGCGAGGCGTAACGCCCGAGCGGATACTGCTCTTGACGTTCACTCGCCGCTCCGCGCGCGAGATAGTGGGCCGCGTCCGCGCGATCCGGGGCGCCGACAGCGTCCGCAGGGTCTCGGGCGGGACCTTCCACTCGGTCGCGCACCGAACGCTTCGCCGCCACCACGAAGTCGTCGGGCTGCCCGACGGCTTCGGTGTCCTGGACCGTGGCGACGCGGCCGACCTGATGGATCTGGTGCGCGGCGAACTGGGAATCTTGAGCACCGATCGACGGTTGCCGAAAAAGGCGACCCTGATCGCCCTGTACTCGCGCACAGTCAACACCGGCACGCCCCTCGTCGAGGTCATGGCCGAAAGCACCCCGTGGTGCGCCGACAACTCCGACGAGGTCGCCACGGTCTTCACCGCCTACGTGGCGCGCAAAGGTGCGCTCGGGCTACTGGACTTCGATGACCTCCTCCTGTACTGGCGCGCTGCGGTGCAGGATGAAGCCGTGGGACGGGAGCTCGGTGCCTCCTACGACCATATCCTCGTCGATGAGTTCCAGGACGTGAACCTGCTGCAGCTGGACATCCTGGTCGGGCTTCGCCGGTTCGATCCGCGACTGACCCTCGTCGGTGACGACGCGCAGGCCATCTACGGATTCCGGGGCGCGTCGCCGAGATTCCTGCTCGACGCGGAGCGCTACTTCGACGGCCTCACGACGATCACCCTGGACGTCAACTACCGGTCGTCCGCCGCGATACTCAGGGTCGCTAATGCCGTCGCCGCCGACGCGCCCGAGGGATTCTGCGCGGTCCTGCGCGAGGACATCCCCGTGCTCGGCGCCAGCGAGCCGCTGCTCGTCCACTGCGCCGACGAGCGCCGCCAATCCGAAGCCGTCGCGGACCGGGTCCTCGAACTCTACGAGCAGGGGGTCGCGCTGCAGAAGCAGGCGGTGCTGTTTCGGGCGGCCCAGCACAGCGCCGACCTCGAGATCGAGCTCTCGCGGCGTCGGATCCCCTTCGTCAAGTACGGCGGTCTGCGCTACCTCGAGGCCGCCCACGTCAAGGACCTGCTCGCGGCGTTCCGTCTCGCCGACAATCCGCGCGACGAGATGGCGTGGTTCCGCCTCTTGCAACACATCCCCGGAGTGGGACCGGCGAAGGCGCGCCGGGCAATCGACGCACTCCGGGACGTCGACGGCACCCTTCCCGTCTCGCACGCGGAGATAAGGCGGCGATGGACGGGAGTTCTGGACGTGCTGCCGAGCGACACCCGGGAGTTGTCGCTCGGCCTCGCCGACGCGCTGTGCGAGCGCGAACGCGAACCCGTGGCGCTGCACGCGGAACGGATCAGCCGGGCGGTCGCACCCCTCATCGCCGCGTCGTACGACGACGTGGCGCCGCGCCTGGAGGATCTCGGGGCTCTCGTGCAAGCCTGCGCCGACGCGGCCAGGTTGAGCGACGTGGCGGCCGACCAGGCTCTCGAGCCGCCGGCGTCCACCGGAGACCTCGCCGGGCCGCCGATGATCGACGAGGACTGGCTGGTCCTCTCGACCGTGCACTCGGCCAAGGGGCTCGAGTTCGACGCAGTGCACGTCATCCACGCGGCCGACGGCAACTTTCCCTCGGACATGTCGCTCGGATCTCCCGAGGGGCTCGAGGAGGAACGCCGCCTGTTCTACGTCTCGATCACCCGCGCGCGACGCAACCTCGCTATCTACGTGCCCCTGCGCTACCACCATCACCGCGTGCGCGACGAGCACTCGTGGGCCCAGCCCTCGAGGTTCCTCAGCGGGCCGGTGCGCTCCACCCTCGTCGAGGTCCAGTCTGAAACCGCTGAGCAGCGCCACCCAACGGCTTCTCCGACCGTGACGATCGACGGCTCCAATGTCGTCGCGGGGCATCTGTCGAAGCTTTGGTGAGCGCCGTCCGGACGAATCCCCGCTTGTTACCATGGTCCATGCGAATCGTGTCGTGGAACGTCAACGGCATCCGTGCGGTGCAGCGCAAGGGGATGTTCGATCCGTTCCTCCTCTCCCTGCAGCCTGACATCATCTGCCTCCAAGAGACCAAGGCCGACCAGTCCCAGTCCGACTGCGACCTGACCGGCTACGAGGAGTACTGGCATTCAGCGGCGAAGAAGGGCTACTCCGGAACGGCCATCTTCTCCAAGCGCCCGCCGATCTCGGTCATCACCGGCCTTCCGGCCAACCTCGTCAAGAAGTACCAACTCGCGGGCGACTCCTTCGGCAATCCCAACGACGAGGGCCGGATCGTCACCGCCGAATACGACGACTTCTTCCTGGTGACGGTCTACACCCCCAACGCCAAGGGCGATCTGAGCCGGCTCGCCCTGCGACACCAGAGATGGGACCCGGCGTTCCTCAGCTACGTCAGGGCGCTCCAGAGCAAGAAGCCGGTCGCCATCTGCGGGGACCTCAACGTGGCCCACACGGACGATGATCTAGCCAACCCGAAGCAGAACGTGGGAAAGGCGGGATTCACCAGCGAGGAGCGCGAAGGCATCGGCCAACTGCTCGACGCGGGCTTCGTCGATTCCTTTCGGATCTTCACCCAGGGCAACGGGCACTACACGTGGTGGTCGAACTTCTCGGGGGCGAGGGCCCGCAACGTCGGATGGCGCATCGACTACTTCCTGGTCTCTCAGGACCTGGCGCCGCGCGTGCAGGCTGCCGAGATCCACGCCGAACTGATGGGAAGCGACCACTGTCCGGTCAGCATCACGCTCGACACCTGAGTGGCCAGCCACCCGCGAGTTGGCCGCGACCACCCCTTGATCGACGGGCAACCGGTTACGAAGGACCGGTACGCAACCTGAACAGGGCTCCGGTCGGGTCCGCAACGGCGGCGATGCGGCCATACGGCGAGTCGGCCGCGTCGGCGATCACCGAGCCGCCCAGGGTGCGAACCTTGGCGACGGAGGCATCGACATCGTCCACCTCCCAGTAGGTGGTCCAGTGCGAGGGGACTCCCTCGCCGAGGAACGTCCGGGCGTCCATGATTCCGGCCAGCTCGACGTCGCTGCCCTCAGCGCGCAGGGTGGTGTAGCGGAACTCGTCGCCGTCGGCGACGGACCGGGCTTCGAGGCGGAACACCGTTTGGTAGAAGCTGACCGCGGCGGCGTAGTCGCGCGCGTAGAGCTCGAACCAGGACGGTGCACCGTGCTCCTCGAGGACCTGGAAGCCCGGGAACGCCCCGGCCTGCCAGGCGCCGAGCGTGGCGCCGGTCGAATCCATGAAGACTGCTTGGATGCCCAGGTCGGCGACCGGCGTGGGCGGGACCATGAACTGCGCGCCAGCCGCTTCGCCCTCTCGGACAACCTGCTTGATGTCGTCGGTGTCGAGGTAGATCTTCCACGTGTTGTCGGCGGCCATGTCGCCCATGTCGCCCATCCCTCCGGCCACGGGCACTCCCCGGCGCGTGAACATGAAGTATCCGCCGAACTCGGGGCTGGGCTCTTGGGCCTCCCATCCGAACATCTCGCAGTAGAACCTTCGACTGCCTTCGACGTCAGACGTCCACAGATCGGTCCAGCACGGCGCTCCCACCGGAGTGACGTCGCGGTTGGTCATGGCTCTCCCCCTTCGGTCCAACACTCAATTCTCCTCACAATAGGCCGCCCACGTCCCGGTTTCCCCTGCCGATGCGGCGCCTCGCCGGATGGCCTTCGCGAGACTGGCCGATCGCGGGCCGGCGCGGTGGACGCTCGGCGAGGCCCCGCAGCGGGTCACCTCGGAATCAAGAACGTTCTGAAGACTCCCCGACCTCGATTCTTCGCGGCACCCGCGTGCGGTAACGCGAAACGGCCGGATGGCCTTCGAGGAAGTACCTCGACGGGCGTTCCTGCCCTCGAGAGAGACCGATTCGTGGGGACCGCCCGATGCGCCCACTCGCCACGTCACCGGGGAGACCGTGAAACGAGACCCTTCCTCCCGACTCCCCACAGCAGTCTCGCGCGTTGTCATCTCCCGTCACGCCCAGACCTCGAGTGAGGTTTCCCGGTCCGCTGAGAAGCCCCGGTCGCTCCTGCGGTGGCGCCGCATCCCCTGTCGCAACGCCAATGACCTGCGCCGCGCGCAGCAGGACCGCGCTGGCGGTCCCCGATGCCTCAGTCACCACGTTCATGCACCAGTGGATTCCGTAGCTCCGGTACACGTACAGGAACCCGGGCGGTCCGAACATCACGGCACAGCTCGGCGTCGAACCTCGATAGGCGTGCGAAGCCGGATCGTCGCTCCCCCCGTAGGCCTCTGTCTCGACAATCAGGGCGCGCACCGAACGGCCGTCGGCCCGCACGACGATCTGCGAACCGATGAGGTCGCGCGCGACGTCGTCGGGCTGGCGTTCGAAGAAGCGCCTGGGATAAGTGAGGTTCGTCATCTGCAATTGCCACGGGCGACGTCGGAAGATAGGGGGACTGCGGCGCCGGCGTCGTTACCGCAAAGTAGTCGATTATGGACCGGCCCCGGCAACGAGGAGAAGCGCTCACGACGAATCAGCCGAGCAGGACCTGGTAAGCGCGTTGCCGTGGACCAGGCGTCCATCGAGGGGCCCGGCCGGTACGATCTAACCATGACGCCGCCCCGACTTCTGGTCAGCCTGCCCGATTCGCGGATACGTGGTCTGTTCGCTGGCGCCCCCGAGGGCATCGAGTTCATCGAATGGGACATGACAGGCCCGGCGCCGGTCGACTCGATTGACATCGTCGTGCCGCCCTACATGGGCACGACGATGCACCTCGACCGGCTGGCGGGCGTCAAGACGCGACTGGTGCAGGGCCTCTCACTCGGTTACGACGACATCGCGGGCGTGCTGCCGCCCGGGCACGTGTTCGCCAACGCCGTGGGCGTCCACGAGGCATCGACGGCTGAACTCGCGCTGGCGCTGATCCTCGCCTGCCAGCGGGGCATCCCCGGCTTCGTTCGCGACGCCGCCAAGGGCCAGTGGTCTCCCGCACTACTCCCCAGCCTGGCTGACCGCACGGTCCTGCTCGTCGGCTACGGCGGCGTGGGCCGGGCAATAGAGCAGCGGCTGCTCCCGTTCGAGGTCACGGTCGTGCGGGTCGCTCGAACGCCACGACTCGACGAGCGCGGCCCGGTCCACGGTATCGAGTCGCTTCCCGAACTGCTGGCCCAGGCCGACATCGTGGTCATCGCCGTGCCGCTCACCGACGAGACGACCCACCTCGTGGACGACTCCTTCCTTTCGCGGATGCGCGACCACAGCCTGCTGGTCAACGTCGCACGAGGCAAGGTGGCCGACACCGCCGCCTTGCTTTCACACGCCACATCCGCACGGCTTCGCCTGGCCCTGGACGTGACCGACCCCGAGCCGCTGCCCGAGGGGCACCCTCTCTTCGGCCTGGACAACGTGCTCGTCACCCCGCACGTCGGCGGTGCCACGACGGCGATGATGCCCCGTGTGGCACGCCTGTTGAACCAGCAGTTCGCACGAATGCTGCGCGGCGAGGAACCCCTCAACGTCGTCCTGCGCAGTTGAAGCTTCTCCGCCGATCCTGCGCCTGGCGGCAACCGGATCGTCGAGAGAACGCTCGCCTCGCCAGAATCTCCGAACCCCCGGGTGCTGCGCCCTGACCCGAAACCAACGTCCGCGATGCCGGGGCGATCCACGCAGTCGCGGGCCAGGCCAGTCTGGAACGACCAGCAACTCCGCGAGGTCCCGCGCGGTTCACCAGCCGGTTGCTACTTTGTACTAACTGGGACAGACATTATGCTTTGATGGGTAGGCCACCGGTGAGTCATGGCGGACAGCCTCGATTGCAGTTGGGAACTGAGGCGGGGCTGTCGCCGTCAGAGTGGGCGCCAGAATCGAAGAGGAGCAGCATGACCGTAGGACAAGAGAAGTCCGCGAAGGACGAGCGGCGCCTACGAGACCCTGAACGCACCAGGCTCGAGATCTTGGCGGTGGCCACCCAGGAGTTCTCCGACCGAGGCTTCGCCGGAGCGCGGGTCGATGAGATTGCCAACCAGACTCGTACAACGAAGCGGATGATCTACTACTACTTCGGCTCCAAGGAACGTCTCTACGTCGCCACGCTCGAACGGGCCTACGAGGCCATTCGCGTCATCGAAGAGAACATCGACGTAGAGAACCTCGATCCAGTGACGGCAATCCGCCAGCTCGCCGAGCTGACCTTTGACCGGCACGAGGCGAACCCCAACTTCAGTCGCCTGGTCAGTCACGAAAATGTGCAGCAAGCGAGGTTCGTCACGGCGGCCAGCGGCTTTCCCGGGCTCGAACGGCCGGGCATCAAGATGCTCGAGCAGGTGCTGGAGCGTGGTCGCGCCGACGGCGTCTTTCAGCGAGAGATCGACGCCCTGGACGTGCACATGCTGATCAGCTCGTTCTGCTTCTTCCGCATCAACAATCGCTACACCTTTGCCGCCAATTTCGGCCGCAATCTGGTGGAGCCAAGCCGCCGTACCACCTACCGGCAGATGATTGGTGACGTCGTCGTTGACTACCTCACCAATCCGCCATCGAAACCGGTCTGAGGACTTCGCATTCTTGACGGCCTCTCGTGGCTCCGCTCTCGGGCCAGTGTGCGAGATCTCGCCATTCAGCTGCGGCCGTCCAGTTGGTCCTGCAGCCCCGCGAGCACTCGGTAGCAGTCCAGCACCGATCCGATTGAGGAGTTTGGTTCGACGCCCTCACTGATCGCCCTGACGAATTCTCGGTCTTGGAGCTCGATGCCGTCCATCGAGACTGCGACATTTGAGACGTCGATCTTCTCGCCGGCGCCGGTGAGCAGATCGTCATAACGCGCGACGTACGTTCCGTTGTCGCATATGTAGCGAAAGAACGTTCCCAGTGGGCCTTCGTTGTTGAAGCTCAGCGACAGAGTGCAGATCTTTCCCGACGTGCTCTGGAGCTGAATCGACATATCCATGGGTATGCCCAGTTCCGGGTGCGGGGGGCCGGCCAAGACATTCGCCCGTTCAACCGGCTCTCCGCACTGGTACGCGAAGAGGTCAACCGTGTGCGCTGCATGGTGCCACAAGAGGTTGTCCACCCAACTTCGGGGCTGGCCCAAGGCATTCTTGTTGGACCGACGAAAGAAGTATGTCTGCACGTCCATCTGCTGGATCGATAGATCCCCAGCGGCGATGCGCCCGTGGAGCCATTGGTGCGAAGGATTGAATCGGCGCGTGTGGCCAACCATGCAGGTGAGACCGGTCTCCCTGGCGACCAGGGCGACTTCCTGGGCGTCAGGCCAGCTGTCCGCCAGAGGTATCTCAACCTGCACATGCTTCCCGGCGCGCAGGGCGCGAATCGACTGCTCGGCGTGCAGCTGGGTGGGCGTGCAGAGAATCACCGCATCGACGTCCGGCGAGTCGAGAACGTCCTGGAAATCGGTCGTCGCGAGACCGGCGCCGTACTTGGTGGCGACCTCCCGGGCCTGTTCCAAGGTACGACTGACGACGGCGACAGTCTCCACCCCGTCAATGCGCGCCAGGGCGTCGAGATGCTTGATCCCGAAGGCCCCGGCGCCGGCTAGAGCTACTCGCATTGCTTCCCTCACTCCCTCGTCGACGGCTTCAAAATGAGGTGTCCCACGGCGGTGTTCGATGCCGGCACGTGGTAGAAGCGATGCAGCATCGTGACGTCGTCGCCGAGCGCTCCGCGCATGATGAGCCACATCACGAGCTCGATGCCCTCGGACCCCGATTCGCGAAGGTACTCGAAGTGCGAGATCCTGCGCAGCGCGTCTGGGTTCTCGACCATGTTGTCGAGGAAGGCATCGTCGAACTCCTTGTTGATCAGCCCGGCTCGAGTGCCCTGGAGTTGATGGCTCATGCCGCCGGTGCCCCAGACCTGCACGTTGAGATCCTCGTCGTAGCTCGCGACGGCGCGGCGAATGGCCTGGCCGAGCTTGAAGCAACGCTCACCGGTCGGCGGTGGATACTGGACGACGTTCACCGCCAGGGGGATGACCTTGACCGGCCATCGATCGGTTCGCCCAAACATCAGCGAAAGCGGGACCGTGAGGCCGTGGTCGACATCCATCTGATTGACCACGGTCATGTCGAACTCGTCGAGGATGAGCGACTGGGCCAGGTGACAGGCCAGATCCGGATGTCCCATGACATTTGGAACCGGCCGCGGGCCAAACCCTTCGTCGGCCACCCGGTACTCGTCCGCACAACCAATGGCGAACGTGGGAATCATCTCGAGCGAGAAGGCCGAAGCGTGGTCGTTGTAGGCCAGCACAATCACGTCGGGTCGCTCGTGGGCAATCCACTCCTGGGACCACTTGTAGCCGCCGAACACGGGCGCCCAGTACTCGGTGTCCTCGAGTGCTTGATCGAACGCCGCACCGATGGCTGGGACATGACTGGTGGTGACGCCAGCCGTGATCCGGGCCATCGCTAGTTGCCTTCCCTGATCGACCGGACTCCCTCAGGAGAGCGTCCGCCGTGCAACATCATGGCGGCGTACTCCTCCACTGACATGCCAGTCATTGAGGCCGCCGCGGTCTGGAAGCTGACCCCGTCGGTGGAAAATATCTTGGCGAGAAAATAGATGTTGCCACCCCTCGCGATCATGGCGTTGTAGTCGCGATCCAGCACCGCCTGCTTCTGCTCTTCGGTCATTGGCCACTCGTCAAGGTAGCCGCGCTCGTCGCTCTTGAAGCGTTCACGGTTCTCGGCCTTCATCAAGCTCATGCAGAACTGGTTGAGGTGAAATCCCTCGTGCGAGCGCGTGGCCGTGAAGACCGTCGTGCCGGGAATGTCATCAAACTCCGAGTTGTCCACCATGAGTCACGCATCCTTCCAGTAGAGACGTTTTGGATTGTCGACGAGCAACTTGCGCTGCTGCTCTTCCGTCGTTGCGATCTGCGGTATGAAATCAACGAGAAGCCCGTCGTCGGGCATGAAGCCCTTCAGATTTGGATGCGGCCAGTCCGTTCCCCAGAGGACCCTATCGGGGAAATCACCTATCACGCGACGCGCGAAGGGAACCACATCGCGGAAGTCCGGGGGACCCGAAATGGAGATCCGCTCGGGACACGTCACCTTCGACCAGAAGTTCTCGTGCTCCCTCAGCAGCCGCAGGAAGAGCGAGAACTCCGGACCGTCTACGGCTCGAGAGACGTCGGGACGGCCCATGTGATCCACGACGACGACCGTATTGAGCGAGGTGAAGAATCCCCACCTTTCAGCTAGATCAGCCGCCTCGAAGTACACCACGACGTGCCACCCAAGCGGAGCGATCTTCTCCACGATGCGGTAGTAATACTCGTCGGGCTCGGGATCCACGAGACGGCGAACGTAGTTGAAACGAACGGCGCGAACCCCGATCTCGTGCATCTCGTCCAGTTCCGCGGCGCTGGTGTCGGGTCGAATGGTGGCGACGCCTCGGGCGCGTCCCTTCGCGGAGGCCACGGCGTCGAGCATCGCTCCATTGTTCGATCCGTGGCAGGTGGCCTGAACTATCACGTTGTTCTCGAAGTTGAGATGATCGCGCAACGCGAAGAGTTGGTCCTTGCCGGCGTCGCAGGGCGTGTACTTCCGTTCCGGGGCGTAAGGGAACTGGTCCCCGGGTCCAAAGACGTGGCAGTGGGCATCGACGGATCCCGGCGGCAACACGAACGTCGGCTTGGACGGGTGGGGATCGAAGACGAGCCAATCGGAGTCCATGGCAACTGCACCCATCCCTATCTTCCCCGCTTGCTGAGGGCCACGTCGAGTCGGGGGTAGACCCGCCGCGCATTGCCGGAGTACACCTGCTCTTGCTCGTCGGTCGAGAGGCCCGCGGCGTCGACGTATCGCTTGGTGTCGTCGAAGTGATGGCCGGTCGTGGCGTCGATGCCTCGCACGGCTCCAACCATCTCCGATCCAAAGAGGATGTTGTCCAGGTCAATCACCTTGAAGAGGAGGTCAATCCCCGGCTGGTGGTAGACGCACGTGTCGAAGAACACGTTCTTCATGAGGTGCGTCGAGAGGTCCGGCTTGCCGAGCATGTCGGCCAGACCTCGGTAGCGACCCCAGTGATACGGAACCGCACCGCCCCCGTGCGGAATAATGAAGCGCAGCTCGGGGAACTCCCCAAAGAGGTCTCCCTGGAGAAGCTGCATGAAGGCGGTCGTGTCAGCGTTTATGTAGTGGGCCCCCGTGGCGTGGAAGTTAGGGTTGCAACTGCTCGACACGTGAATCATCGCCGGAACGTCGAGTTCGATCATCTTCTCGTACATGGGAAACCACGACGGGTCGGTGAGCGGGAGCCCGTCCCAAAGCCCCCCGCTCGGATCGGGACTGAGGTTGAGACCAACGAAGCCCAACTCGAGAACGCAGCGCTCAAGTTCGGCGATGGAGCGATCGACGGGCACGCCGGGTGACTGGGGAAGCTGGCAGACGCCAATGAAGGAGTCCGGAAAGAGCGAGACCACGCGGGCAATGAGGTCGTTGCACGCGCGCGACCAGGACTCGCTCACCTGCTCGTTGCCCACGTGATGCTCCATGGCCGATGCTCGCGGAGAGAACACCGTCATGTCCGCTCCGCGCTCCCGCAGGAGCCGCAGCTGATTGTTCTCGATGACGTCGACTATCTCCTCATCGCTGATCACCGGGTACTGCGGAAAGGGTTCACCCGCCTGGTACGCCGCGATCTGGGCCTTGCGCCAGAGGTTGTGCGGCTCCGGTGCAGTGGTGAAGTGACCGTGGCAGTCAATGATCATCGAGGCTCCAGACGGAAGACGGCACGAACACTTCACCACGCATCAAGAGACGAGCCGTTCGAAGCAGGGCGGCCGAGTTGACGCTCACCGAACCGTCGTCGAGACCCACGTCCAACGTGACGCCGAAATAGCCACTGGGATGCTCAATGGTCAGCGTCGTCTCTCCATTCGTGCCCGTCACGCCCGACACTTCATTCGCGACCGAACCGGGCACCAGGCACGCGGTCGCCACCGAGACCGCCCCGAAGACTCCAATGGCCTCATGCACCCTCTTTGGAATGAAGGTCCGCGTCGCGACGGTTCCGCCATCCTTGGCCGGAGCCAGCAAGCTGATCTTTGGGACCGTCTTGGTGGTGACGTCGCCGAGGTTCATGAGCGGCCCCACGGCGAGGCGAATCTGTTCCACCTTGTCGCACGCTGAGCGGTTCGACTCAATCTCAGCGGGCTCCTCGTAGCCGGTCAGACCGACATCGGCGGCCCTAATGCAGACGACCGGCATTCCGTTGTCGATGCACGTCACGCGCAGGCCTTCGACAACGTCAACGGCGTTGCCGGTTGGCAGGAGACTGCCGCACGTCGATCCGGCAATGTCGAGGAACTCGATGGGGATCGGTGCACTGCGGCCGGGAACTCCATCGATCTGTGCGTCGCCGTCGTAACGAACTTCGCGGTTGGGGGTCTGCACCCGAGCGACCGCGAGGCTCTGCGTGTTCTCCATCCAGATGCCCACCGGGGTCACCTCGCCGCTGATCGGAAGCAGTCCCTCTTCGAGGGCGAAGGGGCCAACACCCGCCAGCAGATTGCCACAGTTCTGATTGTCGGACACCTCGGCCCTGTCGGGCCACACTTGAAGGAAGAGGTAGTCAACGTCGGCATCAAGGCGTTGCGACTTCTGCACGATTGCCACCTTGGAGGTGAGCGGATGCCCTCCGCCCATGCCGTCGATCTCGCGAATATCCGGCGATCCCATGGCGGCCAGCAACACCGCGTCACGCGTGGGTCGGTCCAGGGGCAGATCCTCGGCACGGAAGTACAGGCCCTTCGACGTGCCCCCCCGCACTACCGAACACCTAATCGGCGTCTGGGAGCTCACGATGGAGAGTCCTCCACGTAGGTAAGACCTCGCTGCTCGAGTTTCTCTCGCATGTTGTACATATCAAGTCCGAGTTCCCCCGCGGCCAATCTCCGCCGCTTCTCCTTCTCGTTGTCCTCCCGAGATTGGCTGGCGGCCAACACCGTCGCCGCCTGCTCGCGCTTCACGACCACCACGCCATCATCGTCGGCAACGATCACGTCGCCGGGTCGAATGTACCTCCCCGCGCACACGATCGGAGTTTGCACATTGGCAATCGTCTCCTTCACCGTGCCTTGGGCGCTGATGGTCTTGGCCCACACCGGAAAGCCCATGCTGGTCAGTTCGCCGACGTCGCGAACGCCGGCGTCGATAATGAGTCCCCGGACGCCGCGGGCAACCAGACTCGTAGCCAGCAGCTCACCGAAGTAGCCGTCGTCACAAGGACTGGTGGGCGTCACCACGAGAATGTCGCCGGCCCTGGCCTGCTCGACCGCAACGTGAATCGACCAGTTGTCACCCGGGGCCACCTCACACGTCAACGCGTTGCCAGCAATTCGGACCGGACGATAGATGGGCCGAAGGTGGGAACCGAGCAGGCCGACGCGACCTTGCGCTTCGTGAATGGTGGCGACTCCAAAGCAAGCGAGGGCATCGACGATTCCGAGGTCTGTCCGTTGCGTGTTGTGAACAACTACCGCCATGAGATCCTCCAAGTCATTGGCTGCTTGGTTCGCGAAACCATTCGCTTCGCAAACTTGCATTAGGGTTTAATTAACTGAACAGTACACTAAAACCTCGTGGCGGCCATACATTTCTTTGGCTGCACTTGGACGAGAGCGACCGATAGGGAAATGGGAGAGCAGTGAACGAGATTCATACGCAGGTAGCAATAGTTGGTGCCGGACCCGCTGGTCTTCTCCTGGGTCAGATGCTCCAGCTTGAAGGCATCGACAACATCGTCCTCGAACACCGAAGTCGCGAACACATCGAAAACCGGGTCCGCGCTGGCGTGATTGAGTACGGCATCGCCAACCTCATCGCCGACGTGGGCGCGGGCGCGCGGATGAGGAAAGAGGGGCTCGTTCACCACGGTATCGAGCTCCGATTCGATCACCAATCGCACCGGATACCACTGAGCGATCTCGCCGATGGTCGACCGATCACGGTGTATGGACAGCAAGAGGTCGTGAAGGATCTCGTCATGCTCCGCCTCGATCAGGAGGCTCCCCTGCTGTTTGAATCCGAGGTCACGGCTATCGGGGACTTGACCACGGACAGACCCTTTGTCGACGTGAGTGGTGTCGACGGGGCTTTTCGCATCAGGTGCGACATCGTGGCAGGATGCGATGGAACGTTTGGCGCGGCGAATCGGGCCATACCCAAGGACCTGATGCGCCGCTTCGAGCGTACGTTCCCATTCTCGTGGCTGGGCATCTTGGCCGAGGCTCCCCCGGCCACGGAGGAACTGATCTACGGCCGCCACGAGAATGGTTTTGCTCTCTACTCCCTTCGCTCCCCGACGCTAAGCCGGCTCTATCTGGGGGTGCGGCCCGACGAGACGCTGGCGCAGTGGCCGGATGATCGAATCTGGGAGGAGCTCACGGTTCGACTCGCCACTGAAGAGAAGCCTGAGATCAATCAGGGCAGGATCATCGACCGCGGCATCACTGCGATGCGCAGCATCGTGATCGAGCCAATGCGCTACGGACGACTCCTTCTCGCGGGAGACGCCGCGCACATCGTGCCCCCGACCGGAGCCAAGGGCATGAACCTCGCCCTGGCCGACGTTCGGGTCCTCTCCCAGGCGTTGCTCACATTCCTTCGCGGTGGCGACGATTCGTTGCTGGAGGCCTATTCGGCCTCGTGTCTTGAGCGAGTCTGGCGTGCCGAGGAGTTCTCCAACTACATGACCCAGATGTTGCATCCCAGCTACGAGGACGAGTTCGAGAATGGTATCCAACTGGCCCGCCTGCGTCAGGCGGTCAGCTCACGAGAGTCGTCCACCGTTCTCGCCCGCAACTACGTCGATCTCAACAGTCTCTAGAACGGATATACCGGCATCTCGCTCTGCGCGGTGACCCACTGAGTTTCGGTGTAGGCCTCGAGGTTCGCCATGCCGCCCATTCGAGAACCGTTGCCCGAGCTTCCGGTGCCGCCGAATGGGATCACCGCCTCGTCGCCGACCGTTTGGTCGTTGATGTGAATGGCCCCGGTCGGGATCCGACTCGCCAACTCGAGTGCACGCAGACCGTCGTTCGAGAGAATGCCGAGCGAGAGGCCATAGGGACTCGACGACGCCAAGGCAACGGCCTCGTCAAGCGAGGAGTATCCAACCACGGGTGCCACCGGCCCGAAGACCTCCTCGCAGTACGCGGGCGACGACGTGGGCACGTTGCTAAGGACCGTAGGACGGTAGAACAGTCCCTCAAAGGTGCCACCGGCCAGCAGGGTCGCGCCAGCCTTCACGGAGTCAGTGACCATTGAGTGCACGCGATCACGCTGCTTGGCGTCAATGAGCGGTCCGAGGGCGACTTGACCGCTCATCGGATCGCCGACCGGCAGATGGTCGGCGTGTCCGGCCAGAAGCGACGCGTAGTCGTTGACGATCCTCGAGTCGACGATGTGCCGGCCGGTGGTCATGCAAATCTGGCCCTGGTGCATGAAGGAACCAAAGGCGCCCACGGAGACCGCCTTCTCCAGATCAACGTCACCCATCACGATCAGCGCTGAGTTGCCGCCCAACTCCAGGTGCACCCTCTTGAGATGCTGGGCACCCAGCGATCCCACCACTCGCCCCGCGGCGGTCGATCCAGTGAAGGCGATCACGCGAACCCTCGGATCGGTGACGAGGGCCTCGCCCACATCAGCGCCGCCCGGCAGCACGTTGAAGACTCCCGGCGGCACTCCGGCCTCTTCGAACACACGGGCCAGTACGACCCCACCACAGAGGGCAGTACGAGGGTCTGGCTTCAAGATGACGGCGTTGCCCAGCGCGAGCGCCGGCGCCACCGAGCGGATTGAAAGTATCAGCGGAAAGTTGAACGGAGCGATCACACCGACTACGCCGGCCGGCACGCGACGAGAGAAACTGAGGCGGGGCAGTTCACTTCGAAGGATCTCGCCAGTGGGATGCGACGCCAGGGCCGCCGCCTCAAAACACTCTTCCGAGGCGACGTGGATTTCAAGATCGGCCTTGGGTCCAATTCCACCGGACTCGCGCACGACCCATTCGCTGAGTTCGTGCGCGTGTTCCACGAAGAGCTGTGCGGCCTTGCGGATGATCGCCGCACGCTGCGTAAAGAGCAGCGATGCCCACTCCCCTTGAGCCTCGGACGCGATTTGGCCTGCGACGGCCACGTCGGCGACGCTGGCCCGACCCGTTCGGGCAATCTCGTTGCCGGTCGCCGGCTCGATGACGGGGGCATCGCCGTCGCCGCCCGCCCGCCAGCCGTCGAGCGAGATGTTCCCCTGCCATGATGCACCGTCAAGAAACGCCATATGAACCCCCTAGTACAAAGTTGCTTGTTTGCTTATCACAGTTTTGGTAAGTTGCGCGCTAACGGTATCCGGTCGAACTTCCAGAAGGGTCGACGGGGCGGCGTCATCTCTAGAGGGGGGATCCATGTTCTTGAGCGATAATTGGTATGTTGCTGCACTCGGCGCAGAGTTGACGACGAAGCCACTTTCCCGTCAGATTTTGGGCGAGCACGTGGCGATCTTTCGCAACGAATCAGGTCGAATCGTCGCGCTGGCCGATCAATGCCCCCACCGCGGCTATCCGCTGTCCCTCGGTACCGTTGTCGGCGACGAACTGGTGTGCGGGTACCACGGATTCACGTTCGATTGCACTGGTACCTGCGTTGCCGTGCCCGGCCAGGACCGTATCCCGAGTCGAGCGGATGTGAGAAGTTATGCCGTGGTCGAGCAGGGACCCTGGGTCTGGATTTGGACGGGCCGAGGCGAGGCTGAGATGTCCTTGCTCCCAAGCACGCCCTGGTTGGTGGACACGGAGAACTGGTCCAGCGTAGGAGGTGTCGCGAAGATAGACGCAGCCTTTGACCTCCTGGTCGACAACTTGCTCGATCTGTCGCACGAGACGTTTCTCCACAACGGTTCCATCGGGACGCCGGAAGTCGCGTCCACGCCCATTGAGGTCGAAGCCGATGAAGATTCGCGCGTGGTACGCGTCTTTCGCCACATGAACTCAGTCGACTGTCCGCTCTTCTACTCGCGAACCACCGGCCTGGAGGGAAAGGTTGACCGGTGGCAGGACATTGAGTACTCGCCACCCGGCTACTACCTGCTGCACTCTCGGATCGCGCCCGTCGGTCAACCACCTCTTCCCGATGGCACTGACGATCACGCATTCCACATGAAGATCTTCTACGGGCTGACCCCTTCGACGGAGGATTCGGTGTACGACTTCTGGGCCCTCGCGAGGGACTTCTGCATCAACGACGATGAGATCGACCGATTCCTCGAGAAGATGCAAACCGGCGTCGTTCAAGAAGACGTTGACGCCCTGAACATCCTGCAGATCCGCACCAGCAGGGTGCCAGAAGTCAACGAGGTGAGCATCAAGATCGACCGGGGGGGCCTTTCCGCCCGACGAATGCTGGCGACCATGAGCGATGCGCGAGGCCACCCGTAGTTCTCCGGGCCATGGATTCACCTGATCACAAAATAAGGCAAATTTTAGGAATTCGAAGAAATGTTTCGTTATGTACGGAACAGTGTGTTAAGAATCATGCAAGCATAATTGAGGGGGGTCAATTAATGAGTGAAGAGACAAGGCCTGGAAGCCGGGACGGCATTCCAGGGTGGGGTGGTTTTGAGTTCGGGCGCCGTGTTGGTCTTCAAGCGGCGGCAGTGATGGCGGCCTCGGGGGCGCTGGTAAGCCTGACGGACATTTCCGCTGCTCACGCGGCGACGAAGTCAGGAACAATCAAGATTGGCTACGTCTCACCACGAACAGGGGCACTGGCGGACTTCGCTGGGTCCGATGCATTCGTACTGAAGCAGATCCGAGCCTCGAGCTACTTCAAGAAGGGCATCACGATTCGAGGCACAAAGTACAAGATCGAGATCACCGAGATGGACACTCAGTCACTTGGCAGCGTCGCCGTTCAGGTAACCCAGCAGCTGATCAACTCGGGCGCCGACCTCATCTTGACGAGTTCGGCGCCAGAAACCACCATTCCAGTGGCGACGACGTGCGAGCAGTACAAGGTGCCATGCGTCTCGACGGTGGTTCCGTGGGAAGCGTACTGGGGTGGGTTTACCGGAGCGTCGATATCTCCCCAGGGAGCTGCGACCGGCACCGGTCCAAAATACAACTCGATGTTCTTCTACGGAATTCCGCAGTTCGTTGGCTGCTTCGTGCCGATGTGGGAGCGCATCCAGAAGATCACCAAGTGCAACAGCAACGTGGCCGAAATGTTCCCGAACGACTCGGACGGCAATGCCTTTCGCGAAGCATTCGGGCCAACGGTGGGCGCGATCTATCCAAACGGGGGCTACAACTTCATCGACGGCGGGGCCTACACGGACCTGACGACTGACTACACGTCAATGATCCAGACCTTCAAGACCGGAGGGAAGGGCGGTGCGGCGTGCGACCTGTTCGTCAACTGTCCCCTCCCACCCGACTTTCAGTCATTCTGGACCCAGGCGTCCCAGCAGGACTACAACCCGAAGCTGGCCACGGTGGCGAAGGTTATGCTCTTCCCAACCGACGCCTACGCCCTCGGAGCCCTGTCCAACAACATCGCCACCGACGCGTGGTTCACTCCGTACTCGCCGTACAAGTCGTCCCTGACCGGCCAGAGCGCTTACAAGTTCGCCGAGGCCTACCAGAACGCCGGCCACGGCCAATGGGTGAACTCCATGGGTTCAACGTACGCTCTGTTTGAGGTGGCCATCGAGGGTCTGAAGGCCGTGAAGAATCCACATGACCGTCTGGCGTTGGCCGAAGCGCTGCAGGTCGTGAAGTACGACGGCATGTGCGGACCGATCAACATGAACCTGAAGAGCAGCAATCCATATCTGGCCAGTCCCGCCAAGGGAATTGGCATGATCATGCCGGTTGGTGTGCAGTGGAGGCCTGGCTCAGCAGACCTCGTGGGCCACCGAAAGTTCAAGTGGTCACAGTGGGTGGTTGACAATTCGTTGAACAAGCACATTCCGCTTAACGGAACTCTCGAACCAACCAACGTTTAACCAAACTGACAGTGCCGTTGCTCCAACTAGAAGGTATCTCAAAGAAGTTTGGCCAGGTGGTCGTTGGCGAGGAGATCACCTTCCAGTTGGAGCAGGGCGACTCAGTAGGAATTGTTGGTCCCAATGGCGCTGGCAAGACCTCACTCTTCGCCATGATCTCGGGTGACATCCGGCCGGATTCGGGTGACATCTTCTTCGAGGACATGAACCTGGCCCATATGACCCCTAGTTCGAGAGCCCGAGCCGGCATCGGACGCACCTACCAGGTGCCCCGCCCATTCGAGCACATGACGGTGTTTGAAAACGCTCTGTTGGCCGCTCAGCAGGGAGGGAGACTGAGGGGCAAGAAGAGTTACGCCCAGGCCTTCGCAGCGCTCGATCGCACTGGTCTCGGCGAGTACGCGAACCGTCCAGCGGGGTCGTTGATGCTTCTTCATCGGAAGCGATTGGAACTGGCTCGCTCACTCGCCATGGGTCCGCGAGTGCTGCTGCTCGACGAAATTGCCGGTGGCCTCACTGACCTGGAAGTGAACGAATTGACCACCATTATTCGCCAACTCAGGACCGAGGGAATCGCGGTGGTATGGATTGAGCACGTGGTGCGTGCTCTGCTGTCCACGGTCGACAGATTGCTCTGTCTGGCGGCAGGCGTCATCGTCGCTGACGGCGCCCCCCAAGAGGTCCTCGCCTCAGAGGCGGTGCGTGCGGTCTACTTGGGTGGCAAGATCATCAACGAGGTCTTGCCACAATGAGCAAACCACTCTTGGACGTTCACGGCCTCGTGGTGCACCACGGGCAGCTGAAGGCGATCGACGACGTCAGCTTCAGTTTGAACGAGGGCGAGGTCCTCGCGGTGATCGGCGCGAACGGCGCCGGCAAATCCACCCTGCTGAGAACCGTCGCCGGTCTACATCGGCCAACCGAGGGATCGATCTCATTGGACGGAAGTGATATTGCCAGGCTGTCACCGCACCGGCGGGTAGCCCTCGGGATTTCACTCGTGCCCGAAGGTCGTCGACTCTTCTCCACCATGACCCTCGAGGAGAACCTGCGAGTCGGGGCCTTTCACGCCAAGAAGGGACCGTTCGACATCGAGAGGATCTATGAGCTTTTCAACTGGATGCCCAAGCGACGGCGCCAGTACGCGTGGCAACTATCCGGCGGGGAACAGCAGGCGGTGGCGATTGGCCGAGCGCTCGTCGCCAACCCCAGGGTTCTGCTGCTCGATGAGCTGTCCTTGGGTCTTGCGCCCATCGTCATCGAACGCATCTACGCGCTAGTCCCAGAGATAGTTTCCCACGGCGTCAGCGTCTTGATTGTCGAGCAGGACGTCGCCCAAGGTGTGGCGGTCGCCGACCGCGTGCATTGCCTGTTGGAAGGAAAGACCTCGTTGACGGGGGTTCCCGCGGATCTCACGTCCGAGCAGATCGATCACGCCTATTTTGGCGCCGATCTGGCACCGTCCAGCCCAGTCCAGGGGAGCGAGTGAATGGTCTGGCTCAATGTAGTCATTCAAGGAGTCCTAATCGGCGGCTTCTACGCGCTCTTCGCCTGCGGGCTGTCGCTGATGTTCGGCGTGCTGAAGGTGATCAATCTCGCCCACGGTGACATGGCCGTGGTGGCAGGGTACGCGGCGGTCTTCCTGACCCCCCATCTGCATATTCCCGAAGTTTGGTCGTTCCTGATCGTCGTGCCACTCTTCGGACTCATCGGCTACGTGCTGCAGCGAACGCTGATCCAAAAGAGCATTGATCGTGATCCATTCACGACGCTCCTGGTCACCTTCGGACTGTCCGTGATCATCGAGAACCTCCTGCTGGAGATCTACACCGCGAACGGCCAGACCATCAACATCGGATCGCTGATTACCAAGTCCTGGCACCCGACGTCAATCATCTACATCTCGTACCTATCGCTCGCCGTGCTCGGCGCCGCCGTGCTCGTTCTCGTATTTCTGCAGCTCTTCCTATCCAAGACCGGCACGGGGCGATTGATACGCGCCGTAGCCGACGACCGAGAAGCGGCTCAGTTGAGCGGAGCCAACTACCGACACGTCTTTGGTATCGCGGCCGCGATCGCCTTCGCGACGGTGGCGTTGGCGGGGATCGCGTACGGGATGATGACCCAATTCGCCCCCACTTCGGGTGGCGTCAACCTTCTCTTCGCATTCGAGGCGGTGGTGATCGGAGGCATCGGATCGCTGTGGGGAACGCTGGTGGGCGGCGTGGCACTTGGCGTGGCCCAGCAGTTTGGTGCGCACTTCAATCCCCAGTACCAGGTATTGGCCGGCAACGTGCTCTTTCTGCTCGTTCTCGCCGTACGGCCGCAGGGACTATTCGGAAAGAAGACGGCACTCGCATGAACCAGCCAACCAGTGGCGCCGCCAATCAAGATGGATCGATCTCGGTTCGCCGCTCAACGCACTCACCGATCTTCACTCTGGTCGGCGCCTTCGTTCTCGTGGCGCTACTCACTGCGGCTCCATGGATATTTTCGGCCCAGTTCGCCACTACTCTGACGAACTTCTTCATCTTGGTGATCATGGCTACAATGTGGAACCTTCTCGCGGGTTACGCCGGTATGGTCTCCATCGGCCAGCAGGCCTTCGTTGGCTTGGGCGCCTACGCCACGCTGTATCTGGCCCTCAAAGGAATGGACCCCTTCGTCACAATTCCGTTGGCGGCGGTAGTGTGTGCGGCGATCTCCTACCCCGTGACCTACCTTCTCTTTCGCCTTCGTGGTGGCTACTTCTCCATCGCGACCTGGGTGGTGGCAGATACCGCGATGTTGATCATTGGCACGATTGCGGTACTGGGAGGTGGCACGGGGCGCTCGATGCCAGGTCTTCAGAATCTGAGTCCATCGCAGACAGCGCACGATTCCTATCTGGCAACTTGGTTCGTTGCCCTCATCGTGGTCGCGGGCACCTACTACCTCCTGAGAAGCCGTCTCGGTTTGGTGCTGGCGTCTATTCGCGACAACGAGGTGGCTGCTCGAAGCTCAGGAGCCAACGTGCGCTCCGCTCGGCGCCTGGTCTTCGTGATCGCGGCGGCCGGTTGCGGAGCGGCCGGCGCCGTACTGGTCATCAGCCAGCCCTTTGTCCAGCCTTCAAGCGTCTTCAACCTCCAGTGGGCCGCGGAGATGCTCTTTGTTTCAATGATTGGTGGTCTTGGCACCATTGAGGGACCAATCATCGGTTCAGCAATCTACTTCGTGCTCCAGCAGACGCTCCAGCAGCAGGGTGCCTGGTATCTCATCATCTTCGGTTCCATCGCCGTGGTGGTTGCTCTCTGGCAACCGCGCGGACTCTGGGGAGCATTTCGCGACCGATTCCACACCGAACTCTTGCCGGTGGGCCACTGGGTCGACAACATCAAGTCCCCCGAGTAATCCACCGATCGGGCGCATCGCAATCAGGTTTCTCGGACAATCGTGAGTTGGACCTCCTTGGAATCGCCCGCCATGGTTTCCCGAGGGCAATCACTCATCGGCTCCCCCGCGTACCCGCGTTGCGCGCTCGAAGGACCGTTCAACTTCCTTGGCCCAGACAGGTCGCTCCAGAGTCGCGCCGCGAACTCGACTGACCTGCATGGACGGAATTTTCCCCAACGCTTTCACGAGGGCACCGAGCTCGCCGATCACACCACGCAAAAATGCCGCAGCGGCACCCAGGGGCCGATCCCAGGGGCCGATCCCGGACCGGACATGCCAAGAGGACGTGAACCGACGAGCCCGGAAGCCCGTCCTCTCGAGCGGAACTGGATCTGGGCTACCCGACGCGGCCCAATTCACAGGGCCCGCGATGCCGAGAGGCTTCTCGACAGACCGGCGTCGCCAATGGTGGTTCAGGAGTAGATCCAGACCTTCGTGCCGAGGGGCACCAGGTCGTGAGCCCAGATCCACTCGATCGCCTCGTTGCTGACGCGAACGCAGCCGTGTGAGACGGGATACGGCGGTACGTAAGAGTCTCCGTGGATCGCGAAGCCGCTGTCGAAGTACTTCGGGAGCCACAACTGGCCCAGCGAGTCCGTGACGAGTCCGTGGACTTCGCGATAGATGCGGTAGACGCCACGCGGCGTCTCGGCGACCGCCGTGATCCCCTCGTCGACGTACGTGTAACCGCCCCCCGTCGAGGTGTTGAACGCCCAGACGAGCTTCCCGTTCCTCACGATCATCAGCAGGTCTTTGCTCAGGTTGATCTCCACCACGTAGCCGGCGATCTTTCGGGGCTTGGCCCGCGCGCCGCGCTTGAGCGCGGCGCGCGTTGCCGGCCCCACCACTCCGTCTCGTCGAATGGAGGCTGCCTTCTGCAGGGCGTAGACCGCCTGCTGGGTGCTGTCGCCGAACGTCCCGTCGGGCGGACCGAGCCAGTACCCGAGCGACGTGAGGCGTCGCTGAAGAGCGAGCACCGACGGGCCGGTGTCGCCGCGAGTCAACGTCGGAGCGGGTCGAGGCTTCGGCACGGTCGTGGTGGTTCTCGTGGTCGTGGTCGTGGTCGTGGATGTGGACGTCGTGGTCGTGGTCGCGGTCGTGGGCGTGGTCGTGGGCGTTGTCGTGGGCGTTGTCGTAGTGGCGGTGCGAGGTGCGACCGTAGTCGTGACGCTCGAGCTCCCGTGCGCCGCCCCTTCGAAGCCGGCCCCTCCGACCAAGAGGCCGAGGAGAATCGCNNTGTCTAGAGCCGAACGACCCTAATGACCCGAAGCGGACGGTCCATTCCGTGACGTGAGGGCGCGCTCTCCGCGACCAACCCGGTGCCGCTCAGTTCTGGACCCGACGCCGCGCTGCTGGTACCGCGTCCTCAAGCTCCCGTTCGAGGAGAGCAGCACACCACGTCACAGCTCGGGCTGATCGAGGCCAAGTGCCCTCGTGGTCGATTCCCAAAGGTCGTTCGCGAGCCGCGGATCCTGGGCCTGCCTGCTGGGTGGCTTGGGTTTCCTCTTCTGGTAGTACTGACCCGGCTGCCAATCCCTGTCCGGTTGAGAGGACGCCAGCCATACCAAGGTGTCGGCGCCTTTCTGGGGGGAAATCAAGAGATGTCTGATGAAGGACTTGTAGATAAAGTCCCAGCCTCCTCCGAATTCCTTGGAGAAGTCAGTGCGCACCACGCCGGGGTGGAAGGCCGCGGCTGAGATGCCGGCGGAGTGGTAGCGCGCGTTGAGCTCCTTGGCGAATAGAACGTCCATCAGTTTCGCCTTGCCGTAGGCACCCTGCTGGCCGTAGTTATCGGCAAGGGTGAAGTCTCCCGGATCGAGCTTGCCGGCACCTCTCTGGGCCAGACTTGACGTAGCGATGACCGCCGCCCTCGAAGCAATGAGTGTTTCCAGCAAGAGATTGGTCAATAGGAACGCAGCCAGGTAGTTGACCTGAATGGTCATTTCGAAACCATCGACGGTCAGCACGCGCCGGTTGCTCATTACTCCGCCGGCGTTGTTCGCCAGGACGTCGATTCTGGGAAAGTTCCGCCTCAGCTCTTCCGCCAGTCTTCGCACGTCGTCGAGCTTGGTGAAGTCAGCCAGGTAGTAAGGAGAGTCGAGTTCCCTGGCGACCTCGGCGGTCTTCGCCGATCTCCCGACCACTACGACGTTGGCGCCCTGAGCTCTCAGCAATCGTGCGGCCGACTCCCCGATGCCGCTGCTCGCTCCAGTTATCACGATCACTTTGTCTTCCATGAGACACCGTACCTCTCAACCAATGGGCGGAATAGCGGACGTGAAATTGTTGCGCAGAGAGGTTGACCGTGACATCGCGACTCTGACTTCGTACCTGATTCTGCCTGAGTGGCAACGTCCGTCGGCGCCACCGTGTGGTCAGTGCCTCTCCGTGCGCCGACAAGCACTCCGGACGTGACGTCCTTGGGGCGGCAACCAGGAATTGACCGGCTCGGGAGCTGGGCGAACAGCTCCCGAGCCGGTGCCAGCGCGGGCCGGAGATGCGCCCGAGTCGACTAGGAGAGCCGTTGCCGACGGTTGAATGGTCACTGCTCAGGACTGGAAGGACGTGACCGACGCATTCATCCGTTCGAAAGAATCGCGCACGCCTTCGATGGCAAGGCCATGGGACAGCAAGAGACTGAGCAGTATCCGGGCC
Source organism: Acidimicrobiaceae bacterium (assembly GCA_003138815.1). Classification (GTDB taxonomy): domain Bacteria; phylum Actinomycetota; class Acidimicrobiia; order Acidimicrobiales; family RAAP-2; genus RAAP-2. The sequence goes on along the minus strand of PLHD01000060.1, from coordinate 15,127 downwards.
TTCGGACCGTCCAGGAAGCCCGCCGATATCAGCCCACGGCTGAGCATGTCGCGTTCGGAACCTGCGAAGACGTAGGTGTCGCGGAGGGTCTCACCACTTCCGGTGCGGGAAGCGAGAACGACCGGAATACGAGCTGCCAGGTCCGCGAGCGCGGGCATCACGACACCCGGAACGTGCCCGCCGCCGAAAGCTTCGAGGACGAGCCCCGCGTACTCAAGGGCTTCGAGGGTCGCCAGCAACCGGGCGTCATCGCCGAGTGCCGACGTGAGCAGCGCCACCGCCGGAAACCGGCCTGGCGCACCGCTCGGAAGACCCTGCAGCTTCGCAACGCGAAAGACGATACGCGGCCGCCCCTCGATAACCCAACCGAGTGGACCTGCGCTCGGTGATCGGAAGGCGGCCGGACTCGACGAGTGAGTCTTTCGAACGAATCGAGCCGCGTGGATCTCGTCGTTGGTGACGACGAGCGTGCCGAGGCCCACCGCGTCGGAGGACGCCGCGACCTGCACCGCCGCCAACAGGTTGGCCGGACCATCGGCACCAGCCAGGGTGGGGTTGCGCATGGCACCGGTGACGACGACCGGTCGAACGGCGCCTACGAGCAGCTCAAGGGCGAACGCCGACTCTTCCATGGTGTCGGTGCCCTGCGTGACCACGACCCCAGCCGCTCCGGCGGCAAAGCGCTGGTCGATCGCCGTGGCCAACGCCGCGAGATCGTTCAAGGTCAGGTCGCCCGAGGGGACTTGGCCAAACGGCCTGGTCTCGACGTCGGCGAACTGTCGCAACTGGGGTACCGCAGCGACGAGGTCGTTTGCGTCCAACTGGGGCGTGACGCCGTCGGCGTTCTGGCCTGCGCCCACGTTGGTCGATGCGATTGTGCCGCCGAGGGAGAAGATGGTCACTCTCGGTAGTTGTGCTGGTGAAGTCACTGAAACGCTTCCTCTCGATCGGGCGCCACTCAAGAGTAGAGCGTTCTTACTTCTGCCGGCGCCCAGCGCCGGACGACGTCGCAATGCATCTCGAGTGGCCATGGCGAGGAGTCGAATGCGGAGGCTCTCATCCGCGGAATGGAAACCGTCGCGACTCGGTTTCGAAGTTCTGGATGATGCCCAAGTTCAATGGTCCTGTCTCCTTCTAAATGGCAATCCCTTAGTAGAGTTGCAGCGATGGTTGCTAGCGCACTCCCCCTGAGCTGGCGGCTCGTCATCTTTTGCGTGGCCGGGATCGCCGCGGGAATATCGAATGGCATCGCCGGCGGCGGGACCTTTCTCAGTTTTCCGACACTGCTCGCCCTCGGCATTCCTACGCTGACGGCCAACGTCTCATCAACCGTGGGCGTCCTGCCCAGTTCGCTCGGCGGCATTCGTGGCTTTCGCGAGGAATTGAGGACACACAAGGAGCTGTTTCGTTCGCTCGTCCCGACGTGCTTCCTGGGGTCCATCACCGGCACCGCCCTGCTCTTGCTCGGATCGACCCAAACGTTTCGCAACGTCGTCCCGTGGCTTATCGGGATCGCCACCCTACTCTTCGCAATGGCACCGCGCATCACCAAGCGCCTTGCCGAGATCGAGCAGGCCATCGACCAGGGTACCGAACCCGTGCGTCGTCGCGCACTCTTCATCGGAATCTTCCTTTCTTCGGTCTACGGCGGTTATTTCGGCGCGGGACTCGGCATCGTGCTTCTCGCGGTCATGGCGCTCACGTTGCCCTACGAGATCTACGTTCTCCAGGGCCTTCGCAGCGGCCTCTCGATGCTGATCAATGCAGTGGCGGCGGTCGTCTTCATCATTCGGGGGCATCTGGCCATGGACGCGGTGTACATGCTCCTCATCGGCACGCTCGTTGGCGGATGGCTGGGCACACTGCTCATTAGGCGAGTCTCGCCCAAGGTCGTGCGAACCCTCGTCATAATCGTGGGCACCGTCACTACCATCAAGTTGGCCATCGGCAGTTAGGCGTGGAGATACGTTCTCGCCTGTCGAATTGTTGCGTCCGGACTCCTCGCAGAATGCGGTTCAACGACTAGCTAGCGGTTGGTGAGCGACTTCACACACCAGTCATCTACGATGGCGACCGCAGACGTGGCACCGGATTCCTCGAGTCGGCGCCAGCCACCTGGACTTTCCAAAACATCGCCGTGAATTTCAATCATCGGGGAACCATCCCCCAGATCGAACGCACGAACGAACGCTTCGAAGGCGGGAGCCGCCGAGGCGAAACGCGTCCGTGCGGGCAACGGTGAGGGGATGCGCGGCGAGGACCGGCGACAGATGTCGCAGCCGTAGGGGATTAATCCCCCTCCCAGTTGTTGTCTTGATTTACTGCATGGTGCAGAACTCTAAAGATTTGAAGTCTTGGCCCCCAACGGACTCCATGGCCAATCCGTTGGTGCCCCCTCCTCGGCGACTACGTGGTTCGTTATTGTGCCGATTCCCTCGACAGTGACCTCAATCGTGTCACCGGGCAACAGCCAGACCGGAGGTGTGCGGGCGTACCCGACGCCGCCTGGAGTTCCTGTTGCGATTACGTCACCCGGTCGAAGTGTGGTGAAGGAGGAGAAGAATTCAACCGCCTTGGCGACGCTGACGATCATGTCCGACGTGCGTGCTGACTGCATGACCTGCCCGTTCAGGGTCGAGGAGATCGCGAGGTCCGTCACGTCAACCTCGTCGCTCGTGACCACTTCCGGGCCAATGGGCATCGTGCCCTCGAAGTTCTTGCCAGGCGTCATCTGCGTAGCGACGTGCTGCCACTCCCGCGCCGAACCGTCGTTCATCACGCTGTAGCCGAAGATGGCCCCGAATGCGTCCTCGGCCCTGATGTAACGTCCACCCTTGCCTATGACGATGGCGAGCTCGCCCTCGTAGTCAAACCGCTCTGAGAGGGACGGCTTTACCAGGTCGTCGAACGCCCCAATGACACTGCCGCTTCCGCGTACGAACGATTCGGGCCAGGTCGGTACGGCTCGCCCGCCCTCAATCGCGTGTTCGGCGTAGTTGACGCCAAGACAGAGGATCCTGGGAGGATTCGGAGTTGACGGTGCGAAGTCCTTCCCGGTGAACTCTGGACCACTTCCAGCAGCCGCTGAGCGGGCGGCGTCGAGTGCCGCGGCTCCGCCGGCGATGAGCCCATTGATGCTGACCAGCGAATCGTCTCCGGTGGAGGTGGCCAAGTCGACGTAGCCGCTGCTTCCCTTAACATGAAGCCGAAGCCCCTGCGTCGTTCTGATAGTCGCAAACCTCACAACAAAGCCTCCTTGGGAATGCGATCAATTTGGTTATATTGGTCTAGATTTATTGAATGTGGTAAAGATACCTTGCCGAACCGTCGCAGCGTCCCGAAAACACCCAATTGCGACAATCAACCCTCTCGCGAGTTCAAGATTCCCAGCGGCCGTACGTCACTCCAAGAGGCACACGGAACGACCTGAGGTTAGTGACGACTGGGCCGGAGACGGTCGGAAATGCTGCCGAGGTACTACTGCTCGGAGACTGCGGGGCCGCCGTGACCCCGGCAGCCGATCGGATTGTTGGCATCGGCCGCCGACTCGAACGTTCCGACGCCAAGGAGCAACCTGTCAAGCCACGGTCGGTTCATAAGTAACCGCATAGCTCAAGCTTCGCAGTTGGTCGAGGCCGCGGCGTATGGCGTGGGTGATATCTCGAGGCCACGAACTTCTGTCTTCTGAAGAGAAGTCTGGTGGTCCTAGTCGCACAAACCCCGAACCAGGGCGTACCGCAAAGACTCGCTCTCTCGCATTGGATCATCAGCGGTCACTGGTCACCCTTCAGCTGAAGTTCTAGTGGCTCTTCTGCTCCTTCGAGCGAGATAGTCGTGGGCGTACTACGACGAGTTGGGCAGGCGAAGCAAGCCATCTTCGAGTTCAAACTTCTGGGCAGTTCGATGCGCCGCGCGCGCAGCCCAACTCGATGTACTCACGAGACCAAGGACGAAGACGAAACCACCACAGGCGCTGAGCAGCCACCAGTCCACGTGGGTAGTGTCGGCGAAATTTCGGGAAAGCGTACCGCGACCAAGCCCGGCGGCGACCGCCGAGCCGACGATGCCCACGCCCAGCGTTTGGCCAATCTGTCGGCTGGTTGCGGCGACCGCAGACGCTACTCCCGCCTTGCTCGCCCCCATTCCCGACACCGCGGTGTTGGTGATGGGGGCGTTCACCGCTCCAAAGCCAATGCCGAAAACCACGTACGCCAGGAAAAGTCGATCAAAGGACGTCGCGGGCGAAAGGCTGGTGAGCAGGAAACTGCCGAGTGCCATGGCCGAACCGGCGAGAACGAGCGATGGTCTCGCGCCGAAGCGTCCGACCATTCGACCAAAGAGCGATGAGAAGAGCACAATGGCTCCCGCCGTAGGCAGTGTGTCAAGGCCCGCGTCCAGCGCCGAGAGACCCCGGGCGTCTTGGAGGTACAAGGTGTTCAAGAACAGAAACCCACCGAAGGCAAAGAATGAAGCCACGGCGATCAACGTCGCACCGGAGAATGGCAGGCTCTTGAAGAAGCGCATTTCGATCAACGCCTCCCGACGGCGCAGTTCGTAACGAGCAAGTGCGGCCAAGCCAAGGAGAGCTAGGCCAAACAATCCAAGAATCTCGATCGAGTTCCACCTGCGGCTGGACCCTTCGATGATGGCGTAGGTGGTGCTCGCAAGGACCACGATTACGAGTATCTGGCCAATGGGGTCGAGGCGTCGGGGTGTAACGGCCTTGGACTCAGGGATGTATGCATTGGAGAGCACGATGGCCAAGACCCCAATGGGGATGTTCACCCAGAAGATGGACCGCCATCCAACACTCTGCACGAGAAGTCCCCCCAGAATAGGTCCAAGCGCGAGGGCGATGCCGGTGACGGCGCCCCATACCCCAATCGCCTGGGCCCGCTCGCGCCAGTCGTCGAAAGTGTTGCGGATGATGGACATCGCCACGGGGTTAAGCATCGATCCGCCGACGGCCTGCAACATTCGAAAGAAGACAAGCCAGGTGAGACTCGGTGCGATGCTTCAGGCGAATGACCCAAGTACGAAAAGACTCAGGCCCAACGTGAAGACCCTACGTCGACCGAACCGCTCAGCGGTGGATCCCGAGAGCACGAAGAGGCTGGCCAGCACGAGGGTGTAGCCGTCGACGATCCACTGCAGTCCCCACAGCGTGTTGTGGAACTCTCGTCCGATTGAAGGCAGGGCGACGTTCACGATGGTGCTGTCGATGAAGACGATGAACAGGCTCATGCAGCAGATGGCGAGTATGCCAATACGTCGCTGGCGTGACACGACGCTCAGATGGCTCACCACCTGACGAACCGTGACCCTCCCATCGGCGAACAAGTGATCTCGGACAGCGCCCGAGACCTTCTCTTCGCCAGAGAGATTCACAGAGCATCAGCCGCTGGAGTAAGCGGGTCGATTCGCGATCACGGGGATGAAATCAACACTGTCCTACACTATCGGCCGACAATGCGGTGACTTGAGCGAACGAGGCGCCGGACGCTTGTACGCAGCCCTCGTCACCGGAATTGATGGCACTACCAATGATCGAATGAATTGGTTGCACTCGACGTAGCTCCCCAACGAGAGGCTGATTGTGGATTCGACGCTTGATCTGACCGGACCGGCGGCGCTCGTTACGGGTGCGAGGAGCTCGACTGACATTGGCTTCGCGACTGCTAGACCACTCGCGCTGACAGGGGCCGCGGCGGTGCTCACTTCGATGATGAAGCGGACTTGCGATCAGACCAGTGAACCGCGTGACGCCGCTGGCGCACACGTCGAAGGCGTGGTCGGCGACCTCACCGATCCGGTGACAAGCCATGACGCAGCGAATCTGGCTATCGAGTTGTTTGGGAGTATCGACAGGGTCTGGAAAGATTATGGGTCGCAGTGCCCAACCGAATCAAGTGCCGGCGCGATTGGCTGGCTCGCTTCGCGGTTTCAACGGCCCATACGCCAATTCTTCATGCTCTGAGCAGAGCCGAGATTCAACCGACCTGCTCTTCGGGTGCTTCCAAAGACAAGAGGTCAAGACCAACCGTCACACGCCTCTTCAATAGTTCGAGGATGTCACTCTTGGTGAACCTTAGCGGGCAGCTTTCGAACCTTCATGAGTTGCTGACAGCGTTCATCGAATGATTCGTACCGGCCTATGGACAGGTCAACGGTGTCAACCGCTCTTGGAACAGACCCACTTTGTTCTCGCTGGCGATGAACCTATTGCGGATTGCGATTCTGTCACCTGATGCGAAAATTGAACCAGGACGGTGACCTCTTGCAGGATCCCACGGAAAATGCTTAATTTCGTGGGTTAGTTCTTGGCTTTGGATCTGTTCAGGGTCGCGGCGGCGCGAACGAGGGCCTTCAACGCATCCTCGTCTATCGTCTCGCCCTCGTGGAAGTCGATGGCACGCCTCGTGTTCCCGTCAAGACTGGAGTTGAAGAGGCCCGAGGGATCCTTTAGAGCCGCCCCTTTGGCGAAGGTCATCTTCACGACGGTCTTGTAAGTCTCGCCTGTGCAGATCATTCCGTCGTGGTACCACACTGGAACCCCTCTCCACTTCCACTCCTCGACGACTTCGGGATCGGCTTCCTTGACCAAGGCACGGAGCCGGCTGAGCATCTCGCCCCGCCAGTCGCCTAGCTCCTTTATTCTCGCGTCTATCAGCTGAGACGAAGACTTGCCCTTCTGCGACCCGCTCTTCTCCATGCCCGCTTCTCCCCCTTTGTCCCGAGGCTTTGACCAATGGCGTCATCCCCACCGTGCCAAATTCTACCGAGAGCCGCGATTTTCCGGCTCGGTTCGCATCCTGCGTGCCGTTGAAGAGCACCCTCCGGTTGGTGTCGATTCGCTCAGCAACATGCCGGGTCGATGTCGCTGCAGACGAATCGACCATTCCAAGGGTTCGAACATCACCATTTGCCTCGCTGGGCGAACGGATGCGAAGAACCTGCGCTAACTAGGGGAACATTCTGATTCACCCGGGCGAAGCACTACTCACGATGGACGCGAAAGTGCTCGCGAGCGGCGATCTCGCACATCATTTCGCTGAGGACTACCAGGTGACCCGGCTCCGCCCGTGAAACGCGCTCGGCTCCTGAGCGCGCTCAATTTATCTCAGATCGCGCGGACGTTCTGCGCTTCCTCGCCCTTCTTGCCGGGCGCAACGTCGAACTCGACGCGCTGGCCCTCTTCGAGGCTCTTGTAGCCGTCGCTCTGGATGTTGGAGAAATGTACGAAGACGTCATCACCTTGCTCGCGCGAGATGAAGCCGAATCCTTTTTCTGCATTGAAAAACTTCACTGTTCCTTGTGCCACCAATACTCAATTCTCAGGACGACAGACCGACCATTTCGGTGTGCTCGTTATAAGAAATAGTACTCGCCGCTGTTGAAGGCGCCATCGGTTGGCCCAAGTGGCGTCCTCCAGGCCTCTAAATGCCCAGGAGTCACCGATATGTGACGCCATCGCATCCGATCGACACGTACTCGGCGCCTTAGGGCCAGGTCTCATTTGCGAGATAGTCGGATGAACCGACTACCTGCGGTCTAGGGCAGTGGTGGCGGTGCTTCTGAAATAGCGGTGCGATCGCGATCAACCCGAGCAGCACCAACGGCGTTATGCGTTCGGTTCTCAGCCAGGAACGAACATTCCTGTCGTTCTAGCGCGACTGTCGTGGATATTTCAGTAGAATTGGCCGATTCGGTCGCCACCGACCATGTAGCGTTCGCCTCATGTGGCGAGAGCCACCTAGTAGAGGAGGCCCCACGATGGGCACTGCCGCTCGGAACCGTCCCACCCACCCGCTCCACCGGCCGCTCCGGTCCCGCGCCCTCCTCCTCGGCATCGCTGGCACCTCAGTTCTCATCGCCGTCCCAGCGGTCGCCCAGGCGGCGTCTCGCTCAGGGGCCACGATCCAGGGACGTCACACCATCGCAGGTACCGCAGCGGCGCTGTCGTCATCGATCTGCGGCAAGGTGAGCGCAGCATCCGTCTCGTCGATCATCGGCCGCAAGGTTCCGCCTGGCACCCCCTACACCTTAAGGATCAAGCCAACGAAGGAGAACTACGGGATCTCCGGGTCAGAAACGATCTGCACCTACGGGGCGGAGACGAGCATGGCCACAATGCTCAAGGCGGTCTCGCTTTCGTTCGAAACCATCTCGAAGCCTCTCACGACGTCGGAGATGCAGCAGTCGATAGCGAAGGCGAGCAAACTCGCCAAGTTCAAGTTCAGCGCCTATTCCGGCCTCGGTGTCCCCGCCTTCTACTTCAGCTTGACTGAGTCGGGTATCACGGGTCAGGGAATCACCGGGGTTCTTAATGGTAAGAGTTACTTCGGGGCGAGCGTCGAGACCAAGAATGTGTCGATGTCGAAACTTGCCGCGCTCGCAAGGCTCGCCGAGAAACTGTGAGTCCTTCACCGGCTCGGTATGTTCTTGCCTGAACTATCAACGGCACGTAACGCGCTTCCCCTGACGCGGCAGAGTGGGTGGCACGCACGTGGCGACATCCGCTCGCCACGTTCACGACGCAATGACCGCACAACG
>PLHD01000060.1:0-6539 GCA_003138815.1 Acidimicrobiaceae bacterium | reverse complement strand
GGCAAACTGACGGCTAATTCGGGGACAGACCCCAACATTGTGATTGAGGCATTTCGATGATACGACCCGATGGCCGATCAGTCTTCGAGAAGAGCACCAAAATCGCGCTTGGTTTTCCGATACCACCCCATTCCCGAAATGGGATTCTTCCACCGACCCTTCATCTCCTTCAAGGCGCTTTGGTGCGTTTCATCACCCCCTGCGACCATTTCTCTTAGATGGCTGTCTTGGGCTTTTATCACCTCATCGGCGGTATNNAGGTCTTGCTCACTTTCGTATCATTCGGCAGTCAACACGGACGAATTGCAACGACTCAGAAATCGAGTCACAACGCTTCACGATGCCCACCGTGCAGGTCATGACTACGATCGCCGAACGGCTCAGCTCGACTGCTGGATGCGGACGAGGTTGCCCGAGGGGTCGCGGAACGCGCAATCGCGCACTCCCCAGGGTTGGTCCGCCGGCTCCTGAAGCACCTCGGCTCCCGACGCTCGAACCTTCTCGACGGTGGCGTCGAGATCGTCGGAACGGAAGATTGCAGCCTGCAGCGACCCCTTCGTCACGAGTGACAGCAGGGCGTCGCCCTCGGCCTGCGAACGACCGCCGTGCGGCTGGTACAAAACGATGTCGACGTTCTGCCCCGGGGCGCCAACGGTGACCCAGCGGAAGCCGTCTGAGGAGACGTCAGCGCGGACCTCGAGGCCGAGCGCGTCGCGGTAGAAGACGAGCGCAGCGTCGGGGTCGTGGACGGGGATGAACATTGCGGAGACGGAGACAGGCATGCGATGATCCTACGTGGACCGACCCATCGTGTACTTCTCCGATCCTGCTTTATGCCGGGGCGGGTCCGGCGGCCAGTGCGCCGAAAAGGCCCAGTTCGCTGCCGACGTGTCGGCGCAGGTCGCGGCGCTCAGACCGTGACCGTCGTGCGCCGCGGTCGCATCGCAAACATGCTCACGCACGACGGAACGACCTCGAGGTCGCGGTGATCGCGTTCGCGGTACTGCGAAGGCGTCACGCCGACGATCTCGGTGAAGCGCGAACTAAACGAGCCGAGCGACGTGCAACCCACGGCACCACAAGTGTCGGTGACCGACTTCCCCTGACGAAGAAGAGCCTTCGCGCGCTCGATTCGTCGTGTCATCAGATAGGAGTAGGGCGTCTCGCCATACGCCGCACGGAACTTGCGCGAGAAGTGCGCGGGCGACATGAGCGCGGTACGCGCCATGGCCGGGACATCGAGGGGCTGCGCGTAGTCGCGGTCTACGAGGTCTCGCGCCCGGCGCAGGTGCACGAGGTCAGCGATTTCCTCCGGCGTCATAACGACGATGGTACCTGACCGGTCGCCCGCTCGGTCGAGGAACACGGGTCGAAACTGCCCCCGAAGTTCCGATTGATCACTACGTCGATCGCAGATATAGCACTGGCCCGACCTTCGGAACGACGACTCCACCCCCTACGCCAAAGGTGCGATCAAGTAGCTTTGAACTGGGAGTTACGATCAGCCTGAAAGTTGGAACCGCGTAACTCGTAGACTTCATCGCGCACAGGATCGCAGAGACGACCGACTCTCATCAAGGGGAGCCATGACAAATAAGAACGCCATCTTCACCGGATGGACAATCGTGCTGGCCCTCGTTCTGACGATTCTGGCTCCCGTCAATGTCGGTGCGCAAGCGATCAAGTCGTCTCCGAGGCCCTACTACGTCGCCCTTGGTGATTCGTATTCCTCGGGCGAGGGTCTCGCCCCCTTCCTCGCCGGTTCCGGGAGCTGCGACCGATCGCCCGAGGCCTACCCTGAACTCGTTGCGCACCGTCTGGGTAACGTCACCTTGCGCTTCTCAGCCTGTTCGGGAGCGACTATCGCGCAGATCAGCGATCAAGTCGCATCCCTTGCGCCCAAGGAGTTTCGCCGCACCGCCCTCACGACGGTCATGGCTGGCGGCGACGACCTCCCCTTCGCGGGTCTGATCAGGGCGTGCATTGGTGCGGTCACCTCTGCCACGTCGCAAACGATCGAGTACTTGCCCAGCGTGAGCAGCGCGACGCTCTGTGCAAGCACAATCAGCGGTGCGGCGAATCTCCTCGGCGCCAGCATCAATCCAGTGACCAGTGGCGTCACGATTCCCGTGTCTGCGCTGACTTTCCCGCTGACCCAGCCCTCGACCATCGAATCGCGTCTGATCGCATTGTATTCGCGAATACTCCATGCCGAAGGCGCTGTCAGGCACCGGGCTACCGGCCCTCAGCTAATTGTGGTGCAGTACCCCACGCTGCTGGGCTCCCCGGGATCGGGTGCCTGCCAGCTGTCGTCAACGCCACTACCCTTGCCAATTCCGACGACCTCAGGCGGCTCCACTGCACCTCTCTATCCTGCGTTCACCAACGCCTCCAGCTTCGAGTTGGCGGACCTGAACAGTTACCTCCAGATCGAGACCTCGGTAGTAGTCGAGAGGCTGCGCAGCGAGGGCTATCTCGACGTATCACTTGCGCCATTGGAATCGGGTTTCGCTCCCCTCGACTGCACGACGGGGACGTCGCCCGACCTAAACGGCCTGCTTCTGAGCAGCGCTGGCACGACAACCCAGTCCGGTTCGTTCCATCCGTCGGCGTCCGGCCAGGCGATGCTCGCTGCCTCGGCGGTGGCGGCATGGCGATCGGCCACGCGCTAGACCAGAAGGCGACATCGGTCCGCTCCCTCCCGTGCCTCTCCTCCCCGTTTCCGCCGGCGCGGCGGCGGCGCGCGGTCCGGCTCCCGGCCATCGCTGTACGTGGGTTTCAACTTGTCTTCTCGGTGGGCCCCTCTCTCCGCGCTTGGCGCGGTGGGCACTGAAGGACCCGGACCGGCAATTGAGCGACCAGACTCGCGAAGTGCTCCCCTCGCAGGGAGGGTGACCTTCCCAAGGCCCCTATCTTCTGTCCCAGTACCTCGGACAATGGTGGTCCTTACCGGACAGCTTTCAAATCCTCCCCCACCCCTGGTCGATCTGATCGAAGGCCGCCCGGGCCACGAGTGATCACGCTCGACTCCTCGTGGGTGCATCAAGCAGCTTCCGTCAGTCGCGCTGCGGAAATGGAGTTCGTCCTCCGACATACAGCGAACAGCTCAACCTCGAGGGAGCGATAGGGGATGTCTGAGCTCACTCGGCATGGGCACTTTTCGATCGGGTGCCACTGCACGTTGGGGTTTCTCAACGGCTAAGCGATGCCACCACTCTTTGGATATCCTGTCGATTACCAAGACTCGGAGGTGCCATGGACAAGGACCTAGTCGATCAAGTTATCGATGTCGCTCAACGGGTGGTGGCCAGCGGGGCAATCTCCGCCAACGGACACGGGAACGTGAGCCTGCGGGTTCCTGGAGCGCAGGAGATGTACTTCACCGCGGGCCCATCGCTACGAAACCATTCACCGTCCGCCGTCGTACGAGTTGGGCTGGACGGAGTCCTTCTCGAAGGTGATCTGCCACCCATCCAAGGTGCCGTAGTGGCCATGCACACGGCGATGTACGCGGACCACCCTGACGTTGGCTGCGTCTTGCACACGCATTCGCCATACGCGACCGCCTTCGCCGTGGCCCACCGTCCGATCGGCTGTTGGGTCGAAGCCCTCGCCATGTTCGGTTTGCCGACCGGAGTCCCGGTGGCCAATTACGGTCCGCGGGGATCGGACCAAGCGGTGGCCAACATCCGGGCCGCAATCACCCCGGGGGTTCCTGCGGTGTTGTTGGCGAACCATGGGGTGCTGGTATTCCACCGAACGCCTGAGTTGGCCATCCAGATTGGCGGAATCGTAGAAGAGGCCGCACAGGCGGGGCTCAACTCTGGCGGTCTCGGCGGCCCCGTCGAGATCCCAGAGGAACTTCGTGAGGCTGCTCTCCAGCGCGCCATGCTCTCTGAGCACCACGGAACGGCACACGCCTAGTCCCAATCTCAAGATCCGGGTTTGGCCTCCTCGTTCAATCGCCAAGCCCTAGTTCCGCAACCTTTCGACTAGGTGATTCGGACCAGGAATTCCGGAGACTCTGACCTGCACTGGGTTTTGCTACCCATTTCGGTCTTGGAATCAGTCGGTCTTGTCCTCCTTAATCGGCAGTGCGGACAACGCGCTGAAGACATTGGCGCAAGCGAAGACGTGAAACTATTCGTCAACCGGAAATACGTTGTAGGACTGACAACGATGCGTGGACCTTAACGGACAGCTTTCAAACCTTTCAAAAGTGCTGGCCGCGCTGATTCAATGAAGCTCTGCGATCTATGCAGGTTGAACTGCGTCAACCAGTCCGTCAACAGCCACCCCACCGACAGGAATCCCGACGTCTGCGCTTCGAGCAGTGACTCGATGACGTGACCGTTCCGACACTCTTCGCGCAGTCGTGAATTGAATGATTCGATGTGTCCGTTCTGCCAGGGTGAGCCCGGATCGATGAAGCTCGTCGGCGAGGCCTGAGCGCACTTGGAGCTTGCGGCCGGCACTATTCAGTAATACTATGTACTGGTAGTCAGTAACGCTGAGTAGTTAGAGGAGGTGTTCGATGGGCAAGCAGATGACGGAGATGCTCAAGGGCACGCTGGAGGGCATCGTCCTTGCGATCCTGTCCGTGCGGCCCGCGTACGGCTACGAGATCACGGCACGGTTGCGGGAGCAGGGCTTCTCCGACATCGCCGAAGGCACCGTCTACGCCCTGCTCATCAGGATCGAGCAACGCGGCCTCGTCGGCGTGGAGAAGATCCCGTCCGAGATGGGACCGCCGCGCAAGGTGTATTCCCTCAATGCGCAGGGACACGAGTATCTCGAAGAGTTCTGGAGGACGTGGAGCTTCCTCGCAGAACAGCTCGAACAGCTCCACGAAGAAGGGAAATAGACATGGCCACAGGTTGGAGCAAGCAGAAGAGGCAGAAGAGGCGTTACCGCCAGTTCAAGGCGCGCACGGAACAGCTTCCCGCGAACTATCAGACGGCGATTGATGCGCTGGTGCGGTACATGTATCGCTTTGGGCCGGGGACGGGAGACGCCGTGCTGTCGATGCTGGAGGATCTTGCCGATCTCTTCGAGCAGAGCGCGGCGAACGAAACCCCGGTCCGCGCGGTCGTCGGGGAGAACCCGGTGGAGTTCGCCGAGGCGTTTCTTCGGAACTACCCGGAGGGTCAGTGGATGAGCCGGGAGCGCGAACGGCTGACCAACGCCATTGATCGCGTCGCGGACAACGAACCGCGATGAAAGAGAGTATGGAAATCCAGGTGACAGGCAATCAGGTCCCGGGTTCGGCAATCCACGTGCGGGGCCTGGAGAAGTCGCACAAGAAGTTGGAGGTGCTGCGCGGCGTGGACTTCGACGTGGCGCGGGGCAGCATTTTCGCCCTGCTCGGCTCGAACGAAGCGGGCGAGGCCACGATGTGAAGATCCTGTCCACGCTGCTCAAGGCCAACGCGGGGACCGCCACCGTCAGCGGCTTCGATGTCGCCACGCAGGCTGCGGACGTGCGGGGTTCCATCAGCCTCACGGGACAGTTCGCAGCCGTCGATGAAATCCTCAGCGGGCGGGAGAACCTCGTGCTGGTCACGAAGTTGCGGTACCTCAAAGGCCCGGGCACAATCGCGGATGACCTGCTCCATCGTGTCTCGCTATCTGATTGCTTGCCATTGCATCCTCTCGGTGGGGTCAACTCACAAGATCCCGTCGATCTGTGACACCGCTAACGTCATACCCTCCTCTATACCCATTGACAAGATCTGCGTCATGGCGTCTGGCGAAGGGAACGTTGTTTCGATTGCCATGCGTGTGCCACCGTCAGGCCGATCGGTGAGAACGACCTGGATGACCATGACCGGCATGTTCGGATTGGGACTGCCGTCGTCATCGGCGAACCCATTCTCGAAGTCAAGTCGGTACGGTGCGTCGACTGCGAGCACGCGCCAATAGCCACGGGACTGGCCGCCGTCGGGTCCGGTCATGAAGTAGGAGACCTTCCCACCAGGGGTGAGATCATGATCGACGACGGTGGCCGGATACGTCGGTGGTCCCCACCATCGCTCGAGCTGGCGGGGGTTCTCCCACAGCTGCCACACGCGTCCGATTGGCGAGTCGAACTCCGTGGTAATGGTCATTGACAACGCTGCGGGGTCCTTGCGGATACTTGTCACCGTCATTTTGTGTCTCCTTCATCTGACTCTTCGGCGAGAATCTCATCGATTCGCTCGATGCGGCTGCGCCACATCGCTTCGAACTGTTCGAGCAGTCCGAGAACGCTGCGGAGGGTGAGGACGTTGCCCTGGACGAGTTGCTCACGTCCGCGCCGCCGCTTGGTCACCAGGCCAGCTCTTTCCAGCACAGCTACGTGCTTTTGGACAGCGGCGAAGCTCATCGGGTAAGAACGTGCGAGAACCGAGACCGACTGCTCGCCCTGGAGAGTTCGCATAACGATGTCTCGGCGAGTGGCATCAGCCAGCGCTTGAAAGACCCGGTCACCGTCTGGTAGTTCCAGCGTATCTACAACCATATGGTTGTAGATTAACATGGATTCGCAAGACTCGGGTGGGC
>PLHD01000025.1 GCA_003138815.1 Acidimicrobiaceae bacterium | reverse complement strand
AAAACTATGACAATGCCCTCGCCGAGAGCTTCAACGGTCTCTACAAGACTGAGTTGATCCACCGCAAGGGACCCTGGCGCAACATCGAACACGTCGAATGGGCGACGCTCAACTACGTCGACTGGTTCAACAACCGACGAATCCACGAGTCGCTCGACTACGTGCCGCCGGTCGAGTTCGAGACGGCCTACTATGACTCCAGCGAGTCAGAAGGTCTGCCCGTGTTGGAAATGATTTAGTCTCCCGGAAACCCGGCACGATTCAGTCTCAAACATATAGTGAACATGACTCGAATGTCAGGGTCAAGCGAAAACTATCAGTGAACCAAGAAGAAGGCCGCTGACTTTAGTCACTAATTGATTCAATTTGAAGTCGGAGAAGGCCCTTGTAGGACACCTTGAAAATGAAGGTATTTCCATGCTTCGTCAAATGGATTGAACTTCGGAATTCGCCCCCAGATGTCTTTCGCCATATGAGCAACGCGCCTCAGGCGTCCATTACGATTCCGGCTTCTCCGATGTGCTCGACGTGCTCCGTGGGAGCCAGAGCCGTTACCTGGCTTCGAGGTGATCTGTCTCGCCCGCCAGACGTTGATCCAGGGGGCTTCCGTGTGGGAAATGAGGGGCATTTCAAGTTCCGGTCCTCTTGCGTCCCTCCCCACCACGAGCGCTTCGTCTGCCCGGCCGGCGCCAAGTTACCTTGTCGACGAATCCGAACGATGCCCAATCGGCCTGCCACACCCGTCAACCGCGGCTACATGAACTGAAGGACCCTCTCCATCGTCTCGATGATGGCGACTGATTCGTCCAACGGCATAATCGTGCTCTCCGTTTGGCCGTCAGCGATGCAGCGGGCCACCTCGGCCGCCTGGTAGTGCAAGCCCCTTCCCAGATGGGCGAATTCATAGTGAGTGACCTCTCCGTTGCGTGGAGCCAATGTGAAGGCTGAAGGTGCGTAGAAGTCGCCATTGACATCGATGCGCGCCTCGGTGCCCACGATGCTCGCCCTGGTGGGGCTGCGTGCCAACAACGTGCAAGTCAGTACCGCCTGGGCACCACTTTCGTACCCGAAGAGCATCGAGGTCTGACCGTCCACACCGGTGAAGGTCGGGGTGATCATGGCCGTCACTCGGCTGGGCGTACCGAGCACCATCGACGCGAACGAGACCGGATAGACCCCGAGATCGAGCAGGGCTCCCCCGCCCAGTTCAGGCGCGAAGAGACGCGACGTCGGATCCTTGACGAACCACTGACCGTGGTCTGCGCTCACGCTCACGATTTCACCCAGCGCGCCCTCGGCCAGGAGTTCTCGAACCGCTACGACGTGGGGAAGGAATCGTGTCCACATCGCCTCCATCATGAAGAGCCCCTTGGAGCGCGCGACCGACACCAATCCGCGAGCCTGTACGCCCGTCATCGTAAAGGCCTTCTCGACGAGGACGGGCTTGTCGTGCTCCAGTGCAAGCGACGCATTGTCGTAGTGCATCGGATGGGGTGTGGCCACGTAAACCGCGTCGACCTCGGGGTCGGCCACGAGCGCCTCGTACGAACCATGGCGATTGGCGACGTCGAACTCATCGCCGAAGGCGTCGGCTGACGCCTGGGAACGAGATCCCACCGCCGCCACGACCCCTTCGTCGATGAGGCGAATATCGCTCGCGAATGTACGGGCGATGCTCCCGGTTCCGATGATTCCCCAGCGAAGCGGTGCGCTCATGATGTTCTCCAGAGGATTCGTAGGTCTTGCCCCAATGACTATCAGAGTAGCCAGGACAAGAACGAGTCCGGGCTGGGTTCCTCGACCAAGTGACGCGCTATTGACGATGGCTACGCTTGGAGGGTGGTCACCTCTTTCAACCGGGTTGAGAGCTCCCGGTTCCGCGTGTGCTTCCCCGCTGATGCCGCATGAAATCACGAAGGCGGCCCATCATCACCCGGTTCGTGATCACCCACGCTGATACAGCGATGATCGCGACCCTCGGGATCGATGGATATCCCCCTCGTAGCGCGGCCGGTTGCTACGTGTGCGATGCGAATCGTCGCCATCGACCCCTGGGGCAACGTCAGCAGGAAACGACTGCGCCCATCGCCGAGAATCACAGATCGTGACGCCAAGTCGCGGCTTGATCATTGATGGGCCGCCGACGCGAGGACCGCGCCGAATCTCCGTAGAGGAGAACGCCACCACCCTCGTCGCCTGGGCGAACGCTGCGAAACGAACGAGGAAGTGAGCGCCAGCGGTGCCCTGCAGGGCTCGCTCAGCCAGGTGTGGCAGCCCTTCGCCCTCATCGCAGGACTGCTGCTCATAGGTCGGATTGCGGCCTCGGATGGCCTCTTTGAAGCCGTTGGAGCGCGGCTGGCGCGCGTACTGTCCAACGGACTCGCCCTCTTCGCGTCCATGATGTTCTTGGTGGCGGTCGTTACCGCGGTGCTGAATCTCGACACCTCCGTGGTCTTCATGACGCCCGTGCTGATCCACGCCGCACGCCAACGCGGAATCAAGGAGGATGCGTTTCTCTACGGCGTTATCTTCATGTCAAATGGAGCATCGCTCCTCCTGCCCGGATCGAATCTGACGAACATACTCGTACTCTCGACGAGCCATCTGTTGCCGAGCGCGTTCGCCCTTCGAATGCTGATCCCGTGGATCGGGTCGATCGCCGTCATCACGGCCCTGCTCGCCATCTGGCGCTGGCGTGACCTTCGTGCACCGGTCGACGGAGAGGTCCAGGCTCCCCCGCTTCGCTGGGGGCTCGGCATCGCGGGTATCGTCCTGGCGACCGTGTTCGTGCTGACGATGACCAGGCCAGCCCTGGCGGTACTGATCACCGGCGTCGCACTGGTTGTCACCCAGGTGGCGCTGACCCACCGGCTCACGAGTCAGCAGGCTCGTCGTTCACTCCAGATCCGCACGCTGTTGACCCTCTTTCTCGTGGCCGTTGGCTTCGGGGTTCTGGCGCGGCTCTGGACCGGGCCGGCGCACCTCATGAACAGCGTGGGGCCCTGGGCATCAGCGGGAATCGGCGCCGGACTGTCCAACGTTGTCAATAACCTTCCCGCCGCTGTCCTGCTCTCCTCACATCGGCTCGATCACCCGCTCGCACTGCTGGTGGGGCTCGACCTGGGGCCCAACCTGCTGGTCATCGGCGCGATGTCATCACTGCTCTGGCTTCGCATCGCCCGCGGCGAAGGCGCGAAGCCGTCCGCGTCTCGGTTTACGAAGATTGGTTTGATCGTCACACCTTGTTCCATGGTCGTAGCCATGGCAGCGCTGCGCTTGGTCGCACCGCGTTCGTTCTGAGCGGACCGGGCAATTCCCGGCGGCGATCGATGCGGTACCTTCGGTAAGTGAAATCCACGGCCCCTCACCTTGCAAGGCTCCAACCGTGGTGAGCCGAGCAGCTCCCGAAGCGCTCTTTCCCGATCGCTTCTGGACTCGGGACCTTGAGCTTCTGCGCTGGGACGCCAGGTTCGCCGACGACATGGTCAGGGCCATCGCGTCGAGTTTCGACGAGTTGCGCAAATGGATGCCGTGGGCGATCTCAGTGCCGACGATCGACGAAATGCGCACGACCCTCGAGCAGGGGAACTCCAGGTTCGGGTCGAACGAGGACTGGCCCTACGTCGTCTGCGGCCAGCGGGGCGAACTGGTGGGCAGCACGGGCCTGCACCGCCGCTCCGGACCCGACGTCGTCGAGATCGGCTACTGGATTCGCTCCGATTGGACCGGCCAGGGCTACGCGACCGCCGTTGCCAAGGCCCTCACCGACGCGGCGTTCGAGCGCGACCCGCGGATCGGACGCGTGGAGATCTCAACCCATGAGCGCAACGCAGCCAGTCAGGCGGTAGCCCGTAAACTGGGCTACGAGGTTGTACGCGAAGTGCCGAAGGGGTCCCAGGGATCGGTGCCCGGAGGCACTTTCCTGATCTGGTCGGTCGATCGTGCCGCGTGGCCGCACGAATCGGCAAGTAACGCTTCGTCCTGACTGAAAGCCCTGAATGCCCCTTCTGAGACAGACCAAGGACCAGCTGGGTTCGCCCTACCTGGTGGACCACGCCGACAACCCCGTCGAATGGTGGGCTTGGGGAACCGATGCGCTCGACCATGCTCGAGCACTCGACCGACCAATCTTCCTCTCGATTGGCTACGCCTCGTGCCACTGGTGCCACGTCATGGCCCACGAATCCTTCGAGGATCCGGCAATTGCCCGTCTGCTCAACGACTCCTTCGTCTCGATCAAGGTGGACCGGGAGGAGCGGCCCGATATCGACGCCATCTACATGGCCGCCACGCAGCTACAGAGCGGCCACGGAGGCTGGCCCATGTCGGTCTTCCTGCTGCCCGATGGTCGGCCCTTCATGGCCGGCACGTACTATCCCCCCGAGGACCGTCACGGTCAGGTCGGCTTCACGCGCCTGCTCCACGCGCTCACCGACGCCTGGACCAACCAGCGCGACGCCGTCACCGCCCAGGCCGGCGAGCTCCAGGCCGCCCTCGAGCGGGAGATATCCTTCGTCGACCGGCTGGGTTCGCACCCCGACGCGCTGGACCTTGGCGCGTCGCGTCGGCTGCTGCGTGATGAGCTGGTGGCGAAAGTCGACGAGGATGGCGGCTTCGGTGACGCCCCGAAGTTCCCGCGCCCGAGCTACTTCGAGGTGCTGACCGCATTCGACGACGACGAAACGCGTTCGGCGCTCACGAGAACGCTCGACGCCATGTCGCGGCGTGGACTCTACGACCACCTGCGGGGAGGTTTCGCCCGCTACAGCGTTGACGCCCAGTGGCACGTCCCCCACTTCGAGAAGATGCTCAGCGACCAGGCGCTGCTGGCCCGGGGATACCTGCTGGCCTCGCGGCGCGACACCAGCCGTCCCGAGTGGCGCGACGTCGCGCTCGATACGTTGCGCTTCGTCGCGCACGACCTTCGCGTGCCTTCGGGCTACGCGTCGTCACTCGACGCTGACGCGGGCGGCGTCGAAGGATCGCACGTCACGTGGAGCGTCGCGCAGGTCGCCGAGGCCCTCGACGACGCCGGGTGCCTCGGCGACCTCGACCGTGTGCTGTCTCGCTGGCGCATCACGTCGCCCGGACTCTTCGAAGGCCGCAGCATCCCGCGACTCGGCGACGCAGAGCCTTTCGTGACGCCCGGCGAGCTGCTCCCCGCTCTCGAGGCCCTGCGCCGTGCGCGAAGCGAGCGAATCCAGCCCGGCCGCGACGAGAAGGTCATCCTCGAGTGGAACGCCATGTTCGCCTCGGCATGCCTTATGAGCCTCGATCCCGAACTGAGCGGACGCGGCCTCACCCTGCTCGAGTCGCTGCCCGGGACGCACTTCTGGCAGGGCCGGTGGTGGCGCACCGAGCACCGCGAAGCCCACGCCGGCGCCGCCGACGTAGCGTGGCTTCTCGACGCTCACCTCGACGCCTTCGAGGCGACCGGCGAAGACCGTTGGCTCGAGGTGTCGCGCGAGCTCGGCGCGTACCTGCTCGCGCACTACTGGGACGGCGAGGTGCCCTCGAGCCGTGCACCGCGCGTCGGCGAGGGTATCTTCTCCTGCAGTGACCTCGTCACCGACTTGGTGGCGCGACCCAAGGACATATTCGACGGCGCCACGCCGTCGAGCCACGCCGTGGCGTGCCGCGCCATCGCCAGGCTCGCCTTGTGCGATGGTGACAACGAGATGCTCTGCGTGGCCCAGCGTCTCGTCGAACTCGCCGCCGCGCTGATCGAGAGCCACCCGAGCGCGGTGCCCGATCTGGTGAGCGCCGCCGGCTTCGCGCTCGATGGCGTGGAGGTCGTCATTCCGGGCGAACCCAACGAACTCAGCGACCACGTACGATTGATGGCTATGTCCGACAGCGTCCTCATCACCGGCTCGGGTTCCTCCCACCTGCTTGGCCAACGCGAGGCGGGCCTCGCCTACGTCTGTCGCGCGGGAGTGTGCGAGCTGCCCGCGCGCTCGATCGACGAGCTCGACGAGCAACTGGGCCGAGCCCAGCGCTGATGGCGCTCTTCAACCGCGACCCCGCGGCCAAGGCCATCCGGCAGCTCGTCGAGCGCATGCCCCAGCGCACCGACGTCAACCTCACCCCCGGCTCCATCGTCTACGGGCTGGTCCTGGGCTCGACCAACGAGACGACGACCGTGGTGGACCTGGCCTCGCAGGCCATCGTGCGGTGGCGAATCCCCTGGCCCGTCGACTTCGTGTCCGACCTGGCGGCCTTCGACGTCGTGGAGGGCCAGCTCGCCGACGACATCGAACGCAACGATCTCGCCCTGCCCGAGGCCGTGACGCTGGCCGACCTGCCGCGACGGCTCGGCACCTACCGCGGGCGACGCGTGCGCACGTGGCTCGAGAACCTCGCGAGCCCGGCCGACGGCCCGCTCTTCGGGTTCCGCGGGCCCAGCGCCCCGTACTGGGAGTTCCGCGGCGAGCGACCGAGCGTGGCGTTGATCGCCGCCGACCGCGGCCCGCAGCTGCTTCGCCGGGGTGACGACGGTTCAACCTGGGTGCGCTTCGGGTGGTTCGGTGACGACGTGTGGCTGCTGTGTGAGGACACCCACGCGATCCGCACCATGGAGGCGACGCGTCAGTTCTCCTTGGCGGGAAAG
Organism: Acidimicrobiaceae bacterium; assembly: GCA_003138815.1. Taxonomy (GTDB): domain Bacteria; phylum Actinomycetota; class Acidimicrobiia; order Acidimicrobiales; family RAAP-2; genus RAAP-2. Next base: position 24,608 of record PLHD01000025.1, on the reverse strand, counting down.
GACCTCGCGACGTCGCTCGGGTTTCGACCGACCTACGTGTTGACCACGCTCTCGATGCCGATCGACGGTCACTGCTACAAGAGTTGCACCGGCCTGTTGCCGCGAGGCTAGGCCCTAGCGGGGCAGTTTGCCCGACGCCAGCGACTCGGCCATGGCCCAGCCGAAGACCACCAGTCGCTCGCCCTTCTCGGGCCTGAGACCCATGAAGAAGACCTCTGCGCCCTCGGGAATGGCGCCCTTGGAGGCGACGTAGTCGAGGCCCCCCACCGGGCCAGGCGTCACGCTCATGACGAAGGTCTTGTCGTCTATCGACTTCTCGGAGCCGAAGCGCTTGGCGAGTCGGCGCCCCCAGGCGCGGTCCTCGCCGGTGGGCTTGTAGTCCTGACGAGGAACGACGTCCTCGAGACCGGCGAAGGCGCGAAACCCGTCGGGCGTGGTGAGCCGCGAGCCCAGCAGCACGTCCTCGTCGGGGAAGGCCAGCAGGGCGCGACGGAACTGGTCGTGCAGGATGGACTTGAGCGTCTGGTCGGACTTGGCGTTGCGGTCGACGAGCAGGAGCCCGACCAGCAGCGACGGCGTGCCGCCGATGCGCTCGAGCGTGCAGAACGAGTAGCCGCGCAACTTGTTGCCCTCGCGAACGTGGGTGACGAGCACCCAGTCCTCGCGCTGCTTGGAGAGGAATCCGATGTCGAAATTCGGCTCTCGGTCGACGCAAAGGTCGGCCATCTCGGCGAGTTCCGCGTCGCTGAGGGCGGTGGTGTCCTTGGTGGTGACGATCATTGCCATAGGGACCATTCTACGGGAGTTCACCACCCCCACAATCCCCCGTCAGCCCTTTATGACGTTTCGCCCGAATTCCGAGCGCAAGTCGCCGACCACGGTGGCGATATTGACGCTGAATTCGGGTCCCAGCTTGTAGGTCTTGCCTGATGCGCCGGTCTCGACGATGACCGGCGACTTGCCGGGATGGCGCGAGAGTATCTCGCGCAGGCTGGCGATCGAGCTGACCGTCAGGTCCTCCGGGCGAAGGGCGAGGCGCAGTTCGCCGTCGCCGTGATCGACCGTCAGCAGGGTCACCTTCATGGCGCTGAACCGCAGTTCCTCGTCGCGGGCGTCGAGCCGGCCCGCGATGAGCACGACGTTGTCCTTGGCGAGGAACCCGCTGCACTCCTCGAACTTGCGCGCCGAGAAGTTGATCTCCATCGAGCCGCCGAGGTCTTCGAGCACGACGCGCGCGTACTGCTGGCCGGCCTTGGTGGTGCGCAGCTGGACCTCGGCCAGGATTCCCCCGACCGTGATGACCTTGCCCGCCTTGGCCAGGTCCTCGCCGCGCTCGCGGATCGAGACGATCGACCCGTCGGTCCTGGCCGCGAGGGCGCTCTCGATCTCGTAGAGGGGGTGGTCGGAGATGTAGGTGCCGAGCATCTCGCGCTCGAAGTCCAGCTTGACCGACTTGTCGAACTCGAGGTCGCTGATGGCGATCTCTGTCCCCTCCCAGTCGTTGGCGCCGTCGTCGCCGAACGAGGCGAAGAGGGTGGAGATCCCGAGTGACAGGTCCTTGCGCCGGCTCAGCGTCAGGTCGATGATCTCGTCGATCTTGAGCAGCAGGCCGAGCCGCGGGACCCCCATCGCGTCGAAGGCGCCGGCCTTGATGAGCGACTCCATCGAGCGCCGGTTCAGCACGACCGGGTCGACCCGGCGCACGAAGTCGTAGACGGAGCCGAACGGGCCGCCGGCCTCGCGCTCGGCGACGATCTTGTCGACCAGGGCCTCACCGACGTTGCGCACGGCGGCCATGCCGAAGAGGATGGTCTTGTCCTGGCTGAGGCTCGGCGCGTACTCCCCGAAGGACTCATTGACGTCGGGCACGCCCACTGTGATGCCCATCTGGCGGGCCTCGTTGAGGTAGATCGAGGCCTTGTCCTTGTCGTCGCGGAACGACGTCAGCAGCGCCGCCATGTACTCGACGGGGTAGTTGGCCTTGAGCCAGGCGTTCTGGTACGCGATGAGCGCGTAGCCGTAGGCGTGGCTCTTGTTGAAGGCGTAGTCGGCGAACGGCTCGATCTTGTTGAAGATGGCGTCGCCCAACTCGCGCCCGTACCCTTCGCGCTCGGATCCGTCCACGAACTTCGTTCGCTGGGCCTGGATCATCTCGCGGATCTTCTTGGAGCAGGCCTTGCGCAGGTCGTCGGCTTCGGCCATCGAGAACCCGGCGATCTTGGTCGCCACNNGTTCTTGCGGTCCGCGTAGTCGTTGTGGACGTTCTCGCTCAAGGGTCCCGGGCGGTACAGCGCCACGAGAGCGGCGATGTCGTCGAAACTCGTCGGGGCCAGACGCCGCATGAGCTGGCGCATCTTGTCACCCTCGAGCTGGAAGATGCCGATCGAGTTGCCCAGCTTCAGCATGTCGAAGACCTTGACGTCGTCGAGCTCCACGTGGTCGATGTCGACGTCGACGCCGTGGCGGCGCCGGATGTGCTCCAGGGTCCGCTCGATGATGGCCAGGTTGCGCAGGCCCAGGAAGTCCATCTTCAGCAGCCCCAGTTTCTCGATGGCGCTGGCCTCGTACTGGGTGACAATCGGCGCGTCGTCGCTCGAACCGTTGGGCCCGGACTTTCGCTGCACCGGCACGTACTCGAGTATCGGCTCCTTGGTGATGACGACCGCCGCCGCGTGGATGCCGTCTTGGCGGCGCTTGTCGACGAAGCCCTTGGCGACGTCGACGGTGTGCTTCACCTCGGGGTCGGTTTCGTAGAGCATCCGCAGCTCGGCGGCCTCGCTGTAGCGGCTCTCGTAGCCGGCCATGGGCGTAAAGCAGGCCTGCAGCGGAAGGTCTTGGCCCATCAACAGCGGCGGCATGGCCTTGGCGATCTTGTCGCCCAGCTGGGGCGGGTAGCCGAGGACCCGGGCGGCGTCGCGAACGGCGGCGCGGGCCTTGATGGTCGAGAACGTGACGATCTGGGCGACGTGGTCCGAACCGTAGCGCTCGGCGGCGTAGCGGATCATGTCGCCGCGGTACCGCTCGTCGAAGTCCATGTCGATGTCGGGCATCTGCTTGCGTCCCGGGTTGAGGAAGCGCTCGAAGATGAGCCCGTAGTGAATCGGATCGAGGTCGACGATGCGCAGGCAGTACGCGATACAGCACCCCGCCGCCGAACCGCGGCCCGGACCCACGCGGATGCCCTTCTCGCGGGCGTGGCGGATGAGGTCCCAGACCACGAGGAAGTAGTCCGAGAATCCCATGTCGGCCACGACGTCGAGCTCGTAGTTCAGTCGCTGGCGCACCTCGTCGTCCAGCCCGTCGCCGTAGCGGTCGCGGGCGCCTTGGTAGGCGAGCTCGGCCAGCAGGCGATTCGCGCCTTCCTTGTGCGTGGCGCCGCGGTACTCGTCGGGAATCGGAAACTCGGGCAGGGCGTCGTTGTCGAACTCGATCGTGACGTCGGCTCGTTCGGCGATCAGCAGCGTGTTGTCGCACGCCTCGGGGATGTCGCGGAACAGGTAGCGCATCTCGCTCGCCGACTTCAGGTAGTGCTGGTCGCTGTGGAAGCGGAAGCGGTTCGGATCGGCTACCAGCGATCCGGTGCCGATGCACAGCAGCGCGTCGTGCATCTCGGCGTCGGCGTGGTGCACGTAGTGCAGGTCGTTGGTCGCCAGCAGCGGAGCGTCGAGATCCTTCGCGATCCGCAGCAGCTGGGGGTTCGTGCGCAACTGCTCGGGGATGCCGTGATCCTGCATCTCGATGAAGAAGTTCTCCGGCCCGAAGATGCTCTGGAGCCTCCCGGCCAACTCGACGGCCTTGGCGTAGTTGTCCTGCAGCAGCGCCTGGAGCACCACCCCGCCGAGGCATCCCGACGTGGCGATGAGCCCCTTGGAGTAACGCTCGAGCAACTCCCAATCCACCCGCGGCTTGTAGTAGTAGCCCTCGAGGAACGCCATCGATGACAGCTCGCGCAGGTTCCGATAGCCGTCGTTCGAGGTGGCCAGCAGCGTGAGGTGGTGGTAGAGCTTCTGGCCGCCCTCGGTTTCGCCGCCGGTGTCGTCGATCTTGCCGCGCCGCGGCGGGCGATCGAAGCGCGAGTTCGCCGCCATGTACGCCTCGAGGCCGATGACCGGTATCACGTCGTGCTTGCGGCAGGCCTCGTAGAAGTCGATCACGCCGTAGAGGTTGCCGTGATCGGTGATGCCGATCGCGCGCTGGCCGTCGGCCTTGGCGGCGAGCACCATCTCCTCCACGCGTGCCGCGCCATCGAGCATCGAGTACTCCGTGTGGTTGTGGAGATGGACGAAGCCCTCGGCCATTCGCTGGACTCTTCCTTTCGATGCGGTGTCGCGCGAAACTACACCCGTGGAATTCTCAGGCTAGTACCACTCTGTCACAGGCCACGGGCCGCGACTAGAGGTAGGTGCCGGCTCGGGTCTCGGGCCCGCCGGGGTTCAGCGATCGGTCGCGCATCTTCTCGAGCTGCGCGGCCGCCGCGGCCTGCTGGGCGAAGAGTGAGGCCTGGATGCCGTGGAACAGGCCCTCGAGCCAGCCCACGAGCTGGGCCTGGGCGATGCGCAGTTCCGACTCGGTGGGCACGTCGATCGAGAACGGCGGCGACATGCGCGAGAGCTCGCCGCCGAGGTCCGGCGACAGCGCGCTGGCCAGTTCGCGGATCGAGGTCTCGTAGATCTCGCGAAGGCGGATACGGCCGGCCTCGTCCAGGGGTGCGCTGCGCGCCTCGTCGAGCAGCGACTTCACCATCGACCCGATCCGCATGACCTTGGCGGGCTGGCTGATGAAGTCGGTCGCCTCATCTTCAGGCGTGGCCTCGGCCCCCTGTCCGGGGTCCAGGACCTCGTCGGGCCCGACGGTGACGTTGTTGTGCTGGCCCTGGTTGCCTTGGCCCTGGGTGNNGAGATGAGGGTATCGACGCGGGGGGACTATGCCAGCCGGGCGCTGCTCAGCCTGGCGCTGCATGGCGACCTCACGACCCCGACGTCGGTGCGCGACCTCGCCGGGCGCACCGGGCTTCCTCAGCCCTATCTCGAGCAGATCCTGCTCAGCCTGAAGGGCGTGGGCCTCGTGCGCTCCAAGCGGGGGGTGGGCGGCGGCTACGTCCTGGCCCGCCCGACCAGCGACATCACCCTGGCCGAAATCGTGGCGGCGGTCGATGGTCCGATCGTGGCCGGTGATTTCGGCGAACCCCACAAGGACGGCGCCTGCGACCACGAGGGCCAGTGCGTGCTGCTCGGAGTCTGGGCCGACGTGGGCAACCACATGCGCGAACACCTGATGAGCTTCACCCTCGCCGACATGGTCGATCAGGCCCGCGGAATCCGCCAAGTGAAGCGCACCCACAGCGCTTGAACCGTTTTCTTATCAATTCGTTACGGAAATATCCTTGAACTGACATTTACCCCATGGTAGATTAACAAGGTGTCCGTAGGAGAAATACAAATACATTGACGACGTGACGTTTTAGCTGACGAGGAGATTCCATGACTACCACAGTCCACCGTTCATCGGTAAACACGAACGACATGCTGGGTCTCTTGATGCGCGACCTCGACCGCTACCCGATGCCGAACTACGACGAGCAGGTCGAGTTGGCCAAGCGCGTCACCGCCGGCGACGAGGAGGCCAAGAAGCAGATGGTCGCGGCCAACCTGCGCCTCGTGCTGCACTGGGCCCGCCGCTACCAGGACCGCGGCGTGGAGATGGTCGACCTCGTCCAGGAGGGCACATTCGGGCTGCTGCGCGCCGTCGAGAAGTTCGACTGGGAGCGCGGCTTCAAGTTCTCGACCTACGCCACGTGGTGGATTCGCCAGTCACTTCAGCGTGCCGTCCAACAGCACGGCCGAACGATCCGCATACCGCTCGAGGTCGGCGAACAGCTCCAGCGCCTCGAGGCGACGACGGCCGAGTTGACGTCGATCTTCGCGCGCAAGCCGACCGACGAGGAGCTCACCGAGGCGACCGGCATGTCCAAGGCCGAGCGCGAAGGACTGCGCGGGCTGGCCGGAGTCACGGCCAGCCTGGATCAGCCCGCCTCTTCCGATTCGGCGACCACGCTGGGCGACCTCGTGGCTCCGAGCCAGTACGACTGGGTCGGCGTCATCGAGCAGACGATGATGGACGACCAGCTTCACGGAGCGCTCGGGAAGCTCACCGACCTGCAGCGCGAGGTGCTCTCGCTGCGCTTCGGTCTGGGCGGCGCCACTCCCCTCTCGCTGCAGGCGACCGCCACGAAGATGGACATCGGCGTTCGTCGGGTTCGTCGCGCCGAGGAAGAGGCGTTGTCGCTGCTGCGCAGCGACAACGCCGTCATCGCCGCGCGCGAGAACGCCTAGAGTTCGACGCCCGCCGGCACCAAGCCGGCGAGGTCAGGCGGCAACGGGACGCTCGCGGTGATCCACTCCCCGCTTCGCGGGTGGGCGAAGGCCAGCGTGGTCGAGTGCAGGAAGAAGCGGTCCTCGACGAGGCGCTTGTCGCGACGGTGGCCGTAGCGCGGGTCGTTCACGACCGGATGACCGATGGTCATCAGGTGGACCCGGATCTGGTGCGTCCTGCCCGTGTCGAGCTGCAGTCGCAGCAGCGTCATGGCGTGGGGTTTGTCGATCCGGGCCAGCACCTCGTAGCCGGTGCGCGCGGCGCGGCCATCGGCTCGCACCGCCATCAGGGTGGGCGTGCGGGTCGAGCGTCCGATCGGCGCGTCGACGACGCCTCGTTCCTCGGTGACGTGGCCCTCGACCATGCCCAGGTAGGTCCGCTCCATGACCCTCTCGGCCAGCTGGTTGGAGAGGTTGCGGTAGCCCTCGGGAGTCTTGGCCACGACCAGGACGCCCGACGTGCCCTTGTCCAGACGGTGCACGATTCCCGGGCGCAGGGGCTCGCAGAGCCCCTGCGCGCTGAGTTCCTGCATCTCGGGGTAGAGCGCGAGCAGTCCGGCCACCAGCGTGCCGTGGCGCTGTCCGGCGCCCGGGTGGACCACCTGGCCCGGCGCCTTGTTGACGACCGCGAAGTCGACGTCATCGAGCACCACGTCGATCGGCACCGAAGGGTCGGGCTCGACGATGCCGCTTTCGGGGGCGGGCAGGATGGCCACGAGGCGTTGGCCCTCACTGACCGACGTCGAGGCCTTGAGAACGACCCTGTCGTCGAGCGATACCCCGCCGCCGACCAGGACCGCGTGGGCCTCGGCCCGCGAGAGTCCCGTCAGCATCGAGAGCACGCGGTCGATGCGGATGTCGTCGAGCGACGACGGCACGACGAGGTCGAGCACCTCGCCGTCGAACGGGTCAACCACCGAGTCGTCGCTCATCAGGCCAACAGCTTCTCACCGCGCAGCGCCGCCACGATCAGGATGACGAATCCGACGGTGATCGAGACGTCGGCCAGGTTGAACACCGGGAAGCTCCCCAGCGCGATGAAATCGGTCACTTGATGGGGGTTCGCGGCGAGCCGGTCGATGACGTTGGCCAGTCCTCCCCCGAGCAGCAGGCCGAATCCCAACGCCGGAGCGCCTGGGCGGGCCCGCACCCCCACGGCTACCACGACGACGGCGACCACGACGGTGGCGACCGTGGTGACGAGGGGTCCGGACTGGTTGATCGAGAACGAGATGCCCGAGTTGTACTGCAGCCTCAGCCAGATCCCCCCGGCGATGTGCGCGGCGTGGCCCGTCAGCGCCCGACGAGCCCACGCCTTGGTGACCGCGTCGACGGCGGTCACGACCAGCGCCACCACGATGACGGTGGGATTGACGCCGAAGGCTAGACGCTTGCGCGGCATGAGACACACGTGAAGACCGGCAGTTGCGCCAGGAGTCGCGGCCTCGAGATCGGCTCGTAGCACTCGTCGCAACGCCCGTAACTTCCGTCGTCCACCCGCGACAGCGCCACGTCAATCTCGTCGACCTTCAGTCGCAGGGCCGTGGCGAAGTCCTTCAACTGGTCGCGCTGTATGTCCGACGCGACGCTGCTGCCGTCCTCGTCGTCGTACTCGAGGCGCTCGCGGTCCACCAGCATCTCCTCGGCCTCGGACTCGCTGATCTCGATCTGTGCGATCGTGGCCTTGCGCGTCTCGGTGAGCAGCCCGCGCAACTCGTCCAGGAACGCGGCGTCGTTGCCGTAGGGCCTGGAATGCATCTTTCGCTCGAGGGCCTCGAGACGCTTGCGCTCCTCGGCCTCGCGGCGTTCTTGGCGCTTCAGCTCTTCGAGGTTGCGCCGCTCGATCTCGCGCTGCTTGCGCAGCTTCTCGGCTTCGACGGCCTTGCGCTTGGCCTCGACCTCGCGCTGCTTGCGGGCCTCGGCGGCAGCCTTCTCGCGGGCCTTGTGCTGGATCTCTCGCTCCTTGGCGGCGGCCTTGGCCTTGGCCTCGCGTTCGCGCCTGGCCTTGGCGGCGGCGATGGCCTTGGCCTTGTCGGCGGCGGCCTTGGCCTTGGCGGCGGCCTTGGCCTTGGCCTCGCGTTCCTTCAGCACCTTGGCGGCCGCCATGGCCTTGGCCTTGGCGAGCGCCGCCTTCTTGGCGGCGGCGGCACGCTGGGCGGCGCTGGGGGCGACGACCTTCTGCGCGGCCTTGACGGCAGGCTTGACGGGGGCTTTCTTCACAGTCTTTTTCACGATTGCTTTCTTGGGGGAGATCTTCTCAAGGGCTGGCGCCTTGGCGCCAGCCCTCTTGGCGGGGGCTTTCTTCACAGTCTCTTTCACGGTCACTTTCTTAGCCGTGGTTGGCTTCGCGGCGGGCTTCTTGACGGCTGCGTTGCGGGCAGGCGACTTCTTCACGGTCCGTTTCACTGCTGGCTTCTTGGCGGGTGCCTTGAGTGCTTTCTTGGCGTTGGTCGGCATCAGTTGCTCCTTGCAGTACAGAATGAGTGCGCGCCGACCCTAGCAGGCGGCACTGACGGAGGCGCTACGTGCGGTCCTCGCGTGACGGCTGTTCGAAGTTGAGCACTTGGCCGGCGGCCTGCTGCTGGGGGACTGGAGCGGGTGGGGGCGTCTCGACCGGGCGGGGCGGGGCCGACGGTGCCGTCTGGTTCTGGACCGTATTGAGATGCGACGGCGCGCCACCGGCTTGACGCTGGCCCGTGCCGCCGACCTGGAGCGAGCTGTCCACCCAGTGCAGGAACTCAGCCAAGGCGACCGAGAGACGCGTGCGCTCTGCTTCGAGCTGACGCGCCAACGTGTCCACGTCCTCGCTGAGGCGCTGCTTGAGACCGTTGAGTCGGTTGACCTCGTCCTCGGCGCGGCTGCGAGCTTCGGCGACGATCTCGCGCGCTCGTTCCTGGGCCGCGACCGTCATCTCGCGGGCCTTGGTCTCGGCTTCCTGCTGAGCCTGCTCGATGAACTGCTGGGCCATCACGATCATCGCCGTCACCTGTTCGGCCCCGGCCTTGGACGTCACCGATCGCACGGCCGGCGGCGCGGGCGCGACCGCCGCCGTAGGGCCGGTCGCCGTGACCCGGCCGCTGTCGAGCTGATTGATGCGCTCGGCGGCCTGGCGAAGCTGCTGGCGCTGCTGATGGAGCTGATCCTTCAGTTGACGGGTCTCGACCGAGAGGCGCTCCAGGAACTCGTCGACCTCGTCGACGTTGTAGCCCTTCAGGCCGACTTTGAAGGCCACCGTATCGATGGCGTCCAGGGCTGAAAGGGCGTTGTCCGAACTATCCATGCAGCCACCCTACTGCCCCATCGCAACGATGTCGCGAATTCCCGCCCTAGATGAAGCGGTTCACCACCTCGAGGAGGATCACTGCGACGAGCACCGAGAAGTCGACGCCGACTCCCCCGACGCGCGGACGCGGAAGGATCTGACGGATGGGGCGAAGCACCGGCTCGGTGATGGCACCCAAGACCCGACGCGTCGCCGCGAGCCCCCCACTCGGGTTCGCAATCGGAAACCAACTGAGCAGCGCGGCGATGATCAGCACCCAGATGTAGAGGTTGATCAACCCGTGGACAATGTTCATTCCTTATCGAGCGAACGATAGTTCGACGCCCGCAGACGGTCCTTCGTATCGGGGCTGATGTGGGTCCCCTGGGGGCTCACGAGGTACACGGTGCCGTTGACCAGAACCTCGATCTTCGCGTTGAGCGCGTAGGCGGTTCCCGCGGCGAAGTCGACGAGGCGACGGCCCACGCCGGGCTCGATCTCGCTCACGTTGAGCAGGACCGCCCGGTTGCTGCGCAGCAGGTCGGTGATCCTTCGTGACTCGTTGTAGGAGTTGGGGAAGAAGATCGCGATGTCGCGTTCCTGGGACAGCGCGGTGATGCCGCGCGCGCCCGCGCCAGTCATGGGGCGAACCCTGGGTCCCTGACCCGAGGAGTCGAGCACCGAGATCGACGACGTGCGCAGCGGCGCCGAGCTGGAACCGCGTGGCGCCCCCGTCGAGCTCACGGTGGTCGGGAACGCGCGCGAGGTGCTCGCCGGGGCCGGCGGCGACCAATCCGGTTCCTCCTCGTAGACGGGCTGGTCCGAGAATGGACGTGCGGACCCGGTCGAGGCGTACTCACCGTACTCGTCCTCGACCAGACCCAGGAATCCGAGAACGCGTCGCATTTTTTCTTTCATTCGAATCTCCTCGTGGCTTACGCCCTCCCCCATGTTAGGCCAGGAGCGTCACTTCTTGGCCCTGGGCCCGAACAAGGCTCGTCCCACTCGCACTTCGGTCGATCCGCATCGGCACGCGATCTCCAGATCGTCAGTCATGCCCATCGACCGTTCCACCAGTCCGAGGTCACTGGCCAGCAGGTCGGTGGCAACGAAGGCCCGCCGGGCCAGTTCGGGGTCGACGGGTGCCACGGTCATGAGGCCGCGCACGTCCAGGTCGAGCGCGCGCGCCCGGCTCACCAGGCTCGCCACGTCGCCGGGCGCCGCTCCGTTGCGCCCGGGCGCAGCGGTGTAGTCCACCTGCACGTACAGCGCCATTCCCGGGCGGTGCGAGGCGATCTTGTCGAGTTCCTTCAGCCGCGACACCCCGCAGAGCACGTCGGCCACCTTGGTCACCTGGGCGATCTTGTTGGTCTGCAGGGCACCCAGGTAGTGCCACACCACCTGCACGTCAGGGGTCGCGGCGCGCTTCTCGGTCAGCTCTTCGACGTAGTTCTCGCCCACGTCGTCGAGACCGGCCGCGCGCGCGGCGCGGACCATCTCGGCACCGAAGGTCTTGGTCACTGCCACGATCCGCACGCTCTGGGTCTCGCGCCCGCTCGACGCGATCCGAGCACGTACCACCGCCAGGTTGTCTCGGACGCGCTGGACGACCTCGTCGCTAGCGGAGGAAGCTGGGCAGGTCGTCATCGCCACCGACGTCAAAGAAATCGTCGCTGGTGGTGCTCGCAAAGATGTCGCTGCGCGGGCCCTCGGTCATCACCGGAGCGCTGGTGGTGGTCGGCGCGGGCTTGGGAGTGGCGTTGTGGTCGAAGCCAGCGGCGATCACCGTCACTCGAACCGCGTCGCCTATGGAGTCGTCGATGACGCTCCCGAAGATGATGTTGGCGTCGGGGTGGGCCACCGAGTGGATGATGTTGGCGGCGTCGGTGACTTCGCTGAGCGTGACGTCCGAGCCGCCGACAATGTTCATGAGGATCCCGCGCGCGCCGTCGATGGAGGCTTCCAGGAGCGGCGACGTGATCGCGGCCCGAGCTGCGTTCACCGCACGGCCCTCGCCGGTCGACGTGCCCACGCCCATGATCGCCGTACCGGCGTTGCGCATGACGGTGTTCACGTCGGCGAAGTCGGTGTTGATGAGGCCGGGAACCGTGATGAGGTCGGTCACGCCGCGTACCGCCGAGAGCAGCACGTCGTCGGCGATCCTGAAGGCGTCTAGCATCGACGTGTCGGCAGCGGTCACCGAGAGCAGTCGGTCGTTGGGGATCACGATCAGGGTGTCGACCTTCTCGCGCAAGAGCTGGATCCCCTTCTCGGCCTGGATCGCTCGGCGCTTGCCCTCGAAGGAGAACGGCCGAGTCACGACGGCGATGGTCAAGATGCCCATGGCCCGAGCGATTTCGGCCACGACGGGGGCGGCTCCGGTTCCGGTGCCCCCTCCCTCGCCCACGGTGATGAACACCATGTCGGTGTCCTTCAGGGCCTCCTCGATCTCGGCTCGGTGATCCTCGGCCGCCTGTCGGCCGATCTCGGGATCGCTCCCCGCGCCCAGACCGCGGGTCAGCTGGCGACCGATGTCCAGTTTAAGGTCGGCCTCACTGATCAAGAGAGCCTGCGCGTCGGTGTTGGCCGCGATGAACTCGATGCTGCGCAGGCCGGCGGCTACCATGCGGTTCACCGCGTTGACACCGCCGCCCCCCACACCGATCACTTTGATCACGGCGTGGTAGTTGCTCTGGTTAAGACTCATGAATTCCCCTTGGGTTGACTCTTCTATTGTGTCTCACCGCCTGAGCGGCACACGATCTTCGCGAACAAATGTCCCAGAAGGCTAGTCACCCCTTTGTTTTCGGTCAAATGCCTTCACTGAGAAGGTGCCGGACCGCTCACTGCGAGCTCGTCGGGCACGGTCACGTTCACCACGTCCCCGACGCCAAGGGTGGTATGGAGTATGACCGAGGCAATCGCGACGAACTTGGCGTGCAGATCGTCAGGCGGTCCGAGCACGAAACTGACGGGGCTCTCCATCTTGAGCGTCACGTCGCCCTTGGCGTCTTCGGTCACTTCGGCGACCTGGCTGGCGAAGGCCTTGGGCAGCTGGCTGGCCACCTTGGCGGCCGCCTGGGCCGCACGGCTGAAGGGCCACGAGCCCGGGGACGGCCCCAAGTAGTCGAGCGTCGGCAAGTTGGCCCCCAGCGGCGCCGCTCCCAGGTCCTGGCCCGAGGCGTCGACGTACTGCAGCACGTGGCGCGAGTTGAAGCCGACCGCCACCGCGTGGCTCTCGTGGACCGTGACCACCACGGTGTCGGGCCAGTGCTTGGAGACGCTCACACTGGCGATCCAGGGGAACGAGACGAGATTGCTCTCAATCGACGCGGCGCTCACGTCGATCATCGCCGGATGCGCCTCGAGCCCCGACGCGGCCAGGACCTGCGCCATGGGCTCGTGACGCACCCCGAGCACGCTGACATGCTGGACCCGAAGGATGGGCTGGTGCAGGAGCCACTGCGCCCCCAGCGCGGCCGACGCGAGGACGCCGACGCCGAGCAGGACCTTGGTGAGCCGACCGAGCCTCCGCCTCTTGGGAGCCGCCGGCTTCTGGCGCGGCGAACCCATGGCCGTGGCGCGCTTGTCCGGCGAGACGCCGAGCGGCGCCCTGCGGCTCACGGCGCCGCCCCGAATCCGATGAGGCGGTGCTCGCTCACGAGCGTCACGCCGCTCGACTCCCTGACGCGCTCGCGCATCTGGCAGAGCAGTTCGTAGACATCGTTCGCGCTGCCGCCCGGATCGACGAGGACGAAGTTCGCGTGCTTCTCGCTCACCACCGCGCTGCCCACGCGCAGGCCCTTGCAGCCAGCCGCTTCGAGGAGCCGTCCCGCGGCGTCTCCCTCGGGGTTGGAGAAGACGCTGCCGGCGTTGGCCCCGCCCGGCTGGTGCCGGCGGCGCCACCGGACGATCTCGCCCAGAACGACCTTCGCCGCCGCCGCGTCACCGCGCGCGAGCCGCATCGTCACGCCGGTCACGAGTTCGCCCGACGGCAGTGCACTCGCGCGGTAGCCGTAGTGCAGCTCGCCGAGCGTCCATCGACGCGCCTCGCCCGCGCGCCACGTCGCGACCTCGCGCACCGAAGCGGCCATGTCCGATCCGTGTCCCCCCGCGTTCATCACGGCGGCCCCGCCGAAGGTCCCGGGCACGCCGACCGCCCACTCGAAGCCGACGATCCCCTCGCTCGCCAGGCGACGGGCCGCGACCGGCAGGTCCAGCGCCGCGCCCGCCTCGACCACGACGCCACCGTCCCGGTCGCTCCAGGAGAGGCTCGCGAAGTCGCCGGTCAGGTGCACGCCCACCACGTCGTGCTCACCGTCGGCGACCAGCAGGTTGGACCCGTTGCCCAGCGCGACCACCGGCAGTCCGCACGCCCAGATCAGCGGGCCGAGCTCCTCGAGGTCGCGCATCGTGGCGAGGGTCGCCAGCGCAGCCACGCTGCCCCCGACGCGGTACGTCGTGCGTGCGCCGAGGGCGGCGTGCTCCTCGACGCGCCCGCGGCCCTGAGCGATCAGCTCACCGATCCCCATCAGGCCAGTCCACCACGAAGTCGAGGCGCCACGGTGGCTATGTCGCCCGCACCGAGGAACAACACCACGTCACTGGCGTCATGGAGTGGCTCGAGGACGTCGAGGACCTCGTCGAAGGAGGCGGCGTAGGTCGTGTTCGCGCCCGAGTCGCGCGCGACGCCCGTGGCGATCAACTGCCCGGTCACCCCCGCGGGGTTGGGCTCGCCGGCGCTGTAGATGTCGCTCACCACCACGTGGTCCGCGCCCCGGAAGGCCGGCGCGAACGAGTCGGCCAGTCTCGTCGTGCGCGTCACCCGGTGGGGCTGGAAGACGCAGGTGATTCGCCGGTAGCCGGCGGCCCGGGTCGCCGCCAGCGTGGCGGCGATCTCGCCGGGCAGGTGCGCGTAGTCCTCGTAGACGTCGACGCCGCGCCACTGGCCCAGGAATTCGAAACGCCGAGGCGCGCCCTGGAACGCCCCGAGACCGGCGACGATCGCCGAGGGCTCGACGCCGAGCGAGAACGCCAGCACCGCCACGACCGCTGCGTTGGCCACGTTGTGCGCTCCGGTCACGCCGAGTTCCAGCGCGAGGTGACGGCCGGGTCCGTCCAGGTCGAACGAGGCGCGCCGACGCGCCAGGGCCATCCTCGAGACCCGCCAGGTCGCGGCCCGGTCGGCGGCGACCGTGACGAACCCGCGTTCGACGAGTCGCTCGACCCGGCGCACTCCGGGGTCGTCGACCCACGCGACGACCGGCCCCGAGGTCCGCCGCGCCAACGCCGCGAACGCCGCATCGAGCGCGTCGAGGGATCCGTAGTGATCCAGGTGGTCGGCCTCGACGTTCAAGAGGCCGAGGACGGCTGGCTCGAGCAACGCGAAGGTCCCGTAGCTCTCGTCGACCTCCAGGACCAGCGAGCCGCTCCCCCAGTGGCCGTTGGCACCCACGCCGGTGACCGGCGCGCCGAGCAACCGGGAGTCGTCGCGCCCGGCGGCGCGCAGCACGTGCACCATCATCGAAGTGGCCGTGGTCTTGCCGTGCGTGCCCGTCAGGCCGATGACGCTCTGCAGGTGGCCGAGCTCCGCCAGCACCTCGGCGCGGGCCATCAACGTGGCGCCCCGCTTCCTCGCCGCCGCCAGTTCGACGTTGTCGGGCCCCACCGCCGGTGACCAGAGGACCACCTCGCTCGCCTCGCCGAATGACCGGTCGTGGTCGAGGTGGACCTCGACGCCGGCCGCGCGCAGTTCGTCCAGTACCGGCGACTGGTGGGTGTCGCTTCCGCTCACTTCGCAGCCCATCTCCGCCAGCAGGCGCGCGAGCCCGCTCATCCCCGCACCGCCCACTCCCACGATGTGCACCCGCGCGCCCGGCGCCAGCACCGACATCACAGTCCTCCCACGTCGCACACGACCTGGGCAATGGCCGACGCGGCGTCGA
The DNA here is from genome assembly GCA_003138815.1 of Acidimicrobiaceae bacterium. Lineage (GTDB taxonomy): Bacteria > Actinomycetota > Acidimicrobiia > Acidimicrobiales > RAAP-2 > RAAP-2. Next base: position 9,030 of record PLHD01000025.1, on the reverse strand, counting down.
GACGCCCGAGGGAGCGCGCGGCCTCGGAGAGCGTGGCCAGGGTGGCCGGGTCCATCACCTCGTCCAGCACGTTCGCCAACGCCTCGGCGGTGCACTGCGCGTCGCGGACCATCCGGGCGCCCCCGGCGCGCACAACGCGCTCGGCATTCCTGGTCTGGTGGTCGCCCGGCGCTCCGGGCAGTGGCACCAGCACCGACGCGATGCCGAGCGCGGTGAGCTCGGCGATGCTCATCGCTCCGCTGCGGCAGACCGCCACGTCGCACACCGCCCAGAGTTCGGCCATGTCGGCGAACGCCATGATCCGGTAGTCAAGCTTCGGGGTCGCGGGGCGATCCGCCGACATCTCTTCGAAGTCGCGCCGGCCCGTCACGTGGATGAGGGTCCGGTCGCCGCGGGCGGCCCACTGGGCCGCGAGCCCGTTCACAGCGCGGTTGACGCGCGCGGCGCCGAGCGAGCCGGTCATGACCACGACGACGCCGCGGCCCGGCTCGATCGGCGGTTCAAGAGCGAGGCGCGCGGCGAGGCGCGCGGCGAGGGATCGGTCGATCGCGGCGACGGAGCCGCGGATCGGGGCGCCGGTCGTGACGCAGCGCTCTGCGTCGGTGGCGAACGCCGTGCAGCGTCGCGCTGCGAAGCGCGTCAGCACGCGGTGGCTGGCTCCGGGGACGGCGTCGAACTCGACCAGCACCAGGGGGCGCCGCCAGATCACCGCCGCCAGGGAGGCCGCGAAGGACGCGTACCCTCCGACCGACACCACCACCGACGGACGCCATCGCCCGACCTTCGCGATCGCCACGCCCAGGGCGCCGACCAGCCCGGCCACGGCCGAAGCGTTGTCCACCAGCGCCCGGGGAGCCAGCGATCGCCGTACTCCCCGGCCGCGAAGCAGGGTCAGCGGGATCGGCCCGGCGCCGAGCAGGTCCTCCTCCTGGCCGCGCCTGCTGCCCACGTAGCGAAGCTGCTCGGCGTGCACACCGCGAGCCTGGAGCTGCTCGGCAATGGCCTGCATGGGGAAGATGTGACCGCCGGTCCCACCGCCGGTGATGACGATGGGACCCGTCATCAGTAATCCCGGCGAGAGCCGTTGCGGGGTCTGGGCGCGACGGTGCGGCGCGGCGGGTTCCGGGCGTCGAACTTCGCCCGGAAGTCGGTGACCACGTGCTCGCGAATCGTCACGTCGCCCGAGCGGCTCTGGTCGTGGGCGATGTTGAACAGCAGGCCGACGGCGGCGAGTTCGGTTATCAGTGCGGTCCCCCCGTAGGAGAAGAACGGCAGTGGTATGCCCGTCACCGCCCACCAGCCCACGACCGACGCGATGTTGATGATCGCCTCCAGGGTGATCCACGTGGCGATGCCCACGCAGATCAGACGGTAGACGTCATTCGTGCACTGCTGGGCTATGCGCACCGCGTAGAAGAGGAAGCCGACGAAGAGCATGATCACGACCACGGTCCCGATGAAGCCGAGCTCCTCTCCGATGATCGTGAAGATGAAGTCAGTGTGGGGGTTGGGCAGCAGCCCCCACTTCTCGCGACTGTGCCCGAGCCCCAGGCCCGTGACGCCTCCGGCGCCCAGGCCGATCTTGGACTGGAAGAGCTGGTAGCCGGCCCCCTGCAGGTTGGCGCTGGGGTGCAGGAACGAGAAGAAGCGCGCCGCGGAATAGGGCTTCATCTTCATGTAGACGAGGAATCCCCCGACTCCGAGCAATGCGATCCGCGCCAGCAACCTGCGCGACAGCCCGGCGACCGCCAGCATCGCGAAGGCGATGCACAGCACGACCGAGGCCGTGCCGATATCGGGCTCGATCAGGACGAGGGCGCCTCCGAGCGTCACGGGGAGCGTCCAGACCGAGAGCTGCTTCGCGCGCCCCAGCTCGTTATGATGTTGCTGGACGAGCCACGCCACGAACAGCACGGTCACGAGTTTGAACATCTCCGATGGCTGCAGGTCGATGACGTGAAGGTCGAGCCAGCGCTTGCCGCCGTTGCTGGTGATGCCGACCGCCCTCACTGCGAGAAGAAGGCCCAGGCCGCCGACCATCAGCGCCGGGGCCTTTCGCACGAGCTGGTCGACGCGCAGGCGCGCCATCACGTAGAGGGCGAAGACGCCAAAGCCGAGGTACACGACGTCGTGGATCATGATCGACCAGGTCGAGCCCCCGTTGGCCGCGGCCTGGCCTTCGCTGGCCGACGCCACCGCGATGGTTCCGAACGTCACCAGCAGCGTGGTGATCAGGATCAGCGCGCGCGCGTTGGTGTTGCCGCTCGGCAGTGGCTGTACGTAGCGTCCGAGTCCACGTCGGGGTGCTGGCGCAGCTTCTCGGCGATTCTTGGTCCGTTGCATCACACCACCTTCGCAATCTTGAGGAAGTCGCCGTAGAAGATGCCCAGCCCCAGCACCGCGCAGAGGCCCGAGATGATCCAGAACCGGATGATCACGGTGGTCTCGGGCCAGCCCCGCAGCTCGAAATGGTGGTGGAACGGGGCCATTCGAAAGACCCGTCGCCCGAAGAGACGGAACGTGATGACCTGCAGGATCACCGATGCGGTCTCGGCGACGAAGAGTCCGCCGAGCACGACGAGCAGCAGGTCAAGGTTCATCAAGAGGCACAGCGCGCCCAGGCCGGTCCCGATGGCCAGCGAACCGGTATCGCCCATCATGATCCGGGCGGGGGCCGCGTTCCACCACAGGAATCCCAGGCAGGCGCCGACGAGAGCGACGGCCACGAGGGCCAGGTCGAGCGCGGAATGGATGCGGTAGATCGAGAAGTGGCGAAACTGCCAGTAGCCGATGATCGACAGCACGCCGAAGCAGAACGTTCCCGCTCCGGCGGCCAGGCCGTCAAGGCCGTCGGTGAGGTTCACCGCGTTGGACGTGGCGATGAGCACGAAGATCGCAAGAAGTATCCAACCGAAGACCGTGAGGTTCCAGCCGGGGAGCGAGAACCTCGTGAAGGAGAGGTCGGTGGACGTGTGCACCCAGTAGATCGACGCCGCCGCGAAGACGGCGGCGATAACGAGCTGGCCCGCCAGCTTGGCGCGCTTGTTCAGCCCGAGGTTTCTCGCGTTGCGAATGGCCAGGTAGTCGTCGAAGAAGCCCAGGATCCCCGAGGCGACCATCACGCAGAGGGCGAGGGCGCCCGCGCGAGTGAAGTCGACCGAAGTTCCCACGTGTCCCACGAGGTACCCCAGCACCGCCGCCATCACGATGATGACCCCACCCATGGTCGGGGTGCCAGCCTTGACGAGGTGCGTCGACGGCCCGTCCTCGCGGATCTGCTGGCCCAGGCCCCGCCCGACCAGGAAGCGGATCCACAGCGGGGTCATCAGCAGGGCGAAGAGGAATCCGACCCCTCCCGACTCCATCAAGCTCAACATTGCTTCCTCACCCCAACAGTTCCAGAGCCACGGCTCGATCGTCAAAGGGCACCACGGCATCGCCAGTGATCTGGGTCGTCTCGTGGCCCTTACCCGCTATCACCACGACGTCGCCACCCGCGGCCTGGGCCAGGGCCTCGGCGATGGCCGCTCGACGATCGCTTATTCGCATCACCGCTGATCCCGCGACCGTCCCCGACATGATTGCATCAATGATGCCATCGGGTGATTCCGAGCGAGGATTGTCTGATGTGACAATTGTAAGGTCCGAGTACGTGGTGGCCACCTGCCCCATTTCGGGACGCTTGGCCCGGTCGCGCTCTCCGCCGCAGCCGAAGACGGTGAGAACCCGTGCGTCCGGGGCGAGCGCTCGCACGTCGCTGAGCAACCGGCGAAGGCCCTCGGGAGTATGGGCGTAGTCGACGATCACCACGACGCCGCTGCCGGCGACCACCTCGAACCGGCCCGGCACGTTGTGCACGCTCGACATCGCCCTCGCGATGTCCTCGTTTCGCGCGCCCAGGGCTCCGATGACCGTCATCGCCACCAGGGCGTTGTCCACGTTGTAGTCGCCGACCATTTCGGTGTTGACCAGGCAGCCGCGCCAGAAGAACGTCGTGCCGAGCAGAGAGGTGGCGACCTCGGAGGCGTCCGCGCGTCGCACGGGCGTGACGCCGAGCGTCGTCGAGGCCGCCAGGCGCTCGCCGTAGGGGTCGTCGCACCAAATGACCGCGCTCTGGGCGTGCTCGGCCGTAAAGAGCTGCGCCTTGGCGGCGAAGTACTCATCCATCGAGCCGTGGTAGTCGAGATGATCGTGACTGAGGTTCGTGAAGGCCGCCACCGCGAAGCGCAGACCTTCCACGCGGCGCTGGTCGAGTGCGTGGCTGGAGACCTCCAACGCCACCACCGATCGAGGAAGCTTGTCATCGAATCCGGCGACCAACTCGCGCAGGGTTCGAAAGAGTTCGGGCGGAGCTGGCGTCGTGCGTTCGTTGGTGAGCGTGCCGATGTTGGCGCCGTTCCACCCCATGCCTCGCGCGAGATCGCGCACCATGGTCGTCACGCTGGTCTTGCCGTTGGTTCCCGTGACCCCGACCAGGTCCACGCCCACCTCGGGGTGGCCCACCACCGAGGCGCTGACGTGCGCCAGGAGGGCTCGCAACTGGGTCTCGGGCACGACGACGACCGGCACATCGAGTTTCAGCGGCTCGCTGGTCACCACCGTCACCGCTCCCGCCGCGACCGCGTCGGACGCGAACCCGGCTCCGTGCACGGTGCCGCCAGGCAGGGCGAAGAAGAGCGTGCCCGGCCGGCAACGCCGAGAGTCCATCTCGACGTAGTCGATCTCGATGCTGCTGGTGGCCACGTCCAGGGCGAAGTCGTCGAGCAGGTCGCCCAACTGCATCACGTCACGTCCGATGCGATGCTGGCCCCCGCACCCTTCAGCGGCTTGACCATAGTGCCGTTGGAGGGAATGCCGTAATGGTGCAACGCGTACGACATCACTTCCTGGAACACCGGCGCCGCCACCGCGCCGCCGAAGATCGTCGTCTGAGGACGCTCAATGACCACGATCATGGACAAGACCGGATTGTTCGCCGGAGCGAAGCCGACGAAGCTGGCGTTGTAGTCGCCGGTCAGCAGCGAGTCATGTCCTGGGTCGGGCATCGTGGCGGTTCCGGTCTTGCCGGCCACCGAGTAACCGGGGATGATCGCGCTCGTGCCGGTCCCGTCCAGCACCACCTGCTGGAGCATCTTGTTCATGGTCGCGGCGACGCTCGGTGACAGTGCCTCGCGCTTGGCGCTCGGCTGCGTCGCCTTGACGGCTCCGTTGGTGTACACGTAGCCGCGCACCAGCTTGGGCTCCACGAAGGTCCCGCCGTTGGCGATCGTGTTGTACGCGTCAAGGACTTGCAGCGGCGGGATGGCGTCGACCTGTCCGATCGGCAGGGCCACTTGGTCGCTGGCGTACCAGTTCGCCGCGTTGACGAGCAGGCCTGGCGACTCGCCGGGGAAGTTGACGGCGGTCGTCTGGCCGAACCCCAGCCGCTGGACTTGGGCCAAGATTCCGGCTTCGCCAACGCGAAGCCCGATCTCGTAGGTGCCGATGTTCGACGACAGCGCCAGCACCTGGGTCGCGCTCAGATGCTCGAGGGAGTGGGTCTCGGCGTCGTGGAAATACCGTCCGCCGACGTTGACGGAGTTCGGCACGGCGAACACGGTCGTCGGCGTGATCAGGCCCGCCTGTAGCGCCGCCGAGAAGGTGACGACCTTGAAGACCGATCCAGGCTCGTAGTCCTGGCTGAACGCCAGGTTGTTGATCGTCTGATCGATGCCCGCGACACCCACGGACTTATCCCACGACGGAACGGGGCCGAGGACCCCGGCCGACGTCTTGGTGTTCACGAGCGACGCGTCGGCGAGGATCTCGCCCGTCTTCACGTCCATCACGACCGCCACCCCGGTCAGGCCGCCGGTCGCGGCGAGCTGCTTCGCGAGGTCACGCTCAGCGACGAACTGGAGAGACGTATCCAGGGTCAACTCGAGACCGACGCCGGGCTTCGCCTTTCGAATGACGGTGCTGTGCGAACTGGGCAGACTCACTCCAGACGCCGAAACGAACTCCCTGGTGATGCCGGTCTGTCCGGCCAGCAGGTCCTGGTACTCGTATTCGAGGCCCGCCGAACCCGCTCCAGCGGCGTTCGTGCCGCCAAGCAGTGACGTCGCCAGGGTTCCGTTGGGGTACGTGCGCACGGACGAGTTCTCGACGACGATCCCGGGGAAGTCCATCGACGACAGCTTGCGCCCGTCATTCAGGTCCAGCGTGTTGTTGAGGATCACGTAACCGTTCTTCTCCGAGAGCAGCGACGTGAGCCTGCTCACGGGGATCTTCACCAGGGACGTCATCGCTCGGGCTTCAGTGGCGGGATCGGTGATCTGGAGGTCATCGGCGATCACGAGCGACGTCGGGCGAGAGACGGCGAGTATCTGTCCGTAGCGGTCGTAGACGCCGGCTCGCAGGGCGTTCGTGGTCAGGTTCTCTCGAACCTGCGCGATCGACAGCTTGGCGTAGTGCGCGTGGTCCGCCACCTGCAGCATGAACAGCCGCGCGCCCAGGGCCACAAATACCAGCACGAAGACCGCGCGGAGCATCTTCAGCCTGCGTGGCGCGCTCGCGGATGCGACGCGCGCGACAGGTCGCGTTGGGCTATTGCGGGTGCGGGTTAGCGTCTGCTGCGATGTCACCGAGTCGTCCTTGATGTGACCGGTGCATAACCAGTGAACTTCGGCAGCGGCAAGGGCGCATCAAGCGACGTGGAAGGGACTTGAATCACCGACACCGGATCGACCAAGTGCAGGACGCTCGCCTGGGAGGCAATCTGGCTGGGGGTCGATACGTTGGTCATCGTGCCCACCTGCTCGGCGTAGGTCGACTGGTCCTGGAGAAGTTGACTTTGGAGTTGATGGATCTCCACCTGACGATTGGCCACGACCATGCTCCCGGCCAGTGAGAGCGCCAGGGCAACCACCACGATGACGGTCGACTTGCCCAAGACGGTCGATCCGCGCCAGAAGGACCTGGCGGCGCGACTGCGCGGAGCGGCGGCGCGGTGCGTCGGGCGACGTGTCGAGGGGCGGGTGGTGGGTCGCTCGCGACGGGTGTCGATTCTCCGTGGAAAGGTAATAACGCTCATGACGCCAACTTCCTGGCTATGCGCAGGCGAGCGGAGCGGGCGCGGGGATTACGAGCGATCTCGTCTGCGCCGGCCAGGCGAGCACTCGCCTTGAGCACGCTCACACGCGGCACTGCCCCGCAGACGCAGCCCAACTCCACCGGGCAGTGACAGCCGCCGGTCGCGGCCTCGTGCAGCACCGACTTCACCACCCGGTCTTCTCCCGAGTGGTACGAGATGACGGCCAACACCCCACCGGGAGCCAGCGTGTCGAGGGCGGCGTCGAGACCGTTGGCCAGCTGCTCCTCTTCGCCGTTGACGGCAATTCGCAATGCCTGAAAGACACGAGTTGCCACGTGACCGCGGCGGCGCGCCGCCATGGGCACGGCGCGCTCCACGGCTTCGGTCAGTTCGTCGGTGGTCTGGGGTTGACGTTCGAGCACCGACTTCGCGATGGACCCCGCGAAGCGGTTCTCGCCGTTGTCGCGAAGTAGACGGGTGAATTCGTTTTGGTCGACATGTGAGAGGTACTGCGCCGCCGTCTCGCCCCTCGATGGGTCCATGCGCATGTCCAAGGGGGCGTTGGCGCGAAACGAGAATCCGCGGCTCGACTCATCGAGCTGGTGCGAAGAGACCCCAAGGTCCATGAGCACGCCGACGATCTCTCCGGACGCCACGAAGTCCGCGTTGGCGGCGACAACATTGCCGAGATCCCCGAATGTGGCGTCGACGATGCGCGTCCGGTCCCCGAACGCGCCCAGACGCCGCGTCGCGGCACTGCGGGCGTCGGGATCGCGGTCGATTCCCAAGAGACGCAACTGGGGCGCCACGTCCAGGATTGCGGCGGCGTGACCGCCGCCGCCCAATGTGGCGTCGACGATCACTCCGGCGGGCAAGCCGGCGAACAACTCGACGATTTCATGTTCGAGTACTGGTACGTGGTAGTTGTCTTGGGCCATCTGCAGCCTTTCAATCGTCAAGACCGGAGGGAGGGCGGAGGAGGTTTCCCCTCCTGCCTTGACGATTGCCAGGCTGCACGTGGTCCGCGCCAGGTGCAGCTGTTGGGCTCCTTTCACTAGTTGTTGCCTTGCTTGAACATCGCTTCGGCCGGATTCACTTTCTCGTCGTAGATCGTGGGATCCCATAACTCGATGTGATCGAGCGATCCCACGATGAGCACGTCACCTTCGAGGTGTCCGTACTCTCGGGTCGAGACCGGCAATGCGAAGCGTCCCTGTTTGTCGAATTCGACGTCCGAAGAGTTCGCTGCCCAGTACCGAGCAAGTTGCAACTCGGTCGAGCCGCCGTTGCGGCTTTGGGCCAGTCGCTCTTCGGTTTGGCGAGCGAACTCTCCGGGCGTCCAGAGTGCAACGCATCCGTCTGTGTTGGGGCTGAGGTGCCCACCACGTTCGAATTCGGCACGAAACTTCGCGGGCAGGATGAGTCGACCCTTGGCATCCAGCGAGTGCTGAAATTGACCAACGAAACCAAGCATCGAACTGTCCTTCCGGTGGGTTCACCACTCTCCCCCACTTGGCGCCACATTACACCACTTCCCACCACTCTTGGCCAAATTCGGCACGGGATCTCTCATTTTTTGGGAAATTGCTGCATGAGGTCCGGATCGGATTTCGGGGGAAGTGAAAACGCCTGACGCCCATTCGGCAAACTCGGTTGGTCGTGGAGTACGGCAAACTACGCACCACACCGANNCAGGATTCTGCTGCGCGGGTCTTACCTCCCCTCCGCGTCCAGTACCGGAGCTTGTCCCCGGCAGGCCTTGTCGGGCCAGGTTGATGGCCGCGTTGTGGTCGCGGCCGAGTACGAGACCGCAGGCCCCGCAGTGATACATCCTTTGGTCAAGGGACAGCGTGGCTTTGGCTGTCCCGCAGTGACTGCAAGGTCTTTGATGAGGGGTAGAACCGGTTGACGCGCACGAGAGTAGAGCCGTACCACTTGGTCTTGTACTCGAGCTGGCG
>PLHD01000049.1 GCA_003138815.1 Acidimicrobiaceae bacterium | reverse complement strand
ACTTTCCCTGGGGAGCCTCACACCAAGGAATTGGCGCCAGCATGGAGAACACGCGGCGTGGGCAGTGCAGTACTATGTAAAACATGGTAGTAGGTGGAACGGAGAAGTTGTTAGCCCAGATGCGTCGGGGCGCCATTGAATACTGCGTGCTGGCTCTTCTCCAGTCAGAAGACCGCTACGGCTTCGAGATCACGCGTCAGTTGTCCGACGCCGACGGGCTGGTAACGAGCGAGGGCACGGTCTATCCGCTGCTGACACGACTTCGCAACGACGGAATGGTTGACACCTACTGGCAGGAATCCACTGAAGGACCACCCCGCCGTTACTACCGGATCACAACCAACGGCCAGCGGGCACTGAAATCATTCATCGACCAGTGGGCACGATTTCGCGACTCGGTGGACGACATTCTGAGCAGGGGGAAGTAGCGATGAGCGAGCACACGGTGTCAGACCGGATCATTGAGGAATATCTTGGCGATCTGCGCGACGCGCTTCGAACCATCAACCCCAGCTCGTCAAAGGAGTTCATCGCCGAAATCGAACAGCACATCTCTGAGGGCCGAACGTCCCTCGAACCCGGTGACGAAGTGGGGCTACGTAACCTGCTCGAGCGGATCGGTTCGCCGACAGCACTCGCCAACGAGCTCAGAGAGACCGAGCCGGCGCGCACCGTCAGCGCCATGGACCGAGCCACCCCGTGGTTGATCATGTTCGGGGGCTTCGCCTTCGGGTTTGGCTGGCTCGTTGGCCTTTACGGACTCTGGTCCTCTAAGACGTGGCGTATCTGGGACAAACTTCTCGGCACGTTCATTTGGCCCGGTGGACTGCTCGGAATCTTCTACCTCTTCCTCGCTATCCCCAGCAGCACGGCCTGTTCTGGATTTCAGGGTGCGGGACAGACTGCTCCAACGTTGACCTGCGTCCACCACGGAATTGCAACTCTTCCGCACGCGCTGCAGCTCTTGGCCGGTTTCGTGATAGTGGCGGCGCCCATCTTCACGAGCTTCCGGCTCGGATCGGTCCTGTCCAGGGGGTACGCGGACGCATCGAACCCTCGCGGCATACGGGTAGTGAAGTCCCGACAATCCAGGACCAGCAAGCGCGTGACCTGGATCTTCTATTGCCTGGCACTTCTGATCTTCTTCATTTTCGTGTTGACCCTGCACTGACCTTCCCTTTTTCTTGGTGTCGGCATCGCCAAGTGACGGATATGCGATGGTGTGTTGACCGTGCCCTTCGCTAGTCTTCATTGGCGTCGGAGGCCCGATGCGCAAGGTCTGCTACCAAGCACTGGTGGCCAGAGGTTCCGAAGGAATGACGTCCAACTCAGATGGCGCGCTCGTAACCGGCGCTCCGGGACAGGCCTGACAAGACGGCGGAGCAGGCATCCGGCATCAATCAGCGCAGAATCTGAAAGCATCCTCGATGACTTGAGCCACCCGGTAGATGTTGCGTCGAGCATCGTCCGCGGTGCTGGGAGGACCCGTGCGGGACTGTTCGTCGTGTTCGAGTCCGGCCGCCCCTCCGGGGGCGACGACTGAATACTCGTCTAGCCGCCATCCGTCCCAATGGAGGACCCTGGAGGCGACAGGCAACTTCGATCTGGACGATCTCGCCCGTCAGGCTGCCCAGATACCAAGCCGTGGCTTGCTAAGTGGATCTAGCAAGGTTAGGCTTGCTATGTGCCTCAGGATCCAGATGTTTACGACGTTGCTGCAGCTCTTCAGATGAGCATCGGCCTGTGCTTGCGACAGCTGCGACAGATGAGGGTCGAAGGCGGGCTGAGGTTGCCGGAGGCCTCGGCCCTAAAGCGATTGGACCGAAGCGGTCCGACCTCGGTGACCGAGCTGGCCAAGGCCGAGCAGATCAGCGTGCAGTCGATGGGAACGACGCTGGGGGCGCTCGAGGCACGTGGCCTCGTCGAGCGACATCCCCATCCGAGCGACGGCCGGCGTTTCGTTCTTTCGATCACCAAGTCCGGCACACGGGTGCTGAGCGACAAGCACAACGGGCGCGCCGAGCAACTGGCGAAGGCACTCTCGGCGGGTTTCACCCCCTCGGAGCTTCGACAGCTGATGATCGCCGCACCCTTGATCGAACGGCTGGCGCAAAGCCTATGACCTCAGTAATGGAACCGGAGCAGACCGCCGGAACCGACCGCCGTCGCCGACGAGGGGCCCCGCCTCCCATCGAAGCAGCGCCGACCGGTACGTTGCCGTCCGGCACCGCGATCCCGCCGGGGAACCCGGACACCGCGACGAACGCGACATGCCCGACCCAGACCGACGTCGCCTTGATTGCGAAACCAAATCAATGAGATACCTACAGAAGAGGGAACAACGATGGCACTGACGACTTTGGACCCCAAGCCCGCACTCATCGTGATTGACTTGCAGAAGGGAATCGTCGACGCGCCCACGGTCCATCCCACCGGAGAGATCGTCGAGCGGTCTGCCAACCTGGCCGACGCGTTCCGCCGCCGGGCTCTCCCCGTCGTGCTGGTCAACGTGACCGGTGGAGCACCAGGGCGTACCGATCGGACCGGCCCGCCCGGGATCATCAGCTCTCCCGACTGGGCCGACCTCGTCGACGAACTCGATGTGCAACCGGAGGACCACCTCGTCACCAAGCAGCGGCGGAGCGCCTTCCACGACACTGGGCTCGACGCTCATCTGCGCGGCCTCGGCGTCACCCAGGTGGTGCTGACCGGCATCTCGACCACCTCAGGCGTCGAGTCCACCGCCCGCTCCGCGTACGACCACGGCTATCACGTCGTCTTGGCAACCGACGCTATGACCGACACCGATCCCGATGCCCACGCCAACAGCATCGAACGCATCTTCCCCAAGCTCGGCCAGACCACCACGACCGCTGAGATCCTCGACATGCTGACGGAGCCGAAATGACGCTTCTTGGCACGCTCCTCAAAAACCGCCGAGCGAGAGACGCCCATTCGGCGTGGAACCTCCCGAACCTACAGGGACCAGAACTGCTCATCGTGACGAGCCGAAGTTTCGAGGAAGGGGGTTTGATCCCCCTGGAGCACACCCGAAAGCGGATCGGCGGGAAGAACCTCTCACCTGATCTCACCTGGAGCCCGCCACCACCCGAGACGACCGAGCTACTGCTCGTGGTCGAGGACCTCGATGGCCCCATATCCCGGCCAGCCGTGCACTGCCTGGTGCTCATCGACCCGTCCCGGCTCGACTCCCCCAACCACCTACCCCCCGGCGCGCTGTCGGCGCACCAGCCCGCCACCGGAGTGCGAATCCTGCGATCCACCATAAGTCGCGGATACCACGGCCCCGATCCGCTCAAGGGCCACGGACCGCACCGCTACACCTTCCAACTCTTTGCTCTCTCAGGCGAAACAATCAGCACCGTTGACGGAACGACACTGGATCGAGTCAGACCCCGCGCCCTCCTCTCCTCCCTCACCGCACGAGTAACCGCCCGAGGCCGGCTGACCGGTATCTACGAACGTTGAACTGCACATGGACGCTTTCCGGATTAGTCGGGCTAGTCACGCCGAGGGACTCTTCGAGATCCTCGGCGGAGGATAGGCCATCGCGCTTCTCGGAGAGCTGTGGTAGCGAGGCAAGTGCTACCAGGACCTTCATGAGGCCCTCAACGGCCTATCACATGAGGTCCTCACGGACACACTTTGCCGAGGCGAACGCGACGGTCTGGTGACACGCCAAATCGATCCGGGCCGCGCCGAGACTGCGACCCTGTACGAACTCACCGATCTTGGCAAGTCCCTCGCCGATCCGCTCGGGCGTGGGTGTTCCACACGTGTTGTCGTGCGGACCATACGGCTCAAGAAGTGCCGGAGTGGGCCACCGTCCCGGCGTTGTGGGCCAGGGCGGCGACTGCGAGTGGTGCGCACTCCTTCTGGCGCTACCCGTTGTGGCCAGCTCGTTCGGGGGGTTGGGTCGGGCCCGACGGACCCGGGCGATACAGGTCGGTCGGCCCGTGTACCGCTGCACCTGACCTCATCGATTGTGACGCTGGTCGAGCGTCGGGTCGTCCACACGGCTGAGGGACTAGCCAATGAATGCGTCAAAGGAGCCTGATCCGATGGACGACAGTCTTGCCCAAGGACCTGGTTTCGTCCGGCGCACTCTGACGTCGCTCCGGTGGCGGAACTTCCGCCTGTTCTTCATCGGCCAAACAATCTCCCAGACCGGCAACTGGCTGACCAACGTTGCTCTGACGCTCCTCATTCTGCACCGCACCGGGAGCGGGGTCGCTCTTGGCCTGCTGGTGGCGTGCCAGTACGGCCCGATCCTGCTGCTGTCTGCCTGGGCAGGTGTGATCGTCGATCGCACCAATAAGCGCAACCTCCTCTACATCACGCAGGCGCTCGAGATGTGCGAATCGTTTGCGCTCGCGGCGCTGGCGTTCATTCACAACGCACCGCTCGCCGCGTTCTACGGCATCGCCCTTGCAGGAGGCGCATTGCTGGCGTTGGACAACCCGGTCCGGCGGACCTTCGTCAACGAAATGGTGCCGAGAGACGACATAACCAACGCCGTGACGCTCTACAGCGCCATGAACAGCATGGCTCGCATCGCGGGACCCGCTTTCGCTGGCCTGCTCATCGTGACGGTCGGCTACGGATGGTGCTTCACGGTTGACGCCGTCTCCTACGTGGCGGTCATCACCGCACTCGCCATGATGCGCACGGCCGAACTGCGGCGGCTGCCGATGACGCCTCGTGGGGCCGGACAGGTCCGGGCCGGACTCAAGTACATATTCGGCGTGCCAGACCTCTGGATCACCTTTGTCATGCTCCTGCTCATCGGAACCATGAGCTACAACTTCGCGGTCGTATTCCCACTCTTCGTCGAGAAGGGACTCCACGGCGGCGATGGCACATACGCACTTGTCTACTCGGCCTTCAGCGCAGGCGGCCTCGTCGGGGCGCTGCTCGTCGCCAGGCGTTCCACCGTCAGTATCCGGACCGTTGCGGTCAGTGCAGCGGGCCTCGGGGCGGCCATGCTTGTGCTCTCAGCCGTCCCCAGCGTCGCCCTCGCCTACTTGGTGGCGACTCTGGTTGGCGCCGCCAGCGTGGCCTACATGACGGCGACGACCGCCATTGCCCAGATCCGAACGGAACCGCACATGATCGGGCGAATCCTCGCTATACAAACCGTTCTCCTTGTCGGCACCGCACCGATCGGCGGACCGATCCTCGGTGCTATTGCCGACGCGGTCGGCGTCCGCGCCCCAGTCCTCATCGGCGGAGCAGCCGCCCTGGCCGCTGCAGCCTTCGGTATGCTCGCCGCCCGCCGTGTGGACGCGCGGCGGGATCATGGCTGAGCCGTTTCCGAATCGTGTCGCGCCGGGCAATCTTTCGGAGACCACTCCGGTCCGGTCGCCGAACGTGGGACACTCACTGCTGGGCTCGGAGTGCGAAGGAACGCTGAGGATGACCCTTACAAGTCATCGCCTGGTGCCACCCGCGCGCAAATGCTGGTTATCGAGCGAGACTGACGTTGACGACGGTCCCTAGCCCTGGCCCACGTGTGCCGATATGGGATCCTCGGCCGGTGTCGGAGGCCCGACTCGCAAGGTCTGCTACCGAGCCCTGAAGGTTGGGCCCGAAGTCAGGCTCGATGACGTCGGAGGCCCGACGCAACGGGTCTGCTATCAGCCACTGGCGATTGAGCGGCAACGGAAGGGGCCTATCCTCGGGAACCATACATCGGCTCCCCCGACGGGGTTATCGCCAATCTTGGACTGCTCGGCCGAGGGTCTCGCTCACCTCGGCTCCTAGCAGCGGGGCCAGCGACGCCGCCGTGACCTCGCCGGAGCTGAGGCGATCGGTCGCGTGAAAGCAATCCCATAGGCGGACCAGTCCGTCCTCACCGTCGGCGTCGAACATCGTTGCCGCGAGACGTTGCCACCGATACTGATACCAGACGTAGTTCAGCGGGCTCATCGGGTCATCACCACCCGTGTAGTGGGCTTCGAGATCCTCCAGCGTGCTGTAACCCTCGGCGCGCATCCGAGCGTCAAGGCGCGTACTCTGCGCTCCCACGGTTGAGAGCACCTCGAGCGTGTCCAGATCTTCCGGCTGCCTGGTTGCGACGAACGCGTGGAGGGCCAGGTTGGCGAAGATCTCGCCCAACCAGAAGGTCGGCAGTCTGAGATCTCCGAGCACTTCGAATGCGTGGCCGAGCTCATGGATCGTGACGAGGTCGAAGAATGGCTGCAGATCCAAGCCACCTGCGCCGTCGGGGTATGTCGCAAGCAATCTCGCATAACCGCGCGGCGACACCTCGTGAAGGTCCTGTCCCATCGCGATCCAGAAGTCTCCGCTTCCGGCGGGCATCACCACGATGCCGGGACGGATCTGACCATCGTCATCGTTAAAGAACGGCAGCCCGTATGGCTGCCTGCTCTGCCAGTCCGCAACGTCGGCCACGATGACGGCGATGTTGGGCTCGACTCCTGAAAACAGGCGACTGAAGTAGACGTAGGCGTCCGCGGCGACATCGGCCGCGGCCCGCGCTCGTGCCAGTGACCCATCACTGTAACGCACCTCAAATGGATAGCCGTTTAGGTGCGCAAGCCCTGATCCCATCGCCATTGGACAAAACCTAGTGGTCAGCACAAGCCCGGATGGACTGCAACTTCAACCTGGCGGGCAATGGGTCTATCGAAGCGCGAGAGGGAGACCTGCGTCTCTCTGGGCCACTCAGTTACGCAAAAGCCTCACGAACTACCCCTGTTCGCCTATCGCGATTGGCGAGACGATTCCGCGATTCGGACCCTAATCAGCTTCTTGACAAGTTGCTTCGGCAGCGGCTGATCAATTGGAAAGTGGAGGGCGCTCTTTGTCATCGTGTAGCCGCTGAGCTCTTTGTCTAGGTACGAGAGGACTGAACCACTGAACGGAAGATAGCTGAGGTGGTTGCGAAACGCGGCAAAACCAGCAACGATCCTGCCATCCAAGCGAAAAGCGGGAACGCAGTACGAAATGACCTGTTCAGCGTCGGGAATGATTTCAACTATCGTGCGGCGAAGTGCTTGGAGCGTGCTGCGCTTTGGCTCTTCGACTCCGCGTAAGTACGCATCGACGTCTTTGGCGGACATCTGCGCTCTCCTTTCATGATTTCCAGCAGTGAGGTCATTGATGCCAAACGTAATACATTTCTTCCACCTTCTCATCAGATCTAAAACCTTGCGAAGTCGGTGGTTTCAACCCGGAATGACACCATTCTTGAAGACTTACTCACCCGGTCTGTTTGGCTCGGAGGGCCGATATCCACAATCTACGATTGGAGAATCGAGTCGTGGTTACGACGATGAAAGACTTCCTATGGAATCGCAATAAAATTCAGTTTCGACTCGTCGAAGAGAATTTATCGTTCCCGAGCCGCCGAGAAACACCCGTGCACCGGCAGTCACCGAGCCGGCCACTCGACGTCTACGTCCGACGATCTACTTGAGCGACACCTCACTTCACAAAGGTGACTCGAATCACGCTGGCTTCTATCACGTGTCCGTCTTTGGGGGAGATGGTGCGGAACGAAAGCGCACCGGCTCGAGATGATGGCGAAGCGAACAATATCGACTTCTTAAAGGGACCCTTGACTCCCATCGAGCCACCCATTACGGTATCTGACTTCAGCGGAGCGAGCGTCCCATCCTGGAGCATCTCGACATTGACAACGGCTTCATACGCGGTGCTGCGACCTTGGACTACTACCGGTGAAGAGATACGTTCAGACGACGAAGGGGCCGTCACGATGATGTCCGGGCACGACGCGCCGAGCACCCACCACGAGTTCGCCGGTGTCAACTGGCCTACCATTATCGTGGTCACGGGACCGGTCGGCGTGGCTCTGACGAGAACTTCACCTGAGTGACTATCGCCTTGTTCAAAGGCACCCATCATTGGATTGACGAATCCCAGGTAGGCCGTGGCGAATGCCTGGGCTGCCAGTACCGGATCACCAAACCGTGTCACAGTCGAAGCGAAGGGCCATACTGCCGTTTCGGGTTGTGTGGCCGCGCCAAGCGTGGTGGTGGTCTTCGCTGACGTCGATGGAGTTGACACTGACCCCCATTGACGCCCCACCACGACACCCAATGCGGCCACCACTACCAGCGCGCTAACAACGATGCCGACAACCCTCTTGCCCATGCGTCAACGATCGCCCGTCGACTTTGAGAACACAAGGGCCAAACGTCACAGAGTGCTACAACGTGGGCTTCTTCTCACGGCACAACCCATACGGAGAAGTCGGTCGAGAATCCCGGACATCGTTGGAGTCGCAGGCCCGACGCGACAGCCACCTCACATTGGCGGTTGGACGCTGGAGACAATGCGTCACCCTTCGCCGAACACCCGTTGTGACGCTCCGGCGCCGTCTGGGATAACCTTCGCGACGTGGAAGGCTCAGTCGCACCGCGATTGCGGCAGGTGGTTCTTGATACGACCAACCCCCGCGCCAGCGCTGAATTCTGGCGGCAGTTGCTCGGGCTCGTCTACCAAGATGGACACGAGCCGCCGGGTCTTGATGAAGATGATCTGACAGGACGAGAGTGGCTGAATCTCCTTACCCCCTCTGGTGAAGCTTGCGTTGCCCTTCAGCGGGTCGATGAACTGCCGAGGTCAACTTGGCCCGGTAGCGGTGTGCCTCAACAGCTGCATCTGGACCTCGTAGTGGATAATCTTGAAGAACTCAATGCTGTGCACTTGCGGATAATCGCACTCGGTGGCGAGGCGCAATTGGACCGCTCGGACGACGTTGAAGAGCCTCTTCGCGTTTACGTCGATCCCGATGGGCATCCATTCTGCGTCTTTGTTGTCTCAAAGGGCTGAGCTCGCTCGTGTCGGAGGCCCGACGCGACAAGTGTGCAACCCTGCACTGGCGGTTTGACGCAGACTAGGACTCGACTCTGTCACACACTCGAATCTTCAAAACAGGAAAGCGCTATTGGCTGACGCAAGTAAGTGAAGCCGTCTCCTCAACTGAATCGTCTGCGGACTTAGAAGGCTGCCTATTCCTCACTAGGAACGTTGACAGAACGAACCATGCGGCAGCAATGGCGACCCAGATGAAGAAACCGACCATTCGGCTCATGAAAATGGACATGTCGTTTACGGAAAGAGTTGGCGGCGCGCCCACCTCATATCCATAGTGTGTCGGCGAATTGAATGATGTCAACCATGATCCGCCAAGAAACAGACCAATCCCAATCGCCAGTGATGTAGCTACGCGGCCTGTACGAAGCGGTACCAATCGACTCGTACGAGCAATCGAAATCCTCGTCATTTCAGTATGATCCCACAGCTTCAAGCGTCGAGATCGGAACCGAGAGACACTTCCACACCGGCCCGACTCAACGACGTCACCACGTGCTGACCGCCAGTCGGGTGAGCAGTGACCCAATAGAGGCCCGGCGCAACAGACCTGTTAGAAATGCCATCTTGCATCGGCAATTGTCTGACTGAACAGGGCTCGTACCAAAGACGGACTACGCCGTCGCCGCAAGCACGGCGGTTCGGGCGTCTCCGGTCGCCTCCAGAAATAACGACAACTTCATCGTTTCCAACATCCGCACCATTCCGTCCCCGACGTGATGCGCGACCACTCCCTCGACATGGTTCTGAAGCAGGAATCGGGCAACGCGAGCGTGGTGTTGGGCAGACGTACCCTCATCGTGCAGCCGGTCCCAGGACACCTCGATTTCTTGCCAACTCTCAATCCCGCCATTGATGATGTTGGCGACTGCGATCCGCTCCGCGCGGCCCCAACGGTGGTCGACTTGTCCATCACTGGTCACGGGCACGCAAACGATCATGCTCGGAGGGTACTCTCTAGATCCCCGCCCGAGCGAATCTCGTCA